>CP073041.1:0-605201 GCA_025370055.1 Woronichinia naegeliana WA131 | reverse complement strand
AAAACTTGAAAAATCTGTTCGGCGGGCAGTTAGACGAAGAAAATCGTTGGATAGAAATGTCAAAAATGATTCCCTGGGAAGAATATGAGGAAGAATATGCAAAAAACTTCACAGAAAAAAAAGGAGCCCCAGCCAAATCATTTAGAATGGCATTAGGAGCATTAATTATCAAAGAAATTTCAGGAAAAAGTGACAGAGAAACAGTAGAACAAATAAAAGAAAACCCTTATTTACAGTACTTTATAGGAATGGAAAGCTATAGTAGCAAAGAAGCATTTAATGCGTCAATGATGGTTCATTTTCGTAAAAAAATAGGAATGGAATTAATAAATAAAATTAATAAAGAAATAGAAAAAAAAGCGACGGGTGTAGCGTCAGAAAAAAAAGAAAATGAAGGAAAGTTATTGTTAGATGCGACTTGTACACCAGCAGATATAAAATATCCAACGGATATAGGAATATTGAATGATGCCAGAGAAAAAACAGAAAAAATAATAGATAAGCTGTATGAAGAAATAAAAGAGAAAAGGAAAGAAAAGCCGAGGACTTATAGGGAAGTGGCAAGAAAAGAGTACTTAGCCATAGCAAAAAAACGTCGTGTGTCAAAAAAAGAAAGAAGAAAAGGAACAAAAAAACAACTAGGATATATAAAAAGAAACTTGTCTGATATAGAAAAAATGATAGAAGAGGGAGCAAAGTTAGAAAAACTAACGAAAAAAGAGCAAGAAGAGCTTGTAACGATAGGAAAAGTGTATGAGCAACAGTTAGAAATGTATGAAAAAAAGACAAATAAAGTAGAAAACAGAATTGTGAGTGTAAGCCAACCTCACGTGCGTCCAATAGTGCGTGGAAAAGCGGGAAAAGCAGTAGAGTTTGGAGCTAAAATATCGGCAAGTAATGTGAATGGCTTTGTCTTCTTAGACAAATTAAGTTGGGATAATTACAACGAATCGGGAGATTTACAAGCGCGAATAGAAGAATATAAAAGGGAAACAGGATGTTATCCGGAATCGGTTCATGTGGATAAAATCTATCGAACAAAAGCGAATCGAGCTTATTGTAAAGAAAGGGATATAAGAATGAGTGGTCCCCGATTGGGAAGACCGCCGAAAGAGGTGAGCAAAGAAAAAAAGAAAGAGGCACGCTCAGATGAAAGAGTGCGTAATGCCATTGAGGGTAAATTCGGACAGGGAAAGAGGAAATTTAGTCTTGGTCGAGTGATGGCCAAACTACCTGAGACCTCGGAAACGGTAATTGCGATGAACTTTTTGGTAATGAATCTTTCTACTCTACTTCAGAAGACAAAAAGTAAAAAGTTGTAGAGTCGTTTTTCTTGTGAAAAATGGTGTTAATTTTCCTCTCTTTTGTGAGGAGTGATTTGTGTTGACCTTTTTAGACAGAAAGGAACAATAGATTAAACAAAATCTGTATTTTGATTTGTTTCCATAAGGATAAGTTATCTATGCTTTTTCAGTCCATACTTCCCTAACCCACATTTCTTTCGTTTTTTGACTTTTTCAGCAAGCCCTAAGTAACCATGCTAGTTTGTTTGCGGGACAGAAGATAACTCTGCTAGGGGATGACTTGTACAGTCGTCAGCCCACTTGTCAGCACTGTCTCGACCACGATTTCAACTTTATCTTCGTCTGTTTACCGACTTCTCATCCCACACTCTATGAATGGTTAAACTATTTAGAAGCTAATGGAGAAGTCAAAACCACTCAACACCGACGTTGGAATGGGAAGTATTTCGAGATTTGGCACTGCCGTTATCTCAATCAGATTCCCCTGCGAGACCAACAGCCTGCTTTGTTGGTTAACTGGTGTGAGCTAAAAATCCACCGCGAATCCGATGCTCAACTTCTTTATCACAATAGTTGGATTACCAATCATTTTCTCACCCCTTACATCGTTCTTGATGTCTGTCGTGCTGGACGGACTCGTTGGCGCACTGAGAACGAGAATCACAATATTCTCAAAAATCGAGGCTATCACTTAGAGCATAATTTTGGGCATGGTAAACAACACCTCGCCTCTGTTTTGCTTACCCTGAATTTGCTGGCTTTTCTCTTGCACACGGTTTTAGGTTTGGTTGATGAACGTTACCAGAGAATTCGCGTCCAACGCGGCACTCGTAAGGGATTCTTTCAAGATATTCTCTCTTTGACCAAATATCTGTTCTTTGAAAGCTGGCATCATCTTTTAGATTTTATGCTTGATGACTCAGTTTCTCTCGCTGTCTCGAATTCTTCCTAGTTGATTAATTGGCAATTTTCATAGCAAAACCCTTGCCAGTAAATACATCGAGCCTTTTGTATCTTTGACTACATTCTGAATTTGGAATTACTGACTCCAGAGCAGGGCGAACGCATCTAAAAATGATACAGATACAAGAACATTATAGAGGGATGGATAAGGGAAAATAAGGGAAAGTGCATAGAAAACAAAAGCGATGAAACTCCGACCCAAATATAGACTGGTAGAACACTTTGCCGAAATAGATGACCCTCGCATCGAACGAACAAAACGGCATAAACTCATTGATATTCTAACGATTGCCATCTTAGCCGTCATTTGTGGAGCAGAAGGTTGGGTAGCCATGGAAAGTTTCGGCAAGGCTAAACATCAATGGCTAAAAAAAATTTTGGAATTGCCGAATGGCATCCCCTCCGACGATACGTTTGCGCGTGTATTTGCTAGTCTGAATCCAGAGCAATTTCAAGACTGTTTTCTGCATTGGGTCAAAAGTATAGCGGAGGTAAGTGAAGGAGAAGTGATAGCGATTGACGGCAAAACCCTTCGCCACTCCTATGACAATGCCAACGGAAAGGGCGCAATTCAGATGGTAAGTGCATGGGCAACAGCAAATCGTCTAGTACTAGGACAGTGCAAGGTGGAAAGCAAATCGAATGAAATCACGGCGATTCCTAAACTCCTGAAAATGCTAGAGGTCAAAGGTTGTATCGTAACGATTGATGCCATGGGAACTCAGACAAAGATTGCCCAACAGATAGTAGGGCGAGGGGGAGATTATGTTTTGGCATTGAAAGGCAATCAAGGTAATTTATGTGAGGATGTTGAACAATTATTTGCTCATGCTCAATCGGTTAATTTTGTGGGAATTAAGCATGATTTTCATCAAACAATAGACAAGGGACATGGACGGATTGAAATTCGCCGTTGCTGGACGATGGAACAAACAGAATTTTTGCTGGGTGGGGAGAAATGGGCAAAGTTGACGAGCATCTGTATGATTAAAGCGGAGAGACGATTGAAAGACAAAACAGAGTATGAGACTCGCTACTATATCAGTAGCCTGCCGAGTAATGCTCAAAAATTATCCCAATCTGTTCGTAGTCATTGGTTGATAGAAAACTCTTTACATTGGGTTCTAGACTTGGCCTTCAACGAGGATGCTTGTCGCATTCGTAAGGATTTTGCTCCTGAGAATTTAGCCGTCTTACGCCATATCGCTCTTAACTTGCTCACAAAGGAAAATACTCTGAAACTTGGTATCAAGAATAAACGGCTACGCGCTGGTTGGGACGAGGACTATCTCCTTAAGGTTTTACTCGGATAAGATGCGTTTGCCCTGCTAATCATCGAAAGAAGCAACCAGCGATAAACCCCCAGAAGAGTTTGTTGACCAAAACGATGTAAACCAAAACGATGTTTTACGGTCTTGAAAAAGCCCTCAATACTCCATCTTCGCCGTCCCCACCAGATAATGGTACTGGACTTAAGAGGACGAGTCGATAAGACGAAGCGTTTTTCGAGTTTGCCGTTACGTTTGAGGTAGAACCAAGAGATAGTAACAGGGAAAGATAATCCATCAAGAGTGACCTGTTGTCCTTTTTTGAGCAAATCACGAAGCTGACGACCATCAGCTAATTTACGGTCACAACGCACACCGACGATAACCGCAAGACGGCGTTTTTTCATCGCTTGAAGGAATTGCACACTACTAAAGGCGGTATCGGCTAAAATGACAACCCGAAAAGCACTCAGGAGTTCTTTAGGTAGGCTATCCACTAATCGCACCGCGAGTTGAGCGGGACTTCTTGTTTCTTTACCTCTCCAAACTCGAAATCCCCAGGGGACTCGAAATTCTCCTATCACCAGATAAATCACCAAAAGATGTAAACCCCTCTTCCCGTGAAGAACATGAATTAAATGCTCAAAAGCCTTAAATTTTCCGCATTTCTCCAGTGTCGTTAAGTCCACAATCACCTGCAACCAAGGTCGTCTTCCTCTTGGAGCATAGGTAAGTAGTTCTTTGAGAATTGCTTTTCGCACTGCTCGGATAATTTGGCGAGTACCCCAATCATACTGATTCAAAAATCGGCTTAAGGCCGAGGGTGATTTTGTTTGACTATGTTGGGGTAGAGGATGACCTTGAGCTTCTAGGAATAGCCCCAACATTGCCTGCAAACTATCGCGTTGATAGGAGGTCGGCATCAAACCTAGCAATGTATAAACTAGGGTCTGGGCTTGTATAAGAATGGTTTCCATTGTTTTGCTGTTTTTTCACTTCTACTCCTTTTTCCACTTTCTTGACCCTTTCCGCCAGTCGTTCTTTTGTTCTGCTGCAAGATGTAAGTTTATCGAAATCGGTGTAGACAAAGACCATGTGCATTTTTTAGTGCAATCGGTGCCGACGTATAGTGTGACGAAGTTGGTCAAGATGAGCAAGAGTTTGACAGCCAAGGAAGTGTTTCGACGCTGTCCTCAGGTAAAACAAAAACTATGGGGCGGAGAGTTTTGGAGTGATGGTTATTTTGCGAGTACAGTAGGCAAACACGGGGATGAAGGGATGATTGCAAAATACGTGAAAAATCAGGGTAAAGAATATCTCAAGCTCCATCGAAATGAACAGCTTACTCTTTTTTGATTCTGATACCCCGTCTGCTTGCAGCGGGGTAGTTCATTTCGCTATAAAAAATTGGCCCTGACATGATAATCAATTAAATCATCTTCTACAAAAAAACTTAACCCATAATTACCTGCCGTCAAATCTAACGAAAGGCGATCGCCGTATTCAACGGAGGCAACAACTGTCGCAATACCCTGATCAAATCGAACTAATTCAGTAATGACCTGAGCATCAGTATTTAACTCTAAGTGAATATTACCTTCTGTACTAAACTGGAGGCGATCAGCACTATCCCATGCTCCTCTCCGATTAGTTCCACCCAGATAACCATTAATGACAAAATTCTCTCCCCGATTGGCCGTCCCCACATTAATCGTTTTATCCCACTGATTATCTAGATCAGAGCGTAGATAATGTTCGCCATCCAGTCCGGTAATAATGTCTCGCATCTCAGTTAACCTCTATCCTCACTTTAAATGCTTCCAAATTATACCTTTATGCCTTGCCTGGAATCGTTCCCCGTCTGTCTGAGTCCGTCAAAGAATTTTGCAAGAAGTGATATAAGTGCTGGACATGAACATTCTCAGTCATTAATTTTAATTGTTCTAAAGCAGCTTGAAAAGTCATATTAGAACGATAAACCAAACGAAAGGCTTTTTTCAGTTCAGACAGATCTTCTGATGATGCCCCCGATCGCTGTAAACCCACCAAATTCAGCGATCGCACCCTGGAAGGATTCCCTTCCACAATCGTAAAAGGAGGGACATCCCGTTCAATTCGACTCATCCCGCCCACCATCGCTAAACGACCGATATGAACAAACTGGTGCACACCTAAAACACCACTAATACGAGCCTTTGATTCAATATAAATATGACCCGCGAGAGCGACCGAATTAGCAATAATCACTTCGTTTTCAATGACACAGTTATGGGCCACATGGGCATAGGCCATTAGCAAGTTATAATCTCCCAACTGGGTGACAGCCTTTTCTTCCGTTGCTCGGTTAATGGTGACATACTCTCGAATTTGATTATAGTCACCAATTTTGACCCAGCTTTCTCCCCCCTTATATTTTAAATCTTGAGGTTCTGAGCCAATAATCGCCCCCGAAAAAATACGATTGCCTACCCCGATCGCCGTTGGCCCTTCAATGACCACATGGGAACCAATCCTTGTATTGGCACCGATCGTGACGTTTTCACCAATAATAGTATAGGGCCCCACTTGAACAGTGGGATGAAGATCCGCCTGGGGATGAATAACGGCAGTCGGATGAATCAGAGTCGTCAAAGAAGCATCTCCCGTGCGTTGGTAGGTCAGCATTACATTCTGTGTCTAGCTTACAAGGTATTAGGTATGGGAGACCTATAGAAAGTTCCCAGCTAAATGATTAAGCATTGTAACAGTGCCAGTTAACGGTTGAACTTAATCAATCAAAGAAAACAGCATTTCCCCTTCGCACACCAGTTGGCCATCGACCATCGCCTGTCCCCGCATTTTGGCAATTCGTTGACGTTTGAGGGCCAATAATTCTAGGGTCATAACTAATTGATCACCTGGTACAACTGGACGACGGAAACGGACACCATCAATACCGGCAAAGGCAAAAAATTTCCCTCTCATGCCAGGTAACAAGGTTAAGATGACACCACCCACCTGGGCCATCGATTCAATAATTAATACCCCTGGCATAATCGGACGCTGGGGAATATGACCGGGAAAAAAGGGTTCATTAATAGTGACATTCTTAATGCCCACGGCCATTTTGGCTGGAACATAATCAATAATACGGTCAACCAAGGCAAAAGGATAACGATGGGGAAGCAGGTCTTGAATTTCCAAAATATTAAAGGTGGTTTGATGAGATGTTAGGTCAGCAACATCCGTCTGGGTAGGAAGTTGGCCTTTTACATCACTTTTAACATCAACAGTCGTGGTCATAGATCGTTATAAAGAAACCCAAAATTGACAAATTCATCGTTAACGTCAGAAATGGCTTCAGTTGCCGCTCAGTCCCAACGCATCTCGCTCAGCTTATCAGTTTAGACCGATTAGGTCATTTTTCAAAATACGAGGAAAGTTGGCCATTCAGAATCTCCTTACAAAACTTAGTAACTATATTTTAAAAAAATAGGGAGTTTTTAAACTAATCATCATTAAGTTGTAATGATTGGATTATCGTCAGATTAGTTGTCTGTCAAGGCAGAATAATGGGTAAAGTCGCTTAAGTTTGATACGAGCATCATCAGTCGCAAATTGCCAATTAATAGTACGTGATTGTTCATTTCGGTGTGTTTCCCAAGCCGCAATTTCATTTTTGAGAGTTTCTTGGTCAGGAATACGACTAGCTAGGGCTTGCTGAAAAAGTCAAAAAACGAAAGAAATGTGGGTTAGGGAAGTATGGACTGAAAAAGCATAGATAACTTATCCTTATGGAAACAAATCAAAATACAGATTTTGTTTAATCTATTGTTCCTTTCTGTCTAAAAAGGTCAACACAAATCACTCCTCACAAAAGAGAGGAAAATTAACACCATTTTTCACAAGAAAAACGACTCTACAACTTTTTACTTTTTGTCTTCTGAAGTAGAGTAGAAAGATTCATTACCAAAAAGTTCATCGCAATTACCGTTTCCGAGGTCTCAGGTAGTTTGGCCATCACTCGACCAAGACTAAATTTCCTCTTTCCCTGTCCGAATTTACCCTCAATGGCATTACGCACTCTTTCATCTGAGCGTGCCTCTTTCTTTTTTTCTTTGCTCACCTCTTTCGGCGGTCTCCCCAATCGGGGACCACTCATTCTTATATCCCTTTCTTTACAATAAGCTCGATTCGCTTTTGTTCGATAGATTTTATCCACATGAACCGATTCCGGATAACATCCTGTTTCCCTTTTATATTCTTCTATTCGCGCTTGTAAATCTCCCGATTCGTTGTAATTATCCCAACTTAATTTGTCTAAGAAGACAAAGCCATTCACATTACTTGCCGATATTTTAGCTCCAAACTCTACTGCTTTTCCCGCTTTTCCACGCACTATTGGACGCACGTGAGGTTGGCTTACACTCACAATTCTGTTTTCTACTTTATTTGTCTTTTTTTCATACATTTCTAACTGTTGCTCATACACTTTTCCTATCGTTACAAGCTCTTCTTGCTCTTTTTTCGTTAGTTTTTCTAACTTTGCTCCCTCTTCTATCATTTTTTCTATATCAGACAAGTTTCTTTTTATATATCCTAGTTGTTTTTTTGTTCCTTTTCTTCTTTCTTTTTTTGACACACGACGTTTTTTTGCTATGGCTAAGTACTCTTTTCTTGCCACTTCCCTATAAGTCCTCGGCTTTTCTTTCCTTTTCTCTTTTATTTCTTCATACAGCTGGACAGTGGGAAGTTTATGGATGGCAGAGAAGGTAATGACTATGCGGCCAAAGTAAGTCTATCAGGACTTGGAAAAGGGTCAAGTTTAGCGGCAAGGAATTTAGGCAAAAGCAGACTAGGTGGACTTTGAGGAAAAATCATTGGGGCTTGATGTTGGATGGCTAGTTGAGCAATGCGTTCACTAGGATAGCCATGGGAGGGTAGAGTCCGAAACCAGCGAGGGAAATTAGCCCAAATCCCCTGGGGTAACTCTAAGGAAAGAATTTGAAGTAAGCCGAGAACAATGACATGAAGATTAACAAAACGCTCAAAGGCTTCTACTTTGTTTAAAATCTGAGTCTGAACAGTTTGGGGATAGTCAGGGAGGATAAGATTGCTAGGCCAGGTCGGTAAAGTAGGAAGAGCCTTAAGCCAAAAACGATAGGCAAAGCCGCCCAAAAGATGGATTAATTGACGAAAAGTGACTTCAATCTTAAATCGGAGACCGTAAGCGGCAATAATCTCAGGTCCAGTCAAACAGAGGTCAGTAGAAAGCAGAATCAGTCTTTGTCCGTTGGGCAATTGGGTGAGGACAAACTTAACGAGCTGATGGGGACTATCCCAGTGGAACTCAAAGCACTGATAAGAAACGGAGACTTGTTGACCATAGAGCCAGACTTTAGCGGTGGGAAAATCCTCCACAAGAGCAAACAGGCTTTCTAGTTTTATTGGGTGCGACCTTTAGTTGATAAAAGCTGTTGTAATCAGGGTTCTACAGGGAACCCATATTGATCAAGTTTTGCCCAAAATTGACTCCATCGTTCCTTGGTCAATACCAAAGCTCGTAGGCTCAAAATAATTCCTGCTCCTTTTTCCTTCCATCGCATCCCTGAACAACATAATCGTTGTTTGACCAACGTCTTACAAGCTGCTTCCATAACACCTGAACCAATCGGATACTTTTTCTCTATGTATTCAGCATAATCCATTTGATGCTGATGATTCTCGTAATAAGTAATCGCCGCTTGTAGTTTCTCGGTAAGATTCTTAGAATGACTTTTTTCTTCTTTGACTTCTTTCATCAGATTTAGCAGTTCTCCTGCTTTTCCTTTTTCATGCTTGAGTTCTCGACAATTTTCAGTCAACCATTCTTTTTGTTTTGACACGGTATTCGGATGCAACGCTTCTGCCAAGGCACCTAAGTAACCAGAGGCATGATAGAAATCTAATATCTGTTCTTCCGTTTGCTTTTCTAAAAACTTCCAATTTGATTCTGCCCCGTCTGCTATCCCGACCAATGTTGCCTCTGGATAACGGTTTTTCGCTCGCTCAATTTCTCTTTCTAATCTTTCTAGAAAACTCTTTTTTCCATACTCTGGTGCCGCACCTAGATAGATTGTAGGTTGACGTTCGCCTTCACTATCGTATAGGGAAACGGTTCCCACCATTGCTTCACGGTAGCCATCCTCACACATCAGCATACAGGTTCCATCTAATCCTATTCCCACTGTTGCAATTTGGCTATCCTCCTTGGGCGGGGCATAACTCCACGCTTCTTCTTTTGCCTGTACCACACTTCCTACTGCTTCACTCAATCTTTGGATATAGGATAGCGCTACTTTTCTACCATGATTTTCTAATAAATCATTTTTCACCTCTTTGCCTGCCATCCCTGACATTTTTGAGGATACCTGTTTTGCCAATAATGGCGTTGATGTTATGATTATCCTTGCTTCTCTTTCTAAGGGGCAATACGTTTTTCCTCAAAGGTGAACGCTGATATACATGACGATTCACTATAACCTCACCATAAGGTGTTTGATATTCTTTCGGTTGCTCTCCCTTACTCTTCCAGATTTCTTCACCGATTTTTAAGGGTGAACCATCTGTATCTAAATATTTCAAGGCTTCTTTGCTGGCGATGCAACCTACTTCGTTTAAGCCTTTTTGAATATTTATTTCTGTATCCAACATTGAACGACTGAGTTCTAATGTTAGTTCTATTTTTATCTTTGAACCCTCTACATTAATTAGTTTTGCTGTCATCATTGTTTCCTCTTTGTCACTTTTCATCCCATGTTAACACTTTTCTTTTCCTTCATCAACTAAAGGTCACACCCGTTTTATTGAACTCCCCCAAAGCCGTGGTCGTCCTTTCCCCCTCAAGGTCGGAACGGAAGAAAAGGGAGCATATGCCACTGTAGAGCAACGCACTCGGGTGATGAGATGCAAGGCATTTTGGCGAAAACTTTTGAGCACTGCTCCACAAGCGAAGTAAGCATCCAAAATCACATAGCTTCCCGCCTCTGCGTAGGTAGTGCAAAGCTCCCCCATTTTCGTGACTAGAGTAGTCTTCTCTTTTTTGCTGCCTTTTTTCCCTTCCTTTGCCGTTGCTTTGGACTTGATGCCATCGTCTAGCCGCAACACTAAGGGCAAGGCAAAGCAGGCTTTTCCTGCTCCCACCAAAACACTCAAGGCATTGAAGTAATGCCCCCTTATCCATTCTGGCTTCGCCACATTTCCGGATTCTTGGTGTAGTCGTTTTACCCCTGGCATCTTGCGCCCTTCTTTCCCCACTTTGATTCCATCCCCCACATACACTCGTTTTTCCTTGATTCGATATAGATTTTCATGCTGACTTACCCACTTCGACCATCCCAAGGTCAGTCCTTTGACGTTAAATGCCTTGGATTCAAACCAATGTAGTGCCTGATGGTAGTAGCTCTCTGTTAACCCTAAGGCATTGACATAGCTTGTTATTGCGCTCGGTTGGCTGTTGAGCACTACTCCCCAGGCTAATAGGATAAACCATTGGTACGTTGCTTCTCGGCTAAAGGCGGGACGGAGATTCTCTAGGATTTGCTCTAGTCGCTGACATAGTTGCATAATTGATAGATAGCACTGGCTATCGATTTTCTATATCAGCCAGTTTCGGACATAACGGCACTCTTGGGTATCGCATGTCCGATTTTCTTTTCTCACTTACCCTGCTCGAGAACTTCCCACTGTCCAGTTCATACAGCTTATCTATTATTTTTTCTGTTTTTTCTCTGGCATCATTCAATATTCCTATATCCGTTGGATATTTTATATCTGCTGGTGTACAAGTCGCATCTAACAATAACTTTCCTTCATTTTCTTTTTTTTCTGACGCTACACCCGTCGCTTTTTTTCTATTTCTTTATTAATTTTATTTATTTATTAATTCCATTCCTATTTTTTTACGAAAATGAACCATCATTGACGCATTAAATGCTTCTTTGCTACTATAGCTTTCCATTCCTATAAAGTACTGTAAATAAGGGTTCTCTTTTATTTGTTCTACTGTTTCTCTGTCACTTTTTCCTGAAATTTCTTTGATAATTAATGCTCCTAATGCCATTCTAAATGATTTGGCTGGGGCTCCTTTTTTTTCTGTGAAGTTTTTTGCATATTCTTCCTCATATTCTTCCCAGGGAATCATTTTTGACATTTCTATCCAACGATTTTCTTCGTCTAACTGCCCGCCGAACAGATTTTTCAAGTTTTCTGGTGTTTCAATTGAGTACTGTTGCTTTCGGTACATCTGCTTTCTCTCTTCTTAATGCAATGGTTTTGAGGCATTCTACCCTATTTTCGTGCATTCTAGCGGTTCTTAATTCGCCTACTATTTTTCTCCGTAAAGGTTTCAGCTTTTTTCAGCAAGCCCTAAGTATTCAGCATAATCCATTTGATGCTGATGATTCTCGTAATAAGTAATCGCCGCTTGTAGTTTCTCGGTAAGATTCTTAGAATGACTTTTTTCTTCTTTGACTTCTTTCATCAGATTTAGCAGTTCTCCTGCTTTTCCTTTTTCATGCTTGAGTTCTCGACAATTTTCAGTCAACCATTCTTTTTGTTTTGACACTGTATTCGGATGCAACGCTTCTGCCAAGGCACCTAAGTAACCAGAGGCATGATAGAAATCTAATATCTGTTCTTCCGTTTGCTTTTCTAAAAACTTCCAATTTGATTCTGCCCCGTCTGCTATCCCGACCAATGTTGCCTCTGGATAACGGTTTTTCGCTCGCTCAATTTCTCTTTCTAATCTTTCTAGAAAACTCTTTTTTCCATACTCTGGTGCCGCACCTAGATAGATTGTAGGTTGACGTTCGCCTTCACTATCGTATAGGGAAACGGTTCCCACCATTGCTTCACGGTAGCCATCCTCACACATCAGCATACAGGTTCCATCTAATCCTATTCCCACTGTTGCAATTTGGCTATCCTCCTTGGGCGGGGCATAACTCCACGCTTCTTCTTTTGCCTGTACCACACTTCCTACTGCTTCACTCAATCTTTGGATATAGGATAGCGCTACTTTTCTACCATGATTTTCTAATAAATCATTTTTCACCTCTTTGCCTGCCATCCCTGACATTTTTGAGGATACCTGTTTTGCCAATAATGGCGTTGATGTTATGATTATCCTTGCTTCTCTTTCTAAGGGGCAATACGTTTTTCCTCAAAGGTGAACGCTGATATACATGACGATTCACTATAACCTCACCATAAGGTGTTTGATATTCTTTCGGTTGCTCTCCCTTACTCTTCCAGATTTCTTCACCGATTTTTAAGGGTGAACCATCTGTATCTAAATATTTCAAGGCTTCTTTGCTGGCGATGCAACCTACTTCGTTTAAGCCTTTTTGAATATTTATTTCTGTATCCAACATTGAACGACTGAGTTCTAATGTTAGTTCTATTTTTATCTTTGAACCCTCTACATTAATTAGGGCTTGCTGAAAAAGTCAAAAAACGAAAGAAATGTGGGTTAGGGAAGTATGGACTGAAAAAGCATAGATAACTTATCCTTATGGAAACAAATCAAAATACAGATTTTGTTTAATCTATTGTTCCTTTCTGTCTAAAAAGGTCAACACAAATCACTCCTCACAAAAGAGAGGAAAATTAACACCATTTTTCACAAGAAAAACGACTCTACAACTTTTTACTTTTTGTCTTCTGAAGTAGAGTAGAAAGATTCATTACCAAAAAGTTCATCGCAATTACCGTTTCCGAGGTCTCAGGTAGTTTGGCCATCACTCGACCAAGACTAAATTTCCTCTTTCCCTGTCCGAATTTACCCTCAATGGCATTACGCACTCTTTCATCTGAGCGTGCCTCTTTCTTTTTTTCTTTGCTCACCTCTTTCGGCGGTCTTCCCAATCGGGGACCACTCATTCTTATATCCCTTTCTTTACAATAAGCTCGATTCGCTTTTGTTCGATAGATTTTATCCACATGAACCGATTCCGGATAACATCCTGTTTCCCTTTTATATTCTTCTATTCGCGCTTGTAAATCTCCCGATTCGTTGTAATTACCCCAACTTAATTTGTCTAAGAAGACAAAGCCATTCACATTACTTGCCGATATTTTAGCTCCAAACTCTACTGCTTTTCCCGCTTTTCCACGCACTATTGGACGCACGTGAGGTTGGCTTACACTCACGATTCTGTTTTCTACTTTATTTGTCTTTTTTTCATACATTTCTAACTGTTGCTCATACACTTTTCCTATCGTTACAAGCTCTTCTTGCTCTTTTTTCGTTAGTTTTTCTAACTTTGCTCCCTCTTCTATCATTTTTTCTATATGACTGGACAGTGGGAAGTTTATGGATGCCAGATAAGGTAATGACTATGCGACGAAAGTAAGCATATCAGGGCTTGGGGAAGAGGCAAGTTTAGCGGTAAGGAATTTAGGCAAAAGCAGACTGGGTGGACTTTGAGGAAAAATCATTTGGGCTTGATGTTGAAGGGCTAGTTGAGCAATCCGTTCACTAGGGTAGCCATGGGATGGTAATGTCCGAAACCATCGAGGAAAATTAGCCCAAATCCCCTGGGGTAACTCTAAGGCGAGAATTTGAAGTAGCCCTAAAGCAATGGCATTAAGGTTAACAAAACGCTCAAAGGCTTCTACCTTGTTTAAAATCTGAGTCTGAACAGCTTGTGGATAGTCACTGAGGATAAGATTGCTGGGCCAGGTAGGTAAAGTAGGAAGACTCTTAAGCCAAAAACGATAGGCAAAGCTGCCCAAAAGATGGACTAATTGGGGCTTGCTGAAAAAAGCTGAAACCTTTACGGAGAAAAATAGTAGGCGAATTAAGAACCGCTAGAATGCACGAAAATAGGGTAGAATGCCTCAAAACCATTGCATTAAGAAGAGAGAAAGCAGATGTACCGAAAGCAACAGTACTCAATTGAAACACCAGAAAACTTGAAAAATCTGTTCGGCGGGCAGTTAGACGAAGAAAATCGTTGGATAGAAATGTCAAAAATGATTCTTTGGGAAGAATATGAGGAAGAATATGCAAAAAACTTCACAGAAAAAAAAGGAGCCCCAGCCAAATCATTTAGAATGGCATTAGGAGCATTAATTATCAAAGAAATTTCAGGAAAAAGTGACAGAGAAACAGTAGAACAAATAAAAGAGAACCCTTATTTACAGTACTTTATAGGAATGGAAAGCTATAGTAGCAAAGAAGCATTTAATGCGTCAATGATGGTTCATTTTCGTAAAAAAATAGGAATGGAATTAATAAATAAAATTAATAAAGAAATAGAAAAAAAAGCGACGGGTGTAGCGTCAGAAAAAAAAGAAAATGAAGGAAAGTTATTGTTAGATGCGACTTGTACACCAGCAGATATAAAATATCCAACGGATATAGGAATATTGAATGATGCCAGAGAAAAAACAGAAAAAATAATAGATAAGCTGTATGAAGAAATAAAAGAGAAAAGGAAAGAAAAGCCGAGGACTTATAGGGAAGTGGCAAGAAAAGAGTACTTAGCCATAGCAAAAAAACGTCGTGTGTCAAAAAAAGAAAGAAGAAAAGGAACAAAAAAACAACTAGGATATATAAAAAGAAACTTGTCTCATATAGAAAAAATGATAGAAGAGGGAGCAAAGTTAGAAAAACTAACGAAAAAAGAGCAAGAAGAGCTTGTAACGATAGGAAAAGTGTATGAGCAACAGTTAGAAATGTATGAAAAAAAGACAAATAAAGTAGAAAACAGAATTGTGAGTGTAAGCCAACCTCACGTGCGTCCAATAGTGCGTGGAAAAGCGGGAAAAGCAGTAGAGTTTGGAGCTAAAATATCGGCAAGTAATGTGAATGGCTTTGTCTTCTTAGACAAATTAAGTTGGGATAATTACAACGAATCGGGAGATTTACAAGCGCGAATAGAAGAATATAAAAGGGAAACAGGATGTTATCCGGAATCGGTTCATGTGGATAAAATCTATCGAACAAAAGCGAATCGAGCTTATTGTAAAGGGGTGTGACCTTTAGTTGATGAAGGAAAAGAAAAGTGTTAACATGAGATGAAAAGTGACAAAGAGGAAACAATGATGACAGCAAAACTAATTAATGTAGAGGGTTCAAAGATAAAAATAGAACTAACATTAGAACTCAGTCGTTCAATGTTGGATACAGAAATAAATATTCAAAAAGGCTTAAACGAAGTAGGTTGCATCGCCAGCAAAGAAGCCTTGAAATATTTAGATACAGATGGTTCACCCTTAAAAATCGGTGAAGAAATCTGGAAGAGTAAGGGAGAGCAACCGAAAGAATATCAAACACCTTATGGTGAGGTTATAGTGAATCGTCATGTATATCAGCGTTCACCTTTGAGGAAAAACGTATTGCCCCTTAGAAAGAGAAGCAAGGATAATCATAACATCAACGCCATTATTGGCAAAACAGGTATCCTCAAAAATGTCAGGGATGGCAGGCAAAGAGGTGAAAAATGATTTATTAGAAAATCATGGTAGAAAAGTAGCGCTATCCTATATCCAAAGATTGAGTGAAGCAGTAGGAAGTGTGGTACAGGCAAAAGAAGAAGCGTGGAGTTATGCCCCGCCCAAGGAGGATAGCCAAATTGCAACAGTGGGAATAGGATTAGATGGAACCTGTATGCTGATGTGTGAGGATGGCTACCGTGAAGCAATGGTGGGAACCGTTTCCCTATACGATAGTGAAGGCGAACGTCAACCTACAATCTATCTAGGGCTTGCTGAAAAAGTCAAAAAACGAAAGAAATGTGGGTTAGGGAAGTATGGACTGAAAAAGCATAGATAACTTATCCTTATGGAAACAAATCAAAATACAGATTTTGTTTAATCTATTGTTCCTTTCTGTCTAAAAAGGTCAACACAAATCACTCCTCACAAAAGAGAGGAAAATTAACACCATTTTTCACAAGAAAAACGACTCTACAACTTTTTACTTTTTGTCTTCTGAAGTAGAGTAGAAAGATTCATTACCAAAAAGTTCATCGCAATTACCGTTTCCGAGGTCTCAGGTAGTTTGGCCATCACTCGACCAAGACTAAATTTCCTCTTTCCCTGTCCGAATTTACCCTCAATGGCATTACGCACTCTTTCATCTGAGCGTGCCTCTTTCTTTTTTTCTTTGCTCACCTCTTTCGGCGGTCTTCCCAATCGGGGACCACTCATTCTTATATCCCTTTCTTTACAATAAGCTCGATTCGCTTTTGTTCGATAGATTTTATCCACATGAACCGATTCCGGATAACATCCTGTTTCCCTTTTATATTCTTCTATTCGCGCTTGTAAATCTCCCGATTCGTTGTAATTATCCCAACTTAATTTGTCTAAGAAGACAAAGCCATTCACATTACTTGCCGATATTTTAGCTCCAAACTCTACTGCTTTTCCCGCTTTTCCACGCACTATTGGACGCACGTGAGGTTGGCTTACACTCACAATTCTGTTTTCTACTTTATTTGTCTTTTTTTCATACATTTCTAACTGTTGCTCATACACTTTTCCTATCGTTACAAGCTCTTCTTGCTCTTTTTTCGTTAGTTTTTCTAACTTTGCTCCCTCTTCTATCATTTTTTCTATATGAGACAAGTTTCTTTTTATATATCCTAGTTGTTTTTTTGTTCCTTTTCTTCTTTCTTTTTTTGACACACGACGTTTTTTTGCTATGGCTAAGTACTCTTTTCTTGCCACTTCCCTATAAGTCCTCGGCTTTTCTTTCCTTTTCTCTTTTATTTCTTCATACAGCTTATCTATTATTTTTTCTGTTTTTTCTCTGGCATCATTCAATATTCCTATATCCGTTGGATATTTTATATCTGCTGGTGTACAAGTCGCATCTAACAATAACTTTCCTTCATTTTCTTTTTTTTCTGACGCTACAACCGTCGCTTTTTTTTCTATTTCTTTATTAATTTTATTTATTAATTCCATTCCTATTTTTTTACGAAAATGAACCATCATTGACGCATTAAATGCTTCTTTGCTACTATAGCTTTCCATTCCTATAAAGTACTGTAAATAAGGGTTCTCTTTTATTTGTTCTACTGTTTCTCTGTCACTTTTTCCTGAAATTTCTTTGATAATTAATGCTCCTAATGCCATTCTAAATGATTTGGCTGGGGCTCCTTTTTTTTCTGTGAAGTTTTTTGCATATTCTTCCTCATATTCTTCCCAGAGAATCATTTTTGACATTTCTATCCAACGATTTTCTTCGTCTAACTGCCCGCCGAACAGATTTTTCAAGTTTTCTGGTGTTTCAATTGAGTACTGTTGCTTTCGGTACATCTGCTTTCTCTCTTCTTAATGCAATGGTTTTGAGGCATTCTACCCTATTTTCGTGCATTCTAGCGGTTCTTAATTCGCCTACTATTCTTCTCCGTAAAGGTTTCAGCTTTTTTCAGCAAGCCCTAGCTAAACATTGACGAGATAAAATACTCAAATCAATTTCAGCCATGTTCAGCCAACTACCATGCTTAGGGATTTAATGAATATCGGTTAGTGTCTTTATTTATTCGCGCTCAAGATTTAGGCTTTCCGAAACCCTTATACAGTAAGGCTCGATTTTTTATCTTTGACCCAGCGCGAAAGATTCGTGACACTAACATAGACACTTTAGAGGCTGGATACTTAGGGTAATAATCACGCTCAAGGCCTGTGTTAGGCTTGACGAAAGCTATTACTTTTTTCAACTTCCTAAACGCTATGCCATTGCCCAAATTATCAGCCAAACAAATCTTCTCAATGTTCGCCCTGAGTGGTGCGTTACTAGTGGGATTGCCAGCCTTAACCCTGGCCGGTGGGAATCCAGGTCTGACCATTTTTAGTGGGGTAGATCGGAAGGATATTCTGGATTACAACCTACAATATGATGGTCGTCCCAGGGAATGGGATCGCTATAAACTCTACGTTCCCGCCAAAAAACTCTCCCAGGGAGCCAGCAAATTCTATATTTCCTATCCAGCCAATTTCGATGGTCAATTTAACACGGATTCCATTGAAGTCAGGGGCAAGAACGGTACTGTACCCATCAAGGGAGTAGTATGGGACAAGGAAAGCCGTTTCTTAGAAATTACGCTAGAAAAACCCATTGATCCCAACACCAAGGCTGATATTGTACTGTCTAATGTCAAGAATCCTGATTTCGGAACCTATTACTTAGTCTGCGATGTCCTGGCTTCTGGAGATATTCCGGTACGTCTTTATGTCGGCACCTGGATTGTCAGTATTGATCGTTAAATCAGACCAGACCGTTGATCTTCATTCCCTCAATCAGCAAGTTCCCCAAAGTAGATAAAATTCATGCTAAGATGAAAAGCTGTGTCTTTTATGGAGGAAGTAACTCGTGACCAAGCGTACCCTAGAAGGAACCAATCGCAAACAAAAAAGAACCTCTGGCTTTCGAGCACGGATGCGAACTGTTAATGGCCGAAAAGTCATTCAGGCTAGACGCAAAAAAGGACGGCATCAACTAGCGGTTTAGGGAATCTTCGTTCCGTCTTTAAGGGATTGTGGCCAACCTCTGATGGGTCATTACCTCAGTTTAGGATAACAATCTAAATTAAACGTGGGATTACCGAAAGCTATTCGACTCAAGCACTGGAAAGATTTTCAATCTGTCTATCAGCAGGGCAAACGTTATCGAGGGACTCACCTACTCCTGAGAGTACGGAAAGACGAAACGCTGCTCACCAGCCGTTTTGGGATCGCTGTTAGCCAAAAAGTCAGTAAAAGAGCGGTCGTTCGTAATCGCATTAAGCGTCAGATTCGAGCGGCTATCCGTGCCTTGTTGCCAGAAATTGTCCCTGGCTGGAATATTGTTATTGTGGTATTACCCAATGCGGTAATGTGCAAATATGAACATTTTTTGCGAGAATTAGAGCAGTTGTTTAACCAGGCTGAAATTAGCAATTATGGGCATTCGAGAAACTAACTTTTATGAAGGTGGCCCTCACGTCGGTGATTTGATTATTAATGTCCTCTTGGGGTTTACAGTCATCTGTCTGCCCTTGACCGTTGGTGCCATTGTGCGAGCGATTTGGCTGCGCTATAAAATTACAGATCGACGAATCTCGGTTACCGGAGGCTGGATGGGTCGCGATCGCACCGATATCGTCTATGGTGAAATTAGTAAAATGATCAAAGTTCCCAGGGGAGTCGGTCTATGGGGAGATATTGTCGTCGTTCTCAATGACAAAAGCCGTTTAGAACTGCGAGCCATGCCCAAATTTCGAGAAGTCTATGATTATATGGCTGAACGGGTGGCGGCTAAGACTGGCCGTTCCCTGGAGGCAATTACCAGTAACTAACTTCCTCCCTGATCAATAAATAGATTTAAAGAAAAATAAACTTTTCAACTTTCAACGTTAAAGGCTCAGAGTTAAACGAATGGACTTCGGTATTGGATTTATTTCAACGAATATCATGCTACCTATCCTAGATTTTTTCTTTAGGATAGTTCATAGCTATGGATTTGCAATTATTGCTCTGACGTTAGTGATTCGGCTCGGGCTTTTTCCCTTAAGTGCGGGCCAGATTCGCAATATGAGAAAAATGCGGATTACCCAACCGCTAATGAAAGAGCGACAAGAGGAAGTTCAACGTCGCTATAAGGATGATCCGGCCAAACAACAGGAAGAAATGGCTAAGATCATGCAGGAATTTGGGAATCCCCTGGCAGGCTGTCTGCCCCTGCTGTTACAAATGCCCATTCTATTCGCTCTTTTTGCAACGTTGCGGGGTTCACCTTTCTCAGATATTAATTACACCGTCGATTTGCAAATTTTGCCCAAGGAGCAGATCGAACGGGTTGAGCCTCAAAATTATGCTACCAAATCCCAGAATATCTACGTTGATGAAGGCATTCACTATCCGATCGCCGCTTTCCTACCTGGAGGCAACAGTTTAGGGGTAGGAGAAACTGCCAAGGTTGAACTGCAAACCCCAGAGGGAAAACCCTTTAGTCAAATTATTCCTGAAACCCAAACGTCTGATCTGACACCTCAATACAGTGTGATCAAAGGAGAAGATCGGGTACAAGTCAAAGCTGATGGCAGTTTAGAAGCGGTTATCCCTGGTGAAGCCACCGTTCAAGTTACGATTCCTGGTCTAGCTACTAAAACGGGTTTCCTCTTTATTAAAGCTTTGGGTCAGGTGGGCGTAACGGGAGAAAATGGTGAGATCAACTGGGATATTCTCGGCATGATCATCTTTTTTGGGATTAGCGTTTATGTCAACCAAGAATTATCCGGTTCTTCTGGCCCCAATCCCAGTCCTCAAGCCCAACAGCAACAAAGCATTAATAAAATTACACCAGTGATTTTTAGCGCGATGTTTCTCTTTTTCCCGTTACCGGCGGGAGTTTTGATGTATATCCTGGTTGCTAATTTGGTACAAACCTTGCAAACGGTGATTCTAATGCGGGAACCTTTGCCAGAAAACTTACAAAAACTGATGGAGCAGCAAGAGAAAGCAGCCCAGGCAGAATCACGGCAAGCTCTGCCCTTTGAGAAAAAAGGCAAGAAAAAAGAGAAAACGTCTTAGGGCAAATGGGGTTTGCCACCCCACGATCAATTCCAGTAATGTTATCAGGTAGTTAATCGGATCATGGAGCAACATATTCAACGCAGTAAAACGTGGTTAGAAGAGTTATTGGCTTTAATGGGATTTACAGCGACGGTTAAAGTTGAAGAGAAAAAAGATTATGCCAATCTTCCCAATATTTGGCTCGTCATTGATGACAGTCATCTTAATCCCGAACAGATTGAAATTTTGATTGGTTACAAAGGTAAGGGACTAGATGCTTTGCAGTATTTGATTAACGCTCAGATGAACCTAGGAGCGGAAACAGATCATCATCATACCTTTACCATTGAACTGAATGGCTATCGTCTGCGCCGCCAAGCTGAACTGTTAGCCTGGTGTCAGGAAATTGCGGACAAGGTTCGTCAAACCAAGCAACCTGTGGAGATGACGGAATTATCCTCAGCAGAAAGACGACAGATTCATACTTTTTTCCAAAATGAATCGGACTTAGAAACTGAGAGCCAGGGACAAGAACCCGATAGCCGGTTGGTCGTTCGTTTTCGCTATAATTTTGGCTAAAAATAAGTTTGGGATCTGGTAAAGATGGCAATTTACCCCACTAGAGAAGCTGTCATTGCCTGGCTGAAAACCCAGGTTTCTCCCCATCGACTTACCCATATTTTAGGGGTTGAACAGATGGGTCGGGAATTGGCTCAGGTTCATGGTGTGGCTCCAGAAAAAGCTGCCCAGGCCGGATTGATGCACGATCTGGCCAAGTTTTTCCCACCGCAACATTTATTAACCCTGGCCCAGAATGAGAAAATGGCACTAGATGACATCTTCTTAAACAATCCTCATTTGCTGCACGCGGATGTTAGTGCGATCGTGGCCAGGGATGAGTTTGGTATTCAAGATGAGGAGATCTTGGAAGCAATTCGGAACCATACCCTTGGTAAACCAGAGATGAGTCCTCTATCCTGTATTGTTTTTGTGGCTGATGTGCTGGAACCGAATCGAGGCGATAGTGAAGCCTTAGACAAAATGCGGCGAGTAAGCCAGAAAAATCTCCATAAAGGTGTGCGGAAAACCTGTGATTATGTCTTGCAGCATCTTTTAAAACACCAGAAAACGATTCATCCTCGTATGATTATGACCCGCAATTGGGCGTTGAAATTGAGTCACTCAAATTTTCAATAAAAAGTTCAGTCTATTGTGCTTGGTTTTCCCTTTACCCAGATTAGGGTGATCGCCGAGAAATTGGCCAATATTTTAATGCAGACAATTTGCACCTTTCTGCGTATCCTTGGATAAAGTATTGATCAAATTATTTTTTATGACCACTGCTAAAATCATTGTTTTTGATCTAGACGGTGTTTTAATTGACTCTGAAGAAGCCAACTATCAAGCCTTTGCCTACGGTATTGAACAAGTGGGATTGCCGCGACCTGACCGCCAAACGGTTATTGATTTAGTGGGCTTCAGGGCAACTACCATGCTGGAAAAATTGGGATGTCCCCAGGAAAAGATACAAGAGACCTTTAACAAATATGTACAACCCTTTTATCTAGAACACCTGCCCCGTCTAGCGGCTCCGATGCCTGAAGCAAATACGGTTTTAGAAGAATTAACCCAAAGGGGCTATCGCATTCTGGCCTGCACCTCCGGCGATCGCCGTACTCAAACAGCCGCTTTAAAAGGGATCGGACTATGGGATGCGATCGAAAAAATGCAAGCCTCGGATGATTCCCAATTTAGTAAGCCAGACCCTAATTATATGCAGGAATTATTAGCGGATTATAATCATCAAACCCTATTGCATGTTGAAGATTCAGAGGTGGGGATTCGCATGGGCAACGCCTGTGGTGCAACGACAATTTTTGCGGAATATGGCTTTGGTTGTTTACCGGAAGATTTGGATGCCGATCATCGTATTAATCACTTAAATGAGTTATTGGCGATCGCCGCTTAGATGATAAGAATCTGTAAAAAATCACTCTTTTTTACTTTTTTGATCAAAGTCCTAATTCAAAGTTCCTACTTTGCTATCTTTAAAAAGCGATCTCCTTTTGACAGGTTGCTTTACTCATTCAAGGATTCTGTTCTAAACGATGTTTAAATTTTGGTTGGAAACCCAAAAGAGCGATCGCGATTCATTGTAACGATGGATATACAAGCAAATGGCTTCATGCTGAGTAGTATTAATCAAATTTGTCAGAATAACTGATGAATTTTTAGATTAGATTGTTCCTACCTTAGTTTGCTTTGTAAACGTCTCAGATGGCTCAGGTGACGGATTTCTCTGAGCAGGAGTTACAGCAGCGTTTGTCGGGTTAATGCTGGTTTGGCTTTTTGACAGTTTTTAACGGATCGCTGTTTTTCTTTGCCTTTGTCTGTGGTGTTTAACAGGTCACTTTCTACTTATCAGCATTTGTAACAAAATTTAATATTTGCCCTAACCCTTACATCTGCTAGCTTTGTAGTAATTGACCATGAGAACAGGGCTTGCTTTTTTTGTATTTATTGGTAAACTACTGAGGGTTAGCCTGCTCAGAGTCCTATTTAATTTCAATATTGCTGGAATAACTTTTGTTGTTATACGAAATCCCTTGGTTAAAGCTACTTTAATTTTGGGTAGGGGTTTGGTTTCCAAATCCAGAGAGTATAGGACTTAGAGGCTAAGCCCCTACATTGCCTAAAAAAGAGGTATGACAACAAAATTTGGTATTAGAGATTCTCTTTTTCGCGCCTCTAAGGTTTTTAAATCATTCCCCATTCAAGATAATTACTTAACTTGTTACTATTATGAGCATCAACTCTACCTTGACCCTTGCCTATAACCAACTCACTGCTTTTGCGGGTTTGGATGATTTCTGGGGTCGTTTTGATACGGCTTTTGGCACTAATTATGACCGCGCAATGGCTTTAACGTTTCAGTCGCAATGGTTGGCGGGAGATTTTAATCAATTGCCGACTGTTGAGGTGATTAGTAGTGATATTTTGGGCAATGCGCGGGGAGCCTATGCCAGCAGTAGCAATATTATTTATTTGTCAGATCAGTTTGTAGCGACGGCCAGTCAGTCGGATGTGGAGGCAGTTATCTTAGAAGAGTTTGGGCATTTTGTGGATGCTCAGGTTAATTCGGTGGATAGCCCTGGTGATGAGGGGGAGTTATTTTCAGCTTTGGTGCGAGGGGTTAGTTTAAGTGTGGCTGAGTTGAGTCGGATTAAAACTGAGGATGATACCGCAATTATTGTTATTGATGGTCAAAGCATTCTGATTGAGCAAGCCAGTCTATCAGGTAGTGGTGGTGTAGGCGGAACCAATAAAACGTTACAACTTGATCCTTTAGCACCAGGACAAACTAAAAAAATTGTTACTCTTACTTATTTTTACGAACATTATACTATTCCCGATCAATTTGAAGTAAGGTATGCAGGCAAACCAATTTTTAGCACAAAAACCTTAGTTTCTGGAACTAAAAGTGGTATTTTAACATTTGAACAAGTTCAGGGAGAGGACTTTCTTAATATCGTTGTAACGGCACCTCAATCAGGTACGGCTTGGGATTATTCTGTTTCTACTGAAGCGAAGGAAATTACCGTTCAGGGGCTTTTGGGAGATGTGATTGAAATCAATCTAGGCAAGCAGGCTGGAAGCATGAAGTTTAATCCAACCTCGGCAGAGTTAACCGCTTTAAACGCAAAGGGAAAATTAATTGATGAAAAGGGAAACGATGCAATCCCTGGAAACCAATACGATACCTTGTATTATGTACCAAAGGTATCGGGTACAATACTAACTTATGATCAAGCTCGGCAAGGTGATCTTGGTTTGGGAGAAGTAGCTTTTTCGGTAGAAGATCAAGATCAAAAATCTATCACTGTTAAGGTTAATGTAACTGATGGGTTTTCCGTTGCTAATGGAAGTAATCCAGTAATAACAACTGCTCAAGCAGGAACCCTTGATGAATATAGTCAAGAGCAACGACTTGCTTATTTAGGATTTCCTGGGAAAAATGGTACACCTCTAACTATCAATGGGAAAAATGACGGCGATGAGCTGTCTTGGGCAATCAACCTATTTGATGCTGTTATTGAAGATAAAAGTAAAGTTGTCCCAGTTCAAAATTTAAGTAAAAATGCCGAGGTCTTTATTAATGCAAGTAATGCCCCGCAATGGAATGAGATAAAAGTCGGAACAATACAAGGCGTTAACATTAAAGATGGCAATTTACAGACAGAGCGATGGGCGACTGATTGGGCTTTCCGAACATTACAGAATGCCCGAACAGCGTTTGGCCAGGATTTAACACTAAATGGCGCAAGTTTAAAACCCGGAGGTCCGCCAGGGTCTCTTCATGCGTCCCATGGAGCTGGTCGGGATATCGACATCGATACACGTCCAAGAGAAGCGTACGACGACGGTAGAAACTTCTTTCTTGAAACAAGAATTAATAACGTCTGGTATGTAGCTGCTCCCAATAACCAAATAATTGTTAGAAACACTAATGGAACTTATCAAGCTGCTGCTTCTACTCCTCAGAACTTAGTAAATGCTGTTAGGGGGAATCAAGCCTTTAATAATCGGCAATTGCTATCTCAAATAAGCAACTTTCTGGTAGATAATACAGCAATTGGCTATAGTTCAGCAAACGTACAGAATCAGATTCAAGCATTTACCGATACAGGTTTGGTTACAAGGGTTTGGCACAACGATCCTCGTCATTGGAGTGCAACTGATGGTCAAACAGGGGTAATACGTTACTCTTCAGGTCATAATGGTCACGTACACTATGACATAGGAATTCCTACAGCAACCACTAATAGCACTTTTAATTTACAAAGCTTAAGTGTTGAAGCTTTTTCACCTGAGTTTCTTCTTGTTAATCCCAGCCCTCTTGCTAGTGTTTCAGCTTTTAACGATCTTAGTAATGCCATCGAACTAAATCAGCTTGAAGGCAATGTAAATCTTACAGGATCTATTGGCAGTACAAATCCAGACGTTTATTATCGTTTTACTTTGGGAAACCCAATAGAAGAAGACGAAGTATATTTCTTCACTTATCGAGATTTTAGCTTACTTCTTAACGGACTGAGTGCTGATATTGATGTAGAGCTAATTCAGGATTTTAATGAGGATAACATTCGGCAAGATTATGAAGTAGTTGCTAGTTCTGAAGAGATTGGCAACAGCAACGAAACAATAGAGCTAACTGATCTGAGTCCAAACGTTTATTACGTCCGTGTCTTTCAAAAAAGTGGAGATACCAACTACAACCTTACTCTAACCGTTCCCCCACTGCCAGTTCCTTCAGATAATGCAGGGAATACTCCTAGTAATGCTCAGGATTTAGGAACGCTTAGTGGCAATTTAACCCGAACTGACTTTATCGGTGAAGTCGATCCAAATGATTATTATCGCTTTAATTTAACAACAGTGAGCGATTTTAGTCTGGAAGTTAATGGATTAGAT
This sequence comes from Woronichinia naegeliana WA131, assembly GCA_025370055.1. Classification (NCBI taxonomy): domain Bacteria; kingdom Bacillati; phylum Cyanobacteriota; class Cyanophyceae; order Synechococcales; family Coelosphaeriaceae; genus Woronichinia; species Woronichinia naegeliana. Next base: position 578,665 of record CP073041.1, on the reverse strand, counting down.
CAAGGAGATTTAATTGCTACTTTAGGGCAAGATACTAACAATGATGGTGTGATTGACTTTGATGAAACCATTGCTGTATCCGATGCTGAAGGGAACGAATCTGAAGTTATTAATATCAATGGATTAGCAGTTGGGGATTACTACGTTTGGCTTTCTCCCAGTAGTGGCAATACAAACTATAACCTCAATCTTTCTGCTACTCCGTCAGTTATTCCCACCGACAAAGCAGGAAGTACCCTTGCTACTGCTTTCAACCTTGGCACTTTAGCAAACTCAACTCAAAACGACTTTGTCGGTAATGTCGATTCTATTGACTATTATCGCTTTACCCTTACAAATCCCAGTGGCTTAACTCTCAGTTTGAGCGGTTTATCAGCCGATGCTGACTTAGAACTATCCCAAGACAAAAATGGAGACAGTGAAATTTCTTCTGATGAAATTATTCAAGTTTCTGAATTGACTGAAAATCAAGATGAAAGTATTGATATTTCTGCATTATCTGCGGGCAATTATTTTGTTAAAGTGTCCCAGTATGAAGGCGATACAACCTATGATCTCTCTCTAACTCCCAAAACAGCAATTGGTGTTGACCTCCAAGTAAGCGTAACTTCTATAACAACTCCTCTAATATTAGGAAATAACGTTAGCTATACTGTCACCGTCAAAAATATTGGGGCTTCCACTGCCACAGGGGTTGTTCTGACAGATAACCTCCCGCTTGAAAGCGTTCTCAATGTTTCTGCTACTCCGAGTAAAGGGCTTGCAAACGTCCTTAGTGATGCAATCAATGCCGATATTGGCACTCTGAATGTCAATGAATCTGCCACTGTAGTTGTATCAGGGGAATTAATTGGTTCAGGTTTCCTAAGTAGCCTAATTGAGGCTTCGAGTTCAGAAACAGACTTTAGCCCTGACGATAATTCAGTTGTTCAAAGATTTAATGTTGCCCCTGGCGCAATTCAGCCAGCCGACTTGGAACTATCCTTAACTTCAGATAAAACAACGGCCAACATTGATGACCTAATTAATTTTACTATCACCCTCACGAATAAAGGCTCAGGAGCTGCAACCTCAATTCAAGTAAAATCACTTTTACCCCAGGGATTAACATTTGTTTCCTCCACTCCCCAACAAGGCTCTTATGATCCAACAACTGGAATTTGGGATGCTGCTAATATAGCGAAGGATAATCAAGCATTTATAAATATTATTGCCAAAGTTACTTCAACACAAAGTCTTTCTGTAATGGCGGAAGTTATCGCTGTTACTGAACCAGATCCTGATTCAACTCCGAACAATAATAATTTAAATGAAGATGACCAAGCTAAGGTAGTCATTAATAATGATAACAATCAACCCAATCCAAATAACCAACCGCCAACAGCCTTAATATTGAACAATGTAGTAAATGAACTTGCAGAAAATAGTGATACAAAAAATGGAATTAAAGTTGCAGATATTGTGATCAGTGATGATGGTCAAGGAACGAATAACCTATTTTTAACAGAAATCGATGCTACTAGTTTTGAAATTCGTGATAAAGGACTGTTCTTTATCGGCACAAACCTTGACTTCCAAACACGCAATCAATATCAAGTTGTCGTCAATGTAGATGACTCAAGCGTGGGAACTAATCCCGATGCTAGTGCTATTTTTAGTCTAAACATAACCAATGAGCACTATACGATTATAGAAAATCAAGGTGTGGTCAAGCTGTGGAATGAAACCTCAACCTACTTCTACACTCAAAACGGCAATAGTCCCTTGATTACTCTCAAGTATCTGAATCAACCTTATAATAATATCTACCCAGGCTGGAACCCCCTAGCTGCTGAGACGATCAACGGAGAAAACCAAGTTCTCTGGAAAAACATCACTGCGAATACAATAGGTCTTTGGAAGACAGACGCTAGCTGGAACTGGCTCTCATCCGATGTCTGGGACTTAAACTCTCCTCAAACCCTTAGTCAAGAAGCCCTATTTGAAGTTGATGCTAATGGTGATGGAGTGATTAGCAGCTTTGTCCCCATTGAATCAGTGGGCAATACAGCGTTTGTTAAAGATCTTGCGAACCAACTGTTCGCTCAAGTCAGAACAACAACGCCCATCTCGCTCCAAGCTTTTGGACAGCCTATTTCTGAATCTAGTTTTCCTGGCTGGGAAGCGTTAGCCGTGGAGACGATTAACGGTGAAAACCAAGTCCTTTGGAAAAATATAGCAGATCAATCGCTGTACATTTGGAAAACAGATTCTAACTGGAATTGGCTATCCTCCGAAGCGAAAGGAGCATTAAGCTCATCTCAAGCTCTCGATCAAGAAACTATATTTGGAATCGATGCTAACGGCGATGATTCTGTTGGTAATCCTGTTGCTCTTAACCTAGTGGGAACTAGTAGCAACGATACCCTGATCGGCGGAGCAAAAAATGATATTCTCACAGGATTAGGAGGTAAAGATATTCTCACAGGAGGGGCAGGGATCGACAAGTTTGGTTACAAAACCCTAACCGATTCTCTCTTAGCCAACTATGACCTGATTACCGACTTTAACGCGACGACTGGTAACGATCTGTTTCTTGTCACCACCGCACGAGCCGGATTTACCCCTGACTTAACGGTTGCTACCCTCGATGCAACAGGCATTGGAACTGCCTTAACCACTACAAATTTTGCCGCTAACTATGCTGCCCAATTTACCTTTACCAGTGGGACTACTACCCGTACTTTTGTCGCGATTAATGATGCGATCGCCGGTTTTAATGCCAGTACTGACTCCATTGTAGAAGTAACCGGTTTAACCGGAACCTTGGCGATCGGTAACTTTGTTACGGCTTAACTTCGGATGGCTTGAATGAATGCGACCTTTTCTTGATAAAAGATGGTGTAATCAGGGTTCTACAGGGAACCCATATTGATCAAGTTTTGCCCAAAATTGACTCCATCGTTCCTTGGTCAATACCAAAGCCCGTAGACTCAAAATAATTCTTGCTGTAAAATTTTCAACCTCAAAGTTATTAGTTTGGTTTCCTTTTGTCTAGCCAACCTTGTATGTTGGGAATGGAGGATAGGAGCTATCCTAATCTCAAGAAGAACAAGAAAAAGAGTGACTCTGAACCCAACCTAAAGCAAAAAGCTTGCTTCGTAGATAAAGAGCCTCTTATTTGTTCTTCGGAATGTCACCTTCCGCAGACTGGACAGTATCAACGTGGCTTTTCTCAAAAAACCTAGTATTTGCAAGGATAGCGCGGCAGAGTGACAACTATTTTTCTAACTCACAAGGAGTTAAACCATGAGCGAAAAAGAAGCCATTCTCGGCATAGATATTAGTAAAGAAAAATTCTCAGCCGCCTTACTCAAAGGAGAGAAAAAAAGTCAGGTTAAAGAATTTGCCAATAACCTTGAAGGGTTCGAGCAACTCAAAAAATGGTTGGAGCAAAACCAACTGGAAAGAGTTCATGCTTGTTTAGAGGCAACTAGTACGTACGGACATTCAGTAGCAACTTATTTACACGGTTTAGGTCACGTTGTCAGTATTGTTAATCCTGCCCGAATTAAAGGATTTGCTCAAAGTCGCTTGAGTCGAACAAAAAATGATCAAGCCGATGCGACAACGATTGCACGATTCTGTGCAGCCCTTAAACCACAAGCTTGGACACCCCCAAGTCCAGAAATGGCACAATTACAGTCTTATAGCCGTCGATTAAGAGCCTTAGAGCAGATGGCAACTCAAGAAAAAAATCGTTTAAAAACAACAGTTGATGAGAGTCTCATAGAAGATATTGAAGCTCATCTTGTGTTTTTAGAAACTCAAATTGACAATGTAAAAAAGCGACAAAAAGAATTGTTGAACGAATATAGTTCTCTAAAAAGTCAAGCAGATTTATTGACTTCGATTGTAGGAATTGGTGAGCCGACAGCAATGACAATTCTGGCAGAAATTGGCGATATTAATCAGTTTTCTTCTGCTCGTCAATTAGCGGCATTTGCGGGTTTAACCCCTCAAGAGCATCAATCGGGAACCTCTGTTAAAGGCAAAACTCGGTTGTGTAAAATTGGTAATCCTCATTTACGTAAGGCTCTTTATTTTCCTGCATTGAGTTCTATGCGTCATTGTTCTCCCATGAAGGACTTGCGAGAACGGTTTTTAGAGGCAGGAAAAAATAAAATGCAGATCGTTGGGGTTGTAATGCACAAACTCATTCGGATTGTTTACGGGGTTCTCAAGTCAGGGAAACCGTTTGACCAGACTAAGTTGGCTCTTCCTAACGTTGTTTTAGAGGAGGAAACTGATTTTTTGCCTGCTTCCCCTTGACACTTAACACAGTATCTACGAAGCGGAGATCGCCTGTCCACTATCTATTGAAAACGCGATCGCCTCTTAACCCTGACCCAAAATGCGATCGCCGATTAATTGATAGTTGATAATGAATAGTTGATAGTTTACATTGAAAATGCGATCGCCTTAGCGTTAATTGAGATATGTTAAAAGTTTTTTGCTACTAAGCACCTTAAAAGGAAGATCAGCAATTTCATGAAGAAAATGGCGATTCTCTGAAATTAGATAGGGAATATTATTTGTTTCTAAATGGGCGGCGATAACAGCATCTCCTTTCTTTGCACCTTGTTTTTCCCACTTTTGGACTAGGTGAGATGGAGCTAGAGCATAATCCCACGTTGTATTTCGAGCAGTGGATAAAGCCAGCATGACACCGCGTATTTCATTCTCATTTAAGTTACGCTGCAATTCAATGAGAACCTGTAGGAGAAGATAGACATTAATTTTATGGAGTTTTTCAAACAGCAAGATTTGACAACTCGAATAGGTTGGATCTTGACGAAGAGCAAAGATAAATTGGTTAGTATCTAGGGCTATAAGTTGATTATGGATAAAGTTCATTGACGATATTTTCTCTTAGCTCACGCAATGATTGAATAGTTTTTTCTGATGATTGATCGAGTGTACCTTCTTTTGACAAACGATCGCGGTATTCCTTGGAGATTCTTTCTAATATTTGGCGGGTAGTAGATTGGGCATCTAAGCCTTCCGTAATTAGATTAGTTAGTAATTCTTCGGTTTTTTGATGATTGGCAATAGCCATTTTTTGGATTTGATCATAGGTAGTTTGAGATAAAGACATCACAACGTTTACGACTGATTGAGTGGCTGTCATTTTTTTAAAATCTCCTGATTTTTGTTCATTTTAGCACACAAGCCAAGAACGCGATCGCCTCTCCCTGATTCCCAAAACCTATTATCCATTGAAAATGCGATCGCGGATTAATTGATAGTTGATAGTGAATAGTTGATAATTATCCATTGTCAATTGTCTATTATCCATTGAAAATGCGATCGCTTCTAAATTTTAAACTTAACATTTACCAATTTTTCGGCTGAAAATCAGAATTATTGAGAATGGCAACGGTTTCCCCCGCTTGAGCTAATACAAACAATCCTTGGCGATAGGCATACTTATCGGCTCCTTCTTCAATTTCAATTCCTGCGACTGCTCCATAGAGTTGTTTATGGGCATATTCAGGAAAGAATTGTCGAAATTGTGTTAAATCTGCTCTTAAGTCTTTGACATCACTTACCCCCAAACTGCTTTTCACTTCCACCACTAAAACATGATGTTCATTGGTCACGAGAATATCAATTTCGAGGGTTTGTCCCTCTAATCTTTTTTTGACTCGTTGGCTAACTTGATGAACGGGAATCCCTCGTTTTAAAAAGATGGTTTCACAGGCAGGGGCCACCATATTTTCGACAAAACGCCCCCATTTGCCCCCCAGATCACCAATTTGCTTGTTAACAGCACTGATTTGCTTATTAACAGCACTGATTTCCTGGCTGACTTGACGAACTTCCTCACTAACAGCAAGGATTTTACGGTCAGTTTCCTTTAACTGCTGATCAGTTTCCTTTAACTGCTGGTCAGTTTGTCTTTGGGCCATTGCTAACTCGGCTAAGATTTGCCATACCTCTTCGGCAGTGGTTGTCATAGAGGATTGTTCTCCCTCAATATTTTCTACTCTCCATTTTACTGATATTCTTGGCGATCGCCCCTTAACTCTACATTATGAACCCCAAACAGGAAGGCTCTTTAAAACAGGATGGGAAACTGCGATCGCATAAAATATTTTAATAAGTTTTAGGTTGAAAATTATCGGGAATATCAAGTTCAAAAACTTGGTCATGAATACGGGCTACATACAATCCTTCTTGTAAAATTTTTTCGCGTAATCCATTGGACAAATCAACCGCCGCTAAAATGCCATAGAGTTGTTTATCTTTGTGTTCAGGAAAAGAGCTACGAAAACGTTGCAAAATACTTTTTAATTGAGCAATAGATTCTTCTCTTGCATGACTTTTAACCTCGACAACATAGGCAGTATTCAGATTGCCATTCGCATAGGCAAGGACATCAATTTCTATATGTTGTCCATTTTTACTAACTCTTACACTAGGACTAATAGTTTCCATTCCGAATTGTTGTTCCAGAATGGTGGTCATGGAAGGCAGGGCTAAACCTTCGGTAAAGCTGCCAAATTTCGCTCCAAGTCCCCCAATCTGTTTACCCAATTCTTTAAGTTGCTGATCGGTCTTCTTTTCCCGTCTCTTGCTTTCTTTCTGTTGTTCCTTGAGTTGTCGGTTAGTCTCCTGCTGTTGTAGGCTGGTTTCCTTGAGTTGTAGGTTGGTTTCCCTCAGTTGTCGGTCGGTCTCTTTTTGAGCTGTTGTTAATTCGGCTAAGAGTTGCCATACGTCTTCTGCTGTAGTTGCCATAATCTCTCTCTCAAATTTGTCAATCACTATTTTATCGGATTTTAAGTGATCGCTCCCCTAATCCTAAATACAAACCGCGATCGCCGATTAATTGATAGTGAATAGTTGATAATTATCTATTGTCAATTGTCCATTATCCATTATCCATTCAAAAAAGCGATCGCCTTAGCGTTAATTGAGATATGTTAAAAGTTTTTTGCTACTAAGCACCTTAAAAGGAAGATCAGCAATTTCATGAAGAAAATGGCGATTCTCTGAAATTAGATAGGGAATATTATTTGTTTCTAAATGGGCGGCGATAACAGCATCTCCTTTCTTTGCACCTTGTTTTTCCCACTTTTGGACTAGGTGAGATGGAGCTAGAGCATAATCCCACGTTGTATTTCGAGCAGTGGATAAAGCCAGCATGACACCGCGTATTTCATTCTCATTTAAGTTACACTGCAATTCAATGAGAACCTGTAGGGGAAGATAGACATTAATTTTATGGAGTTTTTCAAACAGCAAGATTTGACAACTCGAATAGGTTGGATCTTGACGAAGAGCAAAGATAAATTGGTTAGTATCTAGGGCTATAAGTTGATTATGGATAAAGTTCATTGACGATATTTTCTCTTAGCTCACGCAATGATTGAATAGTTTTTTCTGATGATTGATCGAGTGTACCTTCTTTTGACAAACGATCGCGGTATTCCTGGGAGATTCTTTCTAATATTCGGCGGGTAGTAGATTGAGTATCTAAGCTTTCGGTAATTAGATCAGTTAGTAATTCTTCGGTTTTTTGATGATTGGCAGTAGCCATTTTTTGGATTTGATCATAGGTAGTTTGAGATAAAGACATCACAACGTTTACGGCTGATTGAGTGGCTGTCATTTTTTTAAAATCTCCTTATTTTTGTTTATTTTAGCACACAAGCCAAGAACGCGATCGCACTCTAAACCTCAAATTTAAAAAGCGATCGCAGATTAATTGATAGTTTTGAAAAGTGATCGCTATCTCAACTCTCAGAAAAAGCGATCGCCTCTTCCCAATTAATAAAAAACGCGATCGCCTATAAAATACCTTTATGATAGAGTTACTTAAACTGTTACCAAAGTCACTGACGACATTTTTGTATGCAGTGGCGGCTTTATTAAGATTTTATGGAAACTCAGACACCATCCTCTTCTCATTCTTCCCCTTCACCACCATCGAAGGTCGCTTTCTGGTCTTTGTTCTGGGGTCAGGGTCTCTGGTGGCTAATCTCGGCCTTGAGTGGCACGCTGGAAATCAAAGCAGAAGGGAAACGACAGCAGCAAGAACACGAATTGAGAATGAAAACCTTGCAGCAAGAACACGAATTGAGAATGAAAATCTTGCAGCAAGAGAACGAGAGGCTAGACGGGATAATCTTGCAAACGAGGAAAGAGAACGAGGAACTCGCCATACTCGAATCCAAAATAGATGGATTATTCTCCAAATACAACATCAACTCGAAAGTTCACCAGACACCAGAGCAGCCTTGAGGGATTTTCTTGTATTTTTGCCGGAATATGGTGAGTAGAAGAGCGATCGCCCCTTACCGATTAGATAAAAAAGCGATCGCCTCTTAATTGATAGTTGATAGTGAATAGTTGATAATTATCCATTATCCATTATCCATTGAAAATGCGATCGCTACTTCATCAAAAAAGTTGATTCGCAATAACCCACAATCAGGTTATCATTTCTCATAGTTGGGTTGCGTTCCTTAACTCAATATACGAGATCGGCGATCGCACTAATTTATAGTTTTGATAAGAGAGATACCACACCATCCCAACAAACTACATTCCAACCCCCAATACCTTCATGGCAAGAAACAGAACCTATACCACCCCTTGCACTACTTCGCCTAGCATATTGGGTAGGAAAATAACCCTTTGGATAATCAGAGACAATTTCTGCATCCCATTGTAGTTGTTGTTCAAACTGTTTCCAAGTGTCATAATCTTCGTCTGAGTTTCCTCCTAAGCTTTTCCAGATCTGCTTTTGAGTGCTAAATCCAAAATTTCCTTCGCTATAATCAACCCAAAGTTGGTCAATATTTTTGAGGGTTGTATCAGGCAATTCTCTGCATAGCTGATACCAGTCTTTATAGACTCTCTGTATCATTACTGAGTAGAAAAGCCAAGCAGTTTCTTCATCAGCTTTTCTCCAATTACCTTGATCTAAATAATCCTCTAATTGATCACAAAAATTATCTTGTGATAATTCACCTTCTAATTTCCTCAGTTCATTTTCTAATGCCCTATCTGCCTCTATATTGTATTGAACTGCTAACATCTCAAAGAATCCCTGTCTGAATCGTTCTGGATTACCTTTATCAGCAAACAATAAACGGAAAATCTCTTGCCATTGTTCCCCACTTCTATTTGTTTCATTTTTCCATAACTGATTTAATTTCTCATGAGCTTTTCGATATAAACCATAAACCTCTGATTCTTTAGGAATTTGAATATTGACAATAACATGAGGCAAAATCCGCGAAACACGATAAGATCGATCTTCTTCTCTAGGCTCAGGACTCATCTCAATTAATCCTAAATCTAATCCTCGTTGTAATTGCTGTTTATAATTAGGAAGTGACTCACAAACCACTTCTAAAGCGGTCATCGGGACGGGAATTTCATAAACTAAACAATGACTTAAAACCTGTTGTAAAGGTTTATCAATAAGCTGATAAAGTTCCTCCCAAATAATTCTATCCTTCCATAGTTCGGGACTTTGTTCTAATTCCGTTAATTTAGTTTCTGCATCTTGTTTCCCTAAAACTTCAGTATTGAGAAACTCCAATAATCGAGGATTACCATCTGCTAAAATTAACGCCTTTTCTCGTACATCTTCAGAGATTTTATTAGAGTTAAAATTCTTTAAAAGATTGAGTTTTTTAGTTAGTTCAGCTTTTTTCAACGACTCTAATCCTTGTTCATAGAAAGAATCCAACAACTCTGAATCAAAGCGATAACGACAAGTAATAATCACGCGATGTCTAGTTCTTGTTTCTCGAATTGCCCAAATTAAAGCCTTTAAAATTATAGCAACTTCAGGCTTTAGAATATAACGACCTTCTCTCGGTTCCAGATTCCATTCAAAATCATCAAAAATAAATAAAAATGGTTCTTCTCCCAAATCTTTTAATTGACTAAAAAGATTAGTAAGTTTAACTTCTAAACCGTCATCTATTGTTTTCAAATCTGTACGAACTTTTCGTAATTCAGGCTTAATTAATTTAGAAGATAACTTTGTAATCAGCTTCGGTTCATCAATTTGTCGCCACCAAAGAATTTTTTCAAAATCAGGCAAACGATCCCACAAACGAGAAGCGATACTACTTTTTCCTAAACCGCCCATACCATGAAGTAAAACCCCGACTTTTTCCCAATCCGTTTTCAAAGTCCGTAAACAATTTTGTAACTGACGACGACGACCGACAAAATTTTCTCGACTAATCACCCTTAATCGCTTCTCATCATCTCTAAACTCCAAAGACATTATCGGTATAGGTAATTGTTTCCGTCCAGGTTTCTGTAACGTAGTCACTAAAGCCCCTGGTAAAATACCTGCTACATATAATCTTAATTTATGCCAATCCCTTGCTTTTTTCTTAATTAACGTCTGATAAGTTGATGCCAGAGCCTCTAATATCGTTCCCCCTTGCGATAACTCCGAATACAAACCACTCGCCGCCGCCGTCGCATCCGTATCGCGGACAGTTTCACCCCAACCTAAAACAGCCGTTGCTCCCAGATTTAATAGCTCCTCTGCCATCGAAGCAACGACAGGATCAGATGCACGACCCGTCCGACAACCCGACAGAAAAATCAAAGGTGGAACAGAAGATTTCAGCGCGTTAATAATTGCCGATGTATCGCTATCAACTCGATTACCATACTCATTTTCTGTCAAAAAATAAGGCTTTTGATTGTAAGTTGCATGACCCGTTAAATGAAAAACATCAAAATAATTTTTCTCGTATTCTCGAACCAAATAACCCAACTCACTCAAACAACCACTTTCTTCGACTTGTAAATTAACAGGAGTACGTCGAGTCGCGGCTAAAATTTGTCCTTCTTCCGCTTCATAATCCAATACAGGTTCCACACCTAACGGCGAAGTTGCCATAAAAAGCACATTTAAAGCCCGATTAGCAGGTTTATTTTCTTGAATTAAAGCCTGAGAATTTGGCTGAGTAACCCATCGAATCGGAACGATGCCTGGTGTTGTCTCAACTAGAAACTTTGTGCCATCGTGCAGGATTTCCCAGGGTAAATGAGCTAATCCCTCACTGGCTGCTATGGCTAAAACAATTCCCTCTCGTCGGTGTTGATTTAACGCCTGTGCTAAATAGCGATCGCTACCATCTAACCAGTTATAAAGAGCCTGTCCTGTCCTAGCGTACTCCTCTGGCAACCGAGTATAGTAGTCAGTGTCCGAAAGCCTATTCAAATTAGCAATCTGGGCTAAGGGTAACTGACGCGATTGATATTGGTTTGGATTATCCCAAAAATAACGAAATTCAGCATAATCTTTGCCAACAGGCTTAAGGTCAATGTGTAAGATTTTCATTAAGCTTATTTCTCCTCTAAAATTGCCTGAATTTGGGCAACTGTTGCATCCTTCAGCAATAAGCGTTTGCCATTAGGCGCGACAATCAAAACTTTCTCAATTTTAGCCCCACCTGAAGACTGTTGATATTTCTGACTCCACTTGTGAAGTTGCTCGGCTATGGTTATTGTACCGCCCACAATCCCGACAATAGTGGCGATTATGGTCAGTATTGCTTCTCGTTCTACTTCGTTTACCGTTTCGTAGCAGCCCTCTAAGCCTTGAATCGTTAGAAGTTCCTCGGTCGCTGGAATCGCATCTGTACCAATAATTTCAATTTTCATCGGTGGCTCTCAGATTGTTTTCTAAAAGGATAACAGAATTCATCAACGTATAGTGACGGTTTCCTTTTTCTGTACAGAGCGATCGCGTTTTTTTATAGTTAAGAGGCGATCGCTTTTTTATCGAAAAAAGTTGGAAAGGCAATCTCCGCTTTGATAAGTTAGCTTGATAAAAGGAAACCGAACTAATAGCTTTGAGGTTGAAAATTTTCAGGAATATCCAGTTCAAAAACTTGGTCGTGAATACGCGCAACATAAAATCCCTCTTGTAGTGTTTTTTCGCGTAAATCGGGAGACATATCAACCGCCGCCAAAATCCCATAGAGTTGTTTATCTTTATGTTCAGGAAAAAAGGTACGAAAACGTTGTAAAATACTTTTTAATTGAGTAATAGATTCCTCTCTTGCATGACTTTTGACCTCGACAATATAGGCAGTATTTAGCTCACCATTGGCATAGGCAAGGACATCAATTTCTATGTGTTGTCCACCTTTACTAACTCGTACACTGGGACTAGTCGTTTCCATGCCAAACCTTTGTCTGAGAATCTTTTCCATTGAGGGAAGAGCAAGACCTTCGGTAAAACTACCAAATTTTGCACCGAGTCCCCCAATTTGTTTACCTAATTCCTTGAGTTGGCGATCAGTTTGTTTACCCAATTCCTTGAGTTGGCGATCAGTCTCCCTCTGTGCCTGACTAACTTCCTTCATTTGTAGTCCTGTTTCCTTCTGTACCTGACTAACTTCCTTAAGTTGTAGGTCAGTTTCCTTTTGAGCAGTCGTTAATTCAGCTAGGAGTCGCCATACGTCATCTGCTGTGGTTGCCATAAATTACTTACCTTTGTTATTTTTGGTTTCCTCTATTTTAATGGATTATCCGCGATCGCGTTCCCAACGGACAATTATCAACTATTCATTATTAACTATCAATTAATCGGCGATCGAATTTTTCTCGAAAAATTTGGAAAGGTAATCTCCGCTTTGTAAGTTGGCTTGATAAAAGAAAACCAAACTAATAACGTTGGGGTTGAAAATTTTCAGGAATATCCAGTTCAAAAACTTGGTCGTGAATACGCGCAACATAAAATCCCTCTTGTAGTGTTTTTTCTCGTAAATCGGGGGACATATCAACCGCAGCCAAAATCCCATAGAGTTGTTTATCTTTATGTTCAGGAAAAAAGGCACGAAAACGTTGCAAAATACTTTTTAATTGAGTAATAGATTCCTCTCTTGCATGACTTTTGACCTCGACAATATAGGCAGTATTTAGCTCACCATTAGCATAGGCAAGGACATCAATTTCGATGTGTTGTCCACCTTTACTAACTCGTACACTAGGACTAGTCGTTTCCATGCCAAACCTTTGTCTGAGAATCTTTTCCATTGAGGGAAGAGCAAGACCTTCGGTAAAACTACCAAATTTTGCACCGAGTCCCCCAATTTGTTTACCTAATTCCTTGAGTTGGCGATCAGTTTGTTTACCCAATTCCTTGAGTTGGCGATCGGTTTGTTTACCCAATTCCTTGAGTTGGCGATCGGTTTCCTTCTGTGCCTGACTCACTTCCTTAAGTTGTAGGTCAGTTTCCTTTTGGGCAGCCGTTAATTCAGATTGTCTAGTCGTTAATTCAGCAAGGAGTCGCCATACATCGTCTGCTGTGGTTGCCATAGATTATTTACCTTTGTTACTTTTGGTTTCCTCTATTTTAATGGATTATCTGCGATCGCGTTCCCAACGAACAATTATTAACTATATTCATTATCAACTATCAATTAATTGGCGATCGCATTTTAAATTAACAACTATCAACTATTCATTATCCATTATCAACTTGGCCACACTTTGGGTTCAAATTTCAGGTTTAAGGCGCGATCACTTAAGCTTAATAAAATTGTATCATTTTCTGATATTCGTATTAAAGAACAATCGATCCTTTGCCCTGTTAACGGATGGGTTCAGAACAGTTTCCCTGAACGATTACAACAAATCATATCTTGCTGAAATCTTTGCTGGGTAAGAGTTTTACTTTGATGAGAAAAAATATTAAGTTTTGTATGCGATCGCCCTAATATCTTCACGTTTAGACTTTACCCAACCCGCGTTAGAATCAGAAATAGACTTCCTAGCTTGAATTAGGATCTCAAAAATCATTAAATTATGGGACAATTATCACCAAGATAACCTCCCCCTTGGGTGCGTAGCTCAGAGGATAGAGCATCCGCCTTCTAAGCGGACGGTCGCAGGTTCGATCCCTGCCGCACCCGTATTTTGAATATTGAGCTTTATTTTTGTTTGGTGGGCAAGCGTAGGGTTGCAGGACTGAGAGGACAGAGAATGTGATTCAGTTTTCGTAGTTGTTCGACTGTGCCTAAGCAAATCAGAGAATCCTCCTCTAGTAACAAAGTTTCTCCTGTGGGGCCAACAATCAGATCTCGATCTAACCGGCGAATGGCTAACACCAATGCACCCGATTGGGAACGCAATCTGGCCTCACTTAAACTTTGGCCAATATAGGGAGAGCTATCCGCCGTAATCCGAAATTCCTCCATATAAAAGGAACGTCCGGCTCCCGTGAGAATACCATCCACAAAATCGACCACCTGGGGTCTGAGGGCCGCTGCCGCCAAGCGTTTCCCCCCCGTGATATAGGGAGATACCACCTCATCAGCCCCAGCCCTTTGCAATTTTTGTACCGCCTCTTCTGTACTGGCTCTGGCGATCGCCCGAATCTTAGGATTAAGGGTTTTAGCAGAAAGCACGGTATAGAGATTTTCCGCATCGGAGGTCAAGGCCGCCACAATACAAATTGCCTGATCAATTTTGGCCGCTAATAGGGATTCATCTAAAGTGGCATCGCCGGTTAAGACTTGGTAGCCCATTGCCTTCGCTCTCTCGATTTGGGCTGTATCTGACTCAATAATCAGAAAAGGAATGCCCTCGGTCTGGAATTCCGCCGCAATTTGGCAGCCGGTACGTCCAAAACCACAGAGAATATAATGCTCTTTTAGCGTAGAAATCATTAGTCTCTCCTGTCTTTGTCGCAATCCTGCTTGAAAATAACCTTGAATGAAGGCTTCTGTAAAACGGTTGGCCATATAACCGATGGTAAATAGTCCGGCCAACACTAACAACATCGTAAAAACGCGGGATTTCGGATCTAAAGGGTGGGTTTCACCAAAACCAACGGTGGTTAAGGTAATGGTGGTCATATAAGCCGCATCAATCCAAGTCCAATGCTCAATAAATCTATACCAAAAAGTTCCTGCCAGTAATAAGCCGACGAAGGTCAGTCCTCCCCCCAATAGCTCTTGATGTAACCTTCGATTTTTTTGTTCTACGATATTTAACACGTTTTCTTGACTTCCTGGCTAAAACAACGGCTTAACCCTGGCCGAAACGGTGAGACTCGATTTAAGATCAACAAAAGGTTTCGGAGCGCAAATACAATCGCTACCCTCTAACCCCTAAGACTATATCCCTCAAAGCTCTTCCTACCCACTTGTTCAGGAGTTAATTGTGAGTCAACCAACCCTGCTTGACAATCCCGACGTTTCCTTCGCCTCCCTATCGACTGTTTCCCCTGATTTTAATCCAGAGGATTTTAATAATTATGTAATGAACACCTACGGACGCTTCCCGATCGCCATAACCAAAGGTAAGGGCTGTCGTCTCTGGGATACCGATGGCAAAGAATACTTAGATTTTGTGGCAGGTATTGCAACTTGTACTTTAGGTCATGCTCATCCGGCCCTCATTAAAACGGTGTCAGAGCAGATGCAAAAACTGCATCATGTTTCTAATCTATATTACATTCCTGAACAGGGAGCCTTAGCCCGGTGGATAGTTGAGCATTCCTGCGGCGATCGCGTTTTTTTCTGTAATTCGGGAGCCGAGGCCAACGAAGCCGCCATTAAGTTGGTTCGTAAATATGCCCATACCGTTTTAGACTTTCTAGAACAACCTGTTATTTTAACTGCTAAAGCCAGTTTTCACGGGCGCACCCTGGCCACTATTACCGCCACAGGACAGCCTAAATATCAGCAACATTTTGAACCCTTGATGCCCGGCTTTGCCTATGTTCCCTACAATGACATCAAGGCGATCGAAGTGGCCATTACCGATTTAGATGAAGGTAATCGGCGAGTGGCCGCCATTATGCTAGAGCCATTACAGGGAGAAGGAGGCGTTCGTCCAGGCGATGTGGCCTATTTCCAGCGATTACGGGAAATTTGTGACCAAAATGATATTCTCCTCGTCTTTGATGAAGTACAGTCGGGCGTGGGTCGAACGGGAAAACTGTGGGGCTATGAAAATCTAGGAGTAGAGCCGGATATTTTCACCAGTGCGAAGGGATTAGCGGGCGGAATTCCTATCGGAGCCATGATTTGTAAGAAATTCTGCGATGTGTTTGAGCCAGGCAATCATGCCAGCACCTTTGGAGGCAATCCTTTGGTAACAGCAGCCGCTTTAACGGTATTGCAAACCATTGAAACAGATCATATTCTTGAAAATGTCCAGGCCAGGGGTGAACAGTTACGGGGTCATTTAAAATCTTTAGCGACAAAATATAGCCCTTTATTTACCGATGTGCGGGGTTGGGGTTTAATTAATGGGCTAGAAATTAATGCCGAAAGTCCGATTACGTCAATGGATATTGTCAATGCAGCTATTAAAGAGGGGCTGCTATTAGCACCCGCCGGGCCAAAAGTGTTGCGCTTTGTCCCCCCCCTAATTGTAACGGAAACGGAAGTTACCCAAGCGATGACCCAATTAGATAAGGCGATCGCCAATCTGCACAATTCTTAACCTTTGTGTCCCACCTCAAGAGAGGGTAAGCTATGGAGATAAGGCGATCCCTCTTAGTGTCCTACAATGAATTTATCTAGCAAACCTGACCGTTATTACAAATTATCAGCTTCTGAACCTGATTGGGAGCGAGAAAAATTAACTACTTGGTGGCAGCCCTCTAAGCAATTAATTAAGTCTATTCGTCAATACCAAAAATGGCAGAATCGTGGAGTATTTGGGCGGATTATTCAAAAATATACGGTTCTTGAACATCGGTTTTGGAGCGTCGTTACCGGTTCAGATATTGCCATTACTTGTCGAATAGAAGGAGGTTTGGCTTTACCCCATCCCAATGGTATAGTTATCAGTCCTAGTGATACCATCATTGGCCCTAATTGTTCGATTTTGCACCAGGTGACGATTGTTGGGGGCGTTACCCTGGGCGGTAATGTGCAGATTGGTGCAGGTGCAAAGATTATTCGTCCCGTTACCATCGGCGATCATGCTCGTATTGGGGCCAATGCTGTTGTTGTTTGTGATATTCCCTCCGAGGCCACAGTGGTAGGAATTCCAGCAAAAATCATTCGAGAAACGCTACCACCGAGTAGTGAGCAAGAAGTCTAGGAACCTAAGACTCCGGTTTTTGATAGCCTAGACGGATCATGCCTGGCGGTACAGTAATTTCTGTGCTGGCTCCAGGAGCTTGCAGTTTGACTCGCAGTTCACCCTGCTCAGTAATGCCGATAATCTTTCCAGGGGAACCGTCTAATACAATAGACTGATTAAGATTCACAAAATAGTCCAGATAACCTTGAACAATACTAGTGATACCTTCCTGGGAATAACGCTGAAAACCGATGTATAAGCCCTGTAAAACGATCGCTGCTAATTGTTCTAAATAGTTGATTGAGGGGGTTGAGAAGGAGAGGGAGGTTAAATATTGGCTTAGTTGAATACCCATATCGGGAACCGGATTTTCCCAGTTAATGCCGACTCCGATGACGACTTGAGAAAGATGGTTTTGGCTAATTTTGGTTTCACATTTAATGCCCCCTAATTTACGACTCTCTAAAACTAAATCATTGGGCCATTTTAGACCGACGGGAATATCATATTGTCGTAACAGATGGGCGATGCCCCAGGCACTCCAAAGGGTGACTTGCGTTGCCGCTTGTGCTGTTAAGTTCAGATCTAAAGCCAAAGATAAATATAAACCGCCTCTTTCAGATTGCCAACTACGCCCCCACTGCCCCCGTCCTGCTGTTTGTTGTACCGCGATCGCCGCGATCGGAGGGGTTTGGCCCTGGGCAATAGCCTCCCAAAGAGCTTGATTGGTAGAAGGGATAGATTCAAACAATAACAATTTTAAGCAGTCTTGCCAATCCGCATTGAGAAGAGCCGCAATTTCAGCTAATAGTTTTTCCTGATCCAAGGCCATCGATTGATTTCCGTCTTAAACTAAACTCTAGCAAGCAAGGATTTTCTATGACTAATTCCCCTGTACTTTCAGATTGGCAATGGCAAGAATGGCAAGGCCGAAGCTATCTGACCTGTAGTTTACTGCAAGAATGGCAGCATGGTTTCTTTACTCAAGATTTCTATCCTGATGTTCCAGAAACCTTGGTCGCTGTTTTACAACCCCAGTCCACCGTTTTTCGCGTTAAACAGGTACATGGTGATCGCCTTTTAACACCCACAGAAATTCAGCAGGTTAGATCTACTGGGGAAAATGAGGAGAGTTGGCCAGCCGCCGATGGGATCATCAGTGATCACAGTCAACAAGCGGTTTGGGTAGCCAGTGCCGATTGTACTCCAGTTTTGGTAGGGGATAGGGTCACAGGACGAGTCTCTGCGATTCATGCTGGTTGGCGTGGTACTGCCCAAAGCATTGTTCCTAAAGCTATTCAGCGTTTTCTAGCCTTGGGTAGCCAGTTATCCCATTTACGGATTGCAATGGGGCCAGCGATCGCCGGTAGTGTTTATCAAGTGGATCAAGGCGTAGCGGCAGAGGTGGGGGCTAGTTTATTTCCAGATGTTCCCAAACCCCCTACAGAAATTTTAGAAATACTTGCTAACCTGACAGAGCCGCCTATTTTATCTGACCCTGAAGCAGGAAAAGTTCGCTTAGATGTGCGCCGTATTAACGCCCTACAACTCGATCAACTCGATCTTCAACCCGACCAAATTGCGATCGCTCCCTACTGTACCTATCAAATGCCCGAACGTTTCTTTTCCTATCGTCGTACCCATGAAAAAAAAGTACAATGGTCTGGCATTATTAGTGGGCAAGGAAAATAACTTTCCCATCATTCTGTCGTTGGTTAGTTAGGGTCAAGGTTAATTATTATAGAACAGAAATTCTAAATTTGTTCTGTAGCAAGGGTTTCAGGTTTTAGTTCACGTAATACGGGGTAAAATTTAACGGGATTAACAAGTTCATTTTACGAGTCTTCCGGCTTTTAGGCGTGATAGTACATACGGAATTGCCTCAAAAAAACCCTTTAAAATGTTCTTTAAATCCCTAAAAGGCTTGCTGTGTCTAAAACTGAGAATTGCTGTATTTTCTCTTTGATAGCTGGCAACACCTCCTTGATTTTATGCTTGAGCGGTTTGACCCTCTTCCCACTGCCAACTCTTCCTAGTTTTTCAAATTTAGAATTGCTGGATGTCAATAAGGTGACTTTGCAAGGATGGCTAAATTTTTTATAATGGTTTTCTCTGGACACCTTAGATCCATTTGGGAGAAACTATAACGTGGTTGACACTAATCTAGAATATCTAGCAGAGACGGATCCCGCGATCGCTGAGATTATTGATCGGGAATTACAGCGTCAACGCATTCACCTTGAACTGATTGCCAGCGAAAATTTTACTTCCCCGGCGGTTCTAGCTGCTCAAGGGTCGGTTCTCACCAATAAATATGCGGAAGGTTTGCCTGGAAAACGCTACTACGGCGGCTGTGAATTTATTGATCAAGCAGAACAGTTAGCCATTGATCGCGTCAAGCAGTTATTTCGTGCTGCCCACGCCAATGTTCAACCCCACTCTGGAGCCCAGGCTAATTTTGCTGTCTTTTTAACACTCCTGCAACCCGGTGACACGATTATGGGCATGGATCTTGCTCATGGTGGCCATTTAACCCATGGTTCTCCCGTTAATGTTTCTGGAAAATGGTTTAAGGTTCACCACTACGGGGTTAGTCCAGAAACGGAACAATTGGATTATGAGCAAGTACGGGAATTGGCCCTTAAAGTGCGTCCTAAATTATTGATCTGTGGCTATTCTGCCTATCCGCGTACCATTCATTTTGATAAGTTTCGGGCGATCGCCGATGAAGTAGGAGCTTATTTATTAGCCGACATTGCCCATATTGCCGGATTAGTTGCCACAGGCCACCATCCCGATCCTTTACCCCATTGTCATGTAGTGACCACCACCACCCATAAAACCCTGCGCGGCCCCAGGGGGGGATTAATTATGACCAATGACGAAGAACTGGGCAAAAAATTAGATAAAGCCGTCTTTCCAGGTACCCAGGGTGGCCCTTTAGAACATGTCATCGCCGCTAAAGCCGTTGCCTTCGGAGAAGCTCTCAAACCGGCTTTTAAAACCTACTCTGGTCAAGTCATTGCCAATGCCCAGGCACTAGCCAGCCAATTAACCCAACGCGGCTTCAAAATTGTTTCCGGTGGAACGGACAATCATTTAATGTTGTTAGATTTGCGTTCCATTGGTATGACTGGTAAAGTGGCAGATCAATTAGTCAGTCAGGTGCATATTACGGCCAATAAAAATACCGTTCCTTTTGATCCCGAATCTCCCTTTGTGACCAGTGGTCTCCGTTTAGGTTCGCCCGCTATGACAACTCGTGGACTTAAGGAGGCAGACTTCCAGGAAATTGGCGATATTATTGCTGATCTGCTGCTCAATCCCGATGATCCAGACATGAAAAAAGCTTGTCTGCAACGGGTGACAGATCTTTGTCAACGTTTCCCCCTTTATCCCCATCTTAAAATTCCTCTGGCGGCTATCGCCTAGGGGATTTATCAGTTTTGCAGACTAGATAACTTTTAAAGTAACCAAAAAGCCAATTTTAGGGTACACTCTAGTCTCAAAGACTCCCTTAGGAAAGCCCCGAACAATGCTAGGAGAACAATACTACTTTATTGCCTTTTTTCTCTCCGTTGCGGTTGTTTGGTGGTCAACACCGATCATCAAGCGTGTTGGTCTCAAGGCTGGTTACGTAGATAAACCCGATGCCCGTAAAATGCACCAGCGACCGATGGTACGGTTGGGAGGAGTTTCTATCTTTGCTGGTTCCCTGACAGCCCTAATTGTTGTTTGGTCATTAGGGGGTTTTGGTGTACTTCCCCCCAATCGAGAATGGGAAGTTTGGGGAGTGACTCTCGGTGGATTAGCTTTTTTTAGTATCGGTTTAATTGACGATTTATTTAGCCTCAGCCCAATTTCCCGCTTAGTTGCCCAAACTGGAGTTTCGTCTCTGGTATGGACGATGGGGGTGCGAATTGATTTTGTCACCCTCCCTTTTATGAGTCTGGTGCATCTGGAGTGGTTGAGTTTACCGATTACGGTGCTCTGGTTAGTCGGCATGGCCAATGCTATTAACTGGATTGATGGGCTGGATGGCTTGGCGGCGGGTGTTTGTGGCATTTGTGCTGTCGTCTTATTTGTTCTCTGTCTATTTATGGAACAATCGGCGGCGGCCTTAATTGCGGTTGCCTTGGCTGGGGGGGCCTTGGGGTTTCTGCGCTATAACTTTAATCCGGCTCAGATTTTTATGGGAGATGGCGGGGCCTATTTTATGGGTTTTACCCTGGCAGGGGTAGCGGTGATTGGATTAGTTAAAATTGCTGCCGTGACCACCGTTGCCGTGACAGCCGTGCTTTTACCCTATTTGGTTTTAGCGGTTCCTATCCTCGATATGTCGGTGGTGATTCTCTCTCGCTTGAGCAAAGGCAAGTCCCCTTTTATTGCTGACAAGGGTCATCTCCATCATCGTCTGATTAAGGCGGGCATCTCCCACCGTCTCACCGTTTTATTTATCTATGCGTTGACCCTTTGGGCTGGTAGTTTGGCCCTCGGATTTTCCAATATTCCCAGTGGTTG
This sequence comes from Woronichinia naegeliana WA131, assembly GCA_025370055.1. Classification (NCBI taxonomy): domain Bacteria; kingdom Bacillati; phylum Cyanobacteriota; class Cyanophyceae; order Synechococcales; family Coelosphaeriaceae; genus Woronichinia; species Woronichinia naegeliana. Next base: position 557,065 of record CP073041.1, on the reverse strand, counting down.
GGGATTTGCGATCGGTGCCACCTTTTTGTTGATTTATTTAGGTTGGCAGGTTTGGCGCAATAGTCGCAAGGCTGATGATTAGTTTTTTTCTGGCAATATTTTGACTTCTCTTTACCTAACTTAATATTTATGAGAGTAAGCCATTAATTGTTAATTAACTTTTGTCAAAAAGCCTTGTCACAAGCCGAGGGAATCTGTAAATTATAAATATGAAGCAATAAAGCTTCGCTGGCAGATCAAACAGCCAATCTCAAGAGCCAAAAACGTTAGTTTATAAAGAGAGGTAAAGTCGCGCTGTTTATTGTTAAATCTGTCTTGTGCCAACCGACAACGCCCAATCCGAAAACAGTATATTCCCTTTGTTAGTTAAAATGGGAGATTAAGCAACTCTATGTTGAGTTGGATCTCTGAGTAGTGAAGTGGTAGATAAGGGATGTAACTGGAGAGTAGGTTTTGGGTGTTGTTGTGTGTTAAGCCTTTTTTCCCGATCTTGGTTTACGATACATAAAAAGGACTAGGAAAACTGGAAAGATTCGATCATGCGTCTTAATTCAAAGTCCAAAAATCTTTTACTGACAGAAATTGATGAACTCAAAAAAGTTCCCCATGGAACCACTGTTTATCCAGAGGCTCAACGTTTAATCAAACAAGCCCAGGGCAAAGTCAAGTAAAGTTGAGGTTTATTTTCGGTTTGGAAAATTGAACGGAAATACATTATAAAGGAATATTAGTCACAAATCTTTACAATTCTCCCCAGTCAATTCTGCGATCGCATGAATCAATCATCAAACCCTTTACCGTCATCAACCCTGTCTCGTCGTACTGCTTTAAAATTGCTCAGTGTTGGTACTGTGGGAGGAGCCTTGGGCTATTCCAGAATGACGAAACCCCAACCGTCAATCTACCAATTAGATCGGTTAACCTTGCCTAGTCAATTAAGCCAAGAGAAGTCAGTGGTGATCGTGGGGGCGGGATTAGCGGGGTTAGCTAGTGCCTACGAATTGAGTCAACGGGGTTTTAAAGTAACGCTTTTGGAGAAGTCCCCAAATTTAGGGGGTAAGGTTGCGGGTTGGACAGTGCAGGTCGGCGATGAAACTTTCCAGATGGAACACGGTTTTCATGGCTTTTTTCCTCAGTATTACAATCTCAAAAGTATTGTTAATGAGTTGGCGATCGCCGATAATTTTAAGTCTTTAGATTTTTATTCCTTGGTATTTAAAGGAGATACTTATCAACCCGAAGTTTTTCGTCCCAGCCATTCGGCTTTTCCCTGGAATATTGTAGATTTAGCCATTTCCTCCCCTAATCGTCTCAAGTGGGGTATTAATTTAACTAAAATTTCTCATTTAGAAGTTTTTCGTGCTATTACAGGCTTTCAGATTCCCAAAAGTTACGATCGCCTGGATGGAATTTCTGTTTCGGAATGGGTAGAAGGCGGTTTTCCCCAGGGACTTTATGATCTCTATTTTTTACCCTTTGCTAAATCCAGTTTGAACGCCCCCGATGTTCTCAGTGCAGGGGAATTAATGCAATTTTTTCACTTTTATTTCTTTGGTAATCCAGAAGGTTTAGCCTTTAACGGCACAAAAGACGATATGGTGACGAGTTTAGTCATGCCGATGGTTAAAGCCATTGAAAAAAACGGTGGCCAAATTATCACTGAAGCTCAGGTTAGTAAAATTCATTGTGAACAGGGAAAAATAAATTCTCTCAGTTATCACCAAGGCGAATCGGAAAGTGCGGTTCCTTTTTGGGTGACAAAAAATGAGCTTATTAGCAACGAAAAGAAAAATTATTACGGCGCAGGCGATCGCGTTTTTTTAGCTAATTCTCAACAAACGGAAGCGATTTCTTTAACTTGCACTCATCAAGGTTGCACCGTAGCCAAAAAAGCCGATGGTAAATTAGTTTGTCCCTGTCATGGTGCGGTTTATGATGCTAACGGAAAAGTGTTACAAGGCCCTGCCAAACGCAATTTAGCCCGTTTTAAAGTGCAGAAAGCCCAAGCCGATGAAGTGCAGTTAGTTACAGCTAATCCTAGTAATAATCAAGATCAAACCTTGCAAGCAGATTATTATGTTTTAGCGGCCGACGTGGTGGGAATGCGTCATCTTAGCGATTTAATGACGGGAGAAACAACCCCTTGTCAAGCTCAATTAAAAAACCTGGCGATCGCCGATCCCTTTGCCGTTGCCCGCTTCTGGTTTGATCGAGATTTTGACTGGGAACATAGCAATTTTGCCTCTCTTTCGGGTTATCAGTTAACCGATAGTATTACCCTTTATCATCGTATTCAAGAGCAATTTATTAACTGGCATCAACGCACGGGGGGCAGTGTGGTCGAACTCCATGCCTACTGTTACAAAGAAAAGGAATTTCCGACCCAGGAAGCCTTGTTAACTACTTTTGAGCAGGAATTATACGAAATCGTCCCCAGTTTAACCGACGCTCAGATGTTGCACCGTGAATTAGTCAATCAAAAGAATTTCTCTGGTTTTCCGCCCCATAGTTACCGCGATCGTCCCTCTACGGAAACAGAGGTGAGCAATCTCTTTTTGGCGGGGGACTGGGTGAAAATGCCTTTTCCCTGTGGCTTGATGGAGCGGGCGGTTAGTAGTGGCTTATTGGCGGCCAATGCGATCTGTCACGAAGAGGGATTACAGCGACGGGAACTATTAACAGTAATGCCCGAAGGAGTTTTAAAAATTTAGTTGTTTTTTGGCTCTGAGCTATGTTAGACTCAAAATTGCTCAAAACGCGGATGTGGCGGAATTGGTATACGCGCACGTTTGAGGGGCGTGTGGCTTTGCCTTACGAGTTCGAGTCTCGTCATCCGCATTAAATTAGTCAGTCTTGTTCTCAGGACTGGCTTTTTTGATGATCATTCACAATTTGTCGGTTACGATCAATGACAGTTCTGTTTTGCGAGGAGAGGTTATGATTAGCCGCGAACAACTCAAGTTAGAAATTGATCGAGTAGATGATCATACGTTAAGTATTCTGTCTCAGATTGTGATGGCTTTAAAATCTCCGACAACTCTAGAACTGAACTGGTCTATGAATAATCCTCTTAAAAATAGTGTTATTTATGAAGGAGATATTATTAGTCCCATTAATGAAGTTTGGGATGTTGAACAATGATTATTGCAGACTATCCCGTTAAAAATTTTAAGGGCGATCGCTATTTGTTGTTTTTGCTAAAATTGGAAGGTATGGTATTATCAAATTTGAAATCGAAGTTTTACGCAAAAGTCTGATCGCAGATGATCGTCGAAGCTTTTCGACAAATAACAAAACTTAATAAAAGTTAGCGATCCCACTAGAGTTTGGAATGTGGTTGGTCATGGCTAACGAAATTATAATAATTGGGTGTGAGATAATTACTTGATAAGAGAAATATTGAGTTTGCTTTTGCTAACTCAATCTACATATCGCCTATCACACTATTAATGAATCTTCTCAAGTTCAAATTCTAGCCGAAGTAGGTCTTTTTGATAATCCTTAATAGCTTGATCCACTAAATAGTTTCTATTACTTCCTTCCCAAATTTCCATCCCTTTCTCTGAGAAAGGTAGAACGATACTGTGAGCGACAGCCATTACGCACTGAAATCGTTGACTCAAATCACGACATTCAGTTGGGGCTGAACCAATACAAGTTGCTTGAGAATACAAATCTGTTATCTGTGGCTCTAGTTTTGACATGGAATCTATATAATTGGCCTCAATTAATTGACCATTAATGAATCTTTCTCTGAATTGAATCGCTTTTTCAACAATAGGTTTCGTAATATCTAAGATGCAAATCATAGCATCCAGATAAGCTTCTTTTGTTAGTTTATAAGAATCTAGAATATTTGCCTGCTCTTCATAGCCTTTGTTCCAGTCAATAACGGTTTCTTCATCAATGTTTTCACCCTCTAACTTTATAGGTGAAAACTCTGAGGATAATCTCTTACTAATCCATTCAGTTCTACAAATCCAGTTTACTGAACTAATATCATCTAAAGAGAGATACAGAAATAGCCAAATTACGTGAGCCTCCTTTCCTTCCCAGTGTAATTTTACCTGCTTATTTCTATGATATTCTCGTGCTTTCAACTCGGCAGTAATTTTTTTTGAGATCTCTATAATGTCGGGTTTTGCGTATTCCTTGGTCAGAAGAATGTTTGCGGAATATCTTTTTGCCCCACCATGACTAACATCCTGAAATGAAAGGATTGTATAACCATTAGTTGCAGTCAATTTTCTACTAAACTCTTGAATTCTTTCAAGCGATAGAGCATCGATCTTCTGTGCAAAAGGAATAATAAGTTTCCATCCTATACCAGTCTTCTGGACATTACTGCTATTAACTGCCTGCCAATAGGCAATTTGTTCATCATCTTGATATAGGACAATCATGACAGGCAATGAGTGTTGCTGCCAGTATTCTAAATGCTCTCTGTCGCCACGAAAGACAAAGCCATCGCTAGTTTTCTCTCTGAACCAACTCTCTCCAGATTTGATCTGAAGTGCAATTAATTTACCTGTTGCTGTGTTATTCTCAACTACTTCAACATGAGCATCAATACCATAGTCTTCTATGGGTTGCTCACGAAAAATCCAACCTAATCTCTTAAAAAGTAATTGTGTTCCAGCAACACCAACTCTTCCAGTGTGTGATTTTGAATTAGCTTTCATAATTGAGTGCAATATTTGAAAATAGACGGGCTAATTATGTATTAGACGGAAAAATTTTGTCTAAGTATAATCTTAGCGAACAGTAGTCTGAAAGTCAAGTGCGATCAGTTTGCTTAACGATTCATTGCGTTCCTTAACCCATTCTACAGGAATAATAGCGATTTTCCATATGATCCTGAGATAATTAGTGATCGCTTTTTGGTTTAGGATTCAGAGTTAAAGAGCGATCATTGTCAGTCCCAATAAGAGTAATAATAGCGATCGCAGTGCTGAGTTTAGTTTTAGAGTTAAAGAGCGATCGCTTATTGTCCAGTTGTGATCCGTGCTAATCTAAAGATATTATGCGTACTGATACTATTTTTTATCAATTATTCCTAACCTTTAACTCTCTTCTCTTTGAATTGTTGGGAGAACCTGTTGACGATGCGGTTCATTACCAATTTATCTCTGCTGAAATTAAGGAAAAGGCTTTTCGTTTTGATGGGATTTTTATGCCAGATCGAGAAGATAAGCCCCTCTATTTTGTCGAGGTACAATTCCAAAATAAGCCTGATTTTTACTGGGAACTGATTGCTGAAATTAGTCTCTATTTGAATCAATATAAACCTGTTCAGGATTGGAAGGCTGTTGCTCTTTTTGCCCAACGTCGTTTTGAGGCGACATCTTTAACGCTTTACCAACAGGAATTGATTAATAGTGGTCGAATTTTGCCGATCTATTTAGATGAGGTGCGATCGGGTTCTATTGGAGTCGGATTGATTCAGTTAATTCTAGCTCAGGATGTTCAAGCTCCTGTTTTAGTCCAACAATTATTGGAAAGAGCAAAAACAGAAATTGCTGATCCTTTAGTAACCCACGATATTATAGATTTATTGGAGACGGTTTTGGTTTCCAAATTTGCCCAATTGAGCCGCGAGGAGATTCAAGCGATGTTTTTACTGAGTGATATTAAGCAAACACGGGTCTATCAAGAAGCTAAACAAGAAGGCCTTCAGGAAGGTCGTCAGGAAGGCCGTCAGGAAGGTCGTCAGGAAGGCCGCCAAGAAGGTGAAGCGCGGTTAGTTCTGCGTCTTTTATCCAAGCGTTTTGGTAAGATTGATGATCGCCGTGTTCAAGTGATTAATAGTTTGACTGTTGAGCAGTTGGAGGATTTGGGGGAAGCTCTGCTAGATTTCAGTGAGCTTGCGGATTTGGATAATTGGTTAGAGTTTCGGATTAGGGAATAAGGCGCGATCGCCTTCCATTTTTAGAACTTAAACAGCGATCGCGATTTGACACAAAAATCTGATCGCAAATTATCGCCGAAGCTTTTCGACACATAATAGAACTTAATATTAGAAAAGGTACAATAAAATGTTGATTCCCCTTTTTGTAAAACGGTCTGCTCTAACGAAATAGTATGCGTACTGACACAATATTTTATCAATTATTTCTGACTTTTCATTCTTTGTTATTTTGAATTGTTAGGACAGCCCCTTGAAGATGCAACTCATTATAAATTTATTTCTGCTGAAGTTAAAGAAAAAGCCTTTCGTTTTGATGGAATTTTTATGCCTGATAGAGAGGATAAGCCCCTCTATTTTGTCGAGGTACAATTCCAAAATAAACATGATTTTTACTGGGAATTAATTGCTGAAATTAATCTCTATTTGAATCAATATAAACCTGTTCAGGATTGGAAGGCTGTTGCTCTTTTTGCCCAACGTCGTTTTGAGGTGACAGCTTTAACGCTTTACCAACAGGAATTGATTAATAGTGGTCGAATTATTCCTATCTATTTAGATGAAGTGCGATCGGGTTCTATTGGAGTCGGATTGATTCAGTTAATCCTAGCTCAAGATGTTCAAGCTCCTGTTTTAGTCCAACAATTATTGGAAAGAGCAAAAACAGAAATTGCTGATCCTTTAGTAACCCACGATATTATAGATTTATTGGAGACGGTTTTGGTTTCCAAATTTGCCCAATTGAGCCGAGAGGAGATTCAAGCAATGTTTTTACTGAGTGATATTAAGCAAACACGAGTCTATCAAGAGGCTAAACAGGAGGGTCGTCAAGAGGGTCGCCAAGAGGGAGAGATTCGTTTGCTGATTCGTCAGTTATCTCGGCGGTTTGGCAAGATTAGCGATCGCCGTATTCAAGTGATTAATAGTTTGACGCTTGAGCAGTTGGATGATTTGGGGGAAGCTCTGCTAGATTTCAGTGAGCTTGCAGATTTGGATAATTGGTTAGAGTTTCGGATTAGGGAATAAGGCGCGATCGCCTTGGATTTTGAGAGCTTAAACAGCGATCGCGGTTTCACTCAAACATCTGATTACAAATTATTGTTTTAGCTTTCAACAAGATGAGGTAACTGCCATTGTAATATAGCGTTTTACGCAAAGATAAAATTGAATCTATGACCATTTCTCAATAAATGGCTAGAGACTTGCTCTTTTCGACAAAATATGGTTACATACTAACATAGTTTAAATCGGGGATTATGAAAGACTCAAATTTAGTTTCTCAAGTGCAAAGCTTGTCTTATCGAGAAAAACTTGACTTTCTGGTGTTGTTAGTAACTGAATTAAGAAAGGATGAAGAGGTAATCAATGAAGAAGCTTATTTAGCTCAACTTCGTAATTCTAATCAAGCGGCTCATCAATTAATGACATTGTTAGAATCGGAAAAAGAATTACAAAATGTTTGATTCTCAAAGGTTTAATTTTCAACCCAAAACTGATTTATTGGGGGTGATTGATTATATTCCTTATTTACCCTTAAGATTAACTTATCAAAATCAAGATTTGGATGTAATGGGATTGTTGGACACTGGAGCCAGTGTTAATGTTTTACCCTATCAAATTGGTTTACGATTGGGAGCTATTTGGGAAAAACAAACTATTTCTATTCCCTTAGCTGGTAATTTATCACAACAAGAAGCTAAGGGTTTATTAGTATTAGCAAAAGTTGGTCATTTTCCTTCCATTAGTTTAGTTTTTGCATGGGCGAGAGTTGATAATATTCCCCTACTTTTAGGAAGGACAAATTTTTTTAAGGAGTTTGATGTTTGTTTTTATAATTCACAATTAGCTTTTGAAGTATGTCCAAAGTAATAAAAATTTAAGAAGTTTTTAGGATGAGTTTATCTAAGCCTGATTAATCAGTTATTATCCTACAATCATGCTAGACTATGATTTAAGTAGCTGGTTGAAGTTAAATATGAAATGTGGGATGGGCATCTTGCCCGTCCACTGGATGGAAGCCTGTGACCCATCTGACAATTAATTAAGCCCACTTGCTTATGTGATTATTTGATTGACTATAGTTTTATCTTAACTATTTAGGGTTAGATAGTACGGTTATGGATGAAGCCAGATTACAAGCTTATCTTAATTTAATTGAACAGTTGCTCGCTTGTGCTGATGATGAGGAACTCAATAATATTCTGCAAGCAAATCAGGAATTGATTGATCCCGAATTTTTGCAGGTGATGGAAAACTATGCAACATGGTTAGAACAACAAGGAAATAATAATCCTGCGGCTTGGTTACGGAATATGGCGCAACAATTGGGGCAATATTTCAAGCCTCAAGCGGGAAGTATGAAGAAATATCAGGAGTTTTTATTAGAAGTCTTACAAGCAAAAGAAGAGAGTAATGATCCTGCGGTGGTTTATCCCATCCTAGAACGCCGTCAAAATCTGTTAGATGATACCTTTGCCAAACTGTTGCAACAATGGGGTAGAAATGTGTTTTCTCAAGGAAAGGCAGAAAAAGTAGCAGGTACTACCGAGGTAATTCAAAAATTTACTTTAGGTTTTTAATGGCTTATTAACAAAACTAATGATGAAAGAGGGATAATAGGATAGGTATGTTATAATCGTAAATATTAGATAGGCAGTCCCTCTCATTAGATAGTCTATCTTATGTAGTAATTAATACTATGAATCTAATTCCCAGAATCTATAACTCTTTTCACCCATTTAAACCTCTACCTGCGGGTGATCGCGCCTATGTTAATTGTAGTGAGGTGCGAGGAGATGAAAATATTTTTCAAGAAATTGGTAATACAATTTTGCTATCAGATGAGCCTACTTGTCAACTTTATACAGGTCATCGGGGTGTAGGAAAATCAACGGAATTATTGCGTCTTGAAGACTATTTAAACAAAAATGGTTGTTTTGTCGTCTATTTTCCCGCAACTGACGGAGATATTGATGAATTGGATGCTCAATATACCGATGTTCTCTTAGCTTGTACCCGTAATATTTTAGAAAAACTTAAAGACTATGCTGTTCCCAATTCTGTCTTAAAATGGTTACAGTCTCGGTGGGAAGAATTAAAAGATTTAGCTTTATCTGAAGTTGAATTTAGTCAACTCTCCATCGAATCTCAAATCAATGTTTTTGCCAAATTAACGGCGAGTTTACGGCGCATTCCAAGCACCCGCGAAACTATTAGAAAACAAGTTGAGTTATACAGTATTTCTTTAATTGACGCTTTAAATGAATTTATTGAAGTCGCTCAAAAGAAATTACCAAGTGAAAAGTCTAAATTAGTGGTTATTGCTGATAATTTAGATAGAATTATTCCTATAGATAAAGGTAATGGAAGAACTAGCCATGATGAGATTTTTATTAATTATAGTAGTCAGTTAACCTCTTTAAATTGTCACGTTGTTTATACTGTTCCTATTGCCTTGGCTTATTCTAGTCAGGCTACACAATTACGCAATATTTATGCTACACCTCAAATATTACCGATGATTATGGTAAAAGATCGTCATAATCAGTTATATATAAATGGCTTAAATAAAATGAAAGAAATTATTGAAAAAAGGGTGCATTTAATTGATCCAACAATCAACATAGATGCCCAAATTTTTGAAAAAGAAGCAACCCGCATTAACCTCTGTAAAATGACGGGTGGCCATGTTCGTGAAATGATGCTATTAATGCAAACTGCAATCCGTCAATCGGGTGGTTTACCCATTACAGAAAAGGCGGTTAATCGCGCTATTAATGAAGCTACGGATGCAACTTATCGCAGTTCAGTCGATTCAGAGGAATGGGAAAAATTGGCTCAAGTTTATCTATCTAAAAATCTTCCTAATGAGGAAGAATACCGTGATTTATTGTTCCGTCGTTGTGTATTGGAATACCGAGATTTTAATCAACAAGGTAATCCGGTACGCTGGTATGATGTGCATCCCTTACTAGAGGGAACTTCTGAGTTTCAAGAAGCTATAAAATTTATTAGACCATGACTAGACTGCTGACTCAATTTGATAAAACACTCAGAGAAGATGAACGGGAAACCTATTTAACTCTCAAGCTAGATTTAAGTTGGAGAGAAGGGTTTGGTATTTTATTTGTTCAATGTACTCCTGTTCAACAATCTTGGATTATTGAAAAAATCAAGCAAGATATATCAGATAAAAGTATTGATATTATAGAGATTAATCAATCAACTTATAACCTCTATGATCTAATTCAATCAAAAACCCAAGAAAAACCTATTGATATTTTATTAATTACAGGACTTGAGAAACCTTTAGAACCCTATATCAAAGCTATTATTAAGGAAAAGGAAAGATCTTATCAAGTAGCTAATTTTCCTCCATTGCTAAGTCATCTTAATTGGCAAAGAGAAAGATTTAGAGATGATTTTAATCTCTGTTTAGTTTTTCTGGTAAGAGAGTATATTTTAAAATATTTAGTTCGTCGTGCCCCTGATTTTTTCGATTGGCGTTCTGGAGTTTTTAAATTTCCTGTTGATAAATATGTTAATTTACTTCGATCTGATAATATTATCTTATCTTACCTAAATAAAGAAAATCAAGTAAAAAATCCAGATAAATCTTCTGTAAATTCTCAAGAATTGCCAGATATTACTAGAAATTATTTACCTTTTCTTCAAGAAATTTTAGAGGCTGAATATGAGAGTAATAGTGACCCTAAAGTAGTTTATCCTATCCTGCAACGGGGTCAACATCTGTTAGATAATACTTTTGCTCAACTGTTGCAACAATGGGCTAGAAATTTTTTTTCTGAAGGAAAGACAGAACAGGTGGCAGTTATTGCCGGGGTGATTCAAAATTTATGTATTGATATTACAAATTTTCCTTTGGGAAGTCGGGCTAATAATGTGGAAATTGCTATTACAGGCTATCAAACCCTTTTAGAAGTATATACCCGTGAAGCTTTTTCTGAATATTGGGCAATATTACAAAATAATCTGGGGAATGCTTATCTATATCGCATCAGAGGGGAAAGGGCAGATAATCTAGAGTTAGCCATCGCAGCTTATAACCTGTCATTAGAAGTTTATACTTGTGAAGCATTTCCTTATGAATGGGCAAGGACACAAAATAATCTGGGGTTAGCTTATAGTGATCGCATCAGAGGGGAAAGGGCAGATAATCTAGAGTTAGCCATCGCAGTTTATAACCTGTCATTAGAAGTTTATACCCGTGAAGCCTTTCCTCAAGATTGGGCGAGGACACAAAATAATCTGGGTGCTGCTTATAGGAATCGCATCAGAGGTGAAAGGGCAGATAATCTAGAGTTAGCCATCGCAGCTTATAACCTGTCATTAGAAGTTTATACCCGTGAAGCCTTTCCTGAACAATGGGCAACTATACAGAATAATCTCGCTACTGCTTACAGTAATAGAATCAGAGGCGATAAAGCTGATAATTTAGAAATTGCGATCGCTTGTTACCATCAAGCCCTTCGTGTGAGGACTTTTGACTCATTTCCTGTTGATTGGGCAGAAACACAAAATAATATCGCTCTTGCTTACTCATACAGAATCAGAGGCGATAAAGCTGATAATTTAGAAATGGCGATCGCTTGTTACCATCAAGCCCTTCATGTGAGGACTTTTGACTCATTTCCTGTTGATTGGGCAGAAACACAAAATAATCTTGCTACTGCTTATCGTGAAAGAATCAGAGGGGATAAAGCTGATAATTTAGAAATGGCGATCACTTGTTACCATCAAGCCCTTCATGTGAGGACTTTTGACTCATTTTCTGTTGATTGGGCAGAAACACAAAATAATCTTGCTACTGCTTATCGTGAAAGAATCAGAGGGGATAAAGCTGATAATTTAGAAATGGCGATCGCTTATTGCGAAAATGCCCTGAAAGTGAGAACTTTTTATGATTTTCCCCAAGATTGGGCAGAAACACAAAATAATCTCGCTAATGTGTACTTATACAGAATCAGAGGCGATAAAGCTAAAAATTTAGAAATGGCGATCGCTTATTTTAAAAATGCCCTGAAAGTGAGAACTTTTTATGATTTTCCCCAAGATTGGGCAGAAACACAAAATAATCTCGCTAATGCTTACGCTGACAGAATTAGAGGCGATAGATTTGAGAATTCAGAAAAAGCCATTAATTGTTATCATAATGCCCTCAAAATTTACACAGTAGAGGATTTGCCCCTTAAATGTTTAGAAACTGCTCACAATTTAGGCAAACTTCATTACAGTGAAAAGCAGTGGCAACCTGCCACAGAAGCTTATCATGTCGCCATTGAAGCGGTAGAAAATACGCTACTAGAGGCAACTAACCCCCAAAGTCGCCAAGAAACCCTCTCTAATGCTATTGATGTTTTTCATCGCATTGTACTGGCGCATCTTAAACTCAATCAACCGGAGAAAGCATTAGAATACATTGAACACAGTAAAGCGCGAAACCTTGTGGAATTGATGACGCAGAAAAATGTCAAACCGCAAGGGGTTAGTCAAGAAATAATTGAAAAACTCGATGAATTACGCCAACTATGGGTTAATGAACAAATCCGCTTACAAAGTCGCAGTATTAACCAGAATATCAGCATTAATGACAAATTAACCCCCTACATCTCTGATAATAGCCATCTCAGAGAATATCGGCAAGCTTGGGAAGACTTTATTGATCAAAAAATCACCCCTATTGATCCTAACTTCAAGCGGACTCAAATAGTTGAACCTATTCCCTTTGAGAATATTCAGGCTTTAACCGACGCTGAAACTTGTTTATTACAATGGTATATTACAGGTGAGAAAATATTAGCTTTTGTAGTGTCTGCTGATGGGGATATTAAATATTGGGAATCATCAGAGTATGATATGGATAAATTTATTGATGATGTTAATAATTATATTCAGCTTTACTACTATTATAAGGATGGCAAAAGAGAATGGATAAACCAACTTCCTAACCTCTTACAAACTTTTGCGGATACCCTTCACATTAATGATATTCTGGCACTCATTCCAGATACTTGTAACTGTTTAATTATTATTCCTCATCGTTATTTACATATCTTACCGATTCATGCCTTCCCTATTGAATATAACCACATTTTACAAGATAAATATAATGTTCAATATGCCCCTAGTTGTCAATTATTACAAATCCAAAAACAACGTCGATTTAATAAATTAACTCGCTTATTATCCATTCAAAACCTAACCAATGATTTAATATTTTCGGATCTAGAGGGTAACATTATTTCAACCTTCTTTTCTCACAGTGAAATTATTTCTCACGATAATGCTACTAAAACCAATGTTATTTCTTCCCTAAAATCTTCAGACATTGATTGTATTCATTTCTCTTGTCATAGTCAATTTAACCTAAATAATCCATTTGAATCTGCTTTATTATTATCTAACAGAGAATCTTTAACATTAGGCGAAATTTTTGAGCTAGACTTGAAACAAAATCCATTGATTGTTTTTTCAGCTTGTGAAACTGGATTAATTGATTTTCAATCTCCTAGTGATGAATGTCTTAGTATTTCCACTGCTTGTATTTTTGCAGGGAGTTCTAGTGTTATTAGTAGCCTATGGACTGTCAATGATTTAGCAACCACATTTTTAATGATTAAATTTTATGAGATTTTATTAAATAAAAATCAACAAATTTCTGTACCACTTGCTTTGAATAAAGCACAAAATTGGCTAAGAAATTTAACAATTGAAGAATTTAAACAGGAATTAGATAGATTACAACCTCAAATTTCATCTCAGTTTTCTCGAAGAAAAGGGTTGATTTTTAAAACATCAATTAAACAAATTTACCGCGATCACCCTTATCCTTTCGCCAACCCCTATTATTGGGCGGGTTTTATCGCTACAGGAGTTTAGTCATCGGTGGAAATTTGGCAAAACTTCTCCATTCCTTTTTCTTGAGTATAAAGTGCAATAGGAGCCAATAAAATCCCTGCCCCCTGGAGGACACATAAAAGCTCCCGCGATAAAATCTGTTAAAGGAGGTATAAGAGCAGGTAAATATTTTTCTCTCAACCTTTCATATTTCGGCTGACAGATGTAACCACGACATTTTTGGAGAACAATAACAAACCAACGCATATCAGCATTATCCTCCACTCCTTCGATACTGTTACGAGTCGCAATGGATTCAGCCGCATCGGCCAAATCTCCATCCCATTCTTCGATTACATCAAGTGCTGCCAAAAAATCAGAATTATCTGCTAGTTCAACGCGATACTTAGCAATTTGTTCTGATGTTAACTGGATTGTCTCTGTCATAGTCATTACCTTTGATAAGTTCCTTTTTCATATTATCCCATTGATTGCCCTTGAGAATAACAAACTACGATAAAAAAGCGATCGCTTTTTTATGGATGAGCGGTGATCATAGTTTACTCTCTCTTCTTCTAGCTTTGGCTGAATCTAAAAACCGAGAAACTATAAAAGTTCAATTGTAAAATTTTCCAAAATATTTTCACCCGAAATCGTTACTGGTAAATCTAAAACTTCCGCATCAAAATTAGGACGATAAATCTCAATTTGTCTGTTCTGACGATTGATTAACCAACCCAAACGACAACCATTGACTTGATACTCTCTCATTTTATAACGAACTTTTTCGAGAGCATCCCTGGGAGAAACTAACTCAATCACAAAATCAGGACAAAGCGGTAAAAACTTTTCTTGTTGTTCTAATGTTAGGGCTGCCCATCGAGATTTTTTAACCCAAGCAACATCAGGCGATCTAGTTGCACCATTGGGTAAAATGAACCCTGTCGAAGAATCAAAAACTTCGCCTAATTGATATTGTTGATTCCAAAGTTGTAACTGAAAATTTAACTGACTATTTTGCCGTCCTGTTTCTCCTCCCGTCGGTGGCATAATCACTAACTCTCCTTGCTCAGTTCGTTCTAACTTGAGGTCTGGATTGACCGCACAAAGCTCTTGAAATGTTTGATTGTTGAGTGTATAGAGAGGTTCTAACACTAGAGTAAGAGCCTTCATTGGTAATACTCCCCTGACTTTATAATGATGGTAAATGGTAATTTGGAGCGGTTAATTAAGGTATTATTTCTGTTAAATATTCTTTGCCCTTTCACCAATTGTAAAACTCATAGTAAATATTGCCTAAAGTTTCGTAGCTATCTCCCTGGTGTTGTGCTATTTTTTGCTCTAAAAACGCAGTTGCTTCTTCCTGGGATAATTCAGTGCGCTGCATAAAAGTTAGGATGCTCACTTTACCCTCACCTTGATTAATTAATTTATAGAAAATAGATTCTACATCTTTTTTCAGACTTTTTAGATAAAAATAGATAGAGAGAGATAAGGTCAAAGAAATGACAATACCAAACAAATGAAATCCAGGATTGCTGAACAGCGATTTGAGAAAATAAAATTCAAAGATACCAAAGAAGATCAACGTATTAAAGAAAACTGGTGTTGAGCCAATCTGTTCCTGTTCTGTCCGACCCTTTAATTTCACTAAACAGATCACATAGGCGATCGCTGTCAGTAAAAGATAAAAGATAAATTGCATGGTTGGCCCCATCTCCTGCCAGTGATTTTATCCTAGTTATGGATTCTACCATCGGGCATCATTGCTCCTTTAAAATTAGCTCCCATTAAGTTTGCACTCATTAAATCTGCTCTTAAAAGTGTCGCCTCGGTAAAATTTGCTCCGTTTAAATTTGCTCTAGCGAGAAAAGCCTCTGTCAACTCTGCTTCTGTGAAATTGGCTCCCGATAGATTAGCCCTGCTCAGATCAGCATTGTTCATTCGGGTTAACTTAAAATTCGCCTGACTCAAATTAGCTTGACTTAAACCCACATGGGTCATAATTGCCCCTTGAGCATTCACTCCCATTAACTCGGCATAGGGCATTCTAACTCTAACAAAGGTAGCATTAATTAAGTTTGCACCCACCAATTTTGCGCCCGATAAATTGGCATCGTTTAAAAATGCTCCTTTGAGATTGGCATTAGTTAAATCTGCTTTTTGAAGATCGGCACTCCTCAGATTTGTCCCTTGCAGATTGGCTCCACTCAGATTAGCTCGACTCAGATCCACACCTTTCATATTGGCTCCTTGTAAATCAGCTTTGACAAGGTTGATGGCCTGCAAATTAGTATAGTAACTTTTCTTTTCCTGACGCATATTGGCCCCACGCAGACAAGCTCCGGTCAAAATTGCCCCACTTAAATCGGCTCCCCGCAAATCGGCTCCAATTAAATTAGCATCCGTCAATATTGCCAAGGTGCCATCACTATCTCGTAGAATCGCATTTTGCATTAAGGCTCCATGAAGCATAGCATTCCTTAAATCGGCTCCACTCAAATCGGCTTGGTTTAAACTCGCTCCACTCAAATTGGCTCCGGCCAGATTGGACTGGGATAAATTAGCTCGATTCAAATAGGCAAAGAGAAAATTCGCCCCGTAGAGATTGGATTCCGAAAAAATAATTTCGATTAAATCGGCTCCACCGAGGTTAATACCCTGAAGTTTTAGCCCTCCAAAGTTTCTTTCACCTTGATGGTAGGCCTTGAGCAATTCATTGTTTTGCATCACAACCTCTTGATTAAGATGGACAAACGGATTTTAGAGTTTGGAGAAGCGCGGCGACACTTTGAGTATAGTCTTCTGAGTTCTTGAGAGATGCTACTTGGCGATGGAGTTTTCGGTCAATGTCACCAATGGACTGCCTGCTGAGGATAACTTGTTCTATTAAATCATCTAACCCATAACTTCTGAGGGTTGACCAATCCTGACCACTATTATCCCAGGGATGACAACAGATAGAAAAGAGTAGGATCTTAGCCCGTAAAGGATTGGTATTCTGCATGATCTCTAAACGCAATTCAAAAAGATTGTAGTCCTTGGGAATGGCGATCGCGTCCTTAGATTGCCCACCTTTTGACGATTCTAAAACAGTGACAGATGATTCATCTGGATTGGAACGCGGAAATTCAATAATCGCTGTTGCTTCATGGGATGGAGAAGATTGACGGATCGATAAATTCTCCACCGGTCGGATTATGGTACTTAGGGTAGAGGCATTTTCATTTTCCTCCTCATCAATTACTTCAGCCAGTTCTTCGTAGAGACAATCCATCTGTTTTAAAATCAGATTTGCGATCGCCTGATAAAGAGACGCTTTATTAATATTCTGGACAATGGCATTAAAACCAAATTGCAGTTCTCCTTTAGTGGGAAAAGTCTTACGCAGATCGGCCACCAAATGGGTAAACCCATAATTGTCAATTGTATTCAGGTCATTTTCCCAATAACCTCTACCCACTGCAAACATCAATTTTTTAATCCGCACTTGTTCCGAATGCTGGGCCAAGGTTTGAGTAATCCGTTCCGCTAAAAAGTTGGGATCAAGAACCGTCGTCTGGGGGGAGAGCGGCGGTGATAAACCACATTGGGTAACAGAACTGTTCGCTTTAACCTCAACATCAATCGTATTGGGCGGAACTTGGCCTTCCGTTAGTCTTTCTGCATAGATTGGCTCCATTTGATCGAGAATCACCTTCGCCACTACCGTATAAATCCCCTGACGGTTAAGGGTTTTAACCAATTTGTACATCGAAAAGGTTAACTGTTCCTTCGTCGGTCTAATTTGCACTAGCTCCTGAAGTAGCTGTTGAAGCGGAATACTGTTGAGAACATTCGGATCATTTTCCCAATACTTTTTACAGAGACAGAAAATTAGCTTCTGGATTCTCTGAGTTTCGTCGTGCTGTTCTAAATAGCGAGCCGCTTGGGCTAATAAGTCAGGTGATAAGGACATGATTTCCTCGGTCAGATCTAAAACAGATCAAGTCAACTCCCTAGGACAGGTTAGGGCTGTTTCATTCTAACAAATCACAAAGCCTGAACCACCTTTTGTCAAGCCATCTTTGCCCCTTTGTAATGAATAAAAAGCCTAATCCTCTGAAAAGATTAAGAGCTATAGTTTGGAGAATTGACAAATTACTAATAGCTTGAAAGTCAGTTAAAGGAAGAGTATCTTGTGGTGTGTTTATTTTTTGCAGCTTTATTTGTTGATTGTTTTGAATTGTTTAGCCTTTCTACTTGCTGTTTTTTAAGTTTGTCAACCATTTCTTTTTCAATTTTATCACTAATCAGACTAAATCCAAGCATAGGAAAATACTGTGTTTTTGTAATATTATACTTGTTTATTTGCGTTAGAATTTGTTAATTGTCTTCATCTACTATTTTAAAGTAAATTGACATCATTTCTGATGCAGTATTGAACTCATATTTTTATTGTTTATTGAGCCAATCGCAAGCACCTTTTCGCCATTTTTAAGAGTCTCTAAATCGTCTGTAATACTCACTTTTATTTCACCACCAGTTTTAATTTCTTTAAAAACATCTTGAACCTTTCTAACATCCATAGCAGAAACAGATAGATGTAAATTCGACAAAGACTTGTAAATAATCTCGTAGTTATCTGTTTTTCTTTTGTTAATCCTTATTGTTCCAAATCCTTCGATATCAATGTCATGTTCACGGATTTCTTCGGAAATAGAGTCTTTTTGATGCTCAACTAGAAGAAAGTTTTTTCTAATTCTCTCTGCATTTTTTGAGTTAGGTTCTATACACATAAAAATAGTTTTTAGAATATTTTTTATATTTACATCACTAATACTGTATCCAATAAATATAATAGGATTATGAATAAATAGAGATAAAAGTTGCGCTCTTATCAATTCATATCTTTTGTCAAAGCGTTCATAGTCTTCTTCCGTAATAATAATATTTTGAATGTCTGAAACACAACCATGTATTTTATAGACGGATCCATAAGGGTTACTTAACAAAATATTGTTCCCAATTACCAATTAAAGGATTAAATTCAAATACACTTTCAATAAATTTGTCATAGTTTGTTGTAATGATTGAGCCGATATTCTTGCGTATTTTTTTGAGTTCAGCGATCTCCTCTACCATATCTTCCTTGAAATCAATCGAAGATAATAGTTCCGATATGTAGATTTTAAATCTACTTATGTTAATATCTTTTTCCATGTTCTTGTAAAAAAAATCGTATTAATCTTTTCAAATACATCATTGCTTTCATTATTTTTTAATTGGTTGTTAAAATCTTCCTCCAATAGAGATGCTATTTTTTCAAATTTATACTTTCCATTTTCTTGGCAAGATGATTTTATATCCAAATAATATCTATCATTCCCTTTTAGATCATGAGCGATTTTGCTTAACAAATCATTCCACCTATATGAATTTTTGAGGTATCTTAAGGACATCCCCGTTCCAATGAAGAGTACGGGATGATTTTGTAATTTGAAATAAATTCATTAATGTTCATATTTATGTCAATTTAGTTATTTTTAAACATGAAATACCAAATGATCTAAGGCTCTCGTGTTGTTATCCATTACAAGTCTAACCTAAAGAGAGCCTTTAAAATGATCGCTTAGAACAAATCTAAATCTGTTACGGCTCCCAAGCTACTGGAAGAAACTAACTTTGCATACTTGCCTAAAATCCCTTTTGTATAACGGGGGTTAGGAGCTTGCCAATTGGCACGACGTTGGGCTAATTCTCCCTCACTAATATTCAACTGCAAAAGCCGTTTGGCTGCATCAATGGTGATCGAATCCCCTTCCTTAATCAGGGCAATATTGCCACCAACAAAGGCTTCTGGGGCAACGTGACCAACCACCATGCCATAGGTTCCGCCCGAAAAACGACCATCGGTAATCAGACCAACCGAATCCCCTAAACCTGCACCAATAATCGCAGAAGTGGGAGCCAACATTTCGCGCATCCCTGGCCCACCTTTGGGGCCCTCATAACGGACAACAATTACATCACCTGCTTGAATTTTGTTCGCTAAAATTGCCGCTAAACAATCTTCTTCCGACTCAAAAACCCTAGCAGGGCCAGTGATTTGGGGATTTTTAACACCGCTAATTTTGGCAACAGAACCCTCGATCGCCAGATTACCTTTAAGGACTGCTAAGTGACCTTCTTGATAAACAGGATTGCTCCAGGGACGAATGACATCTTGATTGGCTAGGGGTTCTTCAGGAATATCTTTTAATACCTCTGCCACTGTTTGACCTGAAATGGTGAGTGCATCGCCGTGTAATAAGCCATGGACTAACAGCATTTTCATCACCTGGGGAATACCGCCCGCCTGATGCAAATTCGTTGCGACATATTTTCCCGAAGGTTTCAAATCACACAACACAGGCACTTTGTGGCGAATGGTTTCAAAATCGTCCAGATTAAGTTCAACTCCCATCGTTTGAGCGATCGCCAATAGATGTAATACAGCGTTAGTGGAACCGCCGATCGCCATGATTACAGCGATCGCATTTTCAAAGGCTTTACGGGTCAGGATTTGACTGGGCAGAATTTGTTTACGAATCGCTTCTACCAGCACTTTTGCCGACTCTTCCGTACTATCCGCTTTTTCGGCATCTTCGGCAGCCATAGTGGAAGAATAGGGTAAACTCATCCCCATCACTTCAAAGGCGGAAGACATGGTATTGGCGGTAAACATTCCCCCGCAGGAACCCGCCCCAGGACAGGCATTACGCTCGATACCGTAGAGCGTTTCTTCCGAAATTTTACCTGCACTAAATTGACCGACGGCTTCAAATGAACTGACAACGGTTAAATCTTTGCCTTCGTAGTGACCTGGCTTAATCGTGCCTCCATAGACAAAAATGGCGGGGATATTCATACGGGCGATCGCAATCATTGCCCCAGGCATATTTTTATCACAACCGCCGATCGCAATTACACCGTCCATACTTTGCCCATTGCAAGCGGTTTCAATGGAGTCGGCAATCACTTCACGGGAAACCAGGGAATATTTCATCCCTTCTGTTCCCATGGAAATGCCATCGCTAATGGTGATTGTCCCGAACATTTGGGGCATGGCTCCCGCCTGCTTTAAACCCAATTCAGCCCGTTTTGCCAGATCGTTAATACCCATGTTGCAGGGGGTAATGGTACTGTAACCGTTGGCAACCCCGACAATGGGCTTCGTAAAATCATCATCGCCAAAACCAACAGCCCGTAACATGGCACGGTTGGGACTACGTTGAGTTCCCTGGGTAACGACCCGACTTCTCAAATTTTCTGACATAGGGTTCTCCCTGTTAGAGCAAACTAGAGGCACACAGAAAACGGAGTTAACCGAAGTTAAACAGTGTCAACTGCTTTATATTCGCTCCCTGATTGACCGATGGAGGCTTGCGCTTCCTTGGTTCTAGGGTCTGGGACTTGCCTTTGTCCGTTGTCGCTTCTAGTAATTGACCCTGCAAAGGAGCCAAATTATCCAAAAACTTCCGAGTCCGTTCTACCAGAATGCTTTCTTAAAAACTCAAGAAAACGGGGGATTTCAATATTCCCCATCCTTGCAGGACACTTTCGGCAATATTGGTATTTGAGTGCAATACGACCCCATTATCTTTGATAAACTGCTCCCCAGGGCGAGCCTCTGTAAGAGTCCCGAACTGAGAACCGAGTTGTGACGTATAAGCACTTGTTAATCCCAACAATCGCGCAACCTACGCGAATTGAAGATTGACAACGATTATAGCAAAAAGTGGGAAGTGCCTATCAGCAAAAATCTTTTGAGGCTTATTGTTTTACTCTGATTAACCCCGTTAAACTACGTTATTCCGTGATTAGATGATTCGACTATATCTATTGTCAAACGTTTTTTGTCCTTTGTTCAAGGAAAATTCGGCGATCGCCAATCCTAACCCACGTTCAGCAGGTTATGAAGACAAAAAATAATATTTGTGGGAAGAGGAGCCAAGAAATGGCAAAATAAGCGATTCTCTGGTAGTGTTCTGAATCTGTGGAAACACATTTATTATTCGTTCCTGATTCCGCAAGAGTTTGTGTCTGAGGTAAAATAAAGGAAAAGAGAAGTGGAGAGAAAAAAGAATGTCATCAAGAAAGAAAAGAGGTATAGCAGGAGACAAAACAATCTGTCTCCCGATAGAGGAAGGAGTAGAGTATGAAGACCTAGTACGAAGTCCGAAGGAGTATCGAGCTTACCTAGATAAAATGAGGGAGAAATATCCAGAAATATTCCCCGAAGTAATGGAGAAAGGCTATAAATTACAAGGTTTGGTTAACTCAAAGCGTCAGAAGCTGACAACAAGACGAATAAGATTAAAGAGCAATAAAGAAGCCTATCAAATTTCGACTTTGTGATGCCGTAAGCTGTTGAGCATCTAAACTGCATTGACAGCGTTACCTTTTTTTTTTAGCTTCCGCCCCCAATTGATAACTAGCTCTCCCTGATTTAGTAATCGGTTAAGCAATTCTTCTAGTTCTTCTATTGATTTAAATAGGCGATTGGCAATAAACTCTTTTGCTGAATGCCATACTAACTCTATTAAGTTATAGTCTGGACTATACTCTGGTAAAAACTCTATTATTAAATTTGGCATTTTCTCTTTTATTTTCTCTAGAAACTCTTTCTTTTTATGAATACTTGCATTGTCTAATATAATTACTATTTTTGGACCTTTTATTTCAAATTCCTCTATTTTATTACCATGCTCTGCCCATTCCATTTTTATGTCTTCATAAAATCCCTCCAACACCTTGAAAAAATTTTCTCCTGTTCCTTTTTCTAGAAATTCTACTCGTGTTTTTTTATCTGAGAATCTCAACGCTCCCATTACATTTACTCTCCCTTTTCTTCTGTTTCCTTTTACTTTCTTTCTTTTTCCTTTTTTGCTCCAATTTTTACGTCTTAACACCCTCAAACTAAATCCAGATTCATCCCAAAACCATATCTGGAGACGCTCTGGTGACTCTTTTGCTATTTTTAAATATTCATAAAATTTTTCTTTAAATAGGGTCTGCTGAAAAAGTCCACAAAACGAACCTAGATGCCACAGGAGGCGAAAAATGGTGACTTCAGAGAGTTGTTTCCAATTTCAACCCCCAGTTTTCCAACGACGTGCATGGGCTTTGAGCCTCCAAAGGCCATAACCTTGCACCTGATCGTTTTTAAAATGCTTGAAAGCATTATCTGGCAAGGGTTCTATACTTATTCAGCAAGCCCTATTTATGGGTAGGGAATAAGAATGGTGTCCAAATCCAGATTATTTGCACTTTGATTTTCTATACGGTCTTAAATCAATTGGTAGGGGAAGTGGCGATTGCTCTAAATCAACCGAAAGAAAAAATCTCAGTAGAGATGGTGTTTCGGAGTCTATACTATGTAGCGAAGGCTATTGCTAGAGGAGAAAAGCCTGATACAGTAACCTATCTGGCTGAACGTGCTAAGTTATTTGGTTTGGTCAAAGCTGAGAGAAAGCGACATCGAGAAAAGGCCGCTCTCAATCAGCAAATTTGGGAACCCATTCCTTTAAGTTGACACCAATGACTACCATCCCATGGCTATCCTAGTGAACGAATTGCTCAACTAGCCCTCCAACATCAAGCCCAAATGATTTTTCTCCAAAGTCCACCCAGTCTGCTTTTGCCTAAATTCCTTGCCGCTAAACTTGCCTCTTCTCCAAACCCTGATATGCTTACTTTGTCCTCATAGTCATTACCTTATCTGGCATCCATAAACTTCGCACTGTCCAGGTGTGAATATGACAAGGCGTTATGCGTTACGGGATGACCAATGGGAAAGAATCAAAGAGCTATTGCCTGGAAAAGAGGGAGATGTGGGAGTAACGGCTAAAGATAATCGTTAAATCCCCCAATACTGGGGGACTTAATCCGTTTTATACTCTTTTCCCCCAAAAGTTGGGGGCCAGGGGCAAAAAATTTGATTTCTCAAAAGTGGATGGGGTCTAGCATTATAAAGTGGTTATATTTAACCGCTACTTTAATCAACAAATCATGACAAAAACGCCTCGTATTAAAATTCCAGACTCCGTTCGAGACTACGTTTTTCAACGCGATCGCTATCAATGTCAAAGCTGCGGTCGGCAACAGGGAGAAGTTAGCTTGCAAGTGGATCATATTATTTCGCTGGCCCAGGGTGGCAGTAATGATTTGAGTAACCTACAAACCCTCTGTCAAGCCTGTAATCGTCGTAAAGGTTCTAACCATGACTCCCGTTTTCGTCGCCGTTTTACCTAGTCTGAAAAACCCAATTAATTTTTCAATTTCTGTTAGGATGCAACCTTACAGCATTTTTCACTTTGGTGAGGTTTCTACCAGTTTTGCTAACAAGGGGCTTAAGCCCCTTGCCTGTACCTCATTTTTATGAAAATTGCTATACCTTCTCTTTTATTCCTTGCTCATCGGATAACCTATGCTTGCCGAAATTAAAAGCCTGGCTGAAACTTTTTTACCGCGTTTAGTAGAAATCCGTCGTCATCTCCATGCCCATCCTGAATTGAGTGGTCTGGAACATCAAACCGCCATCTATACGGCTGGAGTCTTATCTTCCTGTGGTCTGCACGTACAAGAGTCGGTGGGCAAAACTGGATTGTTGGCAGAGTTGCTTGGTAAAGGAGACGATCCGCGTCTATTAGCCATTCGCACCGATATGGACGCACTGCCGATCCAAGAAGAAACTAAGCTTGATTTTGCTTCCCGTTATCCTGGGGTGATGCACGCCTGTGGCCATGATATTCACACCACCCTGGGCTTGGGAACAGCGATGGTTTTATCCCGCTTGAATGAACCTTTACCGGGTAATGTGCGTTTTCTGTTTCAACCGGCTGAAGAAATTGCTCAGGGGGCCAATTGGATGGTTCAAGAGGGAGCCATGCAGGACGTTAATGCCATTTTAGGCGTTCATGTTTTTCCGTCTATTCCGGCCAAATCCCTGGGCATTCGTTATGGAGCCTTGACGGCGGCGGCGGATGATTTGGAGATTATTATTCAGGGGGAATCAGGTCACGGAGCTAGACCCCATGAGGCGATCGATGCCATCTGGATTGCGGCCCAAGTGATTACTTCTTTACAACAGGCCATTAGTCGTACCCAAAACCCGTTGCGTCCCCTGGTGCTGACTATCGGCAAAATTCAAGGTGGCCGGGCTGCTAATGTGATTGCTGATCAGGTGCACATGACTGGCACAGTGCGATCGCTGCATCCTGAAACCTATGACAATCTTCCCCAGTGGATTGAAGATATTGTCTCGAATATTTGCCGAACCTATGGCGCGAAATATCAGGTGCATTATCGTCGTGGTGTCCCCTGCGTTCACAATGATCCCGGTTTAAGCAAGTTGTTAGAAGAAGCTGGTCGAGCCGCCTGGGGCAGCGATCGCGTCCAAATTATTACTGAGCCATCGTTGGGAGCCGAAGACTTTTCGATGTATCTAGAACAAACCCCTGGTGCGATGTTTCGTCTCGGTGTGGGCTTTGAGGATCGACCCAATTATCCTCTGCACCATCCCCAATTTGAAGCCGATGAAGCGGCCATTCTGACGGGGGTTGTCACCCTAGCCTATGCCGCCTATCTATATTGGTCAAGTTAATAAGCATAGATTTCCCTTCAGACTGGAGATCAAAATAATCTAGAAAATTTGGGTTAAATCCAACTCGAAATGTGGCAGAATCTCTTCTCCCCATAAAGTCGTTGGCTGTTGTAATATTTCTACAGTACGATAACAACGATAAATCTCAACTTGTTGATTTTGAGGATTAATTAACCAACCTAATTTTAAACCGTTCTCTAAATATTCCTGCATTTTTTCCTGCAATGTTTTAAGACTATCGGTTTTTGAACGTAATTCAATCACAAAATCTGGACAAAGTGGCAAAAAATCATCCTTTTCTGCCGTTGTTAAACTATTCCATTTTTCTTGATTAATCCAAGCCAAATCAGGCGATCGCGTTGCACCATTAGGTAAACAGAAGGCCGTCGAGGAGTCAAAAGCAACTCCGAGTTGATAGCGTTGATTCCAGAGATACAGTTGACCCGCCAGATTAAAATTGCGTCGTCCTGTGTTTCCCCCCGTTGGTGACATGACTAGAATTTCTCCCTTAGCTGTTTTTTCTAGCCTCAAATCTCGGTTAGCCGCAACGATCGCTTTAAATTGAGCTTGAGTGACTTGTAAATTAACGGGTAAGCGAATAGCAGAAGTTTGTAACATCTTAAATATCTAATCCTTATCCTTAGAGTTATAACCCTAAGCTGTTACGAATTTAAATTGCATAACGATTTTGCTGAAAGTCTTGCAACAAGGGGCTTAAGCCCCTTGCCTATATGCGTTTTAGATAGTGAACAGCTTACTTCCCATCATAACTCTCCTCCTCCGTCCATCCTTCTTAAAAAAGTACTTAATTAACAAAATGCCAGTCCCTGGGAGTGATAGCCTAGAAAGGCGAGCTTCTTTGAGGAAGAGTTATGTACTTGCCCATCTTAATGGTTGATGATGATCCCAGCATTTGTTCGCTCGTTAAAGATTATTTAGAAAGCAAAGGCTATGCTGTCCTAACGGCGGGAAATGGGGTAGAGGCGATGCGCTTAATGATGTTCCACCATCCCCATCTGCTAATTTGTGATATTAAGATGCCTCAAAAGAATGGTTATCGTCTGCTGTCTGAACTGCGACAATTACCTGAATTTCGCCTATTACCCGTTATTTTGCTGACGGAATTAGATGATTCAGAAAGTCGGATTCAAGGCTATGAAGTGGGATGTGATGTCTATTTGCCTAAGCCTTTTGATCTAGCAGAGTTATTGGCCATTGTTCGTAATTTACTAGAGCGATCGCAGATGATCCACCATGAGTTACAGTTTCATCCCCGTGATCTTTCCTCTTCTGCCCAGATTCAGGAAGCGGCCCAAGTGTCAATCAACGCTTATCTACAATCCTTCTCCCTAACAACAAGAGAGTCGGAAGTACTAAATTTACTGGCCACAGGACTATCTAATATTGCGATCGGTGAAGCCTTGCATTTGAGTCCTAAAACCGTAGAAAAGTATGTTAGTAATCTATTAAGAAAAACAGATACCCATAATCGGGTAGAATTAGCTAGTTTTGCCCTTAAACATCAGTTGATTTCGTAATTCTGTCAACCTTTGATTTTTGCTTGTCAATCTCGTTCAATCCGTTTTAAACCTTATGATTGCGATCGCTCTGGATGTTAACACTCTACAGACTTTAGATTTATCTCCTGTCACCATGCTTATAGACCAATGGCATTCTACCCAGACCATCCTTGAGCAAGAGAACCAGATACAGTTCCAGATCAATTTTCCCAGGGAAGAAACCGATCCCCGTGAATTATCGGAAATTCCAGAAGTTCGTCTTTGGTTTGTCCGGCTAGACTCGGTTTATCCCTGGTTTCCTTTTTTATTAGATTGGAAAGCGGGAGAACTGGCTCGCTATGCCGCCATGTTAGTTCCCCATCAATTTCATCGTACTGAAGGTATCCAATATAATCCTGAAGCTTTAGAGATTTTTATGATGCAAAAGATCTTTACCCTATCCGATTGGTTAAAAGTGCAGGGAATACCGAGTAATTTCCGTTTAAAATCCCTGGCTCAATTGTTAGGATATGAATTAGAAGAAAGTTTTTTAAATCAAATTTAAGTGGAACTTTTTTGGGCGATCCATTCTAATAAAATAGGATTGACTAATTCCGGTGCTTCATCCTGGGGACAATGGCCAACTCCCACTAAAGGAATAAATTTTTCTACCCTTGGGTAATGGGCTAATTCTCGACCTAAATGGATAGATTCCCAGGGATCTTGTTCACCCCAAAGGAAAATGAGCGGACAGGACAAAAGGGGTAATAAATCTTCCGGTAAAGGGCCTTGAGAATAGTTGATAAAAGCCAGAAAAACCTCAGCAGCCCCTTCATCTAAAGCGGGTTTGATCAATATTTTGACTAATTCATCGGTGACAGCCTCAGGATTGGCATAAGCTTGTAATAAAATTTTTCGTACTGTCTTGGGGTTGGCAATTTGCTGAAAAAAGAAACGACCGATCGCCGGATTATTTAAAACTTTTTGTAACCAGGTGGCTCCTATTTGTCGATACCAGGGCAACTGCGATCGCTTACGATCATGGAGTAAACGCAGAGAACAATTCAGGGCCGCAATTCCTAACACCTGTTCAGGATAATCCACCGCCGTTTGCATAATGACCACACAACCAATGGAATTACCCACCAGAAAAACTGGACAGCCCACTACCTCTCGACTAAAATCTGCAACTAATTGACCCCAGGTAGCAAAGGTATAATCAATTTCTGCTCCTGGTTTCGGTTTGGCCGAGCCACCAAAGCCAATTAAATCCAGGGCATAACAGCGACATTGCGAGCCTAAAACGGGTAAATTTTTGCGCCAATGACCCCAGGAGGCTCCAAAGCCATGAACACAAACGATCGCTGGCCCCGTTTCACCCCATTGTTGATAGGTAATCGGAAAGCCTTGCCAAGTCCAGGTTTGGGTCGCTTGCAGAAAAGTCATGATTAAGCTCACAATTAAATGTCATTACGACTAGGAAATTCCCTAATCCATCGGTCTTCAGTTTAAAACATCAGCATGGCTAGTACTGACCAGAAACATCCTCAAGAAAAACGCGATCGCGAAGTCATTGATCGTTTACTTCAATCCCCACCTGAACCTTTAAATTTAGCTGATTTGGCCCGCCTACGTATTCGCTATAAGAACTTTCCAGGGGCCAGGGCTACGCAACGGGATTTAGACTACATTATGCAGCAATGGCAACTAACGGAGGAGCAACTCTTTGCACAAACTCGTCAACTTTACGCCACAGGACAGGCCTATAAACCACGCAAAACAGAGGAGGAACAGGATTGGAGTTAGAACTGGAGAGATGGGGAGATTTTTTTTAATAGATAATTATCAACTATTGGCGATCAATTATTTACTAATCGGCTTACTATCAACTATTCACTAATCGGCGATCGCTGAAAATGTTAAAATTTATCCATGGGTAGAGTCGAGGTTGGGTATAACCCCAAGCCCCTCTCTGTTAAATCTGGGCGTGCGACTTTCACCGCACCCAGCTTCCGATACATTAGGGGATTAGCCCTTGCTCATGTGCGAGTATTGGTGACAAGATTGGTGTATTGCTACAAGATTCTTGATTTTCCAGTTTCCGTGATTGCCATCAGTATGATGTAGATGCACTTTCTCTTCTCCTATGAATTTAAGTCCACAGGAATCACATGAATGGTTTTGCCTTTTTAAGACTTTAGAGGTGATGTCGTCATAGAGTTTACTGTTACGTTCGCTCCAATATACTAAATCTCCGTCATAAGGTGATTTATTTCCTTTTACGTTGATGTGTTTGTTTTCAGAGTAAGGAACCGAGGGAAAGGCTTTTTTAATCAGTTTGGTGACTGAAGACCGGCTCAGTGTCGGTTCCTTATTAAATACCGTCCATGCCCTGTGATTGATGTGCCAGAGTGAATTTCTAGCACCATCCATCTTGCAGAATTTATGGTATTGTCTCCATCCTCTAACCAATGGGGCTAATTTCTTAGCTTTTACTTTGGCTCCATAGTTCGAGTTATTAACGATATGTTTTACCTTCTTACGAAAAGCCTTGAAGTTATCCACTGAGGGGACACAACGAAACTTTCCGTTGTTTTGCACTTTAAAGTGCCAACCGAGGAAGTCAAATCCATCTGTCGCGGCGGTTGTCTTGGTTTTCTGGGCCAAGCCCCAGCCCAGGCTTTTAATTTACCGACTTCTGCAACAGTATTAGCGGATGTGCGCGTTAATGCGGTAGATGCGAAATTATCCACCGAATTTGGCAAGAAAATTGATTTAAATAACAGTGATATTCGGGATTTTCGTAATTTACGCGGTTTTTACCCCAATTTGGCCAGCAAAATCATCAAAAATGCTCCCTATGAAAAGGTAGATGAGGTTTTAGATCTTCCTGGTTTAAGTGAAAAGCAAAAGTCTCGTTTACAGGCTAATTTAGATAAATTTACTGTGACAGCAACTTCTTCAGAATTAACAGAAGGGGATGATCGTATTAATCCTAATGTTTACTAAAGTTCATTATTGGGATTGCTTGGGTTATCTTAAGCAGTTCTCATTGTCCAAGCTTTAGATAAAATCTTTAGATTCTGTGATTTAAAATTCACTCCTAATTCTAGGTTTTTTTTTTGGTAATTAGAGTCAACAGCGATCGCCTTTTTATTATTCTCCAAACCACTCATCTCTTGTCACCCCTGCTTGACGTAAAATTCGCTGTAATAGTCCTACACTAATATCTCCCTGGTGGGGATTAGGAATAATTATCGTCAGGTTATCACGACGCATTTGAGGATGTTTACTACCAGAATAAGGCCCTTCAAAACCTAATTGACGCAACCGTTGGACAAGGGCAGACCAAGATATGGGTGTTAATTTTGGCATCTTTAAACAGTTGTCAATAGCTGGGTATAAAGATTAAGATTAATATCTGCAATAACGGGAATGCTTAATCCTAAACTCAGGCGTAAAGCCAGCCAATCACTGAGTGCTTCCCGTAAGTCCTGACGACAACTATCTAAGGTTGGTTGATTAGCCCAAACTCCTTGTAATTCGGGAATTTCTCCCCAGTAGGTGTTGTCGTCCTCAATGAGTTCATAGATAGCGGTTTCCATTGCTTTATCAATGTAACTGGCTAACATTTTTCTGCTCCTAAATCAATATTGTCTAGTATAGAGTAAAAATTGGAATGTAGCAGCGATCGCCTCTGAACCTGAATCTAAAGGCGCGATCGCCTCGCCATCTTCTTAGTTAAATTATAAACTGTGATGAAAAATTAATATTTATTCCCAAAACCTAAAAGTTAACAAGGCATCAATATCTTGCTCCAATGGCCATTGTTCTGGAAAACAAAATTGAGGATAGCTATTACGAACAATATCAAGAGCATATTGATAGGAAGAATCAAAAACTTCCAGAAAATAGGGCTTTAAACTAGGAGAATCAGCCAACAAATCCTTGAGAGCTTTTCTCTGTTTGATAATGGATTCCACCCAACCGCGATAACAATCAGGCATCGTTACATAGATACGCTTGAGAAGATGTTCTAATAATTCTCCTAAACGACTTTTTAATTCCCGTTTCTGTGAACGTCCCAAATCTAATACTTCCTCAATTAAATTTTCTACATCTAGCCTATCAAAATTTTTACTGCGTAATTGGTCAACCGTTTCTTCTATCCATAAAAGATAATCTTGCTCATAGGAAGATAGAATAATAGTGCTTGGAGCCATCGTTTTTATCCTAATTCTAGCGTTAAAATTCTAGCATATCTTCTAAGATTCTATGGCAAATTTAAGCGATCGCTGTTAACCCCTACAAACCTGAACCAATCGGGGCAATTAGTATCTTAATAATAAATTAGAGAGAATCAAGAATGTCCTGCTTATTCACTTTTTTATGTGCAGAAATGGTTTTTAGAATGCTATTTAAAGTTCCAATTCTGAGAGGATTATGATTGGGAATACTAATTCTCTGATGTTCTGGGGTTTGAGTATCGAGAATAATATGGCTACCTTGGTAATCGAGAATAATATGGCTACCTTGGTAATGAACAAGGCGATAGTCCCACTGACGACAAAGAACATCTGCTAGAGACGAGCCGTTAAGATTTCTGGGAAGTTTCATTGAGTGACTAATAGTTCATTTTTTACAAGGTGTAATTTGATATTGGGAACTGATGGCTGATCAAAATAGTAGCCTGTAACTGCTTCTAATACATTGACTTTTAATTCTTCCCAGGTATCTCCCTGGGTAAAAATATCCTCCGTTAATCCTTCGGCAACGAAGCCTCCATCTTCTTCTTGAGAGACTTCAATAATAATAGTTTCTTTCATAGGTTTAGATTTCCGATAAAAAATTACATAGTTGAACCTATAGGTGCGATCGCCGTTAATTTTAACTCAGGATGATCGCCCATAATCTGTTGTAAATTCCAAGTATTTTTAAAGAGTAAAACGGGTCTATCCCAGTTATCTTTTACTGTTAAAGTGTTAAAAATTCGTCCAGCTTTTTCAATCGAGGGCCAACCTCCGGCTACCCAACGGGCTAAACTATAGCCCAAGGGTTCCAAATTAGTTTCAACTCCGTATTCTGTAGCCATGCGAAATTGAACCACTTCAAATTGTAATTGACCCACCGCCGCTAAAATCGGTTCTCGACGAAATTCATCCAGGGAATACATAATTTGAATGGCCCCTTCTTCTCGTAATTCCTGAATGCCTTTTTGGAATTGTTTAAATTTAGAAGGATTGGGATTTTTCAGGTAGGCAAATAATTCTGGCGAAAAACAAGGAATGCCCTCATATTCTAATTTTTGTCCCATATAAATGGTGTCACCGATCGCAAATACGCCAGGATTATTTAGACCAATGACATCCCCAGGATAAGCCTCTTCAATGGATTCTCGATCCTGGGCAAATAATTTTTGAGGACGGGATAACCTGACCGTTTTTCCAGTTCGGGCATGGGTCACAGTCATGTCTTTTTCAAACTTGCCTGTACAAACGCGCACAAAGGCGACGCGATCGCGGTGTTTGGGATCCATATTGGCCTGTAGTTTAAACACAAAGCCGGTAAATTCAGGATAGGTGGGTTCTAATTTGCCTAAAGTTGAAGCGCGAGGGCCCGGTTCTAAAGCATAGTCGAGAAAACTTTCAAGGAAAAGTTGCACCCCAAAATTGCTCATGGCACTACCGAAGAAAACCGGAGTCATTTGTCCGGCATGAAAGGCTTCCAAGTCAAAGCTGCTACCGGCTTCATTTAACAACTCTAATTCATCTTTTAGTTGATGATAAAGTTCCGTTTCTAAGCGTAATTCTAGCTCAGGATCCCCAATGTCAAAAATGCTTTCCTGGGCCGCTTTACTGCCATGTTCTTTGCGTTCAAATAGGTGAATTTTTTGGGTTCTGCGATCAAATACGCCTTGAAAGCGATCGCCCATGCCAATCGGCCAATTCACTGCATAGGTCGGTAATCCTAATTCCTGTTCGATTTCATCTAATAATTCCAACGGCTCCCGTCCAGGACGATCTAATTTATTAACAAAAGTAAAAATGGGCAGCGATCGCAACCGACACACTTCAAATAATTTACGGGTTTGAGGTTCTAGGCCCTTGGCCGCATCAATCAACATGACGGAATTATCCGCCGCCGCTAGGGTACGATAGGTATCTTCACTAAAGTCCTGGTGGCCAGGAGTATCCAGCAAATTAATCTGAAAACCTTGATAATTAAATTGCAACACTGTCGAGGTAATGGAAATCCCCCGTTGTTTCTCCATCTCCATCCAGTCGGAAGTGGCTTTGCGCTGACTTTGACGAGCTTTGACGGCTCCCGCCTGGTGAATGGCTCCCCCGTACAGTAATAATTTTTCTGTTAGCGTCGTTTTTCCTGCGTCAGGGTGGGAAATAATGGCAAAGTTGCGCCGTTGTTGGACGGATTGGGCAAGTTCGGAAGGAGCGGCGATCATTGTGGCTGGTCGTTTTCGTGAAAAAATTTAAGTTTAGGGAAGTTTGCTTAAAAATAAAACGGCCTTCTATTCTAACGTTTAAAGGACTTTCAATCCTGGTTATTTTCTCGGCGATCGCTCTTTTTATGTTATTAATTTGACCACCAGATCCGCCCCCTCCATGGCCAGAAACTGTAATAGCTGAAGCAGCGTTAGCCGTTCCTATCACGGTAGTTGTTACAGCAGTCCCTATAGCCAAAGCTAATGTCCAATTTTTCATTTTTGTATTACCTTTTAAAATATTTTTACTAAGTTTGATCGCCGCTCTCAAATCTTAGGTCAAACAACAGCCCAACCCAAAACCAACGGCTACCCAAAACTAATGTTCGCTCTTTCTTTCTGCACAAAATGTAGCCTAGGATACATTTCAATAAGTCTTTACTTCCCTCCCACATCTTTATAATAACGCTAAGTGTCCTAGATTAACCATGTGGTTTAGGATTCAGGTTAAAATTGACAGAAAAATTGGTATGATGCTCAGTTATTTAGCTTTGATTAAAATGGGATAATTGGATGTCTTCTCAATGCTCTAGTTTGTGCCAACCTTTCACCAATTTAATAGCTAAACCTGTTTTAAAATGGGCAGGAGGAAAAGGTCAATTACTAAGGCAAATCATTCAGGCATTACCACCAGAAATTTATCACGGCAAAATTCACCGTTATGTAGAACCATTTGTGGGAGGTGGTGCTGTTTTCTTTTGGGTTGCCCAGAATTGTAATATCTCAGAATTCTATTTATCAGATGTTAATCGAGAGTTGATTCTACTCTATCGAACCATTCAAAATGATATTTATTCATTAATTGAAGCATTAAAGAAAATAGAAACAGAATATTTCTCTTTATTAATTGAACAGCGAAAAAATTATTTTCTAGAAAAACGATTTTACTATAATAAACAACAGCATTGGATTAACTATGAAGAGTTTAATCTCAATTGGATTGAGCGTTCTGCTTCCATTGTCTTTCTGAATCGCACCTGTTTTAATGGACTTTTTCGGGTAAACCAAAAAGGAGAATTTAATGTGCCATTTGGGGACTATAAAAATCCAAGGATCTGTCACGAAGAAAATCTTTTAGCCGTTTCGCAGCTACTTCAAAAAGCCACTATTAAACACCAGGATTTTACTGCCTATCAGAATAAAATTGATTCTCAAAGTTTTGTCTATTTTGATCCTCCCTATCGCCCTCTCAGCAAAACGGCTAATTTTAAAGCCTATGCTCGTTTTAATTTTAATGACCAAGAACAGGAACGATTGGCAAAATTCTACCGTCAACTCAATCAGCAAGGGGCAAAGTTAATGCTCAGTAATTCTGATCCTCATAACATTGATCCGCAGGATAATTTTTTTGAAAAACTTTATGAAGATTTTAGCATTAATAAAATTCAGGCTAATCGTATGATTAATTCTAAGGCAAATCGGCGAGGAGCTATTTCAGAGTTATTGATTACCAATTATTAATTACCAATTATTAATTATTTAGCTAAAACCCTTTTAACCAAAACAAATATAATTAATTTCTTGAACGAACAATAATGTTAACCATGCCAAAGAAATTGCTTTTTTCTTTTTTCTTTTTATTTCTGCTATCCCATCACACCCGATGGGCTTCTGCTCAAATGGCACGGCTAGGCGTTGTCAAAAGTAGTGATAATGCCGGCATTTGGGAAAGTATTGTCGGTCGTTTAACGGCGATTGGATTGGACTATTGCCTCATCGACAGCGATCGCTGGCAGACAGTTAATGACCTTGGAAACATTCAAGTATTATTGTTACCAAACGTCTCCCAAATTCAAGGTTATCAATCCGAAAGTTTAGCCAATTGGCTGGCTCAAGGCGGTAAAGTAATTGCCACAGGGCCAACTGGTGAATTATCAACCCCTGATGTCAAAAAACAATTGCAAGGTTTATTGGGAGCTAGTTGGCAATTTCCCAATTCTCAGGCTATCAGCCTCAAGTTAAACGATAACACAGAATTCGTGAATCTCAGTGTTGATGGTTTAACTACTCCGGTCAGTGGTGGCGTGTTATTGCCCAAACTAGGCGCAAAAACGGTCGCAATCTGGGTATCTCAGGGAAAACCGGCTGCTATTGTAAGTACGAATCAGACAACTTTTTTAGGTTGGCGTTGGGGAGCTAATGCAGTGGCGACTCCTTCCTTTGATCTCCTCTGGTTGCAGGCTAGTCTTAATCGCTATGGTATTAATGCTGGAACGCTCAATAATCAACGACCTCTTCAACCCACCACTATTCCAACTTGTAATGCGGGTCATCAAGAACCGCCAACTACGCCTATCTTGCCAATGTCGTTAAATTAAACGTAAGTCCGTCCTAGAAGACGGGGTTTTAGCCCCGGTTTTTCGATAACTTGTACCATCATAAAAGGTAATTACCCTCTGAAAACTTGCTGCCCATCGACAAATAGAAATTGACCAATGCAAGTTTGACAGATTATGCTCATCGTTACCTCTAAACAAAAATCAATTTAATCTTGTTGGCAATCATCAATGGCTTTCTATCGGATCGTAATTACACCACCACATCCTCAACAGCAGTGGATTGCTTTAAGCCAGGAACAATCTCATTATTTGCAACGGGTTCTGCGCCTTAAAAATGGCGATCGCTTTGTGGCGATGGATGGTCAAGGAAAAGCTTGGTTAGCCGAATTACAAGCCGAAAAAGCCCATTTATTAGATTTTTTGCCGGAATCAACGGAATTAAATATTGCTGTCACCTTACTAGTGGCTCTGCCCAAAGGCAATGGTTTTGAAGAGATTATTCGGCCCTGTACAGAATTGGGGGTTAGCACTTTGATGCCTGTGATCAGCGATCGCACTTTGCTAAAACCCAGTCCCAATAAGGGAGAACGTTGGCAGAAAATTGCAAGAGAAGCGGCAGAACAAAGTGAAAGACAATGGGTTCCAGACATTCTAGAACCTTGTTCTTTTAAAGAAGCATTAATAAATCTTAAGGATTGGGGTTCAGAAGCCTATATCTGTGTTACTCGTAGAGAAAGTCCGCTACTTTGGTCTTGTTTAGAAACTCAACGCCCTAACCGTTTGCTAATTGCGACAGGCCCCGAAGGCGGTTGGACAGATACCGAAATTGAACAGGCGATCGCCGTTGGTTTTAAACCGGTTTCTCTAGGAAAACGCATTTTGAGAGCCATCACGGCCCCAACGGTTGTCATGAGTTTAGTAGCAAATTTTGCAGAATTGCGATAGTTTTTAATTTGATAATTCCTCATGCTAGAAGATCTGGCCGAAGCAATCAAAAATAAACAATACCAACGGACAGCTGAACTGTTACAAGATTTGTCATCCGATCAAAGAGATAATCCCTGGATTCTTTTTTATCAAGCTCGTTTAGCAGAAGGTCTGGGCAATTTAAGCGAAGCTCAACAGGGCTATCGTCAACTACTCGGCTGGATTAGCAATCCTCAACTACTGGCCAAAATTCGTCGTGGCTTAGAACGAATCAAACTGCTGGAAGAACAGGCTGAAAAACAGGTTCTCGATCAACGCAAGGAATTGTTAGAAGTCGCTAAAAGTCAAGATCCAGAACTCGGTGTTTTTGTCCTTGATCCCATTACCTCTGAACAGAAACAAGAAGCCGCAAATATCTTTGGTGAGGTGATGCAAATAGATGCCTACAGCGCAAGATTACAGTTACCCAGTCGGGCTTGGCGACTCTATCGAACCGGAAGTGTCGGAGCATTAAACTTTTATGTTCAAGAATTGCAAGGGCAGGGAATTCCCTGCTTTTGTGTTCCCTTAACCTGTATTTTATCCCTGCGAATTTTGCCGGTTTACTCTCTAGAGGCGATCGCGCCCAATATGGCCTTAACCTACCGTGTGAGCAAAGATCAACGTAGTCAGATTGATATTCCTTGGTCAGCTGTGAGTCAACGGGTGGAAGGATTATTACCCATTTTTGAAGAATGTGTAGCTGTCAGTAAAAATGGCAAAGTTGAACGCAAAACTAAAATTTTAGACTATGCCAAAATGTGCGATCTACATATACCTGAACAAAATATGATCTTACGTTTTTGTGACCAAATCTATGAATTTGATCAAGGTATTTCTCTGATCACATCCTCAAAACCGCGAGAAGAGGGAACTACTTATGATCAATGGCAACGATTATTGGCTATTTTTCAAGAACAATTACCGACAGTCAAGGTTTGGAATGAATTTAAGTTCTTTGCAGAAACCGCTTTGGATTTTAAAGAACTCTTAAAACTGATCGATCCTCATATTCATTTTCTGCGACGGGAAAAAACGGAATGGGACGAGGCCTTTCATCTTTATAGCAGCCTGGCATTCTTTCACGATTAATTATTCCTGCGCTGACGGAATCTAAACTTGACTAACCTTGGAACCGTCCAGATAGTCAGTGAGTCATGATAGAGTCAGGCACAAAAATTCCTATTCTGATTAGCCGAGCCAGGTTGCTTTTTGCATTTCTTCTAATGTACTTATGAAATTAACTTTCCCTTTTAAATTTCTCACCTTGATCGCCGTGATTGGTAGTAGCTCATTCGTGAGTCCAATGGCGAAGGCGGGCCAGTTTGGTGAAACGGCATTGGATCAAACTCAGGTGATTGCGATCGCCCGACCCTACGGTGAAGGAAAATATGACTTGTTGGTGATTGAGCAAATCCCCAAGAAAAAGCAATGCTGGAGCGAAAGTGGTTCTAATCCGGTCATGGTTACGCCTTTGCTCTTGAATTTTGACTTTACAGGTCATTGTCGTCGTTCCACTGATAGTAACGGTTACTCGGTACGAATTGACGGTACGGATTATGGATTGGACTATTTGCTGCGGGTTGTGCCTCGTGGTAGCGAATTAATGTTAGTGGGCACGCCCCGTAATCCTAAGTTACCAGAGTTAATCATTGGTGAAACGCAAGGGCTGAATGCGGGTTTTATGAAAATTATCTTGAATCCTGGCTGGCAATTTACGAAGCGAACCTACAACGGTAAACCCCTGGGTCATTTCTACTTTAGTGGTAGCCAGGCTAATATAACAATCACGCCTTCTAACTCATCCTCCTCATCCCCCCCAGCCCTCTCATCCCCTTCATCCCTCTCATCCCCACCTAGCTCAAGTGTGGAACCCGTTGTTCCTGTTCCTGATCAGCCTATTAATCCGATTGTGCCGCCCGTAACCCCACCGCCAACCCCTAGCAGTAGTTTACCTGCACCCACGTTGAATCAACCCAATACCTCACTGCCGCCCAAAAAAGGGATTCCCAGTGTGGATAAGTTTCGTCAACCCTACTAACTTGAACTCTTATTGATTTTTAACCGCCTTAAATTTCATCATGACGATCGCTCCTCGTGACCGAGAACCCCTAGCCAGTTTGTTGCTCTACCGTGGTCTTAAATGGTCGGTAATTTATCCCCTTATGTTGGGCTATCTCAAGGGAAAAGTTTATGGTTTGGAGCATATTCCGGCCAAGGGGTCTGCGATCATTGTTAGTAATCATGCTAGTTATTTTGATCCGCCTCTATTAGCCAGTGGGATGGGCCGTCCGGTGGCTTTTATGGCTAAAGAAGAACTGTTCCAGGTGCCTCTCCTAAGCTCAATCATTCGTCTCTATGGTGCTTATCCGGTTAAACGGGGTTCCGGCGATCGCGGTGCTATTCGGGCTGCCTTAACGGCCCTGGAGGAAGGGTGGTTGGTGGGGGTTTTTCTGGAAGGAACTCGTACTCCTGATGCTCGCATTTATAGCCCTAAACTAGGAGCAGCGATGATTGCCGCTAAAGCCCAAGTTCCTTTAATTCCGGTTAGCTTGTGGGGGACGGAACAGATTTTGCCATCGGGTTCGGCTTTCCCCCGGCCTGTTCCTATTACAGTTCGCATTGGTGAACCCATTGCTCCGCCGCAAATGGTGAAAAAGGAAAGTTTAGAAGCCGTCACTCATACCTGCCAAACCGTCATTCATGACCTACATGATTTGGGACGTTAAACCAGAGGCATGATTAGGTGGAGGGTAAACTGCGAAGATAGGGACTCAAATGAGTGCGATCGCTGATGGCATGAAAGAGTGGCCCCCGTGAGGACATTTCAACAATGCTGACGGCGGCAACGGGCATGGCAAAGCGATCGCGGTAACGGCCAATATCAATGCCCATCAGATGACAGAGCATAATGCGAATGGTGGCTTTGTGGGAAACAATAAGTACATTACCGAGATCATAGTTATCCTCAATTTCCTCTAGAACATGGGAACAACGTCGCGCAATATCAATGCCCCGTTCGCCGCCTGGCGGTGAATTCCAAGCCGGATCGGTTAACCACTGCATATAGAGATCATGAAAGCGTTCATAGACCTGGGTGGGATGCAAACCTTCCCATTCTCCGTAGGCCACCTCCTTTAAGCCTGAACGCAATTTCATCGTCATTCCCAACTTGTCACAGAGCGGTTGGGCCGTTTGTCTGGCTCGTTGCAGAGGGCTGACATAGATGGCTTGCCAGGGCAAATGACAATAAAATGCAGCAAAGGCTTTCGCCATTTCAATCCCTTCGGGCGTTAAGCCAGGATCGTTTTCCGGCGTACCACAATAGCCGCCCGTCTTGCTATAAGCGGTTTGTCCATGTCGTAAAAAGTAGAGCTTTAAACCCATGAGCCATTACTAACCAAAGATTGAGTGATCCGATCACGAGGAAGTTTCTTTAAGTGCCGTGACGCTCCCGTAAATCAGGACTCAAGTGAGCGCGATCGCCCATTACCTCAATTAAGGGGCCATGTTCCGACATTTCTACAATACTCAAAGAAGCAACCGGCATACCAATGCGATCGCGGTAACGACCGATATCAATCCCTAAAAGAGAACAGAGCATAATCCGAATGGTCGATTTGTGGGATACCACTAAAATATTGCCACTATCGTAGGTTTGTTCAAGCTCTTCTAGTACTTCAGAGCTACGTCGCGCAATGTCAATGCCTTTTTCTCCCCCTGTGGGAGCATTCCAGCCAGGATCAGCTAACCAGCTGACATAATCATCATGGAATTCTAGGTTAACCTCGGCGGGGGTTTTATTTTCCCATTTACCGTAGGCAATTTCCTTTAAGCCTTCTCGACGCTGAATTTTTAGACCGAGGCGATCGCTGATCGGTTTGGCGGTAGCTATCGTGCGGTGTAGGGGACTGGCAAAAATTGCTGCCCAGGGCAGATCTTGATAGGTATCAGCAAATTGTTCTGCCATTTGATAACCCGCCTCTGTCAGGTCAATATCCACCCGACCACAGAAGGTTCCCGTTTGACTCGAAAGGGTTTCCCCATGCCGAAGAAAATAGAGTTTTAAG
Organism: Woronichinia naegeliana WA131; assembly: GCA_025370055.1. Taxonomy (NCBI): domain Bacteria; kingdom Bacillati; phylum Cyanobacteriota; class Cyanophyceae; order Synechococcales; family Coelosphaeriaceae; genus Woronichinia; species Woronichinia naegeliana. The sequence goes on along the minus strand of CP073041.1, from coordinate 516,364 downwards.
GTCATGAGAAGATGGGGAGCTTTGCAATGGACTTGCCCTAAAGTATAGTATGGTGATTGATCCTTGGCAAATGGTTGAGAATGCTAAAATTAGGACGGATTATCGCTTAAAACCTTACTACAATAGGAAGTCTGTTAATGGTATTGACCCCTTCTACGATGTTAGCCTTGGGAACCTCCGCTCCTGACTTTCAGTTGAGGGAGGTGGTTTCTGGAGAAGAGCTTTCTTTAGCCACCTTTGCGGATAAATCAGCTTTATTAGTGATGTTTATCTGTCGGCATTGTCCCTTTGTTAAACATATTCAAGAACAGCTTGCTCAATTAGGGCGAGATTATCAGTTAACTACCCTGGGTATCCTGGCGATTAGTGCTAATGATGCCGAAAAATATCCCGATGATGCGCCGGAAAGCCTCAAGGCCATGGCCGAAGAATTAGGATTTGTTTTTCCCTTCGTCTATGACGAAACGCAAGCAGTTGCTAAAGCCTACGATGCTGCTTGTACCCCCGACTTTTTCCTTTTTGATGGCGATGCCAAGGGCACGCTGCGCGCACGCCGTTTAGTTTATCGGGGACAATTAGATGATAGTCGTCCTAGTAATTCTCTGCCGGTGACAGGTCAGGATCTACGGGCCGCGATCGAAGCAGTTTTAGCCGGAAAACCGATTCGTGCTGAACAAAAACCGAGTATTGGCTGCAATATCAAATGGAAGGTGGCGTAGATAAGCATGGGTCAGGGATTATTTGTGGGTTTAACGACCTTAGATTGTCTTTATTTAACCACTCATTTTCCCCAGTCTAACGAGAAAATAGTGGCGATAGACCAACTTTTGACGGTGGGAGGGCCAGCCACCAATGCGGCAATTACCTTTGCCCATTTTGGTCATCAATCCTCCTTAATGAGTGTGGTGGGTAATCATTCCTTAACGACTATTATTCATCAGACATTAAGAGATTATGGTGTCCAAGGATTAGATCTGGCTCCTACCTTTTCCGCTTCTCCGGCTGTCTCTTCGATTATTATTACTCAAGGGACAGGAGAAAGGGCTGTTGTTTCTATTAATGCCACTAAATTGCAAGCTAATCTTGACGATCTTAACTTTAACCTTATTGACTTACTTGAACAAATTGATCTGGTTTTAATTGACGGTCATCAAATGCTCATCAGTGCGGCGATCGCTGAACAGGCTCAAAAACAGAACATTCCCGTTGTGCTAGACGGCGGCAGTTGGAAACCAGGCTTGGAAACAGTACTTCCCTACGTTGACTATGGCATTTGTTCTGCCAATTTTTATCCCCCCACTTGTCAAAATTCTGAACAGGTTTGCCGTTATTTACAAACATATAAAATTCCTCATTTTGCCATTACTCAAGGTGCGAAACCGATTATCTATCATAGTTTTGGCCAACGAGGGGAAATCCCAGTCCCGACCATCAAAGCAGTCGATACTTTGGGCGCAGGAGATATTTTTCATGGAGCCTTTTGTCATTATCTTTTAGACAATCATCTAGATGAGCATTCTTTTCCCAAATCTCTCTCCCAAGCTGTTAGAATTGCTCAGTTATCCTGTCAATATTTTGGCCCGCATCAATGGATGAAAGATCAATGAAAATTCTGATTGTCGAAGATGAATATGAAATTGCTAACTTAATTCGAGAAACCCTAGAACGGGAGTCATTTAGCTGTGATATTGCTAGGGATGGTTTAACCGCTTTAGATCGCTTTCAAGCCTGGGAACCAGATGTGATTATTTTAGATTTAATGTTGCCGAAATTAGACGGACTAGAAGTCTGTAACCGTATTCGTCAGAAAGCTGTGGTTAAAGATCCCTATATTTTGATGTTAACTGCCAAGGGAGAAGAAATTGATCGCATTATTGGTCTCTCTACTGGAGCCGACGATTATTTAGTAAAACCCTTTAGTCCTAGAGAATTAGTGGCTAGGGTAAGAGCCTTACTGAGGCGGAGTTTACGGCAGATGGAAGTGAGTAGTCAACTGCATCGAACCCAACATTTTCAACTGGATTTAGATCAGCATATTGCCCAACGTCAACTCCCCAATCAGACCTTAGAAACGTTAGATTTAACGACCTTAGAATTTAACTTATTGTCAACGTTTATGAGTTATCCCAATCGGGTTTGGAGTCGTAGTCAATTAATTGATAAACTCTGGGGCAATGATTTCTTTGGAGATGATCGGGTCGTGGATACCCATATTCGTCGTCTGCGTAAGAAAATTGAACCCGATCCTGCTAACCCTACTTTTATCAAAACGGTAATTGGGATAGGATACAAATTTGAGGATAATAGTTAATTAAATACTTGAGTTTTCCATGTGTAACTATGATTAATGTGATTGGCATTGGGTTAGATGGAGCGGCTGGTTTAACTGCGGACACTTTGGCCGTGGTTGATCGGGCAACGGTTTTGGTCGGCAGCGATCGCCATTTAGATTACTTTCCTCATCATCCCGCCGAACGACTGGTACTCGGTAACATGGTCGTTGTCTTTGAAACTATGCGAAGACGAGTGGTTCAATCCGAAAAAATTGTTGTTATCGTCAGTGGGGATCCTCTCTTTTTTGGCTTAGGTCGTTTACTGCTGGAAAATTTTCCACCGGAGCAATTAACCTTCCATCCCTATCTCAGTTCTGTCCAGTTAGCCTTTAATCGCTTGAAATTAACCTGGCAAGATGCCAATGTGGTCAGTGTTCATGGTCGCTCCCTGAATTTATTGATCCCCTTATTACAAAAAGGGGTACAAAAATTAGCCATTTTTACCGATCAGAATAATCACCCTGGTGCGATCGCCCGTTTTTATCGAAATTTAGATTTACCTACCCACTATCATCTCTGGGTTTGTGAAGATCTCGGTTCAGCTAAGGAAAAAGTTTATTCTTGTTTACCCGCCGACATTGATACTTACACCCAGGAAGATTTTTCACCGCTTAATTTAGTTATTTTAGTCCGTCAGGAAATTTTAACAGGCAATGACCTTGATCTCAAGACCTTACCCTTGATGGGTTTAGCCGATGCTAACTTTTTCAGTTTTGATGATCGCCCTGGCTTAATCACCAAACGAGAAGTTCGGGTACAGGCCTTGGCTGAATTAGCCCTACAACCGAATCAAATCGTCTGGGATATCGGTTCAGGAACAGGTTCGGTTGCCATTGAAATTGCCCGTCTTTGCCCTACCTCTCAGGTTTACGGCATCGAAAAATCCTCTATGGGGATTGTTTTAATTGAGCGGAACTGTCAACGTTTTAGCACCTTAAATGTTCATCCCATTCATGGGCAAGCTCCAGAGATTTTAAGTAGTTTACCCAAGCCTGATCGCATTTTTATTGGTGGTAGTGGTGGCAATTTGATTGATATCTTAATGAGTTGTCAGGAGAAGTTAGCAATAGGCGGAAAACTGGTTTTGGCCTTAGCCACCCTAGAAAACTTGGCGACTTGTTTGGCTTGGTTTAAAAAACATCAATGGGATTGTAGTTTGCAGCATATTCAGATTTCTCGCTCTGTTCCCTTTGCCAATCTGACGCGACTCAACCCCATTAATCCCGTTAATTTGATTACTGCCCAGCGTCTTAATAATCACACCATCATCGAACTACCCCCAGAGTCAATGGATGCCCTTAATTATCCTGACAATACTGATTCATTTGAGTAATTAAAAGCTGTTCTTTTTTGCCAATTTGTCGAACTTGATCCTGAGCCAATTTAGCGGTTAAAATGTCCTTGCTTTTAATGGCATTGATAATATTACGAGTGGCTTCTGCATTCCCATCGTAAATATTGGCTAGTTCCTGTTGATAGGTTATTAACTGGTTATCTTTCAGGTTTAACGCCTGTACTTGTTGTCCGGCCTCTTCAAAGGCTTTGGCCACTGTGAGAATTTTTTCAGGATCAGTGGAATCTCGATTGTTGGCACTTTCCTCAGCAATCTTTTTGGTAATCAGGATAATTTTTTGGCACTGGGCAGTTTTGGTTTCGGCACAGCTAGAGAGCATCACACTGAGCGGTAATGTTAGGAGGATCAGTATCGAGCCAGTTTTTCCTATTATTTGAGCGCGTTTAAAATAGTTCATTATTGACTTAAAAGAGGATCGTTATTTTAAAAATGGGAGTTATACCAAATCCTGTTTTCAAATTCCTTTTTGTTCCAGGTAGGGGCTTAGTCTCTAAGCCTTACACTATATGGATTTGGGAACCAAACCCCTACAAAATATTAACGGTGTTTTACAAGCGGATTTGGTATTAGGAGAGGTAATGGACAAAGAAGGTGTCAAAAAACCAGGGAGCAAATCCCCAATCGCTCAATTTCGATGGCCAAATTTTCGTTCCTTGCGTCATCTCTTACTGTTTTTAGGGTTAGGATTGCTCGGCATTAGACTATTGCCCTACTTTTTCCCGATCCATGCCCAGGATATTCAGCTACGGGCTCAGTCAATCGAATTTCGCGATCGCAATGGGGTATTGCTAGGCAAGCTTTTAAGTCACAGTCAAGATCAACATACCTGGGTGAAATTAAGTTCGGTTTCGACTCTATTTACGCAAGCAATTTTAGCAGCAGAAGACCAGGATTTCTATCACCATGGCCCGCTTGACCTGGCTGCGATCGCTAGGGCGATTTTTCAAGCTATTCAAACCCAGAAGATCGAAAGTGGTGCTTCCACTATTACGATGCAACTGGCACGAATGTTAGGCGATCGGCCCCGTCATCTGGGATCAAAACTAGCCGAGATTTGGGTGGCTTGGCGATTGGCGGCGGGCATGAACCGCACGGAAATTTTAACTGCCTACGTGAACCGTTTACCGATGGGGGGAAATATCTATGGGATCGAAGCGGCGGCTCAAACCTATTTTGGCATTTCTGCCCAGTCCCTTAGTCTGAGTCAAGCGACTCTCTTGGCCGCCATTCCCAATAATCCCTCTCGTTTTAATCCTTACCATCATTTACCCGCCCTCAAACAGCGTCAACGTTATATTCTGGATCGTCTGGTTGCAACGGGCCAAATTACTGCGTCCCAAGGCGATCGCGCCTATCAAGAACCTTTAACCCTACAACCGCGATCGGCCAACATTGTCGCGGCCCCCCATTTCCTCTTTTGGTTGGCTTCCCAATTACCCAAGGATCACCCCTATCAAATCCGAACCACCCTTGATTTACCGCTACAACAATTTGTTGAAACCCAACTGCGGAAAGTGATTAGCAATTTAAAAATTCATAATGTTCATCAGGGTGCAGTTTTAGTCCTCGATAATCACAGTGGCCAAGTATTAGCCTATGCTGGCTCTAAAGATTATTTTGATGCCGAAGCGTTGGGGGGAAATGATGGTCATCCGTGTCAACTTAAAGGAATGGGTTCCCAAATTTGTTGATTGAGAGCGGCCTTTTCTCGATGTCGCTTTCTCTCAGCTTTGACCAAACCAAATAACTTAGCACGTTCAGCCAGATAGGTTACTGTATCAGGCTTTTCTCCTCTAGCAATAGCCTTCGCTACATAGTATAGACTCCGAAACACCATCTCTACTGAGATTTTTTCTTTCGGTTGATTTAGAGCAATCGCCACTTCCCCTACCAATTGATTTAAGACCGTATAGAAAATCAAAGTGCAAATAATCTGGATTTGGACACCATTCTTATTCCCTACCCATAAATAGGCTAGTCCTAAAAGTCTTTTCGTTAATAAAAAGGCTTCTTCGATTGTCCATCGTCTTCGATATAAATCACAGACCTCTTCGGCGGACAGTTGTTCGGGAGACAACACATTTGTTAAATACTGATACCAGATTGTTCCCCATAATACTGAGACTAATCTCACCGGATGCTTGCAAGGATTAGAACGGTAATTTCCCATAATGATAATCTCATCTCTGTAATGACTACCTTGAGACAATACTTGTTTGGTTTTGTAAGATGTACCCGCTCTAAATCTGGTTAGAAAAAACTTTTTAGCTTCTGTTAACAAATCAAACCACACAAAGCTAAAAAATCCCATATCTACAAGAATTAAACCATTTTCTGGTAATTTAGCTGCCAATTCTTCACACCATATTTTATCATTTGATTTATCATTTTCTGTGTACCATAAAGTAACGGGTCTTTGGGTAAAGGCTTCCACTACCATCATTATTTTACCCCCCAATTTACTCTTTTCTTCTTTACTTATTTTCATATTTTTCCTTATCTGCTCTAGCGTTGAGCCATCTGCTATCCACACTGCACTAAACTTTTCTCTTATTTTTTCCCATTTTTCTCCTACTTGGAGCTTCTTCCCTTTTTCGGCTGCTTTTTCTAACACTCCTTTTAGTAATATTGCAAATATTTCGGCTGGCACATTCATCATTCTTTTTGATACTGCCTGTTTGCTTACTTTTAATGATGCTACCCATAGCAATCCCTCTTCCTCTAACAGTCTTACCGCTTCACTTATACCCGCTATTTGACGATACACTATACTTAACACTAATGCCACCATTACTGGTAAATTTAATACCCTATCTCTCATCATTTTCTCATGAGTTCCCTGTAAATATTTTAATGGTGTAAACATTGTGGGTTCTAGTAATTCAAACAACTCTTTTGTTATTTCAGGGATTTCTACCCCTGGCTGATTTGTCTTACGACGTAAGTCTGGGTTTCCTTTTCTCCGAGGATGTTGTCTTGCCATTTGTTTTTTGCTCACTTTTTTATATACTAACCTTTTTTTCAGCCTACTCTTACTTCCGCCTGCTTTTAGGCTAATCTTTTGTGAGTAGGCATTTTGGCTTAAGTTGACACCAATGAATGATGGTGTTCAGTCTTTACGACAACCTGGCTCAACGCTCAAACCTTTTCTGTATGAATTAGCTTTAGAAAAACGTCTTATCCATCCCAATACCATTTTGGCTGATGTTCCCACTCACTATGCTATTCCAGGGGCGAAGCTGTATAGTCCGAGCGATTACAGTAGCCAATTTGCGGGGCCGGTACGAGTGCGGTTGGCCCTAGCTAATTCTCTCAATATTCCAGCCGTGAAAGTATTAGAAAAAGTCGGTGTTCCTCAATTCTTAACTCGCTTACAACAATTGGGTTTTAAGCATCTCAATCAGCCACCAGAATACTATGGTTTAGGTCTGACCTTGGGCAGTGGAGAGGTGAATTTGTGGGAATTAGCGAATGCTTATCGGGCGATCGCTTTACAGGGGCAAGTTTCACCCTTAGTCACGACTTTACCTAGTCAATCTAATACTAATCAGCCCCTCATTCTCGGCCAGATCAGTAGTTGGGGCTTAATAACCGATATGCTCAGCGATCGCTATGCGAGGGCCAAATCCTTTGGGGTAGAATCCATTCTTAATTTGCCCTTTGCCACCGCCGTCAAAACCGGAACTTCCTCTAATTTTCGAGATACCTGGACAGTGGGTTTTAGTCGAGATTATACCGTTGGGGTTTGGGTCGGCAATTTTGATGGTGAACCAATGCGTCAGGTGTCCGGGGTGATGGGAGCGGCTCCCCTTTGGAATCGTATTTTTTTAAAACTGCACGAATTAAAACCGCCACAAGCTTTTGATCCGCCTGCCCAACTGATTTCTAAACCAATTTGTGCTTTATCCGGCTTAAAACCCACACCTGCCTGTCCCCTGATTGTCTCTGAATATTTTTGGCCCGTAGATTTAGCCGATTACGAAACTAACCGCGATCGCCTTTATCAAACAGTTAACTCTGCTCACGGAAAATACAAACTTAATTTACCCAGCGAATATGATCAGTGGTTAGCCCAGCAACCGGAGCTACAAAGCTATGTCCCATCCTTAAAAATTCTTTTTCCTGAACCAAATGCCCAATTACTGATTCCTGAGCAAGATAAATTGTTAACCTTAGCTTTTAAAATTGCTAATCCTGAACAACAATCCGTCGAATGGTGGTTAAATGGAACAAAAATTAAGACAAGTAATGAGGCAACCCTTTTCTGGAAAATACAACCAGGAGCTTGGCAATTGATAATCAAAAAGGCAAATTCTACGGCTCCTCAAGATCAAGTAAGTTTTACCGTAAAAGTGGCCACGCCCATTAAAAAACGAGGATTTTCCCTGCAACGCCCTTAATCTTGTTCGGTTTTACCAAACTTAATAAGTTAAAAGGCTTATTCACTTCAATTTTGAATTGGCGTAATAAAAATAGGAAAAATGTCACACTTTGTATAGTATTCAATCAATTCATACAGATTGAATCAATTTATACAGGAAATCAAACAGCCACCTATTAGATTTAATAAGGTAATGTGATGTAGAGGTTAAAAAGACATAAATACGCTAAAGTCCCTAAACATCTTATCTTCAGGCCTGCCTGAAATCCTTGATATAAGAGGATAATTTTTACGTCACTTAATGCGTTAATTTCATTAAAGAGGTATAACTGTGTCTAAGGAGATTGTTAAAGTAAAGTTGTCTGATGATGAAAACTCACCAGAAATTTCTATAGAGGCCTTTGTGCCAGACAGGAGAGACTTACATAAGTCGGCAGCAACAATTTCAAATGGTGAGATTGAGTCTATTAAGAGATCGCTCGAAATAGTTCATCCCTTGGTACAAACTGTGATTGGTCAATTTGATCAAGTTCAAGGTGTTGATGAGTTAGAAGTGAAATTTGGTTTAAAGCTTGCAGTCGGTGGAAGCTTCGTTGTCACTTTAGGAGGTGAATTTAATTTTGAAGTAACCTTAAAACACACCAGAGAACAGGGTTAAATCAGCAATAGTTTTTCAAATCTGTAATTTTTTAAAAAGTTTGAGGTCAGTAAAATGCTTAAAATGCTAGATAGAAATGCGATAGTAAAAGTTGTTGGTTCAAAAATGGGGACTGGCTTTCTGTTTGGCAAAAAATATATTTTGACTTGTAATCATGTAGTTGATGACAGCAGCAAAATTACAGTACAGTTTACGGGAACTGACGGTAGCACGCATGAACTGTTGCAAGTAAACAAGGTTATGGGTGTAAAAGAAGACTGTTTAGATTATGCAGTTTTACAAATTACTGAAGGATCTCTATCATTGAAACCCTTAAAGGCTAGTTGTTTGTGTTTGACAGATACGAAAGAGATGGAACTTAACGAAGGGTTATTTGTTCAATTGGCAGGCCATACAGACGAAGATAATCCGAGATTATCCTTTTATATGACTCCCCAAAGAGAAGTAAGATTGGGTACACTAATAAATAATGGTTGTTATCTTTTTCATGGGATGGCAGCCGGATTCCTAATGCAAGATGGCTTTAGTGGTTCGCCAGTGTTAGATATTCAAACTGGTAAGATTTTGGGCATTGTAGATACTACTAACGCTAACCAATATACGACGATACAAGAGAAAGGGATAGGACAAATGATTCGGAGTGATGCAATTAAGCTCTCCCTCAAAGAATATGATGAACAGAATGAAACTAACTTTTGCGATCTTTTATTTACACGAGAAGAACCTCCTGATACTTCTTATATTAAGGATAATTACACAACAAGTATTCAGATTCTTGCTGAAGAGCTAGACTCATCAATACTTTTCATTGGACCTGGGATCAACTTATACAATAGGAATGATAATTTAGACAAAGAAGAACTTGATCGTATCTGTGATTTTAACAATCAGTCTAACAGATCATTAAGTGAGATAGAACTTGCTTATTTTTTGGAGAAGCAAATTAAGAAGAGAAACGGACAAATTAAGTGTTTACAGGTTGAAATTCCTGAGTTAAAAGATCGAGCTATTGATCAACATAGCCCTTGTCAATCGTGTCCTTATGAACTTAGTGAAAGACCAGAAAACTGTCGGTTTAGATTAGAAAATGACAGCCAAGATCAAACAAATAACCAACTGTCAATTGAAGAGCAGTTAATGAATGCACAAGTTAACGTTCAGTTTCTCTCACAATACTATAGTGATTTGTGCCGCAGCCCAGTTAGTTTCATAAATGAGATTAGGAAATTTTATGATCAATCTCAGCCAAATGATGCTCATAAATTAATCGCTAAATATGTAAAAAATAAAAAAATTAAACTAATCATAACGACAAATTGTGATGACCTACTGGAACGCGCTTTTAGGAGTTCCCCAGCTGATATACAAGACTATAAAGTGTATGGTTTAAAAAATGGACATAAACTTGAAAACAAGCCGCTCATTTGCCTTAATCCTCGGTCATCTAGAAGTCCTGATGCTCCAATTATTCTTAAACTTCATGGATGCTATAAATCAACAGTAGAAGATAATTTATTATTAATAACAGAAAGTGATTTTTCAAAATATTATCATCTGTCACCTTATCGTAATTTCTATAAATTTAAAAAGCAGTTATCTAACTTAAGCGGAGTTGGTCTGGATTCGTACAGTATATGGTTTATTGGATATATTTTAAATGATCCTGATATTAATCTTTTTATCAACATTTTTGGCTTACAGGAAAAACGCACAAATTATTTTTATTGGGTTCATGATCAAATCTTAAGTTTCAATAAAACAACTCATTTGTGGAATGAGGATGAAAAACTTGAATTAGTTCCAAGAACGTTAAAGTCTTTTTTTAATGATCTTGAACATTTTACGGACTTTTGAACTTTTAAATTAAAAAAATAAATGTATTTAATATCTTTATTCAGGAGAATCACATGACTCACACAAACATTAATATTGAACAAGGGAAGAAAAGCAAATCTTCTCCTCGTGTTTATGTAGGTTTAAATCCTTATCAGAAAGAGGACTCTAAGCAGTTTTATGGCAGGGATCAGGAGATAAAAGAAATTAGCAATAATCTTATTTTTTCACCCTTAACTATTTTACAAGGCGAAAGTGGTGTTGGCAAAAGTTCTATTTTAAATGCAGGTGTCAATTTGTATTTAGAGGAAACTTTTAATAATAATGCTGTCTATCGAAAATACAAATTTGCTGTCGTTATTTTTTCTGATTTTAAGGATGCTGATTTTGAGGAAAAGTTACAAAGAACTATTGAGGAATTAACTAATAGTCAGCCAATCGCATCAAAAGATACTGATAGTGATTCAGGTGGGATTTTTATTCAAGCGATTAAACATCAACTGAAGAATTCTGAATCTGAATCAGGTTTTGATAGAATATTTATTATTTTTGATCAATTTGAAGACTATTTTCTGCTTTATCAAAATTGTGAGGAACAACTTCAAGGCTTTGAAAAAGACATTAAAGCTATTATTGAGGATCGTACACTCGCTGTCAAATTTTTGTTCTCAATTCGTTCGGATCGGGTATCTGAAATAGACCGCTTTAAGATTAGAAATGATTTTTCAGATGAACTATTTGAGAATCGCATCGTTCTTGAAAAACTATCTATTGAAGCAGCTAAAATTGCTATAGAAGATCCTATTAATAAGTTCTACAAAGCAGAGCAACTCAAGAAGTCCCAACTACCTGATGCCGAAATTGAAGAAGGTGTAGCAGATATAATTATTAGTAATATCACTACTCAAGGTCATGTAGAAACGCCCTTACTTCAGCTAGTAATGGACTATCTTTGGAATAAAGCTAATAAACCTTATGAAGATAATTTGTCAGACAAAATTTTCCTTTCTAATCAACTTTTAAAACAAGAAAAAATTTATCAAGAAAAAGAACGGAGTGAAGGAATTACCAAGCTTGTAACTCAATATTTTGAACGGCAATTAATAGAGATTGCCAAGACCAAAAATTTAAAATTCTTGATTACAAAACATTATAAATGTGCCAAAGACGATCAGAAATTTGTCAACGAGAAATTAGAGGATGCTGCTTCCTTGTTTTTCTATCATCTTGTTACCCCTTCGGGAAATAAGCATTTTTTTAATCAAAAAGATTTGCGTTGTTATTATAATGACGAATGTGGCAAATATAATTTACCTGAACTACATGGAAAATATTTATCTTATATTCTAGAAAAATTAGTCAAGGCTAGAATCTTACGTCCTTTGCCAAATTCTCAATATGAAATTTATCATGATGTTTTATGTCAAAGCATCTCAGAATGGCAAAAAGAACACCGTAAAGAACTGGATGAGAAGCAGCAGGCACAGCAAAAATATTTAAAGCTTCTTGCCTGCAACCTCTCTTTTCAATCAGTTTCACAAGATTATGGTAAGCGTTTTCGTATGGCTTATCATGCCTGTCAGTTACTAGAGAAAGCTGAACAGGGCATCACAGAAATTGATTCTGACTTACGCAATATACTGAAAATCAATTTTGAGCAAAAACGTCTTTTCTCAAAGAATGAATCCCAGTACATTAGCATGGGAAATCAAGTTAAAATTTCATCAGTAGATATTTCTCCTAATGGTGAATGGATCGTTGCTGGCGACTACAATGGCAAAATTTACTGTTGGCAAGATTCCCAAGATTCTCCAAGGCTAAAGACTTTTAGTCTAGATACTCTAAAAATTGCCAAAGAATTGTCGGATTCCAAGACTACTCATAACAAAGAAAATAAAGCAATTACTTGTGTAGAACTAAATGATAAACAGTTAGGGGTCGGTTGTGCCGATGGAAAGATTTATTTGATTTCTTTAGAACAGTTAAAGAGTCAGGAGGAAAGTCAAGATCAAGACCAAATTCTTGACAATAACGTTGATAATGATTGGGGTTATGCTATTGAATGTTTAGCCTTTAGTCCTGATGAAAAATGGCTATTTTCTGGTGGACGAGACTCTCAAATCAAAGTTTGGGATATTAATGACATTGAAAAAGAACCAAAGATAATCAACTATCCGTCAGAACATCAGGATTGGGTATGGTCGCTTGAGATTTGCCCACACAATAAAAGTGAGTTTTTTCTAGCTGCTGGGTATCGTAATGGTACTATTATTTTTTGGGAATTAAATGATAAAATTTTATCCATAATTCAGGAGTCTAAAAATACTGAAAATGTAGTAATTTTTTCTACCCATATTCATAAAAATTGGAGTAATCGTTTAAAATATATTTTGCGGGCAAGGGAAATTTTTACGATAGTCTATAGCCCCGATAAACAATTGTTAGCTTGTGGTGGTAGAGATGGCATTATTCGTCTCTGGAAAATTAAATTTGAGGCACTTAAAACTTTTTCTGAGCTTGAACCTATTTTGCTATTGGGCCATGAAGATATGGTAAAAGCCTTAGCCTTTGGTCCGGCTGGACGATGGCTCCTATCAGGCAGTAGCGATCAGACTCTGCGGATATGGGATTTAGAGCAACCTCAACCTAAATCAATCATCTTGAAGGAATTTGATGAAGGAGTTAGTTCGTTAGCGATTCATGCTGACTCTAAGGATCAAAGCAGCAAGGTCATGATTGGAACCTGGAGTGGACAAGTTTGGCAATTAATCCATAAACCATCTGACTTCGATAAACCATCTGACTTCGATACCTCTGTTCGGATTTTACGAAAGAATGATAGCTCGGACAAAGGTGTTATTATTGGCGCGACCTTTATTGACAAGAATAATCAATATTTGCTCTCGTCCAGTTATGACGCAAGATTGCAATTATGGAACAGAAGCAAGCCTTTTTCGCCAGAAACGATTGCAGCCGCAGAAAGAAAAGATAAGGGGAACCAGCCTCTGCCCGATCAAGAAATAAGATGTATTGCTTATGATTCCATTACTCAAGTTGTTGCCTTAGCAGGAGTTAAAGGAGTACTTGAGCTTTATCATGTTGCAGAGCTTGGTGAGGTTTCTGTTATTAATTATTTTGCTACTTTTTTAAAACAAGATAGTGAAAATCCTGAAATTTGTAGTATTGCTTTTACGACTAATTCTGATGGTCAAAAATGGTTGGCGATCGCTACTTCTAATAAAGCCCATTTCAAGAATCAAAATAGTGAAAATTCCGACAAGCCTGGAAAAGTATTATTATGGCAATGGTACGATAAATGGAACAATGTTTCAACAAGCATTAAGGACGACGACACCAAATTTTCTTTCTGTTTCTCTATAGAGAAAGAGATTTACCAATATGTTAGGGCAGAATATGAATCAGAAAATAAATTTAAAGCAGTTGCGTTTAGTCCTGATGGCAAGTGGCTAATTGCAGGAGGCGATCAAAGCCTTGTGTGTCTGTGGAAACTTCCTCCAGAAAATCCAAACTCAACAGATATTACTGATTACCCCGATGATTATAGTATAAATACTGAGCCGGACAAAGGGAAAAATCTTTATCGCCAGCAAATTACTGAAATAGTCTGTAGCAAAGAATGGTTAGTGGTTGCCACTGATAAAGAAGAAATTCATCTTTGGCAAGTTGATTGGGATGAGGCGAAACCTTTAAGCACAGCTAATGAGGAAAAAAAATACTTCAAATTCTCCAAATTAGGCACAACTGTTGCTTTATCTGAGGAGACTCTAGCTATTGGGGGACGGGGCGGCATTATTCGTCTATTCTCAATAAAACAGTCGATGTCGATCCAAGAAATTCAAATTCAGCGTCCACTAATTCTTAAAGGACATACCCATAATATTCGTAGTCTCAACTTTAGTTCTGATGGTAAATTTTTAGCATCAGGTAGCGACGATACGACTATCCACATTTGGGTCGTTAACACTGAGAAATTAGAAGAAATGGTAGCTGCTCAAGCTGATTACAAGGGATTAAATGAAGACGAATGGGATTTATTATTCAATCAAACGATTCCCTATGAAACTTATGAAATTGAACCCAAAAAAGAAGGGTAGTCTAGCAAAACCCTTCTCAATTTTTATGAAACCCTAATCCTGGAGAGCATTACCATGAGGTAAGACTTCTTCAGGGAAAATAAAGTTTTCGTGGGGTTGATCCTGCGCATTACGAAACTCACCGCGTTGCTAAAGGACAGATTTTCACACTTCCGCGATCGCCCACTTGCAATTAAACGGAGTAAACCGCGATCGCCCTATTGCCATAGAGTTTTATTAATCAAACCTTAATATTAATTTAATAGCAATTTCGAGTAAGCAGCAGTAACCTGGGCGAACAGTCCAGGGAAATTCCTTTTTTTTAACCATTACTGTATTCTTTATGGTTGCCACTCACGCTAAACCCCATCACGACATCTCCGTTAGTGCTTTTGGGCCTGCCCGCTCTACCATTTCTGGCAATCCCCTCAGTCCCGATGAATTGAAAAATCTTCATGCCTATTGGCTAGCCTCTAATTACTTGGCCGCAGGCATGATCTATCTGCGCGACAACCCTTTATTGCGAGAACCGTTAAACCCTGACCAAATCAAAAAACGTCTTTTAGGCCACTGGGGTTCCAGCCCTGGCATTAGCTTCCTTTATACCCACCTCAACCGCATCATTAAAAAGAACGATCAAGACCTACTCTTCATGGTCGGAGCCGGTCATGGTGCACCAGGCTTTCTTGGCCCCTGTTATCTAGAAGGTAGCTATTCCCATTTTTATCCCGAATGTAGTGAAGATGAGGAGGGAATGAAGCAATTTTTTAAACAGTTTTCCTTTCCTGGAGGCGTTGGTAGTCACTGTACTCCCGAAACTCCAGGTTCTATCCACGAAGGAGGAGAACTCGGTTATAGCCTATCCCATGCCTACGGTGCAGCTTTTGATAATCCCAATTTGATTGTGGTCTCTATGCCTGGCGATGGCGAGGCGGAAACAGGGCCTTTGGCGACTTCCTGGCATTCCAATAAATTTATTAACCCGATTCGAGATGGGGCGGTTTTGCCAGTACTGCATTTGAACGGTTACAAGATTAATAACCCGACAATTCTTTCTCGCATTAGCCATAAGGAACTGAAATCTCTGTTTGAGGGTTATGGTTATACGCCCTATTTTGTGGAGGGTTCGGAACCTGAGTCTATGCACCAGGCTTTGGCAGCAACCCTCGATCATTGCATCGCCGAAATTCACAGCATTCAACACGAAGCCCGCAGTACAGGGATCGCCACTCGTCCGATTTGGCCGATGATTGTGTTACGTTCTCCCAAGGGCTGGACTGGCCCCGATTTTGTGGATGGTCATAAGGTGGAAGGCTTCTGGCGATCGCACCAAGTTCCCATGGGCGGAATGCACGAGAACGCCGAACATCGCACTCAACTAGAAGCCTGGATGCGGAGCTATAAACCCGAAGAACTCTTTGATAAAAATGGTACGATTTTGCCTGAAATTAAGGCAACGGCCCCCACAGGAGACAAACGCCTAGGTTCCACTCCCTACGCCAATGGGGGTTTACTTTGTCGGGATTTGAAAATGCCTAACTTCCGAGAGTACGGCGTTAAGGTCGAAAAACCAGGCACCATTGAAGCCGAAAATACCAAGCCCTTGGGGGTTTTATTGCGCGATGTGATGAAGTCAAATATGACTAACTTCCGCGTTTTTGGCCCCGATGAAAATACCTCGAATAAATTGCAAGCGGTGTATGAAGTTAGCAAAAAATTCTGGATTGCCGACTATTTACCCGAAGATGAGGACGGGGGGGAATTAGCCGTTGATGGTCGCGTCATGGAAATGCTAAGTGAGCATACCCTGGAAGGTTGGCTTGAGGGCTATTTACTAACCGGACGACACGGCTTTTTCTCTACCTATGAATCCTTTGCCCACGTTATTGATTCGATGTTTAACCAACACGCCAAATGGTTGGAAATTTGTAATCATATTCGTTGGCGGCAGGATGTTCCCTCTCTCAATTTGTTAATTACGTCAACGGTTTGGCGACAGGATCACAACGGTTTTACCCACCAAGACCCAGGCTTTTTAGATGTGGTTTTGAACAAAAGTCCTGATGTGATTCGTATTTATATGCCCCCTGATGTTAATTCGTTGTTATCCGTTGCCGATCACTGTTTACGCAGTAAGAATTATATCAATGTCATTGTTTCCGATAAGCAATCCCATTTGCAGTATCACGATATGGAAACGGCGGTCAAAAACTGCACGAAAGGCATTGATATTTGGGAATGGGCCAGCACGGATGCAGGTCAAGACCCAGATGTAGTTTTAGCAACGGCGGGAGATATTCCCACCAAGGAATCCTTAGCGGCTTCTTGTATTTTGCGTGAACATTTCCCAGACTTGAAAATTCGCTTTGTCAATGTCATTGATCTGTTACGTTTGCAACCCAAGGAAGAACATCCTCATGGCTTAAGCGATCGCGATTTTGATAGTTTATTTACCAAAGATAAGCCAGTTATTTTTAACTTTCATGGTTATCCCTGGCTGATTCATCGTTTAACCTATCGTCGCACCAATCACCCTAATTTCCATGTACGCGGCTATAAGGAAAAAGGCAATATTAATACGCCTTTAGATTTAGCAATGGCCAACCAAATTGATCGCTTTAGTATTGCCATTGATGTGATTGACCGACTGCCTCAATTACAAGTGGCGGGAGCGCATATTAAGGAGTTTCTCAAGGATGAACAAATTTCCTGTCGTCATTATGCCTATGAATACGGAATTGATCGTCCCGATACGGTTGCTTGGAAATGGCCTTTTTAAGGATTAGTTAAAACCGCGATCGCTTTTCTTGTTTATAGGGGGCGATCGCCCTCCGAAATCTAGTGACGCAATCATTTGGAGAACTAGGCAAGTCTGAGGTGACACAGGTTATAATGTTGGGTATTCAGCGTATTAAACGAGATCATTAATGGCTTCTATCACTATTAATATTTCCGATGAGCAACTTCAAAGGCTGCAACAGTTAGCTCAGGAGATTGATACCTCCCCGGAAGATTTGTTGCGTGCAAATATAGAAAATTGGTTGACTTGTCAGAACAAAGAATTTGCTCAAGCAGCAGACTATGTACTCAAAAAAATGCTGAACTCTATCGTCGTTTAGCATGATGCGTTATCTGAATTTGGTCGAAGTGCTTGCTTTGCATCGTCAAATAAAGGAAGTGTTCAGCAAGCGAACATAACCTTAAACCAAACCGACTGATCG
The DNA here is from genome assembly GCA_025370055.1 of Woronichinia naegeliana WA131. Taxonomy (NCBI): domain Bacteria; kingdom Bacillati; phylum Cyanobacteriota; class Cyanophyceae; order Synechococcales; family Coelosphaeriaceae; genus Woronichinia; species Woronichinia naegeliana. The sequence continues at coordinate 498,490 of CP073041.1, read as the reverse complement.
GCGATCGCTTTTCTTTTTTATAGAGGGCGATCGCGGTATCTAACGGTTATTAGATTACGATCAACTAGGTTTCGATGTCACATTGATTTACGTGCAACAAAGGCAACGTGAGCTTTTGGTAATTTGTAATCACCATAATGATTCATAGTCTCAACTGTAAAACCGACTTGTCTCAATTGCTCAGTCATCTCTGCGGCTTTATACAATCGTAAATAATGTAACTCGTCATCTCGCCGATAATATTCTCCAACTTTGCGAAAAGTAACAATGCGGCGACTTAAGACTAATTTTCCCGATCCTCCTCTTTTTCCACAAGAACGATCCAATCCTCTCCCTCATTAAAACTTTTAACCTTTTCACCTTCTATCACTTGACCAGGTTCTGCAATATCAAAAATAAAAATACCTCCCGTAGTTAAGGTGTTGTAAATACGCTCAAAAAGCTGCATTAATGCTTGATAATTATTATCACTATCAAATAGGTAATTGAGACATTCACCGATTGAGATAACTGCATTGCAAGATGGGATATCAGTCTTCAATAATGACTCAACTCGAAACTTAGCATTTGGAACTCTGGTTCGAGCGATCGCAATCATAGACTCAGAAATATCCACTCCCAAAATTTGATAATGTGCTTTCGTCAGTTCTAAGGCTGATAATCCACTTCCACAGCCCAAATCCACGACTAAACCGTCTTGAATGTTATTTTGAGCTAAAATTTTCAGTATGCCAGGGGCTGACCTAAGAGCGTAATCGCCATAACCAACATCATGAATGTATGCCAGGTCTTCTTTGTAAGATTTTTTGATCATTTTCCTCCAACAGAATGATCTGAAAAATTATTTGCGATCGCAGTGATGATGTCGCTATCACGGGAATTGTTGGCCTTGTTCTCGCTTTTATGATGGTAGTTCTTGTCGGTGGCTGGGTTGTTTATGCAACTAACCAGCATTCTAAGTCAGAAAACAACCTCAAACCTCCTCATTCACAACAATCTGATAAATAATTTCTATGATTTATCAATAACTCAGAAGAACTTCTAAATACGCAGAAAAACGAGTCAACATTTTAGTATGATCGCTTTTCTTGTTTATGGAGAGCGATCGCAATCTCTAACGGTAAAATTGAGCCGTAGCAGACAATCTTTAACCTTTGAAGATCACTTAGAAGTCGGCTCCACAGTGCTATTAGACGACGGGTATTTATAACTGAGTTCAAGGGCGTTACAAAAACTATTAAGGCGATTCAGTAAAGCATTGTAGTAGTGATAAGCATCCTCTCGTTCGTTTTGGAGAAGAGCATACAAAGTTAATTCTGGCTCTGGGGCTAAGTGATATTTGGGAACATCTAAACCGGCTTCGGTTAACCGTGTTGCCGCGATCGCCACAAGTAACGCCCCAATGGTATGGGATTCACCACTGTGAAGATCACTCAGTCCGGGTAAGATTATCTCGGCTCCTGGTAAATCATTAAGACTCATTATCATCCCTCCAATCCCTGGACTTTAAAACGCCCAATGAAGTTCTCGACCCTGCTTCTAAGTACCTCAGAATTAACGGAGGGAAATCGAATTATTTCGGGTACAATTGCTTCAAAGCAATCGCCTAGCTTGTAGATACAGCCTGAACTACGAGCTTCTTTACCCAATGCTTCCATGAGTTGTTCGATTTTCTGGGAATCAACATTTGAGCGCATAATTGACAGCAATTTAGGTCAACCTCTCTAATTTAACAGACTGCCCCCGTTTCAGATGTTCTTCTCTGGGTCAGCGCTCGCTAGTAATTTTACTTTGTGTTTGACAAATGGGCGATCTCCCACCAGCAAGAGTTTGTGTAGTGCAACCCATTAATAACAGACCTCAAAAAAATCAACTGGAAATGACCTTTTTAAGGATTAATTAGAACAGCGATCGCTTTTCTTTTTTATAAGAGGCGATCGCAATAAAAAATACGTTGTAAAAGCCCCCAATATATTAAGATTAAAATAACAAAAGCTTTTCGCCATTTTGAGATAACTCAAAATAAATGTCTTCCCAATCTTTATGTGATAGAAAAGAACTGATCAACAAGACCTATGTTTAATCCTACTGAATTAAAAAATATTGCTGAACAGTTATGTGATTTGGCAAACCAAAAATTACCTGATCTAAAAGAAAAATTCTATGAATTTGATGTTGTCAATAAGTGGCAAATAGTCAATGGAGAAAAAATAATGATAAAAATCAATACGTTTAATACCTCTGTTTCTTTTGTGGTAATGAGTCTGATAAAAGATCCCTTATTTTTCATGCTCAAAGAAAATATTGAAAATAGTTATAATAATTTTGAAAGTACTTATAACTATCAATCAATTTCCTTCAGTGGTGGTCATCATACTCAGCCTCAAACGGCAGCTGAGAGAATACTTGTTGATTCTTTTAGAAAAGAAACAGAAAGTTTTAGTTCTCAACATTTTATCGAAAATTATCATAAGTTAATGGGATTATTCAATGGCGATCCTCACGAATTTAAAGTCAGTGGTCGTTTACAGGGGGTAACACTCACACTTGACAAAATAGTTCTTGATGACGAAGTGTATTTGAAACAGTTAAGTATAGATGAAATAAATGAGCGTCAACCTTTGGGAGTATTTCGCTGGATGAGAGATGTCCCGATACAACTTGATTTATCAGACTTTAATACTGAAGTTGTTGTTATAAGCTTAAGAAAAATTGACAATTTTGAAAAAAATTCATACTTTGATTTAACCAATCGTTTCTCAGAACACGCAAGAGAAAGAATCAATTTAGTTCTTCAAATGTTTAAACTTTATAAGGCAGGTAGTTTTATTATTGATTCCAGAGTAGAAAGTTATCCTCTTACCAAGGAGATGATAAGGTCATCATTGAATAAAAAATACATTAGTCCATATAACCAATTAATAATTAATGGTGACGACGAGATAAAGCTACAAGAAATTTATAAAATTCTTAAAAACATTATTCCTAATGATAAAATTTTGTCGCGCTCATTATCGAGATTTTTTATTGCGGTAGATGAAGATAGCCCAGAAGAAGAATTAGTTGATCTAGTAATTGCATTAGAATCAATACTTCAAACAGTTAATGGTAATCCTATTAAAGAGGAACTAAGATATAGATTTTCAATTAATGGTGCCTCCCTCCTCACAAATATTGACTCCACCAGTGATTTTTTTGAGACAATGGAAATCATGAGAACAGCTTACGACTGTCGTTCAGTTATTGTGCATGGAGGTGATTCAACATCCTTAACAAAAAATTTGAAGACGCTTAATGCTAAGATAGACAGAAGTGTTAAAAATCGAGAATTTGCGAATTTAAAAGACTTAAATTTATTGATAGCAGATTGGTATCGAAGCATGGTCTTATGGCTAACAAATATAGACCGTCAAAAACGTCCTTATTTCGTCGAGTATGGTTGGGAAAAACTGATGAGAAAGGACTATTAAGATCATCTCGCTGTTCTTTTTTATCGAGGGCGATCAGTAATTTGATGTCATACTGTAACTGAGTAATGTTATCAAATTGAACAAATTATTGAAATTCTTCGAGGCGAGAACTTGTTATGAATGACATGATGCAGTATAAAGATTATATCGGCTCTGTTCACTATAGCGATGAAGATCAAATCTTCTATGGTAAAGTAGAATATATCCGTAGCTTGATTAGTTTTGAAGGTGAGAATGTTGTTGATTTAAGGGCTAATTTTGAGGAAGCGATTGATGATTATTTAGCCCTGTGTCAGCAGAAAGATATTGAACCTGAAAAACCTTTTAAGGATAGTTTTAATGTGCGAGTAGGTAGTCAAATTCATCGGTAATGAGTTCCATTCCTTCGTGTTTTAATCGTTAACGGGCGATCGCTTTTCTTTTTTATAAGAGGCGATGATCGGTGATTTCATGTCATACTGTAACTGCAAATAGCATTTTTTAGAATTCAGCCTTGTCAACCGTTATCAGGAGGAGATGTGAGTCGTAAAGAAAAGTTGATCAAACGTTTTCTCAGTTGTCCGAAAGATTTTACCTGGGAAGAGTTGGTTAGCTTATTAATGGGGTTTGGTTTTCAGGAAGCTAATACAGGAAAAACTGGCGGTTCTCGACGACGTTTTATCAATGAGACTCAAGTTGTAATTACCTTGCATAAGCCCCATCCTCAAAATATTTTAAAACGTTATCAAATTGAACAAATTATTGAAATCCTTCGAGGCGAGGAATTGTTATGAATGACATGATACAGTACAAAGATTATGTCGGCTCTGTTCACTATAGTGATGATGATCAAATTTTCTATGGTAAAGTCGAATATATCCGTAGTTTGATTAGTTTTGAAGGTGAAAATGTTGTTAATTTAAGGGCTAATTTTGAGGAAGCGATTGATGATTATTTATCCCTGTGTCAGCAGAAAGATATTGAACCAGAAAAACCTTTTAAGGATAGTTTTAATGGGCGAGTAGGTAGCCAAATTAATCGATAATGAGTCCCGTTCCTTAGTGTTTTAATCATTAACGGGCGATCGCTTTTCTTTTTTAAAGGAGGCGATCGCATTAATAAATTGGTGGATCGTCTCTTAACCTTTTTGATCTTTCTAATCGCTTTGATGTTTCTTTGAGCCGCGCAAAACTTTCTTGACGCGATCGCTCGATTATGAGTGTTTGTAAAATGGGTTCGAGAATACGTTTGGCATCTTGATAACCTCGTTTTTGCAAAAGTTGAATGCGTTCGGGACTGAAATCTAGCATCGTAGTTAGGTCTCTGACAATCGGTATGTTGTCAAAATTATTGATTGTTTCCGTTGGGCGAATTTCAATTATTGTTTGGTTTGGGAAATCATGACGATTCCAAAGTTCACCGTTTCCTAAATGAATGACGATCGCATGGGTACAACCGCGATTTTCTAGGGCTTTGAGGGGGACGTTATCACCTAGCCAACCATCTACATAATGCTTGTTATCAATCTTGCGCGATTTAAAGGCTAAGGGAATCGCGGCACTGGCGAGTAAGGTTTGATAAATTTCTTCATCGGTTTCGGCTGATTGGACGTGGATATATTCGGCGGATTGCCCAAGATTGGAGGTTATGACATTGCCAATGGTGGGGACGATCTGACCTGCTTTGTGTGAGGATGGTAGAAAATTGTGGGCTGAGGGAAAGGCGGCTACCCAGAGTTCAATTCCTTTTCGCAGTTGTTCGGCATTGACTGCATAGTGTAAAAATTGATCCAGTGGTTTAGAGTCGCACAATGATGCGTCTTCCCCTGAAAGATGTAAATATTGTGCCAAGGATTGCAGTGGATATTTGATTAACTGCCACTTGATAATGTTGGCTTCACCGAGTTCTTTCCAGAGTTGCCAGAGGCGATCGCCTGATTGTTTAAATGATGTGTTAGAGGCAAGGATCGCACCATTAAGCGCACCAATGCTCGTGCCAGCTATAATATGGGGGGAAAAGTCAATTTCTGCTAAATATTTGACCACGCCTGATTGGTACGCGCCTTTAGCCCCGCCACCTGCTAATACTAATCCGATTTTGGTTTCTTTCATGTAATAACAATTATTAATCTATTAATTTTATGGTGAATATAACATATCCCAAGTATAAAATCGGTAAACATTAGGTAATAATCATGAATAGAGAGTATTTAATTAACTTCCTGAAAAAAAACTTAACCACAATTAAAAGCTATGGTGTAATTTCCTTAGCTTTATTTGGTTCTTATGCAAGAGATGAAGCAAAAAATAATAGTGATCTTGATTTACTGGTAGAATTTCAAGGAAAAGTCACTTTTGATCAATATATGGACTTAAAATTTTTCTTGGAAGATAATTTATCTTTATCTGTTGATTTAGTTACTAAAAAAATGTTGAAACCTCAAATTATTAGTTCTGTAGAAAAGGACGCTATTTATGTCGCGTAGCTTAAAACTTTATTGTGATGATATTTTAATGAGTTGTGGTAAAGTTCTCCGTTATACTCAAGGATTAGATGATAATAGTTTTTTTGCTGATGAATTAAGATTTGATGCGGTAATTAGAAATTTATTAGTGATTGGGGAAGCGGTTAAACAAATCCCTCCAGAAATAAGAAATGAATATCCACATATTAAATGGCGCAAAATTGCTGGATTGAGAGATATTTTAGTTCATGCTTATTTTTCCTTGGAAGATGAGATTATTTGGGATATTATTCAAACTAAAATTAGTCCTCTGAAATCAGCAATTTTGATTATTATTTCCCAAGAATTTTAAGTTGGTAAATAAAAAATTACTAACGGTTATTGATTCACTGCGATCGCTTGTTGCCAACTGGTGACAATATCTTCTTTTTTGATTCCTGCTTCGATGAGGGCATCAACTAATCCTTCTTCAAAGTTGTCTTCTTCGATGATGATTTGGCGATCGCAGTTATCTTTTTCGATTAGTCGCGCATGAAACAGGATGCTATCCATCCAACACTGTTTATCCCGACCTGTGGCAAGAATTAGAAAATGTCCAGACTCAGCATCACAAACTGGATAAAGTTTGATTGCTTGCAGACTCGGTTGATCAATGGTGGCAGCATTCACTGTTTTTTTGATTATTTCAGCATAGTTTAGTGAGTTATCCATATTTTCCTATGATTACACTAATGTTATCGAGTTTAATCTATCGCTGGCCGTTTCGTTGACAATGCGTTCCACAAATTCTCTTTTGCTAGTGGCGGGATAAATCCTAGTATTAGGAGAGTTACGGCATAATTCAAAGGCGGCTTTGGCTGGGTCTTGATGCTGTTGTTGTTGGGCTAGTTCTAGGGCTTTGCCGAGGGTGAATAAATAGGGCGTTTTCGCTATTCTTTGTTCGAAAATAGATTCAACTTCTAGCAAATAACCCGCAAGTTCTCGATTTTCTGGGGATGTTTTGTTATAGGAAAGGTTGAGAAGTTCGATTAATGAAAAATAGTTGTCGGGGATTGTTTTGTCGGCGGCAAGTATTTGGTCAATGATACTTTGACGCAGTTGTTTGTCTTTATCTTTGGTGATTAATCTTTCGTAATCACTGAGGGCATAATCTACTATTTCACGGGTGACAAAGGCAACTTGAATCGCCCAATGAAAGTCTTTATATGTCCGTTCTGAGTGCCAGGCGGCGATCGCGTTAATGATTTTAATTTCAACGTCTTTTCTATCAGCCCGTTGCTCTAAACTCAGAATCCGATGGTCGTGATTTTCAACTCTGGATTGTAGTTGATTGACCATCTCTTTGAGTAAATTAATTTCCTCTCGATGGTTACGGATTACTTGACGAGTTTCTATTAATTTGTCTTCAATCTCTATTAAGTCTTCTTCGATCTCTGCTAATCTTTCTTCAATGTTGACAATTGCGTTATTACTAACGTTCAAATTATTAGAAATATCTAACACCCAACTGCACAGAGATTGCATTGCTACATTGACATTTTTATCTGTAGCAATTTGACGTTTTCGATCTGCTCCTGTAAGGTTATCTAAAAACTGTCCAAATAATCCTCGCTTTTGGCGAAAACTAATTAGATTATCATTGACTTGGATTGAATTGACCAAATCTACGAGTATTTTATCAGTAATAATAGGAATCTCATGCTCCTTTCTTTGAAAATCGTTAAAGTAAATAAGTGACATTTTTGTTTTTTATAGCAGTTTTCAGTTTAGTGAGGTATGAGGTAAGGCTTATGGTGTAAGCATTACAGAGCTTATAATATACCTCATCATAATGAAAAACGCTATAATTTAATGTTGTTTGATGTATTCTTGTTGATATTTTAAGTCTATTTCCAAATTAGCAATTTTATCTAAAAGTCGCTTGTACTGACTTACAGTGATTGTATAGTCATTCTGAATTTTTTTGTTTGTCTGAATTGTGGACTGCAAACTCATCTCATATTCTTGAAAAAGGCTCACTCTCTGTTGAGTAAAAGTATCAATATCTTTAGTTAAACTCCGTTCTATGGTACTAATTGCATCCTGTCCAATTTGCTGAAAAATTTCAAGTGTATTGTTACAATCCGAGAGCAAGTTATTTACATACGCGAATTTAGTGCCAATACCTGAACCATATAAGCGAACTTGATTCAGTTTCAATCGTGATGTTAATTTTTCATAGGATATAATATTCTTTCCATATGTGTCTGAAGCTACATCACACCGCACTATTTTGTGATTATGGAATCTTTTTTGTACATCGCTAAGGACTAACTCATCTTGCCCTGAGTAATTGTTATTTATTCGCTCAATAATCTGCTTTACCATATTAAGTAAGTTATTTGTTAATTGATTGCAATAACATTCAGTAATTGCGGAATAGTTAGTTTGGAATACGGATAACTCCTTATCCAATTCTTTATTGTGATGATCTATAACCATTGACTCTGTCAAAATACCAACAGGCATAAGTGAAAAAGTCGCAATCCCATTCGCAGTACTCCAATTCTTGAGATTATTCGCAATCTGTGTTGCCTTTGCTATTAAAATATATGCAAGAGAGGAAATTTCTGTATGCAATTTATGACTCTCTTTTTCAAGAATAACATTTAGTTCTCTTAAGCTTAATATTTGATGTTTTTTTAATTCAAAAATATTTGTAATGTGTGAATTTATCGCTATAATTTCTATTTCTAATTGATTAATCTCAATCTCTAGACGTTGAATATCTCGCTCAAGTATTTCCTTGTACTTCTTGAGACAAGATGAAAAAGAAGTAAATCTATCATTATTTTCATTTAACGTACTCTTGATAGTAATCATACTAGGTACTAAAGGAGTAATAGCCTTCTCCATAAAATCAGCAAATCCAGACTTTTGCCAATACTTATTAGCGACTTTATCCATTTCTGATAAAGAAATATCCTCTTTTCGGTCTTCCCAAGAATCGTTATAATACTTTTGTCCAAGAACTTCAAAACTCTTGCTGTTCCGTAATTCTGTTGACTGATAAATCTCTTTCTCACGCTGAAAATTAGTAGCTAAAAATCCTTTAATAGCCGACATTTCAAAAACTCGATTTTGAGGATCATCAATTTCATATTTAGTTTTAACCAAATTTAAAATTTGTTGAGTAGTTAAATCTTCAGGATTATTAGGATCACGAGCATCAATTTTATTGACGATGATATAAATGCGATCGCGTCCCTTAACCACAGCAATTTCGTCCACCAATTTCTTAACTTTTGCTGGATCTGTTTGTCCAATTTTCGTATAGTCCACCACCACCAAAACCAGAGAACTCGCCTTAAGTCTATCTTTGACAACATTCACTAAATCTAAAGACTTATCCTCGCTAGGCCCTGGGGTATCCACTAGCACCAAAGTCCCTAAACCCGAATCTTTTAAAGGTGATAATAATGACGGAAAAGGAACTTCAATACGCGGAATTTGAGACAAAGAAGACAAAAATTCTGTAGATATACCAAAAATACCGCACAACCGTAGAAGATCATTAATCTTGGTTAATTCAACTTGAATACCATTTGATTCCACTACTTCAGATTGAAAAGAAACAGAACTACTGTTCAAAATTTCTTTAATTGCATTCTCGCGGGGAAAATCATTTTTAGTAGCCAGTTTAATAGCTTCATCTAAACCAATCCGTTGCAATTTTTCATGTAAGTGTCGCCAAGCCTCTCGCAAAAGCGTCATCAAAGCCTTATCCAGAATCAGCTTAGGACAAGTTACCTCATGGGAAAAAACAATCTCAGTGGGTAAAACCGTCATCGCATCATTACGACTAGGCAGTAAATCCTGACCAGCGATCGCATTAATAACCGTAGATTTACCCGCACTAGTTGGCGCAACAATCGTCATCGTCAATTCGCCGAGCTTTACCCTTTTCAGACTCTCATTGACGAGCCTTAGATTTTCGTTAATAGCCTGAATTTCAGCATCCAACCGATGATCACTCTGATTTTCAACCAACAACCGATCATGATCCCTCAGTAGCGCAACACCCTCATTCATCGCATCCCTAACATAGGTAATCACCGCGATCGCTGACTCGCGTAGGGCATCTAGATCAGGTTGGAGAGTGCTGTTGGACATAAACAAACGGGGGATCGGTTTGAGAGATTATAACACTGAAATTAGATGTGAGTGAGAAATTGACTTAGTGATTATTGAGATTTGTTAACTTAGCCAATTAAAAATCTGATTTGCGGTTAACTTAAGCTGACTTTCTAAAAACTCAGGTACAAGCAAAATTTCATCACCACTACTGTTAATCGTTATCTCTATCGGTTGGCGATCGCGCTGAAACAATAATAGCGATCGCTCCTTCGGAAATAGCAACCATCCTATTTCTGTCCCCTGCTTGAGACAATGCAAAATATTACTGATCACCCGCATCGGTGCTTGGTCAGGCGACAAAATTTCAATCACCCAATCTGGACAGATCAGAAATACGTTCTCAATTTCACCTTCTACATTAATTGGTAATCTCTCCCATCGAAACACCGCCACATCCGGCACAATTGAGCGACTTCCAAAAGTACAGCGTAATTCGGGAAAAGCCAACGCAATCTGAGCCTCTTCCGCCACAATATTTACCGCATTACAGAGCCTCAACTGCAGTCGTGAATGTTGACCCTGGGGCATAGGTTTCTGATAAATATAACCATCAATAAATTCATTAGCAGGTTTCGTTTCTGGCTGCTGCAAAAAACGATCAAGCGTAGTTATCGGAATATCTTGGGTCGTAAGGATCATCGTAATAGAACATTAAAACTTGATGAAGTTAAAATAACACGGCATCGCAATTACCAATGGTCAGCATAACTATGCCCACAGCCCGAATTTTGACAAGTGCTGGCATTACCTTGATATTGTTGGCAATAACAACCACTATAAGAACACTTGCCGTAACCACAACGCACCTTTTCCATGAGTGTCTTTTGTAGAAAACCCTTAAAGGCTAAAGACTTTTGACGATCAAGTGATGATTTTCGTGCAGTGACTTGTTTCCTGTTTGTCATGGTCTTGTTCTCTATCTAGTTGGTTATCTGCAAGATAAAGCTATAATACACCAAAATTTGAGTTTTGACCCTCCTTAGCAGGGCGATCGCCTATCCTGTCAGATTAGCTTAACCATTGGTTTCATTCCTTAGCGTTTTAATAGTTAAGGGGTGATCGCTTTTCTTTTGTATAGGGAGCGATCGCATTAATAAATGGGTGGATCGTCTCTTAATCTTTTTGATCTTTCTAATCGCTTTGATGTTTCCCTGAGTCGAGCAAAACTGTCTTGACGCGATCGCTCGCTGATGAGTAAGTAAGTGGGCTTAATTAATTGTTAGATGGTGGAACAGGCTTCTAGCCTGTGAACGGGCAGGATGCCCATCCCACGTTTTATATTTAATTGCAACCAGCTACTTATTTGTAAAATGGGTTCGAGAATAGTTAGAAAAACCATAGACAAATATCTCAGGTCTTACTTTGCAAGTGTAACCCTGACTGGGTGAACTACAACATCCTCTATCCTATTGCCAAAAGCGTTTGGGACTGCTTTGCGAATAATATTGAGAGAGAGATTAAGATAAAAGTTACTGCCTTGGTTCTGTTATTTTTTAACGTATGACAACCTCTCCTCTCAGTTGGACTGAACTAGAAGCTCTCGCCGACCGGCCCGTTGATCGCATTAATGGACTCACCAATGCCCAAGCCCAGTTACGTTTATTTGGTCATGCGGAAGCAGACGTGCGGGTTATACTCTATCGAGATCACCATGCCTGGTGTCCCTATTGCCAAAAAGTCTGGCTCTGGTTAGAAGAAAAACAAATTCCTTACCGAATCGCCAAAGTAACCATGTTTTGTTACGGCGAAAAGGAGAGTTGGTATCAGCGAAAAGTCCCGTCTGGAATGCTACCAGCCCTTGAATTAGATGGACGAATTATTACCGAAAGCGATGATATTTTATTGGCTCTAGAACGAGAATTCCAGCCCTTGGTTTGGAGTATGGAAGACGCGACCGTGATTCCTCTACGACGACTAGAGCGGCTATTATTTCGCGCCTGGTATTCTTGGCTTTGTTATCCTCGGCGATCGCCCCGCGATGATCAATTCCATCAGGAAAAATTTACCAGTGTCGTGGCTCAAGTAGAAGCGGCCTTAGCCGCCACCCCCGGCCCCTACTTTTTATCAGAGTTCAGCACCGTTGATGTGATCTTCACTCCCTACGTCGAACGGATGAATGCTAGTCTTTTTTACTATAAAGGCTATTCTTTACGGGAAGAAAATCCCCGTCTATCGGCCTGGTTTGACGCAATGGAAAGCCGTCCGACCTATCGCGGCACTCAGAGTGATTTTTCTACCCATGTCCATGATTTACCGCCTCAAATGGGTGGCTGTTACGACAATGAAAACCCCCAGCGTTTAATTAATCAAAGCAAAGTGGATAATGGCCCTTGGTTTGGACTACCTGATGTCACCTATCCCGAACCTGAAAATTCCCGTCAGGAAGCTTTGCAACGAGTGATTAAACACCGTCGGAATCTGATTCGCGTTAACCCTGCCGAAGATAGCCTTTTTGAGGAAGCGTTGCGCTGTGCTTTAACCCATTTGATCACTGGAGAAGTTTGTTTACCGCCCCCTGGCTCTGATTCCGCCCTTCGTTATTTACGCGATCGCATTTGTGTCCCTAGGGATATGTCGATTTATGCAGCAAAACGATTGAGAGAATCCCTGGAATTTACCGCCGCTTTGGTCGGCAATGAGCCAGGTGCTCCGATTCTCTTAAAACATCGACGGGATCAAGATCCAGCCAATTTTGCCAAAGTTTAGGTCACTCCATCGGTCTGTTCGTGAGGACAAGTTACTAAGCTTGGTTGCTGATGTGTTAGGTGATTATGCTAGGGAAATACGGTTAAACCCTTTATTTTTCGCTTATTTTCTATTAATAAAAAAGGACATAATACAATTATGTCCCTACAAATTATTTTAATTTAATCCGATAAACGCGATCGCCAATTATTTTGGTAGGGGCGCATGGCGTGCCATTGGTGTCAACTTAAGCCAAAATGCCTACTCACAAAAGATTAGCCTAAAAGCAGGCGGAAGTAAGAGTAGGCTGAAAAAAAGGTTAGTATATAAAAAAGTGAGCAAAAAACAAATGGCAAGACAACATCCTCGGAGAAAAGGAAACCCAGACTTACGTCGTAAGACAAATCAGCCAGGGGTAGAAATCCCTGAAATAACAAAAGAGTTGTTTGAATTACTAGAACCCACAATGTTTACACCATTAAAATATTTACAGGGAACTCATGAGAAAATGATGAGAGATAGGGTATTAAATTTACCAGTAATGGTGGCATTAGTGTTAAGTATAGTGTATCGTCAAATAGCGGGTATAAGTGAAGCGGTAAGACTGTTAGAGGAAGAGGGATTGCTATGGGTAGCATCATTAAAAGTAAGCAAACAGGCAGTATCAAAAAGAATGATGAATGTGCCAGCCGAAATATTTGCAATATTACTAAAAGGAGTGTTAGAAAAAGCAGCCGAAAAAGGGAAGAAGCTCCAAGTAGGAGAAAAATGGGAAAAAATAAGAGAAAAGTTTAGTGCAGTGTGGATAGCAGATGGCTCAACGCTAGAGCAGATAAGGAAAAATATGAAAATAAGTAAAGAAGAAAAGAGTAAATTGGGGGGTAAAATAATGATGGTAGTGGAAGCCTTTACCCAAAGACCCGTTACTTTATGGTACACAGAAAATGATAAATCAAATGATAAAATATGGTGTGAAGAATTGGCAGCTAAATTACCAGAAAATGGTTTAATTCTTGTAGATATGGGATTTTTTAGCTTTGTGTGGTTTGATTTGTTAACAGAAGCTAAAAAGTTTTTTCTAACCAGATTTAGAGCGGGTACATCTTACAAAACCAAACAAGTATTGTCTCAAGGTAGTCATTACAGAGATGAGATTATCATTATGGGAAATTACCGTTCTAATCCTTGCAAGCATCCGGTGAGATTAGTCTCAGTATTATGGGGAACAATCTGGTATCAGTATTTAACAAATGTGTTGTCTCCCGAACAACTGTCCGCCGAAGAGGTCTGTGATTTATATCGAAGACGATGGACAATCGAAGAAGCCTTTTTATTAACGAAAAGACTTTTAGGACTAGCCTATTTATGGGTAGGGAATAAGAATGGTGTCCAAATCCAGATTATTTGCACTTTGATTTTCTATACGGTCTTAAATCAATTGGTAGGGGAAGTGGCGATTGCTCTAAATCAACCGAAAGAAAAAATCTCAGTAGAGATGGTGTTTCGGAGTCTATACTATGTAGCGAAGGCTATTGCTAGAGGAGAAAAGCCTGATACAGTAACCTATCTGGCTGAACGTGCTAAGTTATTTGGTTTGGTCAAAGCTGAGAGAAAGCGACATCGAGAAAAGGCCGCTCTCAATCAACAAATTTGGGAACCCATTCCTTTAAGTTGACACGGATGATGGCGTGCGCCCAGAGGTTAATTATTTCCAATTAATCCGATAAACGCGATCGGTAGGGATTTTTGGAGAAGAGGAGAGGGGGAGGAAGAGGAGACTGGGAGATTTTAAAAAGGGTATTAAGCGATCGCAAAAAATAATTAATCGCCATTCGCCCTGTCATCAAGTCACCCCGTCCCCTTACGTTTCCAATTAATCCGATAAACGCGATCGCAGTAAAGTCTTTTTGTGAACAAGAGCGATCGCCATTTGCCCCTACGTTTCCCACTAATCTGATTATTTACAGGTAGAATTAATCAGAGTTTTGACCGATGATAATTTGAAGAGTAGCGACAACTTGATCAACAAAAGATTGAGGTAAATTTTCTCCTGTACTTATCCACCACCGTTGATTTAAGTCGAGGGTACGAATTTGTTCGGCAATGACGGAGCCACTAATTTTAAAGCCTTCAGGAATGGGAATTAGGGTCTTTATCTCCGGTTTTAGGGTGTGGGTAATTGGGGAAACAATGACAATTCCTCCTCTTGTTTGATTAAATTGGGTACGACTAAGCACAAGGCAGGGGCGAGCTTCTCCTGTTTGTTCTCGTCCTTGGGTTGGGTTGAGGTTTATGCGGATAATTTCGCCGCGTTGGGGTTGCATCTATTTTTCTACGCTTACAAAATTTCCTGTCCGATCGCCGCACTATGGGTGAAGTTTTGTACGTCATCAGGATAGGTAAAATCGGGAGGAATACTGGCGAGAAGTTGTTCTAGGGTCACAGAGTTTGTTTTTTTACGGATGATTAGAGCATCTTGCATTTCTTCTATTTCCAGGGTAGAGTTTTCATCCCAGCCAAAATTTTTAGTCAGTTGATGGGGGATGCGTAAGCCCAAGCTATTGCCCCATTTTTTGAGTTGAATATCCATTGCGATCGCTTGCCAAATTATACTTTGTATAATGACACTGTTGAATGAGGATGTCAACGTCTTTTTTGTGATTTTTAATTTTCGCTTATTTTCTATTAATAAAAAAGGACATAACACTGTTATGTCCCTACAATTTATTTTAATTTAATCCGATAAACGCGATCACCGATTATTTGGATACACCCAAAAATTAACGGTTTCCAATTAATCCGATAAATGCGATCTCCGATTATTTGGGTAGGGGCGCATGGCGTGCGCCAAGAAGTTAATTGAAACGCGATCGGTAGGGCTTTTTGGAGAAGAGGAGAGGGAGGAAGAGGAGACTGGGAGATTTTTAAAAGGGTTTTAAGGGATCACAAAAAATAATTAATCGCCATTCGCCCTGTCACCAAGTCACCCCGTCCCCTTACGTTTCCAACTAATCCGATTTAAGGCGATCGGTAGGGTTACTGTCAATTAAACGACATTCAAAAAATTGAGATTGACAGCGAGTTTCCAACTAATCCGATTTAACCCAATCGGTAGGGATTTTGGAGACTGGGAGAGGGGGAGACTGGGAGATTTTAAAAAGGGTGTTAAGCGATCGCAAAAAATAATTAATCGCCATTCGCCCCGTCCCCAAGTCACCCCGTCCCCTTGCGTTTCCAACTAATCCGATTTAAACCTATCGGTAAGGAATAGTTCAGGTTGAACCCTCAGATGTCGTATTTAATGTCGAGTTTCCAACTAATCCGATTTAAACCTATCGGTAAGGATTTTTGAGACTGGGAGAGGGGGAGACTGGGAGATTTTAAAAAGGGTGTTAAGCGATCGAAAATAATAATTGATCACTGATCGCCCCGTCCCCAAGTCACCCCGTCCCCTTGCGTTTCCAACTAATCCGATTTAACCCAATCGGTAGGGAATCCTCGAGCAGGTTCGTAACTTTCTGCTACTTCTGTTTCCAACTAATCCGATTTAACCCAATCGGTAGGGAATGGTGGCGTACCAAGATAAGGAGGGAAATTGTATGATGTTTCCAACTAATCCGATTTAACCCAATCGGTAGGGGTCGCTTTGTTCACGAACAGGTATATTGGGCTATTACACTGTTTCCAACTAATCCGATTTAACCCAATCGGTAGGGAGTCGCTTCTTAGAAGTCCTGTCCAGAGCAGCTTAGAGATAGCCAATTCGACGTATGTGACAATTGTACTGTCATTTTACCTCCTAAAATCTGTCAAAACAGAAAAAAGTGAGTTCCAGAACCCTTACACCGTCAGCATTCGACACATCTCAACGAGAGATCAAGGCTTTCAGCGATCAGGCGAGGTGCGTCGAAACGAGAGAGAAGAACAGCCCTAGTAAACACGCTCCAACCTTAGAAAATATAGGCATTTGGAGGCGGTTCGGGGGGAGGACTGCCAATCACCAGTACCCTAGAAACGGCTTCTTGCGAAATCCAATAGAATCTTACACTGTCTTCCTGAGGTTTGACCTGTTTGTTAACCTTTTGAAACAAAGCCCGCATCTCATCCAAGCGACATAAAACACTCAAATGCTGACCCATTCTCTCCCCTTTTTAAGCTGTCGCGTACACACAAGTTTTTGGTTTTCTATTTAACTTTCTCTAGTCCCTAAATTCCCCAATGCTGGGGGAATGTGAACGGCGAAAGACACCGATTTCCTGCCAACTTTAGGGGGCTGGGTGGCAAAATTGAGGTTTAGATCAAGATGTGTGTACACAGTAGCCTTTTTAAGGGGGACAGGGGGAGATCAATGCCCCGTAAAGGTTTCAGCAACCTTGCATAACAGATCGCTGTTTAAGACAGCAAGGTTTAGTCCCAGAATAGCGTCAATATGAGCTACTTCGACCTAAACAAGATTGTACGGTTTGGGGATTAGGTTTATGGCTCCACATCGTGGAATAATTCAGCTAAGTAGGATAAGATAAAATCCTGAATTTTTTTTGGTGCTTAACACTGGCCCAACCAGGACGATCATCTTAATCAGAATTTTCTGTCTCACTCTTGGAACTATCAAAAAAATCATGCCAATAATTTGGGTAAATGAGCAACTTGACCCCAGTGGAATTGTCTATTCCTGTATTGCTTGTCTAGATGAAAGAGCGGCCCAGGATTGTCATCAATCTTGGCTTAATAATTTAACCGAGGATCAGAAAAATCAAGGTTGGACAGCCCATCTAAGAAAAGTTGACTCATGGGATGAAGTTCCTGTCAATGCCTTGAAACTAAGTTACTAACTTGATTCGGTTCTTGACTCACAAAAGCTTATTAAAAGGTGGTTGGGCTAATTTTTCTAATCCTAAAAATAAAGCTGCAATGCTTCCTGCTACCTGAATTTCTCCTGTGAGAATTTTAGTTTTTACCTCTGGTAAGGGAATTAAGACAACCTCGATCGCCTCGGTAATATCCCATTCCTGCTGGCCCGTTGGCTCCACATTAGGAGCGAGAAAAAGATGGAGTCGGGTTTTATCTTTAACCGGATTATCGTAAATCTGGGCTAAGGGAATTAGTTCTGAAGCTACATAACCCGTTTCCTCTCTCAATTCGCGTTGGGCAGCAGCTATACTGGTTTCTGTTTGAGGCTCAAAACTACCAGCCGGTAATTCTAGTAAAATCTCTTCCACACCATGACGATATTGACGGACAAAGATCACATCTTGATTAACCGTAAGGGGAAAAACCAGAACAATCTCAGGACGTAAATTAACAAAATAATCTTCAATAATCGTCCCATTCGGTAACAAAACTCGATCCTGTTTGACCCGACACCAGGGATTATCTAAAACAAGGGTAGAGTCCAAAATTTGCCATTTTTGTACTTGATGCTCGATCATAAAGGCTGCTGGTATGTCAATGTTTAAAAATTTTGGTTTTTGCCTGATCTGAACAGGGGAATGGGTTGAATCCGATGGGAGCCTTGACTTCCCTAAGTTTACCGAACTCTGTAAAATTAGAGCTTTCATACTTTATGTTAGCGGTTGGACGAACCAATTATTAGCCAACGGAGGCTTTCCAAATTATGCAAGGCGTATTAAAAATTGGGGAACGTGTTATCCAAGATAACGAATTTTATCCTCTTCTCGCTCAGTATCAACTCTTGCCCCGATTAGCGAGGGAAATGATTGTGGATGAGGCGATCGCTGATATTGACTGTACACCGGAGGAACAGGAACAATCCCTAGCTCATTTTTATCAACAATATCAAATTACGAATGAGGAACAACTGCAAGCCTGGCTCACCCAAGCCGGAATGACCCAGGAGCAGCTCAACAAGTTTGTCACTAGGGAAATCAAGCTAGAAAAATTTAAACAAAATAAATGGACTCACCAGTTAGAATCCTACTTTCTAGAATGTAAAGGCCAACTGGATCGGGTCGTTTATTCCCTTATTCGTACCAAAGAAGCCGGAATTGCCCAGGAACTCTATTTTCGGATTCAGGAAGGGGAAAGTCAATTGGCCGATCTAGCGCGGGAATTTTCGGAAGGGGGAGAAGCTCAAACCGGAGGACTGATCGGCCCGGTGGAATTAAATGTACCTCATCCTCGCATTGTGCAATTATTAACAACACTTCCCGCTGGTCAACTCTCACCTCCGACCATGATTGGGGAATGGTGGATCATTTTACGGCTAGAAAAATATTTAGCGAGTCAGTTAGACGATACCCTGCGCCAACGGTTACGCAATGACCTCTTTCAAAAATGGTTGAGTAATCAGTTACAACAACGGGTCAGTTATTAATCCGGGGAGTCCAGATATGCTCTAATAGCCACAAGTTTAGTGACCAATTATCAAAACGGGGAAGTTAGCAAAATGCGGGCAGTTATCTGTGGTTACTATGGTCAGGGTAATGCTGGTGATGAAGCTCTGTTGGTTTCATTGCTGCAAATGTTACCCCCCCAGGTTGAAGCGATCGCCCTTTCAGCCAATCCCCAGGAAACCCAAAAACATTATGGCGTGAAGAGTTGCCCCAACCGTTCCTGGTCAGAAATTTTTCAAGTTCTGCGTCAAGCCGATGTCTTTATCTGGGGGGGCGGTAGTTTAATGCAGGATGTCACCAGTTTAGGCAGTCCGCTCTACTATGGTGGCTTGATGTTACTCGCTCAATTATTGGGTTTAAAAACCGTTGCCTGGGCCCAGGGGATTGGCCCCCTCAATCATCCTCTCACCCGTTGGTTAACCCGAACCGTTTTAAGGCGTTGCAGTGCGGTTAGCGTCAGGGATCAAGCTTCTCAAGATTTGTTAAAGACCTGGCAAGTATCGGCCCTATTGGCTCCTGATCCCGTTTGGTTATTACAAGGACAATTGCCTCAAAACTTAGTCACACTTGCTCCGCCGAGAGTAGCAGTGAATTTGCGTCGTCATCCCCAATTAACACCGGCACGTTTAGAACTTTTGACCCAAGCTCTAATTGATTTTCAACAGATAACCCAGGCGAATTTGCTCTTGATTCCTTTTCAGACTTCTCAAGATTTAGCCATTGCAGACGCGATCGCTGCCCGACTGACGGGAAATTATCAAATCCTGCAACGGGACGATCCCAGAGAATTAAAAGCCATTTTCCGAGAAGTGAGTTTAACCATTGGGATGCGGTTACATAGCCTGATTATGGCTGCCTCTGAAGGTAGTCGTTGTTTTGCCCTTAGTTATGATCCCAAGGTGAGTCGCTTAATGGCAGAGGTCAATCTTCGTGGTTGGGAATTAGAGCATTTACCCCAGGATGTCGATCAAATTAGTCAAGCCTGGCAAGATTGTTATACGAATAGTCAACCTCTTAGCTCGGAACAACGTCACGCTCTGAAGGAGCAAACCCGACAACATCAAGCACTACTCAAACAGGTTTTTGAGGGCTTGGATGATCGGCTCTAAGTCTCAGCCAGCCTTAGTTAGGGATTCTTGGTAAATTGTACTTCAATAAAATAGGTTTTGCCGATATAGGAAGTGGCCGGATAAAAGACCGTTAACTTAGTGAGATTTTTGAGTTGTGGATAGGTCGATAAATTAACAGTACTTTGTACCCTTGCCCGGATGGTAATGGGAACCGTCTGGATTGAGCCATCCGGATGATAGGCAATTAGATTATAGGTTAGGGGCACTGTTGTTTGCGATCGCGAAGACAAACCAAAGATTTTAAAACCTGTGACATCAAACGTCTTACCCAGTTGGAGTTGTTGTGGCACAGTGAAGTCCACGCCGAATCCGTTGGCAACCGTGAGGCGATCGGTGGGGTTGACCCAGACATCCCAACCATTAGGAGTCCCATAGGATTGATGGCCAATAGCATAGGCATTAAGTCCGGTTGGATCTGTCACCGTACAGCCAGGGCATCCCGTCACCATCAAAGTGGGATTAGAATAGGTAGCCACATCGGCTCGAACGGATGATACACCCGACAAAAATAGCCAGGCAGCAGTGGCGAGAAGTCTTTTCATACGCCTTTCCCCCTCTCAAGAAGAATTTAAACCTTCCCCTCCTCACTGAAGGTTAGCTAGAAAAAGTAAAGAATTCGGGTAGCTTGGCAATTATTTCCCTTTTCAATTTTCAATTATTCAATTAATCGTTAAGATGCTTTAATCCACATTAAAGGTTGACCATATTCAACGGGTTCGCCATTAGCTACGGCAATTTCCATAATTTGCCCCGCAATCTCGGTCTCAATTTCGTTCATTAACTTCATGGCTTCGATGATACAGACTGCCTGACCTTTACGAACATTATCACCTAACTCCACAAAAGGGGATTCGGCAGGAGCGGGGGCGCGATAAAAAGTTCCCACCATCGGCGAGGTAACGGCTGTCCATTTTTGATCGAGCGGTGAAGGTAGAGGGGCTTCTGGAGATGGCGAAGGGGGAGGTGAGATTAACGGCGGTGTCACTGCTGGCGGGGGAGTAAGCACACTAGGGTGAGAGACGGTTAAGGTTTCTGCCATAACAGTAGGTTCACTTTTTCTCACAGATAGTTCAAAATCATCTGTCTTTAGGTTTAGTTCCGTAATGCCAGTTTGAGCGATCGCACTCAAAAGTTCACGGAGTTCAGAAAAATTAATTGACACGAATCACCCCTCCAGGGACTATCCATAACAAAAGCCAGCAACCCATCCTGAATCGATGTTTGCCTATTCACGACCGAGGTAAGAACCATCTCTGGTATCAACTTTAATCCGTTCACCAATGGAGATGAAAAGCGGAACCATGACCTGAGCACCAGTTTCGACGATCGCGGGTTTTGTACCACCTGTGGCCGTATCCCCTTTAACCCCTGGATCAGTATCGGTTATTTCCAGGATAACGGAGGTGGGTAGCTCCACATCTAGAACTTTACCGTCCCAGAATAAAATATTGACTTCCATCTCTTCTTTGAGAAATTTAACGCGATCACCAATCTGCTTGGCATCAAGACGGGCTTCTTCAAAGGTTTCCACATCCATAAAGACGAATTGATCCCCATCTTTATAGGTATGTTGCATGGTTAATTTTTCAATATTGGCCTGGGGAACGCTCTCCCCTGCTCGGAAAGTTTTTTCAATAACGTTCCCAGTTTGGGCATTTTTGAGTTTGGTGCGGACAAAGGCTGAGCCTTTACCGGGTTTGACGTGTAGGAACTCGATGACCCGCCAAACTGAGCCATCTAGTACGATTGTTACACCACTCCGAAAATCATTGCTCGAAATCATGAAATGCGATGCAGCCTTTAAAGTTCACAGAATATTTTACTGGGGATGGGGGTCGCAGAAATGGGAAAATTTAAAGATTCTCTCTTCATTTTAGACTTTGAGACAATAAAATTATGGAAATGCTAAGGAAAAATTTAGAGATTATGGCTAAGAATTGGCTAAAAATAGGGATTATGACTGTTTTAATCAGTGTTTGGTCATTATCTCTGGCCACTGCTGTTTGGAGCGTGGATCTCACCTCGCCGATGCTTCTGGGTTTCCTCGCTCAGGGGAATGCCATTACCGACCCCAATGCAATTCTGCGCTACGCTCTACCAATTGAAAATCCCACTGTTCGTAAGATTCAGGCTTCTTTGGAGGATATTGCCTATCAATTGCGGAGTAAACGTTGGTCAGCGATCGCCAAAGATATCAAGGATGCCAATTATGAGTTAAATTTACGGTCAGCTAAAATTTTGGTCTCGATCCCAGCAGACCGTCACAACCAGGCCGAAGTGTTACTGGCGAGTATTAAGGATCAGGTCGGGCAATTACAGGAGGCTGTCGCGGCTAAAGATAAAGAGCAGGTAGCCAAATTACGAGATGTCGCCCTGGAGGAAATTGGTAACTTGGAAATGCTCATGGTACAGGGCTTTCCCTACGAAGTCCCGGCGGATTATGTCAACCTCCCTCAATTGAAGGGTCGAGCCACCGTCGCAATGGAAACCACTCAAGGCCCCCTAACCATTATTGTGGATGGTTATAGTGCGCCAGTCAGTGGCGGGAATTTTATTGATTTAGTTCAACGAGGCTTTTATGATGGCCTCCCCTTTATCCAAACAGAAGATAATTTTGTCGTTCAAACCGGTGATCCTGATGGCCCAGAGGTGGGCTTTATTGATCCCCAAACGAAAGCCTATCGGGCTATTCCTCTAGAAGTGTTAGTGAAAAGCGAACCCCTACCCATTTATGAAATGACCTTAGAAGACGCGGGTTTATATTTACCAGAATTAGCTCTACCCTTTAATGCCTTTGGTGCAGTCGCTCTGGCTCGCCCTGATCAAGATCCCAATGGGGGTTCATCCCAGTTCTTTTTCTTCAAATTTGATAGTGAATTAACGCCTCCTGGATTTAACCTCATGGATGGTCGTTATTCTGTTTTTGGTTATGTGGTTAAAGGCAAGGAAACATTAGAGAAATTGTCAGAAAAAGACAAGGTTATTTCCGCCAAAGTGATCGCTGGATCGGAAAACTTAGTTCAACCTCAAGCTTAATTCAGCCCTTTGATGTGTTGTTAAAGGTGGGTTTAGGCCTGCCTTTTTTTGTCTTTAGGGGAAATGGCGCGAAATCGATTGGTTTTATCCCTGACTTTTTTTGACTGTTGCCACTCTAACCTGACGGCTCAATCGGTTTTATAATGCAAATTAGTTTCATCCCCTGTCGAATCTATGGATTTACTGCGATCGCTGCCGATCGGACTCTATCTAGAAAAACCGATTACCTGGTTGCATCGTCTAGATCCGAGGGTTAAGTTAGCTTGGTTAATGACTTTTTTGATCGCACCCCTGTTGGCCAATCCTATCTGGCGAGTCGGGCTGACCTTATTATTGGTACTGATCAACTTTTCGGCAGGTATTCCTTGGCGGGCTTGGAAACAGCAAATCGGCTGGTTATTTTTTATCTGTGGCATGGTTTTTATCCTAACCACCTTTAGTCCCGATGGTTTTGCGATGACCTCCCAAGCTCGTTTACCCGATGCGGCTAGTTTGCCCCCTGTTTCGGATTACCACTATGTTTTGTTTGAAAAGGGCCGATTTTTAGTGACGCGGCGATCGCTGGAATTGGGTATTCGCACTAGCACCCTGGTTTTTACTCTCATTTACAGTACTAATTTATTTTTACTGACCACAGCACCAGAGGAAATCACCTGCGCTCTAGAAGAATTAATGCAGCCCTTAGAGCGTTTTAATTTACCGATCACAGAAATTTCCCTGACCTTAACCCTGGCTTTGCGGTTTATTCCCTTAGTGTTGGAAGAAATTCAAAACTTGATCCGTTCCATTCGGACTAGGGCTATTAACTGGAAACAATTGGGGCTGAAACGTAGTTTTCGGATTTGGATTTTGGTGATTGAACGTTTGTTGGAAAATTTACTGTTGCGGGCTGAACAAATTGCGATCGCCATGGAAGTGCGAGGTTTTACGACTCCTGAGCAACATCGAGTCCAGTGGCACCAACTCAAATTTTTACGCTGGGATTGGTTGGCCCTCGCGGCATTACTTCCTTTCTGGTTCGCTAGGGTTCTGATCGGAGGCAGTCCCTAAATATGACGGAGTTTCCTTGGCACTGGCGGTCTGTTCCCCTACAAGAGCGCAAAGCCTCCCAAATTTTTGCCCAACTGTTTGGCCGCGATGCCATTGCCACCTTATTGGAAAGTCCCTATCCGACTCCCCTGGACTATCCTTATCTAGCCAGGTATTCCCTTTGTGCTGGGCCACCTCGACGCATAGCTGGTCAACTGCAACTCTGGACACCGCCCATTGGCTCCATTTTTCCGCAATTAAAACAATTTCTCTGTGCCCCCAATCTCCATCCTTCCACCCCCTCCCATCTTCCCTTTCAAGGCGGTTGGTTAGGTTGGTTAGGTTATGATGCGGCCTGGGAAATTGAGACTCTCCCCTATCAAAAAGCTGATCAGCTTCCCTTTCCCGTTGCCTATTGGTACGAACCTGAAAATTTTGCGGTGCTAGATCATCAAGAACAAATTCTTTGGTTAGCAACCACTAATCCTCAGGATGGCGATCGCCTGATTGAGCAATTAAATCATTTTTCTCATTCAACACAAAATTCCCCCCCATCAGAAAATACTGATTCTCCCAAAATTTCGGCTCCTTTAGTTTTTGAAACTGAGCAAAGTCAATACGAAGCAATGGTCTTACGGGCTAAGGAATATATTCGTCAAGGTGATATTTTTCAAGCCAATCTTTCCCTCCGTTTTCATACCCAAATTACCGCCGACAGTTGGCAAGTTTATCAACGCCTACAGCAGATTAATCCTTCTCCTTTTGCCAGTTATTGGCGATCGCCCTGGGGTGAAGTGGTCAGTTGTTCCCCAGAAAGATTAGTGCAATTAACAGGCAAACAGGCCCAAACCCGACCGATCGCCGGTACTCGTCCGAGGGGAATGTCGCCCCAGGAAGAGGCCAGACTTTGCCAAGAATTACGCAGCAATTTGAAAGAAAGGGCAGAGCATATCATGTTGGTTGATCTAGAACGCAATGATCTTGGACGGGTCTGTGTTTGGGGAACAGTGAAGGTAGATGAACTTTTAGCCATTGAACGCTATAGCCATGTGATCCATTTGGTTAGTAATGTCAGTGGAACCTTGCAACCGAATCAGGATGGTGTCGATTTGCTCCGCGCTCTTTTTCCTGGTGGTACAATTACAGGCTGTCCCAAGGTACGCTGTTTGGAAATCATTGAGGAACTAGAACCGGTACGACGTAGTTTATTCTATGGTTCCTGTGGTTATCTCGATCAACGAGGTAATTTAGATCTCAATATTCTCATTCGGACGCTGTTATTCACCGATACCCAAATCATTGGACAAGTGGGCGCAGGCATTGTGGCAGATAGTGAGCCAACCCAGGAATGGCAAGAATCTTTACAAAAAGCCAAGGCTCAATGGTCGGCGTTGTAGTTGCATAATGGTGAGAATATCGGTTTGCTGATCGTATTTGATTTTCATTTTTAACTCATGGTAAATTTTCAATAAAGTTCATTTGCCCCATTTCGACACTTATGCTATCTAGGCGATCACTTCCTAATTGATAGGATAAAATTTCTACACCAATCGGTTCATCGGTGGTGGAGTCTTTGATGAGAATTACACCATTATCGAGTTCGGTACAAATCTGATTTTTCCGAGAACTTTGCCAGAAAAGGGTTAAAAGTTCAGTTTCGGGTTCATAGTAAACTTTTATCTGTGCCATTATTTTTGTTGTCAATATTAGAAATTAGGCAAGTTGCAATAACTGATCAAATATATTCGGCTTGGGTAAGTTTTCGTTATTATTTAAAGCCGATTCAATTAATAGCTCTAAAACTTCTTGAGCATTTTTTAAGGCTTCTTCGTAGGTATCACCATGAGTAACGGGTTGCATAACGTCTTCAAATTCAGGCAAAAAGACAACAAAACAGTTATCTTCTTCTGACCATTGGATTGTGATGCTATATTTCATGATTAATTATCCTCTTGATTAAGTTTCTTTAGGGCATCCATGACTTGTTTTTCTAGATAGGATCGGGCATCGCTGCCATCTTTACCAGCAATAATGATGGATTGGGAAAGTTTAGGATGTGTCCATTTGCTGTGGCTTCCTTTTGCAGGTTGAACGGTAAAGCCAGCTTTTTTGAGCAGACTTTTAAGTTCTCTAATTTTCTTGGTCATTCATGGCTTCCTCCTCAATTTTTGATAATAATTCTTGGCATTCTTGAGCTAAGGGAATACCTAATTCTGTCGCAATTTGTAGAGCTTGTTCGCAATTTTGTCGTGCAAATTTAGGTTTTTTTGTAGAATAATAAATTTCGGAAATTTCTAATAAAATAATGGCTTTTTTTTCACTATTTTCATTATTATATTGCAATAATAAGAATAAAAAATTTAAAGCCTCTAAAAAATTACCAGCTTTTTTGTTTACCAATGCCAAACCAGAAATAGCTGACATTTCACCCGATTTATCTTTTTGATTTTTGGCTATATTGAGTTGACACGACAAATGAAAAATAGCTTTTTGATAATTAGATACAGATGTGTATAATCTTGCCAAATTAGAATGGCCGCCAGATTGACCGATATAATCATTAGTTTTTTGAGCAAAATATAGATATTCTAAAAAAAATTCTTCTGCTTTATTAATATTACCTAAATGCTGATTAGATAATCCCAATAAACCTAGTGTGGTCAATTCATAAAGATGCCATTTAATATTTTTTGATATTGCCAAACACTTCTGATAATAATTAATCGCATTTTCGTATTTACCCTTATTAAATTGAGTTCTGCCTAAATTAAATAAAGACAGAATTTGCCCTTCATAAATTTCTTTAATATGAAAAATATTTTGAGCTAAAAGATAATTCTCTTCGGCCCTCTCGTAGTTTTTCATTATTTCGTAAATACTTCCTATTTGTAGTAAATTTTCCGCTTCATTTAGCAAATCTCCCATTTCGCTAATAATATTTAATCTGGACTGTGAACACCGTAAAGCCTGTAAATAATTCTCTTCTGAAATAAAAATATTTGTCAACTCTCCCCATGCTTCTTTTTCGGATTTACGATCACCAATATCTTGAGAGATAGATAACGATTCATGAAGATGCTTGATCGCTTTTGAATTATTGCCCATTGAGTGATGAATTCGTCCTAGTCTTCCTAATGAACGATTTTCACCTTGTTTATCTCCAAGTTTACGAGACATATCTAAATGGATTAATTGATATTCCATTGCATTTTTGTAATCACCACTCCAGTAATAAGCATTACCCAAATTTCCCATTTCTATACTATATTGATGTATAGCTATTGGTTCTTTGCTTATTAATTTTTCAAGAATAACTAGTGATTGTCTGTAAAATTTTATAGCTAAAATATGATTACCATTTTCATTGTAAATGTTACCAATATTACCTAAAACTCTGGCAATTAATGACTGCTTTTTTTGTTTACGTGCAATCTCCAAACTATGAAAATAAATTTTAATAGCTTGATCATAGTTTCGTGTATTTTTCCAACAATTTGCTATATTATTTAGAATTTCTCCTTGTTCAAATTTGTCGTTTATTTTTAAAGCAATGTCTAAGCTTTTATGATACCAGTTTTTTGCGATTTCATAATCTCCTAATTCATGAGTTGCATTACCTAAAGCCTTAAAACAAATTAAATCTGTTTCTTCGCTAACTTTATTAATCAGAAACGAGTAAATTAAGATTATCTCTTTTGAATAGCCCCACAGTTGAATTAGTATTCCCCAACCATCTCCAATAACCATTGAGCGGATTTTTTGATAGTCTTTGACCGCGTAATAATGATAAGCAGCATCAACATAAGCTTGTACCTTTTCAAAGTTATCTCCGTTCCCAGTCATTGGATATTTATTAAGCCATAACTCCGCCGCTTTAACCTCTGCTGCTTTCCAAATAGACTCATCTTCGCGTAACCAATCATAGGCAATATCCCGCACCAAATTATGCAACCGAATTAGATTGCGTTCTGTTTCAATTAAAGCCCGATCGCCTAAAACTCGATAAGCTTCTAATTGCTCTTTAGGAGAATATTCCGTGATTAACCCTAACCAAAACTTTTTAAGAACTGGACGACGATAAACCGCACTGCGACATAATAACGTGATCGCTTTTTCAGGTAATTGTTCTAAAGATTTTTTGACTCTTTCCCTAACTCGACGGGCTAATTGCTCATTATAGTCAGTTTCCGTTAAACGAGATGACTTTAACTCCCGTGAAACCTGCTCAAACTCTGTTTGATTAACTTGCCAATAAGCCGTTACATCTCCCTGATAAACCTGTAAAATTTCCCCTGTAATTACTTGCAAAACCAGAGGATGACCTTCGTAGGTTTGACCGATGCGATTGAGAATATCTTGATTAAACTCACTAATTACAATGCCATTTTTAGCAAAATATTGTTCAGATTCGTCATTTGCTAACCCTTTTAACGTTTCTTGATGCCAAATATTAGAAAAGCGATCGCACCAATTAATTAGACTATTGGGTAAAACTTGCGAGGTCAATAATAAACGACTAGAAAAATGATTTGTATTTAAACAACTTTCTAAAAAAGTTAACCAATAACTATCAATAAATTCATTCGCTTCAATTAACTTTTCAATTGCATCAATTTGGAACCAATAAAACGAAGATTGTAATTTTTTCAATAAGCGATCGCTTAACCGTTTCGGATCATTCATTTCCTGCGGGTCTAACTCTTTTTCGCCTAACTGACTGAGAATTTCTCTCGCTCCTGTAGCAAAATCAGGCAATTGACTGGCCGAAATTTCTATATGTAACCACTGAAAAGACGGATCACTTTCCCAATCCTTAACTGCTATACATTCTCCTAATGTCGTTTTACCGATACCCGAAAGTCCCGTTAACCAAACAATACGAGTGTTTTGCTGAAATTGATTTAATAACATCTCAATAAGTTGCGATCGGCCTACCCATTTTTCAGGATTATATAAAGTCGGAATAATTTCCAAAGTCTCTTTTACGGCTTTATCCTGACTAGATTCTAAAGGTCTTTGAATTTCTTGTTTATCTAAACCCAACGCCTCACAAATCAATTCAAATTTTGAAATATAAACACTTTTTCCGTTAAAAAATTTGCTAACCGTTGATAATGCAATTTCTATATTAACCGCAAAATCTCCTTGTGTTAAAAAGCCATTACGCTTTAAAGCATCTTCTACAGTTTGCTTGCGATCTGGATGAATACTAACAGAACGAGGCATTTTAAACTCCTAACTGATTCAATTTTTCAGGATACCGATGCCTCAAAAGAGAGTTGAAAACCCAAAGATGAAATAGCTTTATAAACTGCCAAAAAATGAGGATCATCAGAATCGGATAAAATCTGAGCAAGATTTTCTTCATTTAACTTACTTTTCTCTGTCACCTGATTCATTTGCTGATTAGCTCGAATAACATTCTTCAGAGCCAGCAAAAACTCTTCTGGTGAGCCGTCCTGAATGGCAAAATTAAGATAAAGAGCCGCATACTCTGGATCTTGTAACTCACTGTCTAAAATCTCGTGCATATCTATCAGTTTCATTTTTGTACCTCTTCCAAATTTCTTGAGCCTTTGTAATATCCCGTTGTTGGCTGTTTTTGTCACCACCACCAATCAGAATAACCAGATAATCTTCTACACGGGTAAAGTAAACTCGATAACCTGAGCCAAAATGTAATCGCAGTTCATACACCCCGTCCCCAACAGACTGAGTATCACCAAAGTTGCCAAGTTCCAATCGGTCTAAACGTCCCCTGATTCGCAACTTAGTTACTTTGTCCCGCAGAGAAGCATACCACTCTAAAAAAGGTATTTTTCCCTCATCGGTTTCCAATAGTTTAACTTGAATGCGAGATTCCATTGTGCCATTGTATCTCGTAAAATTGCGATCGCGTCCTGCTAATTCCAGAAAATCAACTCGGTTGTGAACTCGGTCACGAACTCAGGCTTGCTCAGATTCGGACACAAATAGGCTAATGGTTTGATGAAAGTGTTCCTAGTTCAAGGTTAACACCCATGAAAACGACTCAAGCCCAACCTGCCCAAATCTCTAACCTCGTTGATCCCCAAACCCTTATCAAAAATGGAGAATCACCCACCAGCATTATTCTGGCGATCGCAATTTTACTGGCTATCCTCAGTCAATCACTAACGGGTTTAATCCAAGTCATTTTAAAACAGCAGAAGTAGTAGTCAGTCAAGGTAGAACTGATGGATAAAGCCGCTTGAGTTTGATGCGAGCATCATCAGTGGTAAATTGCCAATCAATGGTACGCAATTGTTCATTTCGGTGTTTTTCCCAAGCAGCAATTTCATTGTTGAGAGTTGAGAGTTTCCTTGTCAGGAATACGACGGGCTAAACATTGACGAGATAAAACGCTTAACTCAATCTCAGCCATGTTGAACCAACTACCATGCTTAGGGGTGTAATGAATATCCAGTTTGTCAAGGATACGCTTGGCTTCTTGGGGTTCAAAGGTCTCATATAAGGCATAGGGAACATGGGTATTCAGGTTGTCGTGAATAAGTGTTATCTTTTCGGCTTCTGGATGATAAATATCGACCAGAGATTTCAGTTGATGAGCATAATCTTTTTTAGTACGACGTTCGGTTACTTCTACGTGTCGCCATCCAGCTAGGGGTTCAGAAAACATAAACAAATTGCTCACCCCATTCCGTTCATATTCGTAGTCATACCTTTCTACCTGTCCTAATTCGGCAACTAAGGGCGTTTTGTTCTCCTTGACCAATTGTTTGTTGGTTTCGTCAAAGCAAACTACGGGATGCTTGGGGTCATAAGGACGTTTGTAAATATCCAGCACATTTTCCATGCAACAGACGAATTCTGCATTGGCTTCGGGGGGAATCACCCAACATTCCTTTAACCAAGGCTTTAGTTCGTTTTTTTTAGAGTTTGACGCACTGCTTCATGGAAAATGCCTTCTACATGACCCAACTCCACCATCTTGTCTGCTAACAACCGCAATGTCCATGCCCCTCTCCCTTCTGGTGCTTCTGTGCAGGCAATTGCAATCAAACAGGCTTCTTTTTCTCCCTCTAACAATCGTGGTCTTGCCTTTAAGGGCGTTCGACGCGATAGAGCTGATTCTAAGCTTTCTTCTACAAACTTTTGTCGTACTCTTTCTATAGTGCTAACACTGATATCCAGCGCTTCACTGAGTTCTTTATCTCTTAATCCTCCTTTTTCCTGATTTATGTCTGCTTTTAGCAGAATACGAGCATGGTTGACTCTATACGCAGGAGATTTTCCTTTGGTTGTTATACTTTCCAATTCTTTTCTTTCTTCTTGCTCCAGAGCAACTATGTATTTTTTTTTAGCCATGATTTCTCTTGAATGTTTAGGTCTTCCCCATTCTCACACTTTTTACCCATCAAATCAAGGATGACTGACTACTAGGTTGCTGAATTCAATCCAATCAATTAAGCAAAAGTCGCCCAACTAGGGGTGTTTGCTGACGAACTAAACGAGATACCTGTATTTGAGCCGGCGAAGAAGTTAGACAAGCTGTTATTTTCAAAGATACCGACCAGATCGCCGGTGGCGTTACTGCCTAAATACAGTTCTACCTTGGAGGGAGTAAGGGCATTTTGCATAAAATAGGTGGATGCAGCATTGAGCTTGAGTAAATCCGTTGTCGCACTAAAGTCCATCAACCGGGCATAATCGGCATTATTGCCGCCAGTGTAATAGGTTCCTAGGTTATCTCCTAGACAGAAAGTATCCGCATCGCTCAGACCCGTTAAACTAGAGCCATTACCAATAAGGGTGTCAATTTTGTTGGTACCGCGATCGCTGGCTGCAACATCCACACCCCTCAGAATATCGCCAAGTTGTCCGCCCTGAACTGTCTCACTGGCCGATGTGCCCGTAAAACTTTCTTTATAACCAGCAGAGGTTCCACCCCCAACACCTACAGCATTCCAAGCATATTTAAGTTGCACTAAATCATTGGCAGTGATAGTCGGGGTTGAAGCCACATATTTATAGGTTTGTAAGTCTTTCGCCGCTTGCAAAGAATAGAAGCGGGCATCCGCATATTGGGAGGTGGGAACTAGGTAAGTCGTTAGGGTTCGGTAAGCGATCGCCTGGGCTTTATCCAGTCCTAGCCCCTGCACACTAAACTTATAACCCTTGTCATTAGTATCCACCGTACCGTCAATATCCAGGGTGGGGTGCATCACACCAGAACCACTGCCTTCCGTTAACAAGGCAAACCAATAATTGAGAACGCCACTATTGGTATGGACTCCACCACTGTCTCCTGAACCTGAATACCAGTAGGTTCCTTTATAGGTGTCAGGATTAGCATAGGTTTTCGGGTTAGCCATATCCCGTATCACATAATTAAAATCTTCGCCTAAAGTCCAATTCCAATTCGTCGGACGAGCATAGGCTTCAATCGCAGTCCCAAAGATATCGCTAAACCCCTCATTCAGCGCACCGGATTCATAACTATAAGTGAGATTAGCCGTTTTTTCCGTCAGACCATGCGTAATTTCGTGACCGCACACATCAAGAGAGGTTAACGGTTTGTTGCCAT
This sequence comes from Woronichinia naegeliana WA131, assembly GCA_025370055.1. Lineage (NCBI taxonomy): Bacteria > Bacillati > Cyanobacteriota > Cyanophyceae > Synechococcales > Coelosphaeriaceae > Woronichinia > Woronichinia naegeliana. Next base: position 465,602 of record CP073041.1, on the reverse strand, counting down.
TACTGGCATTGCCATCACCGTAGGTCATCCGGGTGCCATCCCAGAAAGCATTGAAATAATTTTTGCTGTAATGAACGTAGCTTTTTAGGGCAAAACCGGCATTATCAATGCTATCGCGATTGAAATTATTTTTATAAAAGTCATAGGTTTTTTCCGCCCCAAAGTGAGCATCTAGCGCGTATTGGTCTTTGGGATTAGTGGAACTAGAAGCATTCCAAATATTGTCAGAATCAGTGAAATCTTTTGCCTGAGCATAACGGGTTGTTTGATTAAGATTATAGGTTTCAATCTTCTTCGTAAAAGTCTTACTGCCCTCAACGATAGAACTGGTTTCCCGCAGACGGTAACTGGTATTAGAAACTTTGTCTGTGGTAATGGTTTGAGTGCCACTATAGGCCGTTGCGGCTGTACCGATCGCATTTAAAGAGCCGGAGCCTCGGTTAATCCCCAATAGCTGACCATTCGAGACCGCTTGCCCTAAGCTATTGGCCGTGTTAAAGATTTCGTTTTTACCGAGAATTTTGCCATCTAGGGCATCAACATACACATACTGACGACTAGCAGGTTCCTGGGCATAAATGTCAAATTTATAGGCTAACCGTAAGCCACTACCGTTCAAGCTCTCAGCACCAGAGTAATAGACTAATTCTCCTTGGGGTTTAAAGGTCGCCTTCGCATCTCCCGATTCTGCTTTAATAAAAGCCTCTTCCTCGGCCGATTGCCATTTATAGGATTTGGCTCCGACAAAAGACAAAGCTAAATTTAGGGCATTCTTCTCATTCAAGGTTGCCTGGGTCGCTAAATTAGCGGGAGTTTGTTCTACCCAGTTGCCATTTTGACTAATCAGTTTATTGTTGCGGAGATGGACAATATAAACAGCATTTTCAACATCGATACCATTGATCTGTTGTTGATAGCGAATATGTTCAAATCCTAAACTGTCACTTTCTTTCGATAACTCTTTGAAGGCAGCAGAATAGCCAACCCCTTGGGCCGCATTAACTAAAACCACTTGATGGTTAAAATCTGGGGCGTTATGGGGATCAAAGCTTAACCAGGTGGCATAGTTTCCCTGGGTTCCCTGGACAATCTGGGCTAAACCAGGATGGGAATTTTGAACTTGCTGAACGATTTGATTACCAATATTTGTTCCGGCGATCGCTAATTTAGTAACGCTGGATAGAGAGGCCAATCCCTGGGACTGATTTCCTGAGTCTATTCCTGTATTCGTTTCACTAACAAACTGCCCAAGACTTGATGGATAGAGAGAATTTACCGGCAAGGAAGTGGAGATAACCACCAAACGATTGGAGAAAGAAGAGTTGCTAGGGGCAGAAGATCCAGTTCCACCAACAGTACTTTCGTTTTCTCCCTCAAGCTGGGAAGAATCACTAAAATTACTAATTTGCCATTCTGCTGTATAAACTCCTTGACTTCCTAAGGCGTTATTGAAAGCTTTCAATCCCTCTCCAACCAGGACAAGAGTTCCAAAGGAGTCATGGATCAGACTAAAGGTGTTGCTGTTCATTAATATAGACCTGTGCTATTTCGGGGAAAACGAGGATTTTCTCCGACTCCAAAATACACCTATATCGTAGCGTAGGTAATAATTGACTTGCAGGGCTACACCCCTAGAGTTTTTCATCAGAAAAATGGGTAGAAACCTCAGCAAAAATAAATTCAGAACGATTTTGCGTCGTTTCAGCGATTCACCAAATTGTCAAGAATTGTAAAGTCCTCTTGGTGTAAGGTTTTCAGAGCTATCAAGTTTTGAATTTGGAATTGCTGTAGAAACCTCGTCCTTTAGCGATAGCGGAGGACGACTTTATATGGGGTGGGTTGACACTTTCAACGAAGAGTCGCTAGAATGTGAAACATGGAAAAGGCTTTTCGACTTAGATTTTACCCAACCCCTGAGCAAGAGTCGCTATTGCGACGCACTTTGGGTTGCGTAAGACTGGTCTATAATAAGGCTCTCCACGAAAGAACTCAGGCATGGTATGAGAGGCAGGAAAGAGTCGGGTATTCCGAAACTTCTAGTCTGCTTACTCAATGGAAGAAGGAAGAAGACCTTGACTTCCTCAATGAAGTTAGTTGTGTTCCTTTGCAGCAAGGACTTCGACATCTCCAAACTGCCTTTACAAATTTCTTCGCAGGAAGAACAGCATATCCAACCTTCAAGAAAAAGAGGAATGGCGGCAGTGCTGAATTTACAAAGTCAGCCTTCAAGTTCAGGGACAAAGAGATTTACCTCGCCAAAGGTTCTGAACCATTACCAATTAGGTGGTCTAGGCAAATTCCAAAAGGATGTGAGCCAAGTACCGTTACAGTAAGCCTGCATCCTTCAGGACGTTGGCATATCTCTATCAGATTTGATGATCCAACAATTAAGCCTCTCCCTGTCAACGAGAATGCGATAGGGATAGACTTGGGGATAACAAGTCTAATTGCAGATAGCAACGGGAAAAAGATTACTAATCCCAAGCATTTCAAAAAGCATCGGAAACGCTTAAAGAAAGCACAAAAGAATCTTGCTCGTAAGCAAAAAGGTTCTAAAAACAGAGAAAAGGCGAGCATCAAGGTAGCTAAAATTCACCTTGAAATCTCCGATGCTCGAAAAGATTTCTTGCATAAATTGACGACTCGTTTGGTACGCGAAAATCAAGTGATTGCCGTTGAGTCGTTGGCTGTTAAGAATATGGTTAAAAACCACAAACTCGCTCTTGCTATTTCAGATAGTGGGTGGAGTGAACTGATTCGACAACTGGATTACAAGTGTCGTTGGTATGGAAGAAAATTGGTCGAGATTGACCGATGGTTTCCTAGTTCAAAACGATGTAATTCTTGTGGGCATATTGTCGAAAAGATGCCTCTTAATATCCGTGAATGGCAGTGTCCCAAGTGTGGAACTAACCATGATCGAGATATTAACGCAAGTAAAAATATTTTGGCCGCAGGGCTTGCGGTTTCAGTCTGCGGAGCGACTGTAAGACCAGAACAGAGTAAATCTGTTAAGGCAGGTGCGAAGAAACAGAAACCCAAATCGTGAGGTTTGGGAATCCTCGTGCGTTCACGCCGAGGAGGATGTCAAAGATGGCACAGAGAGACCAATTGGGAGACCGAAAGACAAGGAGAAAAAAAGACTCACTACTCGGGCAAGAAGAAACGCCATACGATTAAAAACAACATTATCAGTAACCGGCGTAGCAAGGTACTCTATCTAAGCGGTACTTATGTTGGAAAGAAGCACCACAAAAAGATTGCCGATGAAGAGGAGTACCATTTTACCCAAGGGAGTCATTTGTGGAAAGACACAGGGTTTCAGGGGTATGAGCCAGAGGGGGTGACAACGCATAAACCGAAGAAGAAGCCGCGCAATGCCGAGTTAACATCCGAAGAAAAAGAGGCCAACCGAGAAATTTCCAAAGAGCGTGTTGTCTAGCGGGAGACGAAAAGACTTCAGTTGGAGGGGTTCAACAAACTGACTTTTCCCGTTAAGTCCAAAATCCAGCAATGCAAACTTCTAGAGGCTTTATCTGGCAAGGGTTTGAGTAATGATTCTCTTGACAGGAAAAAAATATTCTGAAGCCATCATCCCGCTTATCGTTCAAATTTCAAAAACAAAGGATGAAGGGAGTATGAGACTGTAAAATGGAGAAAATCTTAAAGGGCAGGTCAAAAAATGTTGGAATGGTGGACAAAAAACTTTGCCAGTTGTGAATTGGGAGACGAGAGGCTAAACAATCGTGCCTTCTCGATTGGGAAAAAGTTAAGTGAGGGGTTTGGAAAAGCCTTATCAGAAGTGTTTAAGGGAGGAAACGAGTTAAAGAGGGCCTATGAATTTTTGGGAATCCGAAAACAGACTTTGTCAAGATAATAGAGCCGCACTGTGAAATGACAACTGCCGCCGTAGAAGAATATAAGATAATGCTATCAGTCGGAGATACGACCTTCTTAGATTATCGCAATATCAAGGAAAAAAGGGAAGGGTATGGGCCGACTGGAAAAGGAGGGAATGGATTAATACTGCATAGTGCTTTAGCAATTGAGCCAGAAAAAGGACAAGTATTAGGTTTATTATGGCAAAAACTGTGGAATAGGGAGGTAAAAGAAAAGCCCCCAACAGATGAAACGGCGAAGCAGAAAAAAGAAAGACAGAAAGAACAAAGAAAAGCAGCTCGTCAAAGACCATTTGAGGAAAAAGAATCCTACAAATGGGTAGAGGCTCTAAACACCTGTGAGAAACAGGTAGAAAGTTCAACGAGGGTAATTCATGTATTTGACAGAGAAGGAGATGTTTCAGAAGTCTTTGACTCAGTGCGTCAACTCAAGCATACAGGAGTGCTGGTCAGAGCGTCTCATAATCGTAGTTTAGACAAAAATAGTGAACGACTTTGGCAACATTTGGAATCAGAACCGATTCGTTTTCATCAAGAAATCGAGATTCCGAGTACAGGAAAAAGAAAAGCACGGAAGGTTAAGCTTGCCGTCCGATTTTGCTCAGTTAATCTACGAACTCCCTATCGTTTTGATAATCGTGACCCGTTGAATGTCTATGCTGTTTATGCGACAGAAATCGATTGTCCCGAAGGCGAAACTCCTTTATCTTGGATGCTTCTGACTACAGAAGTTGTTGAGACTATTGAGATGGCTGTCACTATTCTTCGTTGGTACACCTACCGATGGCGGGTTGAAGAATTTCATAAAGTCCTTAAGTCTGGTTGTCAGAGTGAGCGTTATCGACTTGCCTCTGATGGAATGAAAACTCTTTTGGGTTTTTTAAGTGTCATTGCTGTTGAACTTTTACACGTTACTTATCTTCATCGTACCCAGCCCGATGCTCTCGCGATTGAAATTCTTAATCCTCTTCAACTTCAGGTGTTAAAAGCAGCCGCCTCTCAAAAACTTCCCCCTATTTTGACTGTTGCTTGGGCTGTCGAGTCTGTTGCTTTTCTTGGTGGTTATCTTGAACATCGTCGTAAAACTCCTCTCGGTATCCAAGTCCTTTGGCGCGGTTGGTTGAAGTTGCATGACCTTTGCCAAGGCTGGCAGCTTGCAATCCGCACTTAACGGGAAAAGTCAGGTTCAACAAAGCCCACGAATTGAAGTAAGTCCTCCCAAGTTAACCCTTTTTGAAGGATACCGAGAGCTACAGCCGAGACTTTTCTCGTCGTAAAATGGCTGCGAACAAAGTTATGAACCATCCAAAAAAAATATCTAGGACTCGCTGTAATCCCACAACTGATTTAGAGGAAGTATTTGTACGACGACGGAAGGCAGCTAAATAGCGTCGGATAGCACTATTAAATGCCTCAAAGTGGTTGGCGATGAACTCTCATTAGCAATTAGTCTGTTCCAAAATCAATGTAGGTAATGCCCGCTTTTTTATCCGTTAACCAGTTAACATACTTAAAATAAGTTGATTCTCCCGCAATAGGTTCTTGGAAAGAAAGAGGTTGCTTATATAAGTGGGGAGGATGAGCTTCTCGAATACCAATTAGGGTTTGATAGGGTCGGTACCAACGCTTTAAAATAGACATCAATTCATCAAACTTGATAAACGAGAGACCATGACGGTAATTGAGAGCGATATACTGAACCATTCTGGCATAGTTATCAGGATTATGATTGCGGTCAGAAACATTAATAATCTTACGTAGGCTTTCAAAGGCATTAAAGTTTGCCATTACTAAGGAAATTAAGGTGCTATAGGACTGTAAATCTTGCTTATCCAGAGATTTAATCAGATCTGAAATCTGTCTTAAAACAGAATAGTCAGCCAACTGAAAAGTTTTAAATAAGGAAAGTAACTTTAACCCTAAATCATCCTCACAGAGTCGGTTTAAATGTTTAGAGTAGGCTTGGAGTGCGACCCGACCTTCCTCGGTCTTAACTTGAGCAATCACTTCTGACAACTTAACTTGAATATTTTCTCTAAAGACATCGATATTTTCATAATGTCCCAGTAAGTCTTCTGTATATTTGTAAAAATCTTGCTGTTTAGAACCGCGAAAGCTGAGTTCTGTTTGGTCAATGGCAATAAAACTATCCTTGGCCTCGATCGCTAGTTGCAAAAGACGAATACTTTCATAGAGATCAGCATGGTCTCCAATATTACGAGACAATAAATATTTAAGCTTAATAAAAATTAAAAACTCTTCCTGTCCAAATTTTTCATTGTCAATTAATTCGGCATTTTTACCTAAAATCCGAATATCGGTCATGGCTCGACGATGAAGGAAGGTTGTACTATCAGAGATCGTTTCACGGGTTTGAGAAAATCGTCTCAGGAACTTGTGAAACCATTGGCTGATAATGCCATTTTTGCCAAATAAACCCCGCTTCCACCAAGGTGATTTGGGAGACGATGATGGCTGATTAGGAAGTTTGGTTTGAGATGAGTTTTCCATTTATCAAAATACCTAATATTTGAACGAATATAGGACAGCAATTCCAAATTAGGAATGTGGCAAATGATACGGAACATAGGAAGCTTCTGCTGCGTACATCCAATCCACAATCAAGAGGAATTAACGCGAGCAACAGGGATGGTCTCATCAAGCATAAAGTCTAAAAGGTGATGCTAGCTTTCAAACAACAGATACTTGGTCAGACAAATAACATCTTGAAAAAAGCCCCGGCGAGTCCCTCGCTGAATCCGAGCCCGTTGATAGCGTTCATCGACCAGATGGAGAACAGTAGGTCATAAGAAAGCCAGAAGGTTGAGGGTCAGCAGAAAAGAGGACAAATGTTGCTGACCATGCCCAAAATTATGTTCTATAATGATAGCCCCGAGTTTTAAGAACATTGTGATTCTCATTTTCGGTTCGCCAACGACTGCGTCCAGCAGAGCAGAATGACCCGTTGAGGAGTCAGGTCGTGGTTGGTAATCCAGCTATTGCGATAGAGCAGTTGGCCATCCGACTGGCGCTTAACTGTCACCTCACACCAATTGACCAGTAAGACGGGTTGTTGTTCGCGCAGAGGGACTTGATTGAGATAACGATAGTCCCAAATTTCAAAGTAGTGCCCATTCCAAACTCGTTGTTGAGTAGTTTTAACTTCTCCCGTTCGCCTCCGTGAAAGCGACCCAATCATAGAGAGCTGGATGGGATGTGGGTAAACAGACAACAGACAACAGACTCTCTACAGGGACGCACTTCCAAGCAGCAAAATCCTTTCCCGTGTTTCTCTTTGCCTTGGGCGACTTGGCTCATCGCTCGTCTGGGAGGTTGGTCTGGCTATCGCTCTCAATGTCCCCCTGGTATGCCTACCTTAATACACGGGCTGCGACAGTTTGAGTCCATTCTGCTCGGATGGAAACTAGCTCAGACTCTACTTGTGTGTACACAGTAGGGGGGCTGGGGGGGCAAAACGAGGTTGACAGGTAGATGTGTGTACGCGGCAGCGGCAGCTTGATAAGGGGGGTGTCCATAGGACGGGGGGATCTTATAAATTTTAAGACCCATCTACTTACCACATCGGGATGACAGGATTTGAACCTGCGGCCCCTTCGTCCCGAACGAAGTGCGCTACCAAGCTGCGCTACATCCCGTAGAAAATTAGCTTAAACAGTATAGCATACCTGATTGGCAACTCTACACAAAAATCAAATTCAGGTTTTTTCTCCGTTGCTCCCAGGACGGTCAAGCTTCTTGCTACGTGATCGCTGACGGTTCAACCGCTTGTTAAGATGGACTAATAAGATGGACTAATAAGATGGACGCGATCGCTTAAATTTTTTGTATCCATAACCATGACTTTTTGCAGTAATTATAACGTAAGGTCGAACTTTCAGGCCTTGCCAGGCTGCGGCTAAAACGAAAAACAGGGGCCAGGTTGACCCCTGTAATACATTGAACTGACTAGATCTTAAAATCTTAAAAGAAAGCTCCTCCTCCCTGTCGTTGAATGCCAATAACTGCTGAACGAGGTGGCCCAGAAGGATCTCCGATTAGGTTACTGGGCCAATTACTACCACGAGGAACCGTCCGATTTTGATTAAAGGTCGTTCCATCTAAAGCAAGAATTTGAATCTGACGATTTAGCAAAGTGGTATTCCCGATGGGGGAATCTTCCGAAGGGTGCTGAACTGATAACAGCAAGGTATTCCCGACAAAAGTGGGGCCAGTCATTTCACAGCGCACGGGGCCATAGGCCAAAGGAATAACTTTACCCGCATCAGTTCCACTAGCTGGAATCACATACATCCAGTTATTGCCAAAGCAACCCAGTAGGTTTTCAGCATTTCCGACGACGGTGTGATCAATGGTAGTTTGGGTCGGATTAGCTCCGGTGGAGAAGCCGTTATGCTTATCCGTTGACATATCAATAACGCCGACCAGATTTCCTTGAGGATCGAAAGCCAAATTATCCGACATCGCAAAGCCAGTCCCGTTGGGTGCATTGATGCCGCCGCCACCCGTGGTGTTATCTTCACCGCCCTGTTTAAAAATTTGCCAGTGAAAAGTGGTTCCACTGCCATCGCTGCTATCTTCGGTAATCTTGTAGAGTCCACCAAAATGTTGGGTGGTATTTAGATTTGCGTTGTATTTAGCGACAACAAAAATTCGAGAATCAGGATAGCCGTCACCGGAGGGGCGATTATCAGTATAGGAAATAAAGACTTCTTGGGTGAGGGGATGAACTTCGAGATCCTCTGGACGACCGCCGGGGGTTCCGCCTACCAAATTAGAGGCCAGATAGGTATCACACAAAATTGCTCCTTGGCTAGTATAGAAATCAGCTAAGGTTTTATTTTGATAACCAGGTAAAGAGGTGGCTTCATTGGCAACGGTCATCTGAAAAGATCCACCGTTTTCAGTTTGACCGGCAATCCCCGCACGACGGGGAAAGTAGGTATTCCCGTTACTACTAATCGCTCCCTGCTGGGCCAACTGTACAGAAGATAGGACACTCGGTACATTGGGGTTGGTGGGGGTTGACATTAAGAGAGGAATCCATTGTCCTGTGCCATCGGCATGGGTGCGACCTTTAGTTGATAAAAGCTGTTGTAATCAGGGTTCTACAGGGAACCCATATTGATCAAGTTTTGCCCAAAATTGACTCCATCGTTCCTTGGTCAATACCAAAGCTCGTAGGCTCAAAATAATTCCTGCTCCTTTTTCCTTCCATCGCATCCCTGAACAACATAATCGTTGTTTGACCAACGTCTTACAAGCTGCTTCCGTAACACCTGAACCAATCGGATACTTTTTCTCTATGTATTCAGCATAATCCATTTGATGCTGATGATTCTCGTAATAAGTAATCGCCGCTTGTAGTTTCTCGGTAAGATTCTTAGAATGACTTTTTTCTTCTTTGACTTCTTTCATCAGATTTAGCAGTTCTCCTGCTTTTCCTTTTTCATGCTTGAGTTCTCGACAATTTTCAGTCAACCATTCTTTTTGTTTTGACACTGTATTCGGATGCAACGCTTCTGCCAAGGCACCTAAGTAACCAGAGGCATGATAGAAATCTAATATCTGTTCTTCCGTTTGCTTTTCTAAAAACTTCCAATTTGATTCTGCCCCGTCTGCTATCCCGACCAATGTTGCCTCTGGATAACGTTTTTTCGCTCGCTCAATTTCTCTTTCTAATCTTTCTAGAAAACTCTTTTTTCCATACTCTGGTGCCGCACCTAGATAGATTGTATGTTGACGTTCGCCTTCACTATCGTATAGGGAAACGGTTCCCACCATTGCTTCACGGTAGCCATCCTCACACATCAGCATACAGGTTCCATCTAATCCTATTCCCACTGTTGCAATTTGGCTATCCTCCTTGGGCGGGGCATAACTCCACGCTTCTTCTTTTGCCTGTACCACACTTCCTACTGCTTCACTCAATCTTTGGATATAGGATAGCGCTACTTTTCTACCATGATTTTCTAATAAATCATTTTTCACCTCTTTGCCTGCCATCCCTGACATTTTTGAGGATACCTGTTTTGCCAATAATGGCGTTGATGTTATGATTATCCTTGCTTCTCTTTCTAAGGGGCAATACGTTTTTCCTCAAAGGTGAACGCTGATATACATGACGATTCACTATAACCTCACCATAAGGTGTTTGATATTCTTTCGGTTGCTCTCCCTTACTCTTCCAGATTTCTTCACCGATTTTTAAGGGTGAACCATCTGTATCTAAATATTTCAAGGCTTCTTTGCTGGCGATGCAACCTACTTCGTTTAAGCCTTTTTGAATATTTATTTCTGTATCCAACATTGAACGACTGAGTTCTAATGTTAGTTCTATTTTTATCTTTGAACCCTCTACATTAATTAGTTTTGCTGTCATCATTGTTTCCTCTTTGTCACTTTTCATCTCATGTTAACACTTTTCTTTTCCTTCATCAACTAAAGGTCGCACCCATCGGCATTGTATTTGGCAACGTACAAAGTTCCGTTCTCAAATAATTGGCTATTGTTTTTATTTGCAAGGTTAGAGTTGATTGTGCCACTGCTCACAAATTTGTAGGTATGACCACCTCGGCGATCGTCTCCCATGTAAGCAATCAGCTTTTTACCGGCTTCTGCTCGTAAGCCAATATTTTCATGGCGGAAACGACCTAGGGCTGTATGTTTTTTCGCTCGAACAGAGGGTGTTGCTGGATCAATTTCAACCATCCAACCGTATTTTTCCCCTACCAAGCCAAATTCAGCACCGGTCGTCCCACTGATATATGCGGTTTGAGTTCCATTGGGTTGAACCGCTTCCGTTACTCCCACAAAGAAGGTTGCATCGCCTTGGAAGTTTTCTTCTCCTGATAGAACTGTTCCCCAGGGCGTTGTACCGCCAGAGCAGTTATAGGCTGTACCGATAATTCGATTCCCTAAACCATCAGTACTAAGATTGAAAACTTGTATAGAGGCTGGGCCCGTTCCCACTAAGTAATTGTAATTCCCTTGTTGGTGGGGAGTGACTCCCCAGGAGATAACCGTCTTATAGGCATCAGAACGACTAGCATTGATGGCTAATCCAGAAAGTCCTGTCAGACGACGGTTTCGAGGATCTCGCTGAACTTGATAACGTCCTTGGCGATTTTTCTGAATACGAACGACGGAACCACCAAGATTGTAAAGAAATTCTCCGAATAAAAGTCTTCTATCTGTAGGAGATAGGGCTGACACACTGGTAGCTGTAGGCAGATTGAAACCAATCACCGCCGCAAAGGAAGTGGGAAAGGTGGCTAGATCGCTAGGGGTTCCAGGGGCTAAAGTGGAAATCGGGAAAGAAACATATTCATGATTCACCCAAAGCAAACCAGCATTATCGCCATTGAGGGGGACAAAGCCTGTGTAGTCACAGTTATAGCCAAAATAGTCGTCGGCATCAGGGAAAACGCGATCGCCCCATTGGACAATCACATAACGTTCAAATTCTGGCGGAACAACGACATCATCCGTAACACTGAAACTGCTCAGGTTTGGATTGGTTGCGGGAGGAAGCGTTTCTCCAGTTCCCACCCCTGTGGATAACCAACTGGATTTTTCTTGATAAATATCGAGAGGATGGGGAACACGAACTGGCGTAAAAGAGGCTGTTTGGGCCGATGCGCTCGGTAATAAAGTTGAGCGACCTCCTAATACGGAATCCAGAACGGCGACACCAGCACTACCACCTAAGAAATACAAAATTTGTCTGCGGCTTACATTAGACATAAGGACTTTTTCGATTTTTTGTTCTCAATTTTTCTTTAACTAAAAATGCTGTATATCCCAACAGTTTTGAATCCTAACGTTGAGACATTAAAGAAAAATCATCAGAAGATGATCCTTTGGTTAACAAGTCAATAAGGTCTAATGATGTGATGAGCAGTCCAAGGTATTTTCTCTTTCCCAAGCCTTAATGCGACATCCTGTACTGATTCTATAAGGCGATCGCGTCTTGAGTTCGTTCAGTAAGTTCATCCATCAAAAAAGATAAGGATGATAAAATTTTGAAAACAGCGATCGCGTTATGACTGTCCGTTGTGTCTGTCCTCGTATAAGCCTCCCTGTCAATATATTCGTATTTAATTTAACTTTCAAAAAGCGATCACGGTTTATTTTCTGTAAATAGGTTTTTGCTTAAGAAAGTAGCAATCTTTTTTATATTTGCTCAATGCTGATTATCATATTCTTGGTGATCGCGATAATGAGAAAATTTTCAGAAAATAAATGGAAAAGGGAAAGATTTGGTCTCTCCCTTTCAATTCAGATTAAGCCTTAACTAACACCTTCTCTAATTTACCACTGTCTAATTTTTCTCGCAAATTACTGAGAATCGCATCAACATTTTTCTTCGCATCGCCAAATAACATCTGGGTATTTTCCTTATAAAACAAAGGATTTTCCACGCCCGCATAACCCGAAGCCATACTGCGTTTCATTGCTACCACATGATGGGATTTCCAAACTTCTAACACAGGCATTCCGGCGATCGGGCTACCAGGATCTTCCAACGCGCTGGGGTTTACTGTATCATTAGCTCCAATCACTAAGACTACATCCGTTTCAGGAAAATCTTCATTGATTTCGTCCATTTCCAACACGATGTCGTAGGGAACATTTGCCTCAGCCAATAACACATTCATGTGACCGGGTAAACGCCCCGCCACCGGATGAATACCAAAACGCACCGGAATTTTGCGATCGCGGAGTAGCTTGGTAATGTCAGAAACCGCGTGTTGAGCTTGGGCAACTGCCATACCATAACCAGGGGTAATAATCACACTGGAGGCACTAAGCAAGAGATCAGCGACCTCATCCACCGTTGTTGCTGTCACCGTACCCACCGGCGAGGATGTTTCTGAACTACTCGGTTTACTAACCCCTTCCCCAAAACCACCGAGGATAACGCTAATAAAAGAACGGTTCATCGCCCGACACATAATGTAACTCAGAATCGCGCCACTACTGCCCACCAAAGCCCCAGTAATAATTAACAGATCATTGGAAAGCATAAAACCCGCCGCCGCCGCCGCCCAGCCCGAATAGCTATTCAGCATGGAAATGACCACCGGCATATCCGCACCCCCGATCGCCGCCACCAGGTGCAAACCGAGAATACCCGCTAGAGCAGACATAATTAGTAACGGTTGCAATCCCTGGGGAGCCTCCAGACCCATAAACTGAACACCGAGAATGACCGAACCAACTAAAAGACCAATATTGAGCAGATGACGAGCCGGTAATAACAAGGGTTTGCTACTAATAATGGCTCGCAACTTACCAAAAGCAATAATCGAACCGGTAAAGGTGACAGCCCCAATAAAAGTGCCGACGTAAATCTCAATTTGGTGGATGGTTTCTTCTACGCCAGTGATCGCCGGATCGGGGGCTAAATAATTAGCAACACCCACTAAAACGGCTGCTAAACCCACAAAACTATGGAGAATAGCCACCAATTCTGGCATGGAGGTCATGGCCACACGGGAAGCTAAAATGGCTCCAATGAAAACGGCTGGAATAATCGCCCCGAATAAGGCTGCGTATCCCGAAAAACTACTACCGAGAACGGTGGCCAAAACCGCAATTAACATTCCGATGATGCCGTAAACATTTCCCTTGCGAGCCGTTTCTTGGTTAGACAGTCCACCCAAGCTAAAGATAAAAAGCACACTGGCCGCAATATAGGCGACGGTTTGTAAACTGCTGGACATGATTGAGTAAATAGTTGAGAGTGAATAGTTGAAAGTGAATCGTTGGGAGTTAGGGTTTTGTATTAGCACGTCATGTTTGCCCCCAATGGCAATTAACTTAATCTCAATAGGATCAAGCATAGGATCAGCGATCGCCCTTTCCTAAGAGACTTAGAGAGACAACGAAGACGTTACCATTACCCGAAGTTCCTCATCATCTTCGACCAACTGAAAATCATCAATAAAACGTTTCTCTTTGCCAAAGAGTTTTAATTTTCGTTGAATGAGTTCTGTGAGTAAATCCCGAAAATCGACAAACATTTCTAGGGCTTCTCGGTCTAGTGGATTAACTTGTTCTGCAAGGTAACTAGTCAAAAATTCCTCTCGTTTGGCAGAGGGCAGAATCGCTAAATTCCAGGCCAGAACGGCCATATCAAAAAGACATAGACGGTCTTCATAGCTTTCCGTCGTATGCAAATAGGGACGGATAAATTTCATCAGCTTTTCAGACATTTTCCCAAACCCCTGGGGATTCGTAATAAAAATCTTCCCTTCATTTTCAGGTTGACCTTCTAGAGTTGCTTTAAAACGTCTAAAAGCTTCACTTTCTCTTTGGCTTTGTGTGGAGAGACGCGAAACCCTGGCAGATTGCACACTGTCTTGATAGAATAGCTGACGAAATTCCTTTGATTTTCTGGCCATCTTAGTTCCCTCATTAAAAGATTAACGTTTGAACATTTTTAGCATTCGTTGGGTTACTAAAAAACCACCTGAAATATTGATTGTACCGACCAAAATGGCGATCGCGCCAAGGATAGTCGTTGGAGAATTTAACGGGCCAGAAATCTGTAACATCCCACCGATAATAATGATGCCGCTAATCGCATTCGTCACACTCATCAAAGGCGTATGCAACGCAGGCGAAACATTCCAAATCACCTGCCAACCCACCAAACAAGCCAGTACAAATACCGTTAAATGAGATAAGAAAGAAGCCGGCGCACCGACACCAATCCCCACCAAAGCCAAGGCTGCTAACACCACCCAGACTAAACCATTCGATTTTTTTTGAGTCTTTTCCGTGCTAACTGTTGTCACCTCTACCTTAGGAGTAGGACTGGTCGTTTGGGGGGAAGGAGCAGCAATTTTGGGAGGCGGCCAGGTAATTTTGCCCTCATGGAGAATCAAAGCTCCTCGTACGACTTCATCTTCCAAATTCACCTGATACTCTTCAGACCCGCCCATATCCTTGAGCAAATGCCAAAGATTAGTACCATATAGCTGACTAGACTGATTCGCCATACGACTCGGTAAATCGGTATAGCCAATAATCGTGACATCGTTATAGCGATAAACTTCTCCAGGCTTCGTGACCTCACAATTACCGCCCTGTTCTGCGGCCAGGTCAACCACAACAGAACCCGCCTTCATACTGGCAACCATCGCTTCCGTAATCAACTTCGGAGCCGGTCGTCCAGGAATCAAAGCCGTCGTAATAATAATATCGACTTCCTTGGCCTGCTCAGCAAAAAGAGCCATTTCCGCATCGATAAATTCCTTACTCATGGTTTTGGCATAACCACCTTCCCCAGTGCCATCTTCCTTAAATTCCAGCATCAGGAATTCTCCGCCCAGACTTTCTATCTGTTCCTTAACCACTGGTCGAGTATCAAAAGCACGAACGATCGCCCCTAATCCCTTGGCGGTTCCGATCGCCGCCAAACCAGCCACACCGGCCCCAATGACCAGCACTTTAGCAGGGGGAACCTTACCGGCAGCAGTAATTTGTCCAGTGAAAAAGCGGCCAAAATTATTAGCAGCCTCAATAACAGCGCGATAACCGGCAATATTGGCCATGGAACTGAGGGCATCTAACTTTTGGGCACGACTAATACGAGGCACCGCATCCATTCCAATCACCGTAGCCTGTTTTTCGGCTAATTTTTCCAGTAATTCAGCATTTTGGGCTGGCCAAATAAAACTAATCAGAGTTTTTCCTAGGGGAAAGTTCTCAACTTCAGTGAGAGAAGGTTGACGAACCTTGAGAATAATATCGGCGGTGGAAAAGATGGTTGACGCATCGGGGACAATCTGACAACCCACCTGCTCATAGAGAGCATCAGCAAAATTGGCCTTGGCTCCGGCTCCCGTTTGTACAATAATCTCAAAACCAAGTTTTTGAAGTTTCTGAGCAGTATCAGGGGTTACAGCTACCCGACATTCATTGGGATATGTTTCTGAGGGAACACCAATGATTTTAGACTTTTTCTTCGCTGGCAGATCAGCGTCTGAGGTTTCGAGAGATTTTGGCGCAGCAATGGTCATAGCGTTTTCTGAGATTGAGGCCAAGCTAACGGTAAGCTCTTTAGTTTGTAACCCAGGACTTTTTTTTCAGACCGGATGACAAAATTATCGCTTTTTCCGTTTTCTTGGGATATCCTTTGCATCTTAAAATGCTTACTCGTTTTTAAGCCAATTTCTTTAAAATATTTTATATTGACGGCAATCCTAACCTCAGAAAATATCTAAGAATTTCAGACTCAGACCGGCACGGTATGGTTTTCAATAAACGTTTTCAAAAGTTGCAACACCAACTGAGGGATCTCATGACCCATTGCCAATTCGTGATATTCCACCTGGGCCGCGATCGCCTTAAGCTCATTGCGGGCTTGATGGGCTGCCTGAATAGGTACGACCATATCTTGTTGACCATGAACCATAAAAATGGGCGGTGGGGAAGAGGGTAGATGCTGAGGCTGAAAATGCAGATAACCACTCAAACTACATAGGCCCGCCACCGGCAAACTTAGACCCACATCCAGAGCCATGGCTGCTCCCTGGGAAAAACCCCCTAGAATAGTGCGCTCTAAAGGAATCCCGGTTTCTGCTTCCAAGGACAACAACCAAGCTTGTAACATCTGACGACATTCCACCAAACCTCGATAATCTTGACGCTCAAGGTCATACCAAGCCCTCCCCCAAGAAAACTGAGGATGGGAAAAGGGAGCGTTGGGAAAAATACTTTGATAGGTCGGCAAATTTAAGATAGAAGCCAAAGGCGACAAATCATTGGCATCCGCTCCCCAACCATGTAGTAAAACTAATAGATGTTGAGGGGGTAGTCCGTTTTCCGGTAGAACAGAGACAAAAGTAAGAGACAGAGGTTTGCTCCCCAAAGTAACTCAATTATTTTCTATTTTAGCGATGGATCTGTCCATCTGTCCTTTGCCGACAGCCAATAAGCCAAACGGCCAAGATCCCATCCTGCAAAAAATAAGAAAAGGAAAACCCGCCTCTTATATTCTAATTTTGTCTCAGGTCGATGACGATTGCACTGGATTAAAACTAAAGAAACGGTAAATGTTGCTGTATTCCGTAGTCTGGAAAGACTCGCTTCAGTTGGGCAGAACTTAATTGGAAATGCCCTGCCAAAATTGTTGAGAGAGGATCTCGAAAATCTGTCAAGACAGGTACATCTCTTTCTTCGTAAAGTTCTGACGTTGCTAGACCTCGCCAGCTACCGTATATTTGACCTCCTTTTAGGCTGCCTCCCATTAACCACATTACATTGCCATGTCCGTGATCCGTTCCTCCACTGCCATTTTCTCGTACTGTGCGGCCAAATTCCGACATCACGACGATAACTGTGTTTTTGTAAAGATTCCCTAATCCTTGAACTAAGGCAGCTACACCTTCTCCTAAGGGCTGCAATCGGTTGGCTAATGATCCCTGGGAACTGCCCTGATCAACATGGGTGTCCCATCCGCCCAAATCAATAAAGGCTATTTGTACGTTGGGATCTTGGGTCATAATTTTGGCGATTCGTTGAGCGTCTCCAACAAAACCATTGGGTAACGGGGCCCCTTGACTGGCCGCTGTCATTTCCTTGTTTAAATTTGCTAATAATATCTGCCGAGCGGTTCGAGCTTCCCGATAAATTCGATCAATACTAGCCTGTCCTTGATACAAACGATCAAAAGCATTGCTAATTTTAGGTTGGTCAATAGGAAGGGAACGATTAGCAGCATTGCCAGGGGCTAAACTGGCGATCGCATGAGGGCCGATTAAAATACGAGGTGTTGTATTACCAACATTCACAGCTTGTACAGGATTTCGGTCATTAAATTCGGCGAGTAAGCGATTTAGCCAACCTGTCGTAGTTTTTTTCTGGCCAGGTGTACCGCTTTCCAGATAATCTTGGGCCTCAAAATGAGAACGAGTGGGATCAGGAGAACCAGAAGCAGGAATAAAAGCTAGGCTCTTGTTTTGCCAGAGTGGCAGCAGGGAGGATAGGGAGGGATGTAAGCCAAATCGGTCGTCTAAAGCTAATGCACCGTTGGCGTTATTGGGAGCGGCGATCGCAATTTGGGGACGAACTTCGTAATAAGTGGGGTCGGCATAAGGAACAAGTATATTTAACCCATCAACGGCTCCTCGTAAAAGAATTACGATCAGTCTTTGGGGGGAAGAAGTCGCAGCTTGAGCTTTAAACAGCCATTGACTAGCTCCCAAGCTGAGAAAGAGACTGCCTGTTGCGAGGGTTCCGTATTGTAAAAAATCTCGTCGTTTCATAGGTAAGTCCACCAAATAGTTTTTTTGTGCGCTAAAAAATCAACTAACAAATAAAACAGTCTTAAGTTACAGAATCACAATTGTTAGTGATACATAAATTCAGGGCTTCCCAAAATTAACATTGCCCCTTGATCGGGAGGACTATTGGCGATCACTTGTTGAGTATTCTTAGAAAATCTATCACCCAAGGTACGGTACAAATCTTCTGTTTTGAGAGATGACGACGTAGGATCAGAGGGTTTCAAAAATCCAACTTTTTTGCTAGTTACGATGGTTGCAAAAGTTAAACGTCGTAATAAAGCATCAGGGTTTAACCAAACCTCTTCGGTATTGGCATAACCATTAGGAGTGAGGCAATCATAAATTCCCATTGACATTTGCTTTAGTATCCCATCAACCTTGCCTGCATTAGTAATTTTTAAATCACTTGCACGAATACTAGAAACCACATATTCGTAGGGAGTTTTAAATTTTTTACCAAAGTATTGGGGATCTCGAAATTCGGGACTATGAAACAAGGTATCCAAAACCGCTTTAATATTGCCATCACTCTTTAAATAGCTTTGGCTAAGACGATTCACTAAAGATTGAGGCGGGCGATCGCTGACAAAATATTGAGCTAATTTATAACTTAAATGTTTCGCTGTTGCAGGATGTTTGGCTAAAATATCTAAAACTTGCTCTCCCTCCGCTTCTCCTGTTCCCTTAATGGTGCGACCAAGAAAAACCTTATCGCTAAAATCATGACGCTTGCTTTCAAAATAAAAACCATTACCCTTCAGATCGACATCGGCTAACTGTTTTCCTGATACAATTCCCCACCCTGTTAAAATTCGTGCTAAAGCAATGACATCTGACTGTTTGTAACCACCATCTATACCAAGGGTATGTAATTCTAGCAGCTCACGGGCATAGTTTTCATTGATTCCGACCTTAGGATTACGAGGATTGGGAGCTTGATTGCGAATATTGTCAAGATAGGTCAACATAACAGGATGTTTCGCTGTTGCCTCTAATAAATCTCGAAAATTGCCGAGTGCATTGGGCCGTAGAGCTTGATTTTCATAGGAGCTAATCAGTATACTATTATTGCCTTTATCGAAAGAAGCATTGAAATGATTAAACCAAAAAGCCGTCATTATTTCCTGTAACTGTTGCGGGCTTTCTGTCGCTCTTAATAGGCGAGCTGTAATAGCTTGCGAACGGATTAGTCGTCTGAACTGGTTTCGTTCTTCGAGGGTGAGCTTTTTCCCTTGTATAGATTGAGGAAAAATTTGCAATAATTGGGGAGAAGTTAGAAAAATACTAGATAAGCGATCAAGTTTTTGTTCAAGATCTATCGGCTGAAGCCGATTATTCGGGGAAAGTTGCTCCTGAAGATATGCGTCTATCCCGATCGCCTGAATATGTTCTAAATCACCAGATTTTGGACCAAAACTCAGTCTATTAAGAACATGCAGTGCTAAAGGCTCGCCTGGCGGGGAGAGAACAGCAAAATAAGGGAGTGACTGCGCTTGAACGGGAACTATTAAGACAAACCAAAACGCAATACTGAGAATGAGACATAATAATTTTGTCCTAAACCGAATCGATGCTCTCATTTGCAAAACATCCTTGATTACAAAGTAGTTCTCCCGATATAGACTTAGCTTTTTCTCCGTTGGTTCAGGTCAGTTGAGTTTAGCCTTAAACTTAAGCTTTCAAAACACTGCGCTCATTAAAGACCCGAATTAAAGTTCCCTCTTTGGGTAAATCACTTCGTTTTAATAGCAATTGATTACCGGCGACATAGGTCATATTCATTCCCTTAACCAAATCCAAAAAACTCGTCACCGGTTGCAAATCGCATTTGCTCTTATCTGAGGCGACGGTGGCATACTGAGTGGGAATCATTACCCTCGGATTTAGGACTAACATGGCGGCCTTTGCTTCTTCAGGGGTATAGTTTTTGGGGCCACCGCCAACGGGAATCATGGCCACATCAGGGCTTCCCAATAAAATCTTTTGTTCATCGGTAATGGGAGAAGCGGCTCCGCCAAGATGGGCTACCCGAATGCCGCCCTGAGTCCAACGCCAAGCCACATTATTACCAAAACGATTACCGCCAACTCGATCATGGGGCATCCCCACACCCTGAATTTTAAAGCCATTAATTTCATAAACCCCTGACTCAAATAGAATTTTGGGATTACCTGGCAAATTCTCCGCCGCACCTTCATCCCAGAGTTGAGAGCTAATTAAAACGAGATCTGCTTTGACCTTGGGTAAGCGATAACCTGCCGTGCAGCCGATCGCCCGAAAGGGATTAACTAAAATTCGAGTTCCGCCGCCTGTAAACAGAAAGGCACTGTGTCCCAACCATTCCACTAACAAAGAACCGCTTGTTGACTGGGCTTGACTGGGACGAAAGGCAGCCATTCCCAGCGTTCCTAACGTGGCAAGGGCAGTGGCTCCCGTATAGCGAATCAGTTGTCGGCGTTGCATGGGTTATTTAGCAGTGGATTCTTCTTAAATTCTTCCCAATTCTACGATAATACAGGGTAGTTATTGAAACGATCGCCCTAAGACCGAGGAAACAAAACCAATGAACTCACCCCTTTTTGCCGTTGAAAACCTGTCGGTTGCCTATCCCCACAGTGAAAATTGGGCAATTAAGGAAGTGTCCTTTACCCTCAATCGAGGCGAAAAGTTAGGATTGGTGGGGGAATCCGGCTGTGGTAAATCCACCTTAGGAAGAACGGTCATGCGTTTGTTACCAGAGTCTTCCCATCATCAAGGGGCCATTTATTTTGAGGGGAAATCGGTTTTTGATTTAGAAACAACGGCCTTACGGCAATTTCGGGGGGAAGTGGTGGCCTTAGTGTTTCAAGATCCCATGACACGCCTAGATCCTTTGATGACCATCGGTGATCACTGTTTAGAAACCCTACAGTCCCATCAACCCCAGTTATCTCGTACCCAGGCGAAGGCGATCGCCTTGGAAACCTTGGGACGGGTCAAAATTACGGCGGATCGTTGGGGCCAATATCCTCACGAATTTAGTGGCGGTATGCGACAACGGGTTGCTATGGCTCTGGCTTTGTTATTAAAACCGAAAATGATTGTGGCAGATGAACCAACAACCAGTTTAGATGTCACCGTCGCGGCGGAAATTTTGCAGGAATTAACCCGTTTATGTGCCGAAGATCAGATGGGTTTGCTGTTGATTTCCCATGATTTAGCAATGGTGGGGGAATACTGCGATCGCCTGGCGGTGATGAATGGCGGCGAAATTGTGGAAATGGGGGAAATTAACCAGATTTTGTATCAACCGAATCACCCCTATACCCAATCTCTGTTAGAAGCGGCTCTCCATATTCATGAGATTGGCACTCCGGCAGAAGCATTAGAACCGTTACCCGAACCCCTCTTGCAAGTCAGCCAACTAAAGCAATATTTTAGTTTAGAAGGCAATCTAATCCAGCAATTTTTCACTCAAGAAAAAAAACTAATTAAAGCCGTTGATGACATTAATTTTAATCTTTATCCTGGCGAAACCCTAGGACTGGTCGGAGAATCGGGCTGCGGTAAAAGCACCCTTTCACGTACCATTTTACAATTACTTAAACCGACCTCTGGCTCAGTCATCTTTGATGGTGAAGATCTAACCCAACTTTCAGAAGCCCAAATGCGCCAAAAACGTCGGCAAATTCAAATGATTTTCCAAGATCCCCATGCCTGTCTCAATCCGATGATGACTGTGGGCCAAGCGATCGCCGATCCCCTTTTTATTCATCAATTGGCGACCCCTGACGAGGCTGAACAAGAGGTTAAGGCCATGTTAGAACGAGTACGATTAACCCCTGTGGAAGAGTATTATCATCGTTATCCCAGGGATCTATCGGGGGGCCAACAACAACGAGTGGCGATCGCCAGGGCATTAATTACTAAACCTAAATTGATTATCTGTGATGAACCAGTTAGTATGTTGGATGCCAGTGTGCAAAGTCAAGTGCTTGACCTGATGTTAGAACTCAAATCCGCTTTCAATTTGACCTATCTCTTCATTACCCACGATCTTTGGGTCGCTCGCTTTTTATGCGATCGCATTGCAGTGATGAATCGAGGACAGATTGTGGAAATAGGGGAAACTGAGTCGATTTTTACCCATCCGCAAAATGAATACACGCAGAAACTGTTAAAGGCGGCTCCTCTTTTAGCAAAAGTTGCCTAAGCATACAAAAACACAGAATTTAACTCGTTGTAACTTCCCTGCCCTTTGCCTCCAAAACTGATTCTTCTTGGTATTTTTAACTGCCAAGGATCATTCTAAAACGAGTAAAATGAAATCATGAAATTTGAATGAGATGAGCAGAAAAATTTAGCCAATATTGAAAAGCACAACCTTGACTTTGCAGACGCGCCGAAAGTCTTTCGATTTCCCCTGCGGATTTCCCTTGATACCAAACAAAACTATGGCGAAGATCGCTGGCTTGGGCTTGGACTTATGGACGGTCGAGTAGTTGTGATCGTTTTTTCAGAACCCAAACCTTAGGTTATTCGCATAATTTCCCTTCGTAAAGCTCTACCTTATGAACGCAAACGCTATGAACAATACCTCAAAAACGAATTGGGAGAAACTTGATTCCTTGACTGAGGAGGACATTGATACTTCAGATATTGCTCCCTTAACAGAAGAATTTTTCAGTCAATCTCGCTGGTGGCAACCGGTAGAACTGCTCAATGTGCTTGTCCCTGTCGATGCGAATACTTTTGCCTGGTTTCAATCCCAAGGAGCAGACTGTGAAAAGAAAATGGCAGCGGCCTTAAAAATTTACGCGGAAGCCCACCAAGTTAATCTTTAGCTCTGTTTACTTGTCACCCATACTCCTTTAACAGTGGCTCCTCTCTGAGCAAACAGCAATTCCAAATTCAGAATGTAGTCAAAGATACAAAAGGCTCGATGTATTTACTGGCAAGGGTTTTGCTATGAAAATTGCCAATTAATCAACTAGGAAGAATTCGAGACAGCGAGAGAAACTGAGTCATCAAGCATAAAATCTAAAAGATGATGCCAGCTTTCAAAGAACAGATATTTGGTCAAAGAGAGAATATCTTGAAAGAATCCCTTACGAGTGCCGCGTTGGACGCGAATTCTCTGGTAACGTTCATCAACCAAACCTAAAACCGTGTGCAAGAGAAAAGCCAGCAAATTCAGGGTAAGCAAAACAGAGGCGAGGTGTTGTTTACCATGCCCAAAATTATGCTCTAAGTGATAGCCTCGATTTTTGAGAATATTGTGATTCTCGTTCTCAGTACGCCAACGAGTCCGTCCAGCACGACAGACATCAAGAACGATGTGAGGGGTGAGAAAATGATTGGTAATCCAACTATTGTGATAAAGAAGTTGAGCATCGGATTCGCGGTGGATTTTTAGCTCACACCAGTTAACCAACAAAGCAGGCTGTTGGTCTCGCAGGGGAATCTGATTGAGATAACGGCAGTGCCAAATCTCGAAATACTTCCCATTCCAACGTCGGTGTTGAGTGGTTTTGACTTCTCCATTAGCTTCTAAATAGTTTAACCATTCATAGAGTGTGGGATGAGAAGTCGGTAAACAGACGAAGATAAAGTTGAAATCGTGGTCGAGACAGTGCTGACAAGTGGGCTGACGACTGTACAAGTCATCCCCTAGCAGAGTTATCTTCTGTCCCGCAAACAAACTAGCATGGTTACTTATCCAACGTTTCGCCGCATTTTGCTCGCAATCTTGCTTTTCAGACCCGTCTTGAGGGGTAATAAATTCAGGGGGTAAGGAAAAAACTGATTCATGGTCTGGGGAAACAATCACGGGCAATAATGCCTGATGGAAGTAGGTGACTTTTCCCTGTTTTGACGTTTTGGTTGAACAGCATGGACAATTTACTTTTTCCGAACTGTAGTAATTTGTCCCATCCATTGCTACTAGAAGATTTCCCCTCAATATTTCATAGGCTTTCAAGAATCCCATGCTCCTCAATGCTTGGTAAATTAACCCAAACAAAGGGAATAGACTACTCGCTGCTACCCCATCCACAATGTTGCGAATCTGTTCTACTGTTGGTATTTTTTCTAGTCCAAACAAGCTCTGAGCATTATCTCGCCCACAACGGCTGTTAAGCTGACGTTGGTACTCTAAAAATGACTCATTTTGCATAAAAAAGGCGGCAAATGCCCCCAGTATCGCCTCTCTTAGACTATATTTCGTTGCATTACTAACCGAACGGGGGTCATCTATCTTCCCAATGACCTCGTTTAAACAGTGAACGATTCCGTCAAAACTTAGGTCGTTTACTTCCATCTTTCTCTCTGCAAAATCAGTAGACACTTTTCTCTTTATTCATAACTTCCTATAGGTCAAAGTTTTTCTGTCTCTATTTATACCATTTGAATTTGGAATTGCTGCTGAGCAAAAGTTGTCTAAATTAAAGTCCCTGAATATCGGTACAATAGTGGATTAGGCATCCTGCGTTTTCCTAAACCCGTTGTCCCACACTACCTGCTGAAACCTTCTATCAATCCAAGTTTATGACCCTTTCTACTGCCAATTATTTATCTTCTGTGCAAACGGGGAACCTTGTCTGTCCTCAAACTTCAGCTTGTCGTTGGCGCGGTTTAATTGAAACCTATCGAGCCTTTTTACCCGTCACTGAACAGACCCCTGTTATCACCCTTCTAGAAGGCAACACTCCCCTCATTCCTGTGCCGGCGATCGCGGCTGAGATTGATCGAGGCGTTAAAGTGTTTGCTAAATATGACGGGTTAAATCCCACCGGCAGTTTTAAGGATCGGGGCATGACCATGGCCATTTCTAAGGCTAAGGAAGCGGGAGCCAAGGCGGTCATTTGTGCCAGTACGGGCAATACTTCGGCAGCCGCAGCGGCCTATGCTAGACGGGCCGGAATGCGAGCTTTTGTGTTAATTCCCGATGGCTACGTAGCTTTGGGGAAATTAGGTCAAGCTTTAATCTATGGAGCAGAAGTAATCGCCATTGATGGCAACTTTGATGAAGCCCTCAGCGCAGTGCGGGAACTCTCAGAAAAATATCCTGTTACTCTGGTTAATTCCGTTAATCCCTATCGTTTAGAGGGACAAAAAACAGCCGCGTTTGAAGTGGTGGACGTGTTAGGAAATGCCCCCGATTGGCTTTGTATTCCCGTGGGTAATGCCGGTAATATCAGTGCCTATTGGATGGGCTTTTGTCAGTATAAAGCCTTGGGAAAAAGCGATCGCCTACCTCGCATGATGGGATTTCAAGCCGCAGGAGCCGCCCCGTTTATTGCTGGTAGCCCCGTAGCTCATCCCGAAACCTTAGCCACGGCCATTCGTATTGGTAATCCTGCTAATTGGGAAAAAGCCTGGGAAGCCTCTAAAGCCAGTCAAGGTGAATTCCAGGCGGTCACTGACGAAGAAATTTTAGATGCTTACCGTTTATTAGCCGGTAAGGAAGGGATTTTCTGTGAACCAGCCAGTGCCGCCTCCGTTGCCGGACTGTTAAAAGTCAAAGAACAGGTTCCCGATGGTGCGACAGTGGTTTGTGTGCTAACAGGTAATGGCTTGAAAGATCCTGATTGTGCTGTTCATAATAGTGATAATCAAGTCAAGTCCGGCATTAAACCCCAAATTGCAGCCGTAGCTAAAGCGATGGGATTTTAATGCGGAAACTTAATTGAACTAAAAGCGTTTTAGTAATTACCCTTCTGAACTGATCCCCCATGACTACCAACTCTCGCCATTGGTTAACCGTTACTGAATATTTTTCTTTAATTGCTTCTGTGGGGGGAACTATAGCCGCTATGATCACCCAGCAAATTGTGTGGGCCACCTCTCCCCTTATCCTCACCCTGGGGTTAAATCTCATTAATCGGGAACGGGGTCTAAAAGTGTTTCAGGAAGTTCTAGATCGTCAGGATGTGGTTGAGGATTTGAGTACTCGTCGCCTTAACCAACTAGAAATGTCTTTCACCAACTTGCAGCAAAACGGCATTCCTCAAACCACCGTTAGCCTAGGACAACTGAATGAACGGTTAACCCGCGTTGAATATGCTCTGCAACAAGCCGGCAAAGATCTGGGCGATAATTGGCAACTGCCGTCAGACACAAAATTTAATGCCCATCAGGTCGAAGGTTTTAATGCCTTGCTGGCAGAACTGAAAGACACGATCGCCCGTCTTAGCCAGGCTGAAAATTCGTGATTTTGTTTAGTCGCTTTGCAAGGTTGTTTTGCTTACCATCCGCGTTTTTTTCCGTTCTGCCTCGGACAGTTCTTCTCCTGACTGTAAGCGAGTAGCATTGGTTTGTAAGACTGTTGCTCCACTTTGATCGCCTAATTGCAAGGCTGTTTTAGCCGCCGTTTGTAACATGGTAGCAGCCCCAGCGCGATCGCCTTGTTTCAGTTTTGTTTCGGCAATTTGGGTTTGACGATATTTAGCGAGGGTAAGAATCGCTTTCTGGGCCTGATCGTTGGGTTGGGCTTGGTAAAGAGTTTGAACTGTTACTGTTAAAGGAATTTTCTCTGACAAAAGACCCGTTGCCCCTTGGGAGGGATCATCATAGCGAACTTGGACAGAGCCGATGACCTGTTCCCCTGGCGGTAATTGATTAATGTAAAGATTGGCTAAAATCACTCGCGCCTGTTCTGTCATCAGATCGCCTAATCTGACCTCGTAGCCATTACTTTCAGCTTGTACGGTTAATTCAACGGTTTCTGGTTCCACCTGGGCAATGGGCTTTAATTCCGCTAACCGCACCTGGGGAACAAATTCTAAGCGCAGATAGGGATTGGTTAAGCCTACAGTCTGCATTCGGCTCAAGAGTTGACTAAAGGTTTCTAGGGCCTGTTCAGGACGTTCAATATAGGACAGACTACCGTTAGCGGTATCAGCGATCGCTTCTAAAATATCCTGATTCCAGTGAGCCCCAAAACCTAGACTGTTAATCGTAATATTGTAATCTGCTGCTACTTGGGCCAATTTTAGACAACGTTCATTATCGCCATGTTCATTCTCACCATCGGTTAGTAAAAAGATTTGAGAGACGCGATCCTGTTTACTTTGTCCTGCTTCTTGAATGCCGAGCTTCATGCCTTCATCAATGGCGGTTCCTCCTAATGCTTTCAAGGACTGAATGTTTTTGGCGATCGCGGCTCCATCGGTAACGGCCTGATTCGGGACAATCACCTTAGCTTTATGGTCAAAGGCAATCACGGATAGGCGATCGCTGGCTTGAAGATTATCGATTAAACCAAGAGCCGCTTCTTTAACGGTGGTGAGGGGTTTACCATTCATTGAGCCACTGTGATCCAAAACCAGGCAAAGATTGAGGGGCAGAGAATGTTCTAAACCTTCTTGAAGAGCAGATAGGGAAAGGCACAGTTGACGCTGACTAGAACTCTGACTGGCATCTAGGTGGGCATCGCTCAATGCCGCTTTGACATTAACTTTCATCAGAAAAATGGGTAGAAACCCCGCCCTTTAACGAAGTGGAGGGCGGCTTTATATGGATTAGTGAGAAACAATTAAGCCATTGGAACGGCGAATTAATTGGATCTTACTGACAGCTATCTGTCCTAATTGTTTCCAATTGGCATCGCTAACAGATAGCTGTTTTTCGGTATCTCCACTGACATAACCTACTCCCTTGTGAGAAGAGACTAAATCTCCTTTACGGAATTCGTGTCGCGTAGTGGAACCACCATATTTGCGTCGCTTACCACCCTTGGAAGGAACCATAAGGTGAAGTTGACGACGACTAATGGGAGGACGTTTGATGATGGTAAAAGGAGCATCTGTTACCTCAACAGAACCTTTCCAGTCGTGTCCATGATAGTTAGAAGTGTGAAATGGCAGGTAATCTAAAAACCGAAAACAGGCAAGAGTAATTCCATCGTTAGCATGACTTTCTGGGGTTTGTTCTGCCTTGTCTTTAGATTTTTCCAATCCGAGGTGTTTCCTGAGATTAGAAGTTTGCCAACCAAGGCGAGTATGAACCGTAGCAATCTTAGATAATTGCTCGATAGCCCATTTTTGACCGACCATAACAGCCGAAAATCCTTTTCCAAATTTAGCTCCTTTCCTGCCCGAAGTTAGGTCAACAGTCAACTCGTTCACTCTATTGTGCAGGGCAAACGCATCTTATCCGAGTAAAACCTTAAGGAGATAGTCCTCGTCCCAACCAGCGCGTAGCCGTTTATTCTTGATACCAAGTTTCAGAGTATTTTCCTTTGTGAGCAAGTTAAGAGCGATATGGCGTAAGACGGCTAAATTCTCAGGAGCAAAATCCTTACGAATGCGACAAGCATCCTCGTTGAAGGCCAAGTCTAGAACCCAATGTAAAGAGTTTTCTATCAACCAATGACTACGAACAGATTGGGATAATTTTTGAGCATTACTCGGCAGGCTACTGATATAGTAGCGAGTCTCATACTCTGTTTTGTCTTTCAATCGTCTCTCCGCTTGAATCATACAGATGCTCGTCAACTTTGCCCATTTCTCCGCACCCAGCAAAAATTCTGTTTGTTCCATCGTCCAGCAACGGCGAATTTCAATCCGTCCATGTCCCTTGTCTATTGTTTGATGAAAATCATGCTTAATTCCCACAAAATTAACCGATTGAGCATGAGCAAATAATTGTTCAACATCCTCACATAGATTACCTTGATTGCCTTTCAATGCCAAAACATAATCTCCCCCTCGCCCTACTATCTGTTGGGCAATCTTTGTCTGAGTTCCCATGGCATCAATCGTTACGATACAACCTTTGACCTCTAGCATTTTCAGGAGTTTAGGAATCGCCGTGATTTCATTCGATTTGCTTTCCACCTTGCACTGTCCTAGTACTAGACGATTTGCTGTTGCCCATGCACTTACCATCTGAATTGCGCCCTTTCCGTTGGCATTGTCATAGGAGTGGCGAAGGGTTTTGCCGTCAATCGCTATCACTTCTCCTTCACTTACCTCCGCTATACTTTTGACCCAATGCAGAAAACAGTCTTGAAATTGCTCTGGATTCAGACTAGCAAATACACGCGCAAACGTATCGTCGGAGGGGATGCCATTCGGCAATTCCAAAATTTTTTTTAGCCATTGATGTTTAGCCTTGCCGAAACTTTCCATGGCTACCCAACCTTCTGCTCCACAAATGACGGCTAAGATGGCAATCGTTAGAATATCAATGAGTTTATGCCGTTTTGTTCGTTCGATGCGAGGGTCATCTATTTCGGCAAAGTGTTCTACCAGTCTATATTTGGGTCGGAGTTTCATCGCTTTTGTTTTCTATGCACTTTCCCTTATTTTCCCTTATCCATCCCTCTATAATGTTCTTGTATCTGTATCATTTTTAGATGCGTTCGCCCTGCTCTATTGTGAAAGACAGAAGCAAAATCACTTCTGTATCCTACACTACTGTTTGAATTTGGAATTGCTGCTTAGTTGCCGAACCAGGACAGGTAGAAAGGTATGACTACGAATATGAACGGAATGGGGTGAGCAATTTGTTTATGTTTTCTGAACCCCTAGCTGGATGGCGACACGTAGAAGTAACCGAACGTCGTACTAAAAAAGATTATGCTCATCAACTGAAATCTCTGGTCGATATTTATCATCCAGAAGCCGAAAAGATAACACTTATTCACGACAACCTGAATACCCATGTTCCCTATGCCTTATATGAGACCTTTGAACCCCAAGAAGCCAAGCGTATCCTTGACAAACTGGATATTCATTACACCCCTAAGCATGGTAGTTGGCTCAACATGGCTGAGATTGAGTTGAGCGTTTTATCTCGTCAATGTTTAGCCCGTCGTATTCCTGACAAGGAAACTCTCAACAATGAAATTGCTGCTTGGGAAAAACACCGAAATGAACAATTGCGTACCATTGATTGGCAATTTACCACTGATGATGCTCGCATCAAACTCAAGCGGCTTTATCCATCAGTTCTACCTTGACTGACTACTAGGTTCGTTTTGTGGACTTATTCAGCAGCCCCTAATTAGGGCTTGCTGAATAAGTATAGAACCCTTGCCGGATAATGCTTTCAAGCATTTTAAAAACGATCAGGTGCAAGGTTATAGCCTTTGGAGGCTCAAAGCCCATGCACGTCGTTGGAAAACTGGGGGTTGAAATTGGAAACAACTCTCTGAAGTCACCATTTTTCGCCTCCTGTGGCATCTAGGTTTGTTTTGTGGACTTTTTCAGCAGACCCTAATTAGCCGTTAATTAACCTTAAAGATGAATATAGCTATGAACGAGCAAACTGCTAAACAGGAACCCACACCCTTGTTGGCAATTAAAAATCTAGATGTTAACTACGGTGCGATTCAAGCTCTGGTCAATATTGATCTAACGGTTTATGCGGGAGAAATTGTCACGTTAATTGGAGCCAATGGAGCCGGAAAAAGTACCATTCTGAAAAGTATTTCCCGTCTGATTAAGCCTAAACAGGGCCAAATTCACTATCAGGGCCAGGAAATTACCCCGCTTCGTCCCGATCAGGTGGTTAAATTGGGGATTGCCCATAGTCCTGAAGGTCGGAGAGTGTTGGCTAGACAAAGTGTTTTAGATAATTTATTGTTAGGAGCCTATTCTCGCCGCGATCGCCTCGGTATTAAAGCCGATTTAGAACAGCAATTACTGATTTTTCCCCGATTAGCAGAACGTCGGCAACAATTAGCCGGAACCCTCAGTGGTGGAGAACAACAAATGTTAGCGATCGCCAGGGCAGTGATGAGTCGGCCCCACCTTCTATTGTTAGACGAACCCAGCTTAGGCCTGGCCCCCCAAATTGTACGAGAAATCTTCAAGGTGATTACTCAACTGAATGAGTCCGGCGTGACCATTTTATTAGTTGAACAAAATGCGAATCTAGCCCTACAGAGTGCCTCACGGGGTTATGTACTAGAGGCTGGTAAGTTGGTTTTAAAAGGAACCTCGAAGGCATTACTCAACAATGAAAGAGTGCGCCAAGCCTACCTAGGCTAAAAGCAGAAAGTTTGGCACTTTCCTTTCAGAGTATGGACTCACTGAATATAATGACAATAGTGAGATCAACCCAACATCCCTAGAACGTCTCAACGTTTCTCTATACTACTTAAACCAGTCTTAACTTGTAATTTCCATGAGCCTAATGGACAGCGTAAATACTCAGATTGTCGCTGCGATTGATTGGCATCCGCTTTTTATCTCGCCTGAAGATTCTTTAGAAACGGCAGTTAATATTTGGCGAGAGGCAAGGAAACCTGCTGTGGCAGCCCAATTTTGTTGCCTGGTTGGAACCGCAGAGCATCCCCTGGGCTTATTAACAGAGCGATCGCTGATGGCGGCCATTACGGGTATTCATTCTGAGCAGCAAGGACTCTCTCAAAAGGTGCGATTGCTGATGCGTCCCTGTCCATTGCCCTTAAAAATACAAGAATTGGATAATATTCTGACCCTATTAGAGCAATTTCGTCAAGTTGAGGAAGGATATTTACTAATCAAAAAAGAAGAAACATCGGAGTGGGGGTTACTGAATCAAGATGCCTTGGGATTAGCCCTAGAAGCTCCCCATCTTTTTCAGGATTTGTTGGTAACAGAGGTGATGAAAAAGGAGCCATTGGTGATCGTGCCGACCACTTCTTTGAGGCAGGTTATCCAGGGGATGTTGACGCAAGTCGTGAATGTGGTGATCACCCTAGAGCCAAAAAGCTCCTGTCCAGGGGGCTGGCTGACTTTTTCCTCTCTGCTTCAGGATCTTAAAAATAATTCTAATCTTCTGGATTGCCATTTGGGTGAGGCTGTCCGTCCCGTCACTTTTCGATTGCCCTCTCATTATTCCCTGGGAGATGTTCAGCAAATATTACGGCAACACCCCCTAGAGCCAGGCATTGTGGTTAGCAAACAAGGCGAAATACTTGGTGCGATCGCCCCGGCTGATTTGTTAACAGTGCTAACTCCCCCTTATTTACTACGATCGGTGGAGCGTTTAGGTAAAAAAATAGAACAAATGTCCGCAGGCAAGACGGCTTTGCTGCAAAGTTACCAACAAACCCAAGATCAAAGTCAAAAATTATTGGAGGGAATTGCCAATAATGTTCCAGGCATTACCTATCTGGTTAATTATCAAACCAATCAAATTATTTACTATAACCATCGCGCCCTCAATTTATTGGATTATTCGGATATTGAAATTGGGGAACTGGGTTCCAATTTTATTACGGCCTTAGTTCATCCCGATGACCGTCAAGCTGATTTTCAACAATGGTTAGCGATCGCCCACCGTCGAGATGGTGAAATTTGGAGCAGTCAATTACGCCTCAAAAGTAAACAAGGCTATTACAAATGGTTTTTAATGCGGGAAACCATCTTTGAACGGGATGAGCAAGGTAATGTCCTTAAGTGTATCGGATTAGCCCTGGATATTCATGATCTGAAACAGATCGAAGAAGTTTTACAGTTAACGGAAGAAAGGCTGCGTTTTTTATTAGAGTCTAGTCCGGTTGTTATCTATACCTGTCACGCCAATCCCCAATTGGATAGTATCTATGTCAGTAAAAATGTTGCTCAGATCCTGGGTTATCTGCCGAGGGACTTGTTTAGCGAGTATGAATTTTGGCTGAAACGGGTTCATCTTGATGATCTGCCCCAATTTCGTCTTAGCTATTCTCAACTACTCCAACAGGAACGGGCAATTTGTGAATATCGTTTTTTGCATAAACAGGGTCACTACCTTTGGGTACGGGATGAACAACGCTTAATTCGTAACGAGCAGGGGGAACCCTCGGAAATTATTGGTTCTATTATTGATATCAGCGATCGCAAAACTGTTGAACTAGCGTTGCAATTTAGTGAAAAGCATCTCAACACCATTGTTAGTAATATTTCTGATGGCATTATTATTCTTGATCAACAGGGATTAGTCCTATTTGCCAATCCAATGGCCGGTAATATGTTTAATCTTCCAGTTAAGGATTTGCTTCACTTTTCCATTGGTATTCCGATATCTATTGAAGAAAACTGGGAAATGGAAATTGTGCGGCGTGATGGTAGTTTAGGGATGGCAGACGTTAAAGTCTCTTTGGTTAATTGGGATAGTGAATCTCGCTATCTGATGGCCATTCGTGATATTACTCTCCGTCGTGCAGATGCCGAGAAACTGCGAAAGAGTGAAGAACGCTATCGGACGCTGATGGAAGCCGTGCCTAACCTGGTTTGGTTAATGGATAGTCATGGCAAGATAACCGATTGTAATGATCGCACGCAACAATATACGGGTCTATCCACAACAGAAATTCTAGGTCAGACTTGGCAAACTCTGATCCATCCTCAGGATCGTTCCCATGCGATGGCTCTCTGGTCGGATGCTAACCACACGAACCAACCCTACCATACGGAATATCGTTTACGCCGGGCTGATGGCAGTTATCGTTGGCATCTGGTACAAGCCTTGCCTACTTGGGATCAGTCTAGTCAAAGTCAAATCTGGCTAGGTTCCTGTACAGATATCGATGATCTTAAACAAGGGGAGGCGATTCGTCGTCAACAAACAGAGCAGGAACGCCTCATTGCTAATATCACCCAACGCATTCGCAAGTCTTTGCAACTGGAGCAAATTCTTAATACAACCGTCGTTGAAATTCGTCGAATTTTACGCTGTGATCGGGTTTTAATTTATCAAGTTTATCCCAACGGCACAGGAGCTGCGATCGCCGAATCCGTTGGTAGTAAATGGATAAAGGTCTTGAGTATTACCTTTCCCGAAGAAGTTTTTCCCGAAGAATGCTATGAATCCTACTTTGAGGGCAGGACTTTTGTCCTCAATGATCGCAATCAGCCCCCAGAAACCGGAGTAATGCGGGAATGTTTAGTCGATTTTTTAGCCGAAATTCAGGTTAGGGCCAAATTAGTGGTTCCCATCGTTCAACCAGATAGTCTCTGGGGTTTATTAATTGCTCATCAATGTTCCGGCCCCCGCCAATGGGAGGAAAGGGAGATCCATTTACTACGGCAATTAAGTAATCAGTTGACCATTGCTATTCAACAATCTCAACTCTATGAACAACTGCAAATCGAATTGCGGGAACGGCAACAACTCGATCGGGTCGTTAAGAAAAGCTCAGAATTTATCGCGATCGCTAACTCAGAACACCAGCTTCTCTTTCTCAATCAGGCTGGGCTGGAATTGGTGGGACTACCAAACCTAGAACGGGCTAGGGAAATGACCATTCAAGAGTTCCATTTTGAAGCTGACCTCCCCTTTCTTGAAAACGAAGTCATTGCCCAGATTTTGCAAGTGGGGCATTGGGAAGGTGAACTGAGGCTGCGCCATTTTGTCAGTCAACAAGCGATTCCAGTACTAGTCACGGCCTTTGCTATCCAGGATAGTCGCACGGGGAAAAATCAAGATTTAGTCGCCATTATGCGGGATATTACCGATATTAAGCAGGCAGAAAACAAGATGCTCTCCTCCCTAGAACAGGAAAGAGAACTGAGTGAACTGCGATCGCGCTTTATTTCCATGGCTTCCCATGAATTTCGTACACCTCTAGCGATTATTTCCTCCTCCACCGGCATTTTAGAACTCTATCATCAGCGTCTGACAGAAGAGAAAAAAGCCCAGCATCTCCACCGCATTCAAACCAGTGTCAAACACATGACAGAATTACTGGATGATGTGCTCATGGTCAGTCGGGCGGAAGCAGAAAAACTGCCCTTTAATCCCGAAGTTCAAAATTTAAAGACTTTCTGCACCAAGCTCGTAGAAGAACTGCAATTGAGTAGTAATGATCATTCCATTGTCCTAACCACTGACCCAAGTATTAATAACCCCTCTAACATCGAACTGGACAGCGATTGGTTAATTGCCTTTGACCCGAAACTGATTCGACAGATCCTCACCAATCTTCTCAGTAATGCCATCAAGTATTCTCCCCAAGGTGGCCCAATTAAGTTTATCCTCAGCCGTCTGTCCGATGCCGTGATCTTTGACATTCAAGACCAGGGCATGGGAATCCCCCCCGAAGATCTCGAAAGATTATTTACCTCATTCCACCGCGCCCATAATGTAGGTACGATTCAGGGGACGGGATTAGGGCTGACCATTGTGAAAAAATGTGTGGATTTACACGGCGGCAGTATTGCTTTGGATAGTCAACTCGGCCAAGGAAGCCGTTTTACGATTCGTATTCCAATTTGACCGAATAAAGCTTTGCTCTGATCAAGGGGATCAACCGGGGCCAAACCGCCAAGCCGATCCCACCAGATCAACGGACAAAACTAATAACAGCTACCAGAAGGAGTGGCCGTCACAGAGGCGACTGAGGCAGTGCTTAAATCAGCACTCAAGGTGGCATTGTATTTAAAAGGCGATGTTCCTGTACAGGTCATTTTAGATTTGTCATAGCGAAGCGGACTAAACCAAGAGTCAGCAGTCATTTTAATCCCTCCACTCGGCAAACTTAAGCCTGTAATGACCAGGGAATTAGTAGTACCATTATTCTTTTTGGCAATAATAAAGGTCGCGTTAGTAATATCTCCATCCAAGGGATCTATTTTCGCTAAAATCCCCACTTTTGGGCCATTACCAGCACCATAGCTATTTACCCAGCCATTCGTTGCAAAACGACTGAAATTATTACCGGTTTGAGTGCCTGTGGCGGAGAATACACCATAAAGATTGGAGCTTCCATCCCAAACTAATCCATAGCCAGTACCATCATCACCAGTGGTTTCATAGTCAGTACGACACCACTGTTTTACACCACTATCAAAATGAATCAGAATGGGATTTTTATTGGCAGAAGAAACTTGTTGATAGCCAATGTAAAAACTAGCACTGCCAATAGTAATACCTAAAACTTGTTTAACATCTCGAATGGTCGATTCACTATCCGAGCAACTGAAGGTTTTTGATGTTCCAACATTAGCAATTTCGGCAACTGCTTTTTGGGATAAGACGAACGGAGCAAAGCAGATGACGGTAAGCATTCCAGTCATCGCAAAAGATTTAATTTTCATTTTTTTAGGATTCGCAGGGAAATTTTTTAGGATTCGCGGGAAGTATGAATTTATGCCTGAAGTCAGGGTGTTAAGTCAAACAACTTCGCACCTCAATTCTGGCAGTTAGTATTCAATTCTGATTATGGTCAACAATACACAAAAATAATACTTTCCCAATTATTTTAGGTATTTTTGCAGTTATCAATTTTAGAAAAATTGAGGTAATGAAAACTTATTTTTTTGCACTAAATTTACCTGACCCAAAAACAACGCCCCAATTTTTACAGAAATTTACAATTAATGGGTGTGTCCTAAGATACTAAAAGTAACATTTTTTAACGGAGTGGATGTCATTACAGAAGTTCAAAAATATTGAGCTAATCACTATCAATAATATTGCGGTTGTTTAATCGTTAATTTTGATGTAGGATTGCTTTATTTTTGCAATGGAATAAATAGTCCATTACACCTAGTGTTCTGGTTTGTGTAGTGCTTTAATGCTTGTATTTACGGTTTATTTGTACGATTACAGTGGCAGAAAATACGTTGATTGTTATCTCAAAAAAACGATTAATGATCATCCACTCAGAATCGGTTTTATTGAAGAGGACTAAAGCGATCTTTTTTATTGATTTTTAATGAATTAATCCTGTCAGGATTTGATGGCTATTGGTCTGACTGATAAATTTGATGTCAAAGAGCGAACAAAATATCGGATAATGGAGAACGCGTCGAAATAAGGGGTTTACGCTCAACCCTATTTCCCTAGTCTCTAACTGTTATTTTGAAAATCGGCTCTCTAAACAACTTCTATGCGTACTCATTATTGTGGCGATCTGCGCTCAAGCCATATTGGTCAAACTGTCACCCTGTTTGGTTGGGTGGATCGTCGTCGGGATCATGGGGGTGTTATTTTTATTGATCTCCGCGATCGCGCTGGAGTGGTGCAGATAGCCAGTAATCCAATCCAAACCCCGATCGCCTATCCGATCGCTGAAGGGTTGCGTAGCGAGTATGTGGTTAAGGTGACAGGGGCCGTCAGTCAACGTCCGCCGGAATCTTTGAATCCCAAAATACCAACGGGCGAGATTGAAATTTATGCCGATACTATTGAATTGCTCAATGGGGTTCACAAACAGTTGCCTTTTATGGTTTCGAGTAGTGAAGCGGAATTGGTACGAGAAGATGTGCGTTTGAAATATCGTTATCTGGATTTACGCCGCGATCGCCTCAGCAAAAATCTACAACTGCGTCATCAAGTAGTTAAAGCCATGCGACGCTTTTTGGAAGATCAAGAAAACTTTATTGAAGTGGAAACCCCGATTTTGACCCGTTCTACCCCCGAAGGTGCGCGGGACTATCTGGTTCCTTCACGGGTTAATCCAGGGGAATGGTATGCTCTCCCCCAATCCCCCCAACTCTTTAAGCAATTGTTAATGGTGTCAGGTTTTGATCGTTATTACCAAATTGCTCGTTGTTTCCGGGACGAAGATTTACGGGCCGATCGCCAACCTGAATTTACCCAACTGGATATGGAAATGAGTTTTCTGTCCCAGGAGGAGATTCTTAACCTTAATGAAGCCCTGGTTTGCCATATTTTTAAAACCGTCCAAAATATTGATCTGCCCCGTCCCTTTCCTCGCCTCACCTACGCTGAATCCATGGCCCGTTACGGCTGCGATCGTCCCGATACCCGTTTTGGTTTAGAACTGGTAGATTTATCGGATTTCTTAAAAGAGTCTAGTTTTAAAGTCTTTTCAGGCGCGATTAAAAACGGGGGGAGCGTCAAAGCCATTTGTGTTCCAGGGGGCAATGAAAAAATTTCCAACGTACAGATTAAACCTAACGGCGATCTTTTTAAAGAAGTCACTGATGCAGGCGGTAAAGGGATTGCCTATATTCGGGTGCGAGAGAACGAGGAAATTGACACCATTGGTGCGATCAAAGACAGTTTATCCCCTCAACAAGTCAGTGAACTCTTACAAAAAACAGGGGCTAACGATGGTGATTTACTCCTATTTGGTGCGGGAGATACGGAGACCGTTCATAAATCCCTTTCTCGCCTGCGCTTAGTCTTAGGAGAACGGCTCGGCCTGATTGATCCCGAACAACTTAATTTGCTTTGGGTGACGGAATTTCCCATGTTTGAATGGAATGACGACGAGAAACGTCTAGAAGCCTTACACCATCCCTTTACAGCCCCTCATCCTGATGATTTAGACGATCTCAAAACTGCCAGGGCCCAAGCCTACGATTTAGTCTATAACGGCATTGAAATTGGTGGTGGTAGTTTGCGGATTTACCAACGGGAAGTACAAGAGCAGGTTTTTGCCACCATTGGTCTGTCAATGGAAGAAGCCTATAATAAATTTGGTTTTCTCCTCGAAGCCTTTGAATATGGAACCCCGCCTCATGGTGGTATTGCCTACGGGCTAGACCGCTTGGTCATGTTATTGGCCAAAGAAGATTCCATTCGAGATGTGATTGCCTTCCCGAAAACTCAACAGGCCAGTTGTTTACTAACGGCTGCCCCCGCCCAGGTTGATCCCAAACAGTTGAAGGAGTTACAGGTGACATCGACCTATAAACCAAAAGCCAAAGTTTAGTTTCCAGCGTAGAGGAGAGCCTGAATATAAACCCCGTCTCACTTGAAACCCATAGTTTTTGATCACTCAAGTGGATCCCCCTAAATCCCCCTTAAAAAGGGGGACTTGCCCCTGAAAATATATCTCCAAAAACTTCAGTTCCCAAAATAGACGTGGTTTATATTGATCCATATTGATCATCAAAAACCAATTTTATGAATTCCCGTCTGGCCAAGCCGAAACAGTTTTTCAACTATCTGAGTGCATTTGATCGAGTTTCCCTCAGTGCGATCGCCCTTTTAAGCCTGCTTTTAGGGGTGATCCTTTGGCGAGGCGAACAAACTCCATTGCGAGTCACTCGTTTCAGTTGGCAAGGCGAAAAAATAGGCGTTCAGGATCAAGCCTTTACCCTGAGCTTTAACCAACCCGTTGATCAGAAAAGTGTGGAAAATCATCTGATCATCGAGCCACCTTTGTTAGGCAAAATGAGTTGGCAGGGCAATCGTTTAGTCTATAGTCTCGCCGATACTCCTCTTTATGGTACTAATTATCAAATTAAGCTAGAACAAGCCACAGGCCCCGATCCCCAGAGAAAGATGGAACCCTTTGTGAGTCTTTTTAGCACCCACGATCGCGCTTTGGTCTATGTGGGAGTCAGTGGAGAAGAACGGGGACGGTTAATTCTCTACGACATTACCGATCCGAAGCAACCCAAAAAGACGATTCTGACCGCCAAAGATTTACTCGTTCGTCAGTTTCAGATCTATCCAGGGGGAGACAAAATTCTGTTTTCCGCTCAAGATCCCAGTCAACCCGATGGCACTTTACAATTATTTACGGTAACGACTGGTATTCGCCTTTCCCTTGCCTCTCCCGAAGTTAGACCGGGTAAGCTAGAACGGGTTTTAGATAATCAAGATTACGCCAATCTAGCCTTTAAACTTTCTGCCAATGGCCAGACCTTGATTGTCTTACGTAGTAATCGTCAAAATCCGGCCGATTCAGGACTCTGGATGGTTCCCATAACCGCTTCGACAGCTTCAACGAGTCCACCCTCAACCGCCCGTCCTCTGGGAGTACAGGGAGATAACTTTGTCGTGTCACCTAACGGTAAATATGTAGCCGTTGCTCAACAGCGAGGTGTTAGCCTAGTTCCCTTGACGGCGGATGCTGGCCCTTCCCAATTTTTAGAGGGATTTGATAAAGCGATCGCCTTTTCCAAGAATAGTCAACAGTTACTATTAACCCAAAACAATGCTGACTATACGCGATCGCTGATTTTACGAGAAGCAGATGGTACGGTCGAAGAGATATCGCGGGGCATTTACCCGATTTTAGACTGCAAATTTGAGCCAAAACAAGAAAAAATACTCTATTGCCTGCGGACTGATTTAGTGAAACGAGAAGATGGCAACTTGCATGAAGAACCTTTTCTGTCTGCGATTAATCTAGAAACTTGGCAGGATCGTCCTCTGTTAGCCCTGCCCAACTATCGAGACGTGCAAATGACAGTTTCCCCCGATGGAGTGGCTCTCAGCTTCGATCAGGTGGCAACAACTGTAGCGATGAGTTCTAGAGATCTGCTCACCCCATCCCGCCAAGCCATTACCGATGCACGTATTTGGTTATTGATGCTCACCGATAATCGGTCAGTTCCCACAGCCATAATGCCAAAGGAGATTACGGCTGGTTTTTCCCCACAATGGATGCCTTAAATTTTTCCTGATTAAATTTTCTGCCACAGAATTATGAGCGATTTTAACTTAGATATTAACTTAAATGATTTCCTCAATTGGACACCGGAAGCCAAAATAAAACTTAAAAATATTCCCTATTTTGTAAGAACTCAGGCTCGACAACGTATTGAGCAAATTGCCAGGGAAACAGGAGCCGAAACGATTACGGTTGAGATGGTAGAACAGGCTCGCTTGGAGTTTGGTCAGTAGAACAGGCTTGGGGTCGAGAAAAAAAGCACTGATTCTGTTCCAACAAAAACTATGTCATTTATTAAAGATCATGGTAACTTCATCGACAACTCGTTATGATCAAGATTTTGCTCTTTGGGTAGCAGAAAATATCGCTCTACTTAAAGCTAAAAATTATGACGCAGTGGATTGGGATCATTTAATTGAGGAGGTAGAGGGCTTGACTCGAAGCGATAAACGGGAGTTAGAAAATCGTTTAATTACCTTGTTTGAACAGGCACTTAAACGCCGTTATCTAGCTTTGCCAGACTGTTATCGAGGTTGGGAAGGAACTTTGACTCGCACTCAGCAAAGATTGGAGCAAATTCTCAGAGATTCTCCTAGTTTACGGAATTATCTTTTGGAGATCATGGAAAAGTGTTATCAAAATGCCTTAAAAAATATGCGTAAGGAATATGATGTGATGTTTCCTGATTGCCTACCTTTTCCTGAAGAGCTTGATCAATTATTATCCGCAGACTTTTGGCAATAATTAACGACAAAAAACGAGGCGATCGCCAATTGATATTTAAGCAATAGGATCAAGTCGCCCCAAAAGGCTAGTAATAAAAGACTATAGCACTGGCAAGGATTAAACCAATAATTTCAAAGATATTGAAACTATGGTATTATGGCTGATGACGGGTTGTCTGCTGGTGAGTAACCATGTTTTCTCATGAGCAGCGAAGGTTAAAACTTGCCCGCTTTTTTTATTGCCTGATTGCGATGACGCACCCTTTGATTCCCCCAATTCTTGAGCTAATTCATCCCATTGCTGAAAATCTAGGGTTAGACGTTGTAGATGTGGTTTTCCAGACCAATAAGCGTCCGCCCGTCCTACGGGTTGATATTCGGAATCCTCAACAGGATACCAGTCTAGACGATTGTGAAAAAATGAGTCGGGCATTAGATTCCCAACTAGAGAGTACGGCTTTGATCCCCAGTGCCTACGTTTTGGAGGTTTCTAGCCCAGGCATTGATCGTCAATTACTCTCGGATCGGGACTTTATTGCTTTTAAAGGATTTGGGGTCAGGGTAACGACGGCAGTTCCCTTTGCTGGCCATCAACAATGGCAAGGCTGTCTTCAAGGTCGGGATGATAGTCAACTTTATCTCAATCTCAAAGGACGGGCGATCGCCATTCCCAGGGATTTAGTTGTCACCGTGCAATTAGACGGCTGATCCCCAACACCATTCTAGAAAACTAAAAAGGTCACATTTCATACTTAAAAATTTGTTAGGAGGAAAACTCAATGCTCGTTAGTTTGCCTGGTCTCCAGGAAATGATAGAAGAAATTAGTCAACGTCATAATTTACCTAAAGTTGCCGTACAAGAGGCCCTGCGCGAGGCCTTACTCAAGGGCTATGAGCGTTTTCGCCGTTCCCAGAATATTGGCCAGCAGTTTGCCGAAGAATATTTTGCCAACTTTGAAGTTGAACTGGATACAGACGAAGAAGGATTTCGGGTGCTTTCCACCAAACGGATTGTGGAAACCGTAGAAAATAAAGATCATCAAATCTCCCTTAAGGAAGTTTTGGAAGTCGCGCCAGAAGCTCTCTTAGGAGATGAAGTCGTTCTAGATGTTACCCCCGATCAAAGGGATTTTGGCCGGATGGCTGCCATTCAAACCAAACAAGTTCTATTGCAAAAACTGCGGGATCAGCAACGCAAAATTATTCAAGAAGAATTTCAAGATATTGAAGGTACAGTTCTGAATG
This sequence comes from Woronichinia naegeliana WA131, assembly GCA_025370055.1. Classification (NCBI taxonomy): domain Bacteria; kingdom Bacillati; phylum Cyanobacteriota; class Cyanophyceae; order Synechococcales; family Coelosphaeriaceae; genus Woronichinia; species Woronichinia naegeliana. The sequence goes on along the minus strand of CP073041.1, from coordinate 423,145 downwards.
CCAGAGTCCTGCGCTTTGAACGTCAGTCAGCCGTCATGGCTGTACAAAGTGGCTTTGGACAACCGGAAGTGGAAGCTGAACTTCCCAAACGAGAACAACTTCCCAACGACAACTATCGGGCCAATGCCACCTTTAAGGTCTATCTCAAAAAAGTGCGAGAAGGTTCCCACCGTGGCCCCCAATTAATTGTCTCCCGTAGTGCGGCGGGGTTAGTGGTAGAACTCTTTACCGTTGAAGTCCCCGAAATTGAGGAAGAAGTGGTCCGTATTGTGGCCGTATCCCGTGAAGCCAATCCTCCCTCGCGTTATGTGGGGCCTCGCACCAAAATTGCGGTGGATACCCTTGAACGAGATGTGGATCCGGTGGGTGCTTGTATTGGCGCAAGAGGGTCACGGATTCAAGCCGTTGTCAATGAACTACGGGGCGAAAAAATTGATGTGATTCGTTGGTCGCCGGATCCCGCTACCTATATTGCCAATTCCCTCAGTCCGGCACGGGTCGATCAAGTTTACCTGATCAATGCCGAGGAACGTCATGCCCTGGTGATTGTGGCGGAAGATCAACTGAGTTTGGCGATCGGTAAAGAAGGTCAAAATGTTCGTCTGGCGGCTCGTTTAACGGGCTGGAAAATAGATATTAAAGATCCCAATACCTATGCCAAAGAAAAAGAGTCCATGGAAAAAGCGGCCCTCGAAAAAGCAGCCCTAAGAGAAGCGGATTTGCCCTCCTCAAGTTTTTTTGATCAGAAGATTTCTGTCTCAGTGGACAATGAAGCTCTTGAATTAGATAATTTTGAAGAGGAGGACAGATAACACCCTTATACTCTTTGGACGATGAAACCCCAGCATCGACGCTGTCTTAGCTGCCGCAAAGTAGCACCCAAAAACGAATTTTGGCGCATTGTCCGAGTCTATCCCTCTCGACAGATACAATTAGATCAGGGTATGGGCCGTTCCGCCTATCTATGTCCCCAAGCTAGTTGCCTGCAAGCTGCTCGTCAAAAAAATCGACTCGGACGTGCCTTAAAAGCCCCTGTTCCAGATGCCGTTTATGAGCAACTCTTGGCCCGTTTAGTTCACTCTGTCTGAGCGGAACTGTCTGGATCTCAGACCCGGCTTTGACCTTATATCCTTCTCCCCCCTTGTTTAGAAGCAAACTTTATCGTTAGCATAGGAGCAAAATCCAAATTTATACAACTTTCAAAAACCATTGTCAATTTTTCTGATCATTTTTAGCAAACTGGACTCGGAAACCGTTAAGGTAGAACTGTTCAGGGATAGCTTGTTACTCAATCATCATCAATATCAATTTTTAGTTAGGGGGATAGTGGATGAACAACGCCAAGGTTAGAATTTATGATTTATCAAAAGAGTTGCATCTGGAAAATAAAGACATTTTAGATATTTGCGAAAAACTCAATATTGCGGTAAAAAGTCATAGCAGCACTATTAGTGAGTCCGATGCTGAACGGATCAGAGCCAGTGCGGAAAAATATACTCCCCATCCCAGCCCCAAACGTCGAGATGCCCCCCCCAGTCGGGAACTTCTCCCTAGAGAGGAGCGCAAACAACAGATTTTAGCGATACACCATAAGCAAACCCGTCCTAACCCTGCGACTGCCTTGAAAACACCGTCTCCCGCCATTGCCAACCCCCCTGCTCCCCCTAGACTCCAGTCTCCTCCGAATCTCTCACCTGAACGCCCTACTGTAACGGATAAAGTCTCAGAGAAATCAGGTACTCCTAGCTTGCCAGCCGCTCCTACTTCGCCCTTAAAGGAGAGTGGAGCGAACCCCCATGAGGTGGAGTTGGCCGTAGCTCCCATAGCAGTGAATTCTCCCCCTGTAAAAGCTAAACCGTCGGTAGAGGATGATCGTCCTTTATTAACGCCTCCTTCTCGCTTAATGGCAGCGGCCCCCAAACGCGATCGCAGTGAACAACGGGGTGATAGACCGGATAAGGCTGGAAAAGGCAATAATCAGAGTCCTAATGGCCGCAGTAGTGAACAGAAACCCAGTCGCCCTGTTGTTGTCACCCTCAAAGATCCCATTCCCAAACCGGAAAAAGGGGTTAAGGTGATCGCGCCGCTCAAGGGAGGGGAAAAAGGAAAACCCAAAATTGAACTTCAGCGTCCCAAGCCTCCTCAACCAGAACAGGATGATAATTTACCAGAATTACTCGAATTTCCCCTAGAGCCAACGGATAAGGCCGCTGATGATGATCTGGCGGGAGAAGAAGGGGTTCTCGAACTCACTGACAAACAAAAACCGAAATTAAAACGTCCTACCCCACCCCGTCCAGCTAAACGGAGCAAATGGGAAGAGGAAGAAGAAGAAGAGCGGGAAAATAAAGCCAAAGCGGCGGCTAAAACGAAACGTCGTCCTCTTATGGTGGAGGAAGATGAGGAAGAGGAGTTGGGATTGGATGGCAATCCCATTGTCAGTGCTGCTCTAGTAAGCATTTCGATCGCCCGTCCACCTAAACCGAAATCGATGTCGGCCAAAGTGAACGCGCCTCCTACCGCCAATAAACCCAAGAAACCAACGGCGAAATCAGAAGGTTCTAGTAATCGGGGTCGGAATGAACGTCGCGATCGCAAAGAAGTGGTGCAACGTCCAGAAAGCATTGTGCTGTCCAGTAGCTTAACGGTACGAGAACTGTCTGATCTACTCAAAGTCCCAGAAACCGAGATTATTAAACTGCTTTTCCAAAAAGGGATTGCCGTTCAAATCACCCAAACCCTGGAAGAGGAAACGGCCCGTTTAGTGGCAGAAGAGTTTGATGTTCTCATTGAAACCAGAGCAACCCAGTCTGCGGCCACCAAAACCTCAGAAATGCTCGATTTGGCCGACTTGGAAAATCTGGTACGTCGTCCTCCCGTTGTCACCATCATGGGTCACGTCGATCATGGTAAAACAACCCTACTCGACTCAATTCGGAAAACCAAGGTGGCCCAGGGAGAAGCGGGCGGTATTACCCAGCATATTGGGGCTTACCACGTTGATATTGAACATAACGATCAAGCCGAACAGATTGTCTTCCTAGATACTCCTGGCCACGAAGCCTTTACCGCCATGCGAGCACGCGGGGCCAAGGTGACGGATATTGCCATTCTGGTGGTTGCGGCCGATGATGGTGTGCAACCCCAAACCCGTGAAGCCATTAGTCACGCCAGGGCGGCGGAAGTCCCGATTATTGTGGCCATTAACAAGGTCGATAAGCCGGAAGCCAATCCTGACCGTATTAAACAGGAATTATCGGATCTAGGTCTATTGGCAGAAGAATGGGGCGGTCAAACCATTATGGTTCCTGTCAGTGCTCTCAAGGGAGAAAACCTGGATGGTTTACTCGAAATGATTTTACTGGTTTCGGAAATGGAAGAACTGTCCGCCAATCCGAACCGTGCCGCTAAGGGAACCGTTATTGAAGCCAATCTAGACCGTACCAGGGGCCCCGTTGCCACCTTACTGGTTCAAAATGGCACTTTACGAGTCGGGGATGTCTTCGTCGCTGGGGCAGTCCTGGGTAAGATTCGAGCCATGATCGATGATCGGGGCAATAAGGTAGAAGCCGCCAGTCCTTCCTTTGCGGTGGAGGTCTTAGGTCTCAATGATGTTCCGGCAGCCGGAGATGAGTTTGAGGTCTATGCCAATGAAAAAGAAGCCAGGGCGATCGCCGAAGCACGTTCTGATAGTAATCGTCAAGCTCGATTACAACAGGCCCTATCTTCTCGTCGTGTCACCCTGAGTACCCTGTCGGCCCAAGCCCAGGAAGGAGAACTCAAGGAACTCAATCTCATTCTCAAAGCTGACGTTCAAGGGTCTGTCGAAGCGATTTTAGGCTCCTTAAAACAACTTCCCCAAAACGAAGTCCAAATTCGAGTCCTTTTGGCAGCCCCAGGAGAAATTACAGAAACCGATGTGGATCTAGCCGCAGCGAGTGGTGCAGTGGTAGTAGGCTTTAATACCACTTTGGCCAGTGGTGCTCGTCAAGCCGCCGATCAAGAAGGGGTCGATATTCGGGAATACGACATTATCTATAAGCTTCTGGATGAAATTCAAGGGGCAATGGAAGGGTTACTCGATCCCGAAGAGATTGAGTCTTCCCTGGGTCAGGCTGAAGTCCGCGCTATCTTCCCTGTCGGTCGTGGCAGTGTGGCTGGTTGTTATGTTCTATCCGGTAAAATTATCCGTAATCGTAATCTACGGGTACGACGAGGTAATCATGTCATTTACGAAGGCACCATTGATTCTCTCAAACGGATGAAGGAAGATGCTCGTGAAGTCAATGCGGGTTACGAGTGTGGTATCGGCATTTCCAAGTTTAATGACTGGAAAGAAGGGGATATCATCGAAGCCTACGAAATGACCATGAAACGGCGGACGCTTTCTAGCTAGAAGTCTGGCGATCACTCAATTAGAGTGTCAGTTAGAAGGGTTGCGAGTCATCCAACCTTTCTGTCTCTGGAACTGGATTTGGATAAAAAGTAGGGGTTTGCCATCCAACTGAGAGGGGAGGTTATACTCTGAACGGGTTGGAGCTTAACTTTTTGAAAATGCCTAAAATCTTTATCAGATAAGGATTTCAGCCCTTTTTCCGAGAAGTCCATTTCTTAGCCATTTAGAGTATATCAGACGTAAAAAAACAGAACTAAGGCAGTAGTTTTTATCTTAGGGCGTGTCATCAATCAGGGCGAACGCATCTAAAAATGATACAGATACAAGAACATTATAGAGGGATGGATAAGGGAAAATAAGGGAAAGTGCATAGAAAACAAAAGCGATGAAACTCCGACCCAAATATAGACTGGTAGAACACTTTGCCGAAATAGATGACCCTCGCATCGAACGAACAAAACGGCATAAACTCATTGATATTCTAACGATTGCCATCTTAGCCGTTATTTGTGGAGCAGAAGGTTGGGTAGCCATGGAAAGTTTCGGCAAGGCTAAACATCAATGGCTAAAAAAAATTTTGGAATTGCCGAATGGCATCCCCTCCGACGATACGTTTGCGCGTGTATTTGCTAGTGGTCTGTCAATTTTCTATTTGTGGATAAAGACGCTTGAGACGGATACGAGCCTCAGCCGTCGTGAATTGCCAATCTACCGACTTTTGGGAATGATTGCGCTGAGTGTACCAAGCCGTTGTTTCTTGCTCTAAAGTTTCCCGATCTGGAATTCGACGAGCTAGGCATTGCCGAGTCATTGCGGACAGCTCGTTTTCAGCAATATTAAGCCAACTGCCATGTTTTGGGGTATGGTGAATTTCCAACCGTTCGACTAGACGACGAGCCGTGGAAGGCTCAAATGCTTCATATAGTGAGGCAAGTTTGTGAGTATTTAGGGCTTGCTGAAAAAAGCTGAAACCTTTACGGAGAAAAATAGTAGGCGAATTAAGAACCGCTAGAATGCACGAAAATAGGGTAGAATGCCTCAAAACCATTGCATTAAGAAGAGAGAAAGCAGATGTACCGAAAGCAACAGTACTCAATTGAAACACCAGAAAACTTGAAAAATCTGTTCGGCGGGCAGTTAGACGAAGAAAATCGTTGGATAGAAATGTCAAAAATGATTCCCTGGGAAGAATATGAGGAAGAATATGCAAAAAACTTCACAGAAAAAAAAGGAGCCCCAGCCAAATCATTTAGAATGGCATTAGGAGCATTAATTATCAAAGAAATTTCAGGAAAAAGTGACAGAGAAACAGTAGAACAAATAAAAGAGAACCCTTATTTACAGTACTTTATAGGAATGGAAAGCTATAGTAGCAAAGAAGCATTTAATGCGTCAATGATGGTTCATTTTCGTAAAAAAATAGGAATGGAATTAATAAATAAAATTAATAAAGAAATAGAAAAAAAAGCGACGGGTGTAGCGTCAGAAAAAAAAGAAAATGAAGGAAAGTTATTGTTAGATGCGACTTGTACACCAGCAGATATAAAATATCCAACGGATATAGGAATATTGAATGATGCCAGAGAAAAAACAGAAAAAATAATAGATAAGCTGTATGAAGAAATAAAAGAGAAAAGGAAAGAAAAGCCGAGGACTTATAGGGAAGTGGCAAGAAAAGAGTACTTAGCCATAGCAAAAAAACGTCGTGTGTCAAAAAAAGAAAGAAGAAAAGGAACAAAAAAACAACTAGGATATATAAAAAGAAACTTGTCTGATATAGAAAAAATGATAGAAGAGGGAGCAAAGTTAGAAAAACTAACGAAAAAAGAGCAAGAAGAGCTTGTAACGATAGGAAAAGTGTATGAGCAACAGTTAGAAATGTATGAAAAAAAGACAAATAAAGTAGAAAACAGAATTGTGAGTGTAAGCCAACCTCACGTGCGTCCAATAGTGCGTGGAAAAGCGGGAAAAGCAGTAGAGTTTGGAGCTAAAATATCGGCAAGTAATGTGAATGGCTTTGTCTTCTTAGACAAATTAAGTTGGGATAATTAGGGCTTGCTGAATAAGTCTGCAAATCGAACCTAGATGCCACAGGGCGCGAAAAATGGTGACTTCAGAAATCAGTTTCCGATTTTAACCCACAATTTTCTAGCAAAGTGCATGGATTTTGAGCCTTCAAATGCCATAAGCTTGCACCTAATCGTGTTCAAAATGGCTGAAAAGCTTATCTGATAAAGGTTCTGCCTTTATTCGGCAAACCCTAATTACAACGAATCGGGAGATTTACAAGCGCGAATAGAAGAATATAAAAGGGAAACAGGATGTTATCCGGAATCGGTTCATGTGGATAAAATCTATCGAACAAAAGCGAATCGAGCTTATTGTAAAGAAAGGGATATAAGAATGAGTGGTCCCCGATTGGGAAGACCGCCGAAAGAGGTGAGCAAAGAAAAAAAGAAAGAGGCACGCTCAGATGAAAGAGTGCGTAATGCCATTGAGGGTAAATTCGGACAGGGAAAGAGGAAATTTAGTCTTGGTCGAGTGATGGCCAAACTACCTGAGACCTCGGAAACGGTAATTGCGATGAACTTTTTGGTAATGAATCTTTCTACTCTACTTCAGAAGACAAAAAGTAAAAAGTTGTAGAGTCGTTTTTCTTGTGAAAAATGGTGTTAATTTTCCTCTCTTTTGTGAGGAGTGATTTGTGTTGACCTTTTTAGACAGAAAGGAACAATAGATTAAACAAAATCTGTATTTTGATTTGTTTCCATAAGGATAAGTTATCTATGCTTTTTCAGTCCATACTTCCCTAACCCACATTTCTTTCGTTTTTTGACTTTTTCAGCAAGCCCTATTTAGCTGATCACATACTAAAATGACTTTGTCGTTATCAGCATAGTCGTTATCGAGTAAATTCTTAATTTCTGTTGCCCAGTCAACCGATGTTCTACGTTCACTGACAACTGTCTTTCGCCACCCAGACAAGGGTTCTGTAAACATAAAGATATTGGCTGTTCCATTGCGTTCATATTCGTAATCATGCGCCTCTGGCTGTCCAGGTTTGGCTGGTAGAGGAAGGCGGGTTTCTTTGACCAATTGTATAGGTTGCTCATCCATGCAAATCACTGGACAATTGGGGTCATAGGGTCGGTGATAAATTTCTAGAACATCTTCCATGTTAGACACAAATTCGGCACTCTTTTCTGGTGGAATCACGTACATCTGTCGCAGATGAGGTTTTAGTTCGTTTTTTTTAACACTTGACGCACGGTTTCGTGACTAATTGCTGGCACAATTTCTAACTCGACCGCCTTGTCGGCTAGTAACCTCAATGTCCAACGGGCTTGACCAGCAGGCGGTTCTCCACAACGTAAGGCGATTAGTTTTGCTTCTACCTCTCCATCAATAATCGGTTGACGAGGCGGCGTTTTGCGGGGCTTGCGGCTTAATGCTGACTCCACACCTTCATTGACCAATCGCTCCCTGAGATTGGCGACTGTGTTACGGTGACAACTAAAGGCGGCGGCAGCTTCCTCATCCGTCCATCCTTGTCCATTCACATCAATGTTTAACAGAATATTGGCGTGCTTAATTTTGTAAGCCGCTCCTTTGCCGATGGATACCAAATCTTTTAGGGTCTGACGTTCTTCTTGACTTAATCGGACAATATAGGTCTTGAGCATGGTTACTTAGGGCTTGCTGAAAAAAGCTGAAACCTTTACGGAGAAAAATAGTAGGCGAATTAAGAACCGCTAGAATGCACGAAAATAGGGTAGAATGCCTCAAAACCATTGCATTAAGAAGAGAGAAAGCAGATGTACCGAAAGCAACAGTACTCAATTGAAACACCAGAAAACTTGAAAAATCTGTTCGGCGGGCAGTTAGACGAAGAAAATCGTTGGATAGAAATGTCAAAAATGATTCCCTGGGAAGAATATGAGGAAGAATATGCAAAAAACTTCACAGAAAAAAAAGGAGCCCCAGCCAAATCATTTAGAATGGCATTAGGAGCATTAATTATCAAAGAAATTTCAGGAAAAAGTGACAGAGAAACAGTAGAACAAATAAAAGAGAACCCTTATTTACAGTACTTTATAGGAATGGAAAGCTATAGTAGCAAAGAAGCATTTAATGCGTCAATGATGGTTCATTTTCGTAAAAAAATAGGAATGGAATTAATAAATAAAATTAATAAAGAAATAGAAAAAAAAGCGACGGGTGTAGCGTCAGAAAAAAAAGAAAATGAAGGAAAGTTATTGTTAGATGCGACTTGTACACCAGCAGATATAAAATATCCAACGGATATAGGAATATTGAATGATGCCAGAGAAAAAACAGAAAAAATAATAGATAAGCTGTATGAAGAAATAAAAGAGAAAAGGAAAGAAAAGCCGAGGACTTATAGGGAAGTGGCAAGAAAAGAGTACTTAGCCATAGCAAAAAAACGTCGTGTGTCAAAAAAAGAAAGAAGAAAAGGAACAAAAAAACAACTAGGATATATAAAAAGAAACTTGTCTGATATAGAAAAAATGATAGAAGAGGGAGCAAAGTTAGAAAAACTAACGAAAAAAGAGCAAGAAGAGCTTGTAACGATAGGAAAAGTGTATGAGCAACAGTTAGAAATGTATGAAAAAAAGACAAATAAAGTAGAAAACAGAATTGTGAGTGTAAGCCAACCTCACGTGCGTCCAATAGTGCGTGGAAAAGCGGGAAAAGCAGTAGAGTTTGGAGCTAAAATATCGGCAAGTAATGTGAATGGCTTTGTCTTCTTAGACAAATTAAGTTGGGATAATTACAACGAATCGGGAGATTTACAAGCGCGAATAGAAGAATATAAAAGGGAAACAGGATGTTATCCGGAATCGGTTCATGTGGATAAAATCTATCGAACAAAAGCGAATCGAGCTTATTGTAAAGAAAGGGATATAAGAATGAGTGGTCCCCGATTGGGAAGACCGCCGAAAGAGGTGAGCAAAGAAAAAAAGAAAGAGGCACGCTCAGATGAAAGAGTGCGTAATGCCATTGAGGGTAAATTCGGACAGGGAAAGAGGAAATTTAGTCTTGGTCGAGTGATGGCCAAACTACCTGAGACCTCGGAAACGGTAATTGCGATGAACTTTTTGGTAATGAATCTTTCTACTCTACTTCAGAAGACAAAAAGTAAAAAGTTGTAGAGTCGTTTTTCTTGTGAAAAATGGTGTTAATTTTCCTCTCTTTTGTGAGGAGTGATTTGTGTTGACCTTTTTAGACAGAAAGGAACAATAGATTAAACAAAATCTGTATTTTGATTTGTTTCCATAAGGATAAGTTATCTATGCTTTTTCAGTCCATACTTCCCTAACCCACATTTCTTTCGTTTTTTGACTTTTTCAGCAAGCCCTACTTATTACGATATCTGTTGAGGTAATGAATAGCCTCTCCATTTTCCCTCAAATTCACAATCTTTAGCTTGACAGACCACTAGTCTGAATCCAGAGCAATTTCAAGACTGTTTTCTGCATTGGGTCAAAAGTATAGCGGAGGTAAGTGAAGGAGAAGTGATAGCGATTGACGGCAAAACCCTTCGCCACTCCTATGACAATGCCAACGGAAAGGGCGCAATTCAGATGGTAAGTGCATGGGCAACAGCAAATCGTCTAGTACTAGGACAGTGCAAGGTGGAAAGCAAATCGAATGAAATCACGGCGATTCCTAAACTCCTGAAAATGCTAGAGGTCAAAGGTTGTATCGTAACGATTGATGCCATGGGAACTCAGACAAAGATTGCCCAACAGATAGTAGGGCGAGGGGGAGATTATGTTTTGGCATTGAAAGGCAATCAAGGTAATCTATGTGAGGATGTTGAACAATTATTTGCTCATGCTCAATCGGTTAATTTTGTGGGAATTAAGCATGATTTTCATCAAACAATAGACAAGGGACATGGACGGATTGAAATTCGCCGTTGCTGGACGATGGAACAAACAGAATTTTTGCTGGGTGCGGAGAAATGGGCAAAGTTGACGAGCATCTGTATGATTCAAGCGGAGAGACGATTGAAAGACAAAACGTAATCGTTCAGGGGGACAAAATCTGATAATCTAAAAGTCATGGAAGAAAAACAGCTACTAGAGACAGCCGAAATTGACGAAAATGATTGGGAGCAAACCCCAGTCAGCGTCAGAAATCTGGTGGTAAAATTATTCGATAAGATAGAGCAACTAGAAAAACACCTCAAAGAATTGCAGGAAACAAACGAAAAGATTAGCGAAAAAGTCAATCAGAATTCTCAAAACTCAAATAACCCTCCTACGTCAGAGCCGCTAAATGTTGAAATTCCCAAGAAAAAAAAGAAACTGGGTGGAAAAAAGAGAGGAGGGCAAATAGGTCATAAAGGTCATAGCCGCTTTTTGTATTCAGAAGAAAAGTGTAAGGAAATTATCGAACACCATCCTGATAGCTGTAAGTGTTGCGGTGAAAAACTAAGGGGAATAGACCCAAACCCCTATCGTCATCAAATAGTAGAGATACCGCCCATCGTTCTAGAAATAGTAGAACATAGGCTATATGAAAGAGTTTGTGATAATTGTGGACAAAAAACGAGAGGGGAGCATCTCACCTTTGCAATAAGTAGAAATACTTAACGAGGTAAATGAAAGAGTCAAAAAAGGTAATCATTTAAATAGGAACAGCGATGACGAAGGACTTGTGGTACATTGTCAGAATTCCAACTCGCACCAGTAATTTTAAGACGATGACCAATTTGTTTAACTTGAGATTCGACAGAGCCAGAGCCAATAGAAATGCCCTCTGCCTGCAAATAACCATAATTGACAATCCGATGTTTATGCTTGTTTAAATAAATGATAAAATTCTCAGCTTGAGGCTCTGACCATCCCTCAAAACAGGAGATAGCGGCATCCACTTCACCCGTCTAAAGAAAAGACTTGACCTCCTCAATTCGCTGGAATGACCCCCCAACTTTATAGAGGTTTTCAATTAAGTGATACCAGTCCAAAATTTCAATTCGCTCATGTTTCTGTCCTATCTCACGAAATAAGTTCCAGATACCATCATGTCCATCTCCCAAACAAATTAAAGGCTTAGCCAAAATTTGAGAATTAACCAAATCTAATAAAGCCGAGTTATCTTGAAAAAAGGCAGCTACCCCCAATTGATGAAAACTGACTCCTTTATAATCACGCCAAATTAAGGGTTCTCCCTTGGGAGTTCTGAGTCGTACCTTCCCACCATCTATGCTAATTTCTTCGACTTCTGTGTTAGAGGGTAATTCTTCAAAATGATAGCGATGTACAAGGCGTTGTTGCGTACTGTGAGAAACAGCAATTCCCGTCAATGATTGGATTTTCTTAGCTGCTTTTTCATAAGACTCATCGCCACTCAGTAGCAAACAGTTCTTCTCTAACATTGGACTCATCTGAGTTCGAGGCTTTAGTTCTAATTTCTTCGCTTGTTTTTCTGTAATGGGCAATTCCCCCAAAATACTTTTTACTGTTCGTATCCGACCTGTGGTTTCCTCGGTACTTGTTTTGACAAAAAAATACCTATTTCTGGGTTGACATACTGAATCATTAAGTCTCTGACAGTCTCCTCTATTTCGCCCAAATTATTAAATGTTTTAACTTGAGATTGTTGATAGAGACATTCTCCCAACTCTTGACATAACTCTTGAATCCTTTTTTCATTTTCTGATAACACTGATAACATGAGATTGTTCCTCAATTGGGATAGATTTTGGAAAGTGGGTCTCGACTATTATACTCTCATTTCTTTTTTTGATAAAGTTCGATAAAGTTCAAAGTCTTATTTTTCTGCCCATAAGTATTAATACTTATGACATAAGTGAGATGCTCCCGTGGTAAAGGGAGAGGAGAGCATCTCACCTTTGCAATAAGTAGAAATACTTAACGAGGTAAATGAAAGAGTCAAAAAAGGTAATCATTTAAATAGGAACAGCGATGACGAAGGACTTGTGGTACATTGTCAGAATTCCAACTCGCACCAGTAATTTTAAGACGATGACCAATTTGTTTAACTTGAGATTCGACAGAGCCAGAGCCAATAGAAATGCCCTCTGCCTGCAAATAACCATAATTGACAATCCGATGTTTATGCTTGTTTAAATAAATGATAAAATTCTCAGCTTGAGGCTCTGACCATCCCTCAAAACAGGAGATAGCGGCATCCACTTCACCCGTCCAAAGAAAAGACTTGACCTCCTCAATCTCTAACGAGAGCGATATTACCCCCAGAAGTAGAAAGGAGTGGTTATGGGGAAAGAGTAGTAGCCCTAGTGTCATTGATGAGTGGGATGTATCGTCATTCTCACCGTATGGTAGTGTCAGCCCTGTCGGATTATTTTGGATTGAAAATAGGATTACTTACATCTTGCACCAAAACTCATGTTCTAAGTTGTGACAGCAACTAACTGAAGTTGGAGTCCAAAAGATTGCAAAAGTGGACGTAATCGCTCGACTTGAGAAAAAAGGGAACAAAGAGCAACATCAGGAAAAAGTGTCTGAAGAGCAGAAGCAGAAGCTTGACCCCAATCAGGTGGTTTAGAGGAGTCAGTAGAAAGATAAACCCAATGGGCAAGAAGAAAACTAATGGGTACATCCCGGATAAAGTAGTACATAGAATCTGGGGTAAAATGGAAAAAAACTGATGAGCGAAAAAAGTATGTTACCGATTCCCCCAGAAGAAAAAGCACTGTTAAAACAGCATCTCACCGAATCAGCCCGTATCCTGCGCAAATATACGGAACCAGAGAAACAGAAGGACTTTGGAAGCATCGAAGTAGAAGTCAGAACCCAGATGTTAGAAATTGTGGGGCCAACAATGGGGGAGTTTTTTTTTCAGAAGGGGGAAAAAAACGGTCTGGAAACAAGCGAAAAATCAAAACCCTAGTCGGAGAAGTGGAAATAAGCCAAAAACAAGCCAGAAAACTAAAGGTGTCGCCAAAAATCGTCTTAAGTCCAGGTTTAGAGAAATGCTGTCTAAGAGCCAGTGCGAAAACATCCTACCAACAAGCAGAAGAAGATATAGAGGAGTTGATGGGGATAAAAGTAGGACATAGCAGTTTACATCGCTTGGTAGAACGGACAGAACTGCCCTTAGCTCAAGCTCAGTCAGAGAGTGCGGGGGTCAGTATAGATGGGGGAAAGATTTGTCTGCGGGGCGAGGAGAAGGAAGGGGGACAGTGGCGAGATTATAAACTGGTGAGTCTTCATGGCAATGTCTGTGAAGCCTTTTTCCAAGACCCAGAGGGCTTAAAGAATTGGAGCAATGTTCAACCTTTGTCCCCAATAGTGACCTTTTTGGGAGATGGTCATCCCGCAATCTGGAATGCGGTAGAGAGTTTCGCCACTCAATCGTGGCTGATACGACGAGAGGTGTTGGATTGGTATCATCTCAAGGAGAATCTGTTCAAAGTGGGTGGCTCTCTCAAACGGCTAGAAGCAGTGGAGCATTTACTGTGGCGGGGTTTTGTGAACAAGGCAATAGATGCGTTTGATGGAGTCAAAAGCAAGAGGGCAAAGAATTTTCAAGCCTATTTGACGAAGCATTATCAGCGTATCCCTGATTACCAATACTATCAACAGCTTGGTATTGTGATTGGTTCTGGTGATGTGGAGTCTAAGATTAAACAGGTGGGAGCTAGGGTTAAATTGTCGGGAGCACGTTGGCATCTTCATAATGTTTCTCGTATTCTTCGGCTACGATGTGCTTATCTCAATCACTCTCCTCTTTTGAGTGTCAATGTATTATCTTAAGTGGGATGCACCCGTTACTTCTCCTCATTTTTGAATGAAATAGTTCTCTCCCAAGGGACATTTTTGAGTAAGGAAGTATCTAGGTGGCAGGGCGAACGCATCTTATTTTTGAAAGGTAGGCTGGATAAGGGTTTCCGAGAGCATGATTGATTTTTTATGAAACGCTGAAAGTCTTATCAGATAAGGAGTCTAGAATTTAGATACGTTTGCCCTGTGGATGGAATAGCCAACAAATAGCCAAATTTTTCGCACGATAAAAATCCGATCAATCACAAAAAAAATGACAATTCGGAGGAGAGTTCAAAATTAAAGATTCACTCTTCTTTGAATTATGATCGCTCGATACAAGCTACCTCAAAACAAGGTAAGCTGCGAAGAAATGTCTGTACAAAGCCGCCTTGATCAAAGGATACTTGAGGGGGACTATTATTTTTTTGTCAAAATGGGAGCCAGGGTTTGCCAACCGCCCCAGAGATTGCCCTGCATAATGAGCGAAATCGCTTTTAGTGCTTGAATATCAGGGTTGTTCGGAGCCAATTGGAGAGCCGGTTGCAACGCTTTTTCTGCCGCTTTTCCTTGCCAATCATAGAGATAGACAAAGGCCAGATAGCCATGACTGTAGGGATTTTGAGAATCAAGTTTGACTAAGGATTGCAAAGCCGCGATCGCTGTTTGGGGATTTTGTTGCAGCACCCGTGCTAAAACCACCGCATAAGTCCAGTTAACCGCCTCTTTAGGGTCATGGGCCAACCGATAGGAAAGGGAAGCATCAACCTGTTTCAGATAATCTTGAGTCGGATCATAAAGATTGAGTCGATCTACCTGTTGGAAAACCGGATCTAAACCCTTGACTCCTTTGGGTAAATTGAGCGCGAGTTGACGTAATTGGGTAACAAAATCCAGGGGAGGAGCGGGCAAGGCAGGAGCCGTAGAATCTAGGGTAATTTGAGTGGTAGGCAAAGCAATTAATTGGGTTTGACCTGTTTCAAGATTGAGATAGCTTGCCTCTAATTGATAGATGCCATCCGTTAAGTTATCAGTGGGTAACATCGCTGTATGTTCGACAATCTCTAAACCCTGATCTTGACCAGAATTGACAAAAAACTGTCCTAGCCCTAGACGATGATCCTGAAGCCAATACTGTTGCGGATTAGAACGAGATCGCCAGGTTAGTAAGACCAAACCCCGTTCTAATAAATGACGACTAGCTGACCATTGATAGGTAATCGGAACTGGTTGACCAGGGGGAGTTTTTTCAGGAAGAATAACCTTTTCTAATTTTATTTGGCTCGGATTTTGAGCCAGGCTTTTAATACTCACCGAGGGGGTTTGACGATGAAAAAGTTGCAGCAAACTTTGATCCGCTAAGGGCCAACTACCCACCTGTTGAAAATCAGGATAGGTGGATAATTTCTCGGCTAGGGCTAACTGAGGTGGTTGAGCATAGCCATTTTCGCCAGTCTTAGTTAAAAACCAATCAAAACCGAGATAATCTTCAGCAACTTTTTCCTGATTACTGCCTAATTCTCGACCAAAACCTTGATAATTTGCCAAAGTACCAAAGTAATTAAGGGTATTCGGATTAACGGCATCAGTATTGGGAATCACACCTAGATTAATAATCTGCTCTGGGGTCAGTTTTTGGGCGGTTGTAAAGATTTCTGTATGAGGTGGTGTTTGATTAAAGTTAGGACGAAATAACACTTCTGGACTAAAGAATTGGGATATTTGATCACTGCCTGGAATGGGAAATAGATTGGTTATTGTCACTAAAATGGCTACGGCGATCGCGCCCCATCGAACCCATTGCCAACGGCCCCGCCATCGTGTTAAACCATAGGCCAAAAAGATAGCTAAAATAGGTAAATAGGGGATAATATAGCGGCTATCTTTGTTATATAAAGCGGAACAAATGAGGTAAGTACCACCAAAATATAAGCCTAACCAACCCAAACTAGCTAAAACTTGCGAGCGAGTCTGATTCTCCTTTGATCTGGGAAACCGTTTCAATAAATCTAGTATCAAGCCGACGAGGGGAACAATTAACAAAACCCAGGAAACCGCTAACGGTAAATCTTTACCATAATAGACCCAAGCTGCGAGGGTATTGACAGCCGGATCACCTTCCATTGCCGCCGGAATGGCGTTAGAATTTTGAGCAGTACTAAATAAATAAATCCAATTGGTACGATACCAGGGATACCAAATCAAACTAGAACCCAGGAAACTTAGCAATAATTGTAAAATGCGCGTCCATTTTCGTTGCCAAAAATAATAAATTATTAATCCTAGTAAGGGAAAAAATAAATAAAATAAAATACTTTGCTTTGTTAATAAACCGATTCCTAAACTTAAGCTAAAGCCAGCAATCCAGAGCCATTGCCGACCCAGATTTTTCTCCTGTTTCCAAATGGTTAAAAAGGTAAAACTAGCAATCGTAAAAGTCAGTAAAGGGTTATCCAGTAAAAACTGGAGGCGAGTTTGATAGAGTCGAGGTAATAAAACTGTAATAGCTGCGGCCCAGAGTCCAACTTGGTGATTAAAAAGAATCTTGCCGAGAGTGTAAACACAAGCAATCAGAATGCCACTACAGAGGAAACTGGTTAGCAAGGCTGAGTCATTGCCCTTCCCAAATAAGCTTTGAAAAGGAACACTTAATAAATAGGTAATCGGTGGATATTTAGGGGATAACATCCACAGTTGTCGCCACCATTCTCCACTGCCCAGGTCAGATGTTTGTAATGCCCTTAAATACAATAATGAATTGGTGAGATGATTACTTTGATCCCAAGCGGGAACGGCCTGATTTAAACTGAGCCAGAGGCGATCGCTGAGATTACTAAGCAACCAAATCAATCCCAAAATGGTATAGATAGACCACTGAGGAAAAGAGATTTTAGATTCGGACATGGAGAATGGAGCTATAGTTCTGGACTATTATGACACTCCTGTGTTGACATCCTCTCCGCCGTAGAACCCACATTCCGCAGGTAAGTCAAGAGACAAAGTAGTACCTTTGACATGAAGAGCCAAGAAAGGAAAGAATATGTTTGTGTTTGGAGGTCAAATTAACGATAGTTTGAATGCCGTCAATCTCTAACCAACGGATAAACAGAAAAGACTGAAAGACCCAAAGCAGAGTGGGAATGGCGGTCGGTTTACCCTTTTGATTAGGAATAGTCTGATGGGCAAGAGCCAAAGCCTGTCGTAGGCGACGTTGTGCCAAAGTATAAACCAATAAAGAGACAACCATAATCATCATCAAAGCCATAATGCGTTGAGGATTCTTGAGAAAAAGAGCAGAGGCAAAAAAGAAAGGGTCTTTGAGAAAGCGAAAGCCGCGCTCGGTGTTTTGTTGAGCCTTATATTCAGCCAACATCTGGTCGGGACTCAAAACCTGAGAATCAAGAACATTAGTAGCTAAAATAAAACGTCCAGCCCGTTTAGATGCGGCTTCCAAGCAAGAGGAATCAAGGCTTAATTGCCCAGTTAAGCGGTAATGAAAACCGAGAGGGGTAGCCCCTTGTTTCGGTCTTCCTCCCTTGGCATAGTAAGGAATAGTCTGAACCTCAACTTGACTGAGTTGATGATAAGTCAAGGTTTTTGGCCAGAGTTGAGCCTCAGTAAGAGCATCGGCCTCACAAGCAAAATTCTGTCCACAAAGTTTCTGCCATTCTTTTTTGACAACTTTATCGGCTTTCTCAATTTTTTGACTTATAGCTTTATTATCGGACTGGAGACGTTGAGCACTTTCGACCACAAGCCATCGTTGCTGTTCACCCCCATATTCCGAAGCCCTCACTTGCCAACGATAACCGTCCTGTTCACCCTGCTGCCATTGGTCTTCTGATATATTTGCCAAAGTCTCAGTGGCTTCTTTCAGAGTCAGAGAGACACGACTTGGTAGTGATTCGATAGTAGTGGTGGCGGCTTAAGCCTTTGCTAATTGGGGCTTGCTGAAAAAGTCAAAAAACGAAAGAAATGTGGGTTAGGGAAGTATGGACTGAAAAAGCATAGATAACTTATCCTTATGGAAACAAATCAAAATACAGATTTTGTTTAATCTATTGTTCCTTTCTGTCTAAAAAGGTCAACACAAATCACTCCTCACAAAAGAGAGGAAAATTAACACCATTTTTCACAAGAAAAACGACTCTACAACTTTTTACTTTTTGTCTTCTGAAGTAGAGTAGAAAGATTCATTACCAAAAAGTTCATCGCAATTACCGTTTCCGAGGTCTCAGGTAGTTTGGCCATCACTCGACCAAGACTAAATTTCCTCTTTCCCTGTCCGAATTTACCCTCAATGGCATTACGCACTCTTTCATCTGAGCGTGCCTCTTTCTTTTTTTCTTTGCTCACCTCTTTCGGCGGTCTTCCCAATCGGGGACCACTCATTCTTATATCCCTTTCTTTACAATAAGCTCGATTCGCTTTTGTTCGATAGATTTTATCCACATGAACCGATTCCGGATAACATCCTGTTTCCCTTTTATATTCTTCTATTCGCGCTTGTAAATCTCCCGATTCGTTGTAATTATCCCAACTTAATTTGTCTAAGAAGACAAAGCCATTCACATTACTTGCCGATATTTTAGCTCCAAACTCTACTGCTTTTCCCGCTTTTCCACGCACTATTGGACGCACGTGAGGTTGGCTTACACTCACAATTCTGTTTTCTACTTTATTTGTCTTTTTTTCATACATTTCTAACTGTTGCTCATACACTTTTCCTATCGTTACAAGCTCTTCTTGCTCTTTTTTCGTTAGTTTTTCTAACTTTGCTCCCTCTTCTATCATTTTTTCTATATGACTGGACAGTGGGAAGTTCTCGAGGCGTGTAAGTGGAGAAAAGAAAATCGGACATCCGATACAAAAGAGTGCCGTTATGTCCGAAACTGGCTGATATAAGAAAATCGATAGCCAGTGCTATCTATCAATTATGCAACTATGTCAGCGACTAGAGCAAATCCTCAATAATCTCCGTCCAGCCTTTAGCCGAGAAGCAACGTTCCAATGGTTTATCCTGTTAGTCTGGGGAGTAGTGCTCAACAGCCAACCCAGCGCAATAACTAGCTATGTCAATGCCATTGGCTGAACAGAGAGCTACTACAATCAGGCTCTACATTGGTTTGATTCCAAGGCGTTTAGCGTCGAAGGACTAACTTTACAATGGTCAAAGTGGCTAAGTCAGCATGAAAGTCTATACAGAATTAAAGGGAAACGGGTGTATGTGGGTGATGGCATCAAAGTGGGGAAAGAAGGACGCAAGATGCCAGGTGTAAAACGACTACACCAAGAATCGGAAGATGTGTCCAAGCCAGAGTGGATAAGGGGTCATTACTTCAATGCCTTGAGTATTTTGGTGGGAGTAGGGAAAGCCTGCTTTGCCTTGCCCTTAGTGTTGCGGCTAGACGATGGCATCAAGTCCAAAGCAACCGAGAAGGGGGAGGGAAAAGGCAAAAAAAAGGTGAAGACGAGCCTGGTGACAAAAATGGCTGACCTTTGTGTTACTTACGCAGAGGCAGGGAGTTATGTAATTTTGGATGCTTATTTTGCTTGCGAACCAGTGCTCAAAAGTTTTCGCCAGAACGCCTTGCATCTAATCACAAGAGTGCGTTGCTCCACCGTCGCCTATGCCCCCTTTTGTTCCGTGCCGACGCTGACGGGGAGAGGACGACCACGGATTTGGGGGAGTTCGATAAAACTAGAAAAGCTGTTCGCTCTGGCGGCGGACTTTCCGACAGCTAAAGTCTGGCTCTATGGTCAACAAGTCACGGTTTCTTATCAGTGCTTTGAGTTCCACTGGGATAGTCCCCATCAGCTCGTCAAGTTTGTTCTGACCCAATTGCCTAACGGACGACGACTGATTCTGCTTTCTACTGATCTCTGTTTGACTGGGTGCGACTTTTAGTTGATGAAGGAAAAGAAAAGTGTTAACATGAGATGAAAAGTGACAAAGAGGAAACAATGATGACAGCAAAACTAATTAATGTAGAGGGTTCAAAGATAAAAATAGAACTAACATTAGAACTCAGTCGTTCAATGTTGGATACAGAAATAAATATTCAAAAAGGCTTAAACGAAGTAGGTTGCATCGCCAGCAAAGAAGCCTTGAAATATTTAGATACAGATGGTTCACCCTTAAAAATCGGTGAAGAAATCTGGAAGAGTAAGGGAGAGCAACCGAAAGAATATCAAACACCTTATGGTGAGGTTATAGTGAATCGTCATGTATATCAGCGTTCACCTTTGAGGAAAAACGTATTGCCCCTTAGAAAGAGAAGCAAGGATAATCATAACATCAACGCCATTATTGGCAAAACAGGTATCCTCAAAAATGTCAGGGATGGCAGGCAAAGAGGTGAAAAATGATTTATTAGAAAATCATGGTAGAAAAGTAGCGCTATCCTATATCCAAAGATTGAGTGAAGCAGTAGGAAGTGTGGTACAGGCAAAAGAAGAAGCGTGGAGTTATGCCCCGCCCAAGGAGGATAGCCAAATTGCAACAGTGGGAATAGGATTAGATGGAACCTGTATGCTGATGTGTGAGGATGGCTACCGTGAAGCAATGGTGGGAACCGTTTCCCTATACGATAGTGAGGGAGAACGTCAACATACAATCTATCTAGGTGCGGCACCAGAGTATGGAAAAAAGAGTTTTCTAGAAAGATTAGAAAGAGAAATTGAGCGAGCGAAAAAACGTTATCCAGAGGCAACATTGGTCGGGATAGCAGACGGGGCAGAATCAAATTGGAAGTTTTTAGAAAAGCAAACGGAAGAACAGATATTAGATTTCTATCATGCCTCTGGTTACTTAGGTGCCTTGGCAGAAGCGTTGCATCCGAATACAGTGTCAAAACAAAAAGAATGGTTGACTGAAAATTGTCGAGAACTCAAGCATGAAAAAGGAAAAGCAGGAGAACTGCTAAATCTGATGAAAGAAGTCAAAGAAGAAAAAAGTCATTCTAAGAATCTTACCGAGAAACTACAAGCGGCGATTACTTATTACGAGAATCATCAGCATCAAATGGATTATGCTGAATACTTAGAGAAAAAGTATCCGATTGGTTCAGGTGTTACGGAAGCAGCTTGTAAGACGTTGGTCAAACAACGATTATGTTGTTCAGGGATGCGATGGAAGGAAAAAGGAGCAGGAATTATTTTGAGCCTACGAGCTTTGGTATTGACCAAGGAACGATGGAGTCAATTTTGGGCAAAACTTGATCAATATGGGTTCCCTGTAGAACCCTGATTACAACAGCTTTTATCAACTAAAGGTCGCACCCGTTTGACTGGACCTGAGATTATTGCCGCTTACGGTCTCCGATTTAAGATTGAAGTCACTTTTCGTCAATTAGTCCATCTTTTGGGCAGCTTTGCCTATCGTTTTTGGCTTAAGAGTCTTCCTACTTTACCTACCTGGCCCAGCAATCTTATCCTCAGTGACTATCCACAAGCTGTTCAGACTCAGATTTTAAACAAGGTAGAAGCCTTTGAGCGTTTTGTTAACCTTAATGCCATTGCTTTAGGGCTACTTCAAATTCTCGCCTTAGAGTTACCCCAGGGGATTTGGGCTAATTTTCCTCGATGGTTTCGGACATTACCATCCCATGGCTACCCTAGTGAACGGATTGCTCAACTAGCCCTTCAACATCAAGCCCAAATGATTTTTCCTCAAAGTCCACCCAGTCTGCTTTTGCCTAAATTCCTTACCGCTAAACTTGCCTCTTCCTCAAGCCCTGATATGCTTACTTTCGTCGCATAGTCATTACCTTATCTGGCATCCATAAACTTCCCACTGTCCAGCTATATGAGACAAGTTTCTTTTTATATATCCTAGTTGTTTTTTTGTTCCTTTTCTTCTTTCTTTTTTTGACACACGACGTTTTTTTGCTATGGCTAAGTACTCTTTTCTTGCCACTTCCCTATAAGTCCTCGGCTTTTCTTTCCTTTTCTCTTTTATTTCTTCATACAGCTTATCTATTATTTTTTCTGTTTTTTCTCTGGCATCATTCAATATTCCTATATCCGTTGGATATTTTATATCTGCTGGTGTACAAGTCGCATCTAACAATAACTTTCCTTCATTTTCTTTTTTTTCTGACGCTACACCCGTCGCTTTTTTTTCTATTTCTTTATTAATTTTATTTATTAATTCCATTCCTATTTTTTTACGAAAATGAACCATCATTGACGCATTAAATGCTTCTTTGCTACTATAGCTTTCCATTCCTATAAAGTACTGTAAATAAGGGTTCTCTTTTATTTGTTCTACTGTTTCTCTGTCACTTTTTCCTGAAATTTCTTTGATAATTAATGCTCCTAATGCCATTCTAAATGATTTGGCTGGGGCTCCTTTTTTTTCTGTGAAGTTTTTTGCATATTCTTCCTCATATTCTTCCCAGGGAATCATTTTTGACATTTCTATCCAACGATTTTCTTCGTCTAACTGCCCGCCGAACAGATTTTTCAAGTTTTCTGGTGTTTCAATTGAGTACTGTTGCTTTCGGTACATCTGCTTTCTCTCTTCTTAATGCAATGGTTTTGAGGCATTCTACCCTATTTTCGTGCATTCTAGCGGTTCTTAATTCGCCTACTATTTTTCTCCGTAAAGGTCTCAGCTTTTTTCAGCAAGCCCTACTTACCTATGCTCCAAGAGGAAGACGACCTTGGTTGCAGGTGATTGTGGACTTAACGACACTGGAGAAATGCGGAAAATTTAAGGCTTTTGAGCATTTAATTCATGTTCTTCACGGGAAGAGGGGTTTACATCTTTTGGTGATTTATCTGGTGATAGGAGAATTTCGAGTCCCCTGGGGATTTCGAGTTTGGAGAGGTAAAGAAACAAGAAGTCCCGCTCAACTCGCGGTGCGATTAGTGGATAGCCTACCCAAAGAACTCCTGAGTGCTTTTCGGGTTGTCATTTTAGCCGATACCGCCTTTAGTAGTGTGCAATTCCTTCAAGCGATGAAAAAACGCCGTCTTGCGGTTATCGTCGGTGTGCGTTGTGACCGTAAATTAGCTGATGGTCGTCAGCTTCGTGATTTGCTCAAAAAAGGACAACAGGTCACTCTTGATGGATTATCTTTCCCTGTTACTATCTCTTGGTTCTACCTCAAACGTAACGGCAAACTCGAAAAACGCTTCGTCTTATCGACTCGTCCTCTTAAGTCCAGTACCATTATCTGGTGGGGACGGCGAAGATGGAGTATTGAGGGCTTTTTCAAGACCGTAAAACATCGTTTTGGTTTACATCGTTTTGGTCAACAAACTCTTCTGGGGGTTTATCGCTGGTTGCTTCTTTCGATGATTAGTTTGGGTGCATCCCACTTAAGATAATACATTGACACTCAAAAGAGGAGAGTGATTGAGATAAGCACATCGTAGCCGAAGAATACGAGAAACATTATGAAGATGCCAACGTGCTCCCGACAATTTAACCCTAGCTCCCACCTGTTTAATCTTAGACTCCACATCACCAGAACCAATCACAATACCAAGCTGTTGATAGTATTGGTAATCAGGGATACGCTGATAATGCTTCGTCAAATAGGCTTGAAAATTCTTTGCCCTCTTGCTTTTGACTCCATCAAACGCATCTATTGCCTTGTTCACAAAACCCCGCCACAGTAAATGCTCCACTGCTTCTAGCCGTTTGAGAGAGCCACCCACTTTGAACAGATTCTCCTTGAGATGATACCAATCCAACACCTCTCGTCGTATCAGCCACGATTGAGTGGCGAAACTCTCTACCGCATTCCAGATTGCGGGATGACCATCTCCCAAAAAGGTCACTATTGGGGACAAAGGTTGAACATTGCTCCAATTCTTTAAGCCCTCTGGGTCTTGGAAAAAGGCTTCACAGACATTGCCATGAAGACTCACCAGTTTATAATCTCGCCACTGTCCCCCTTCCTTCTCCTCGCCCCGCAGACAAATCTTTCCCCCATCTATACTGACCCCCGCACTCTCTGACTGAGCTTGAGCTAAGGGCAGTTCTGTCCGTTCTACCAAGCGATGTAAACTGCTATGTCCTACTTTTATCCCCATCAACTCCTCTATATCTTCTTCTGCTTGTTGGTAGGATGTTTTCGCACTGGCTCTTAGACAGCATTTCTCTAAACCTGGACTTAAGACGATTTTTGGCGACACCTTTAGTTTTCTGGCTTGTTTTTGGCTTATTTCCACTTCTCCGACTAGGGTTTTGATTTTTCGCTTGTTTCCAGACCGTTTTTTTCCCCCTTCTGAAAAAAAAACTCCCCCATTGTTGGCCCCACAATTTCTAACATCTGGGTTCTGACTTCTACTTCGATGCTTCCAAAGTCCTTCTGTTTCTCTGGTTCCGTATATTTGCGCAGGATACGGGCTGATTCGGTGAGATGCTGTTTTAACAGTGCTTTTTCTTCTGGGGGAATCGGTAACATACTTTTTTCGCTCATCAGTTTTTTTCCATTTTACCCCAGATTCTATGTACTACTTTATCCGGGATGTACCCATCAACGATTAATCAAGCGTTATAGTTTCTAATCCTCCGAAATAAGGCTCAACGGCTCGTCATCAAACGGTTCCAAAGCCTTAATTAGCAAGAGTTACACGTTAAGTTGACACGGATGGCAAGGCTTTCGCCCCTACGATCTCCTAAAAACCTTCTGTAGGGGCGAACGCAATTCGCCCTTGAACAATATTAAGATAAACTTATCACCTCAGTTATCAGAGAGCCGTTGTAAACGTAAAATTTTATTTAACTCATAAGTCTTTCTCTTTTCAGCTTCCAGCTTAGGCACTTTATTTTTAATTGGTATTTTTAGGCTATTACTGAGAATAAACTCGGCTTTTCCAAGCACCACCTTGTCCTCGCCAATATCGCCAAGCCGAATCTAGGGTCATCAAATTATACAGAAAAGCAATCAGAGGTAAACTTAAACTCCATCCATGAGAAAGCCGATATAATTTTAAAGTGGGTAGATAGGCGATCGCCATCAGTATCCAGGTGACAATCGCCACCGTGAGTAAAGGGCCATTACTGGTTACTAAACCGACGATAAATGCGATCGGAGCCATTAAATAAACCAGGGTCATTCCGAATAAAGTTCCCAACAATAATCCAGGATTATAGTAAAGTTGAGTATAGGCAGTACGAGCAATCATATTCCAAATGGTGTCGAGGGAATCATAGGCTCGTAAACTGAGCGTCGATTGAGTTAAACCGAGCCAAATTGCAGTGGATTGATTCGAGTTAGAGAAGGCTTTAACTTTTTGAGCTAGGGTACAATCATCGATCAAAGACTCTTTTAAACTGGCAACTCCGCCTATATTTTCTAAAGCTTCCCGACGAATCAAAATACAACCGCCTGCTGCTGCTGCCATTTTACATTGGGGATTATTAACCCAGGGAAAAGGGTATAATTTTTGAAAGAAAAAGACAAAGGCCGGAATCAAGAATTTTTCCCAAAAACTTTCACAACGTAATAACACCATGAGGGACGTTAATGCTAAGTTTTCCTGCTCTGTTTTGATCACTAATTCTTTTAAATTGCTGGAATGATGTTGAATATCAGCGTCGGTAAACAAAAAATATTGGGGGTTTAAGGCCTGCTCTTTGGCCGCTTGAATCCCTTGTTCCATAGCCCAAAGTTTTCCCGACCAACCAGAAGCTAGAGGCTTTCCAAATATGACAATTAGCTGATTCATTTTATTTAAGGATTGGGCCAAATTTTGAGCGATTTCTCCGGTGCGATCGCTGCTTTGATCATCCACTAAAATAATTGAAAATTGTCCAGGATAGTCCTGGGTTAATAAAGACCTTAAACTAACCTCAATCACATCAGCTTCATTACGGGCAGGAACGATAGCACAAACAGCAGGGTAATTATCTAATGGGTTAGAATCTAGCTTTAGATATTGATCCGCTTTCCAAAAATTGCCCCAGGCAAAGATTAAAAATAACCAAATGGTTAGAGACAGTAACGCAAAAATTAAAATAATGCTCATAGGCGATCGCCAATTATCTTTAACCTAATTAACAAAAAAAGCAAAAGCAATGGAAAACTCCCATTTAACTTTTGCTTATAGTTGATTTTTTAGCAATATTCAAGGCCTAATTTTAGCCATTGAAACTCACTACTTTTTCTTTTTACCCTTGCCCTTAGGTTCAGGAGTCGGTTCTGCTACTGGTTCGGGAGCCGTTTCTGCTACTGGTTCAGGCGTTGCTTCCACTGTTTGAGTTGCTTGAGCCGTTTGAGCCGCAACTTCATCCGCAAAGCTCATGGATTCTTTTTCGATACCTTCACCCAGATTAAAACGGACAAAGCGACGAATTTGGATATTTTCTCCTAATTCAGCGATCGCCTTTTTAATCAACTCTTCAACGGTGATATTTTGGTCTTTAATAAAGGGCTGATCCAGTAAAGATAACTCTTTCAGACGTTTATCAATACGACCTTGGACAATTTTCTCCTTAATATTTTCAGGTTTATTGCCCAGATCATCCCGACCCATTTCAATCTCTTTTTCCTTCTGGACAATGGTAGCGGGAATATCCTCTACCTTGACGTAGGCTACGTTCGGACAAGCCGCAATTTGCATCGCCACATTACCGACTAGCTCTTTAAACTTATCGCCACGAGCGACAAAGTCCGTTTCACAATTCACTTCCACCAAAACCCCAATACGGCCACCAAAATGGATATAGCTGTGAACTAAACCCTCAGCAGCAGTACGACCTGATTTTTTCTCGGCGGAAGAGATCCCCTTTTGACGTAACCACTCAATGGACTTTTCGATCTCCCCGTTATTTTCACTTAACGCTTTCTTACAGTCCATCATCCCCGCGCCTGTTTTATCGCGCAGTTCCTTAACTAGTTTTGCCGAAATTTCTGCCATGTTAATAATTTTCCTACTCGTAGTTTCCTATGATGACACGGAGTCTTAGCCCCTGGGTTTGCAAGTATTCTTCTATACAAACCCCAGGTTAGAGCTAGACTTCCTCGTCGCTATCTTCGTCACCGTACTCAGCAACTAAATCAGCGTCGTCCATATCCTCTTCCTCTTCAGCCAATGTTTCCTCAAACTCTTCATAATCTTCATCGGAGTTCAACTGACCATGACGACCTTCATAGATCGCATCGGCCAATTTGCCCAGAATCAGTTTAATAGAGCGAATTGCATCATCATTGGCAGGAATGGGAATATCCACTGCATCGGGATCACAGTTAGTATCCAATAAAGATATAATCGGGATTCCTAACTTTTGGCATTCCTGAATAGCGTTATATTCCCGACGTTGATCTACCACGATAACGATATCAGGGATTTTCCGCATGGTTTTAATGCCACCCAGATATTTGTGAAGCTTGCCCAGTTCCCGACGTAATACCGAAGCTTCTTTTTTGGGACGACGGTCGATCGCGCCACTGCTTTCGAGGGCTTCTAATTCTTTCAGACGCTCAACCCGATTACGGATGGTTTCCCAGTTCGTGAGCATTCCTCCTAACCAACGTTGGTTAACGAAGTTCGCGCCACAACGATAGGCTTCCTGGGCAACGATACCGGCGGCTTGGCGTTTGGTGCCGATAAAAAGGAAACGCTTACCCTGTTCTGAAGAGCGACGCACATATTCGTAGGCATCTTCAATTAACTGGGCGGTCTGCACTAAGTCAATAATATGAACACCATTACGGGCGGTGTAAATATAGGGAGCCATACGGGGATTCCAACGGCGTGTTTGGTGGCCGAAGTGAACCCCAGACTCTAGCAATTCTGCGAGAGAGACAACGGGCATTAAATTTTTCTCCTTTTCGGGTTTAGCCTCCACTCAGGGGGATTTCTGTTTGAGAAACACCCGAAATCCTGAATGTGCGAATTTTGACAACTTTTCCAGTCTAGCAGAATGGGGGGCCGTTTTTCCTAGCAATTTTACGGCTAAGTAGTTGTACAAAATTAATTACACAAAAATCAGACTGAAAAGCTTGTATAACATCAAAGTCATGTGTAAATAATTTCGTCTCATTACTTATTTTATGGCGATCGCATCTGATTGATCTGTGTCTGATAGCCTTTTCCCTGAGATTTAAACCACTCGAATACATCATTATCAATGGGGAGAGTAACTTGAGCTTTGGCCTTGGTTAAGGGGACATTTCGCCGCACTACGGCCCTAGCAAACATTTCGGGGGGAATTTCTGGGCAGTCCGAAAAATCAATATCTTCATCGCTCATTGCGTCTAATCGTTGCCAATCAGTTTGAGAGTTGCTCAAAGTAGGTTAGTTGTTCATATTTAGTTGCCTTTCTTGCAGAAATAATACGAGTGTGATCCTTACGTTCGGTATGAACAACGGCAATAACTCGCCCTTTTAGTAAGCCGAATGTGACAAAACGCTGCTCTCCATAATCGAGACGCTCATCTTCAACTGTGCTCATCTTCAACTGTTAAGATGTCTCCATAGAAGAGGGCAGGAACATCGGCAAAATCTATACCGTGTTTACGAAGATTGATAAGTCGTTTTGTTTCATTCCATTGGTATTCCATCACTGAACTGCTGTTACAACAACCCATTGTAGTTGCAAATTGTTGTCACCGCCACGCTCTAAGTTATTGGGGTTGTGATATCGATAATAAAAAAGCAAAAAGCGCGTTAAGTAAAGCACCCTAGATGATCGCTGATCGCAATTTTAAAGTTTAATTAACAAGAAGACGGCGATCGCTCTGAACGTAAATTTTTAGCT
This sequence comes from Woronichinia naegeliana WA131, assembly GCA_025370055.1. Classification (NCBI taxonomy): domain Bacteria; kingdom Bacillati; phylum Cyanobacteriota; class Cyanophyceae; order Synechococcales; family Coelosphaeriaceae; genus Woronichinia; species Woronichinia naegeliana. The sequence goes on along the minus strand of CP073041.1, from coordinate 394,248 downwards.
TACATTAACATCAGCAAAATCCAAGAGGTTACTAATGACTCAAGCAATTCGTCAAACAACTTTTGTTCAGTCGGATGGTCGGCTAGAAATTCAGTCAGATAAGCTTTTTCATGGAAGAAAGGCAGAGGTTATTGTTATTCTGGAAGATGATCCTGAAATTACATCAGCAGAAGCTTTAGCGATTAAGAGATTACAAGATTTAGGTAATCCGCAGGAATGGATAACTGGGGTTGAAGTAGATGAAGAAATTGATGAGGATGAGTTAAGGGAATGGGTTAAAAGTTGTGGCTACTAAAAATCATTTAGAGTAACACGGTGATCGCCGCTTCATTTCTCCCTAATTTACTTAAACTTATGCAGATGCTTTCAAGGGGACGAGAGGGAGTTGATTGATAATAAATTCACCGAGTTGCACTTTTTTGCTGGCATTATCAATGTCTAAACCGACTAGGTTCCCTAATTCATCGTAATCGGCAACGACTCCTTCTGAAATTTCTTGGCTATCAAAACTGGATTTGTCTGCAAGGTGGATATAAAGGGAGTCCGTTTCTGGGTAGTAATTAATCTTCATGGTATAAAGCTCCGGTCTGGAAAGGCGTTGTGGATAGTCAGCTTATCTTCTAGGGTAATGACTCTCAGGTATCGATCGCCAAATTCTTCTATCTGTGCCCAAAAGCGAAAACGATTATCTTCTTGAGGTTCACAGCGGATAGGGTTTTCGATCACGTAAATACACCATTCTTTTTTGAGGTAAGGGCGTTTTGTTAAAACATCATTTTCAAAATAGTTAGTAAATGTATATTTTGGCATAGAAATGATTGTAGTCAGTAAGGGAGATTTATTATCCTTGAATTAAAGCAAGGAACTCAGATCTTTCTCTGGCTGAAATTTCTTGAACTGTCTAAGAAGTGTTACAACTGCTTCACTCATGGTTTCAACTGATCGCCCTTAGATTGCCTTCTGTCCACTAGAGTAACACGGCGATCGCTCTTTCAAAAACCAAAATGATCGCAATTTTAAAGTTTAATCAATAGGAAGACGGTGATCGCACTTTTACAGGTTTAGGGCGATCGCGTTGTTAAAATTGAAAGGATGATCGCTGTTTTTAATGCTAAAAAAAGATGATGCTTCTACGCGCTGTGCTAATATCTTCAATATTATGGGTGCTTTTGCTTTATGAAAAATCAGTTATTAAAATTAGCCTTTGAAGTAGAAATTGAAGAAGGGGAGCAACTCAATCTTCCAAGTTCTATTGTGCAAGGAATTGGTAAAGGGAAGTGGGTGATCACCATTCAGCCCAAAACCTTGGTTAGCGATCGCCTTCATTCTTCATTCCTAAATAGTTATGCCCCAGAAGACGAAGGTTTATATGACGATTATTAAAGACGGAGCCAATCTCTCAGCCCATTTTCAATTAATTTCATCTGTGATTCCGATAGCATTCCAAGCTTTTTCACAAAATAGGGTGGGGGAACGGTTACAAAACCCTGAAGTAGGAAGGCACCTTTTTTTTTCAGAAAGGGAAGGTCGATCTGAATCTCATATTGGGAGCCTCTGATACTAGTTGTATGAGGAATCACACCAATCAAAGCTCGATCCTCATCTCCATAAGGTTCACTCACAACAAGAGCGGGGCGTACTTTCGCGGCTATCCCAAAATTAATGAGCCAAACCTCACTACGAACTGGCTTCGGATTCCCCATCTGCTTCCTCCTCTGCATCTAGACGAGCAAATGATTGAGCGGCAAAAAGGACTGCATCATCATTACTCCAATCACCATAGTCTCCATGCGGACTCAGGCTTGCTGAAAGGAACTCAGATTTTTCTCTGGCTGAAAGTTTTTTGAACTGTCTAAGAAGTGTTACAACTGCTTCACTCATGGCTTCAACCGATCACTTGTAGATTGCTTTCTGCCCACTAGGTTAACACAGTGATCGCTCTTTCAAAAACAAAAATGATCGCAATTTTAAAGTTTAATCAATAGGAAGACGGCGATCGCCAATTAATTTATGGTTAATCATTATTCATTTAAAAGCGCGATCGCTCCTCAACGTTGAGCTAATGAGAAGATAAGGAATAGGTCGGTTGATCGGGTGCGACCTCTGATTGATAAACTATTGCTGCGTAAGGATTCTGGTTGTTGCTAATTCACAACATGATTTTTGAGTGGATTCGATGAAAGCTTTGCTAGGCAAGAATTTTCCAGAGTCGAGAAGGTATCATATGAAGGTCGCACCCGGTTGATCAGGCATTTTATTGAGGTTTTGACAATCCATTAAATATTGTTCAATGGCGGTTTTAAAAGCTTGTTCTAGTTCATTAACGGAAAGACCATCGAAAACAATAATATCTTCTGTGTTGATGACACGACCAAAAAATAAGCGATCGCTTTCATCGTATTCAATCACAGCTTCATAGTCTTTGTATCGCATTAATCTACTCCTGCTTTAATTAGAAATTCACGAAGAGCTTTAATTTGGTATCTTTTTAGTTCTTTTTGAGGGTGAGGGGAATGAATATTAAGGGAAATTTTGTTTAGGTCAAATCGAACTCTTGAGCCATCGCCTTGAGTAATGATACCTCCCAATGACTGAATTAAGTTAACGACATCATCCCAAACGATGTTACGGCGGATAGGATCAACAAAAATAGCATCATAGGTTTTTCGCTGTTTTTTGTTCATTCGCTAATTATAGCTTGATTACTGACTTAATATTTTAACAAGAAAAATGATCGTCTCTGCTTTACTCTAAATCAAAACAGCGATCGCACTTTCAAAAGCCAAAACGATCGCAGTTTTATTTAATTAACAAGATGACGGCGATCGCACTGGATGAAAGTGTTTCTAAAGCGATCGCCCTAAATACTACCTTCTAGCTCTTCTACATCATTTAACGTCAGAGGTGCTTGGGAACTGTGACGAATCGGGCGAGTTTGACCCGCGTTTAGTTCTTCAAAGCCTTGCTGAATCCCCTTAATTGTTTCTAATTGCTCTAATAGTTGGCGTAGTTTAACAGAATTGATTTTGTCGGAATCGAGAAAGGTGACGAGAACTTGGGAGCGATCGCCAATATCTTGCGGAGGTTCGGTGAAATGAATTTGTCCATCCTGATAAATGCCTTCGATGGTTTTTAGCATAATTTGCCGTTGAGTTGGTTTCTGCTTTAATTCTATCAAAGAGGTACTTGGTTATGTAATAATTTGGGGCGTAAGGCTTTGAGGGGGCGATTTTAAAGGTTCGTGAAAGTTATCCTTGATTCACCCAAGAGAAAGGGGGCTTTTAACCTCTCTTAAAAATTGCGTTATAAGATCGGTGATCGCCCTCAAGTTCACCATTTATTTAGCTACGAACTGGCCGCGGATTCCCCATCTGTCTCCTCCTCTGCATCTAGACGAGCAAACGATTGAGCGGCAAAAAGGGCTGCATCATCATTATTCCAGTCGCCATAGTTTCCATTCGGACTCAGGCTCGCTGAAAGGAACTCAGATCTTTCTCTGGCTGAAAGTTCTTTGAATTGTCTAAGAAGTGTGACAACTGCTTCACTCATGGCTTCAAATGATCGCTTGTAGATTACTTTCTGCCCACTAGGGTAACACAGCGATCGCCCTAGACTCGATCAGCGATCGCTCTGACTTTGATGGTGAAGCTGTTCCAAGCTTTGATGACGTAAATCTGCTTCGATCATGGCAATTAATTGATCAAATTTCAAGGTGACTAAATCTAATTTTCGGCAAGCTTCTCGCCATCTAGCCATACTTTGAGTTCTTGTTTGTAGATCGGGAATACAAGATTGCTCGGTCGTCATAATCTCCAATTTTTTCTGGTTTCAGATAAGCTTACTGTCACGACATCGGCTGAGATTTGAGTTTGTTCGATGGTTTCCTCCAACAATTCTGGGATAGCAGAGGGAGCGATTGGATAATATTCAGAGTTTCTTAGGGTTAAGGTATGAAGATGAGGGTAAGGATTTCTTGATTTTTCCAGACAATTCTCAATTTGTTTTAATTCTGGTAGTGTTTCGTCGGTTTCACTATGACGCTCGAAAAGATTAAATTCGGTGTTTTTTGTTTGGGCAATCAGTTCTATAAGCCGTCGTTGTAAGCTAAAAATATGGGGTTAATACTTCAGGAGATTAGCCAAAAATCGAAAAATCTCTTCATTCGTTTGGTTGTTTCTAGTTATAAGTCATTTTGGCAGGGAAGAGAAGGCGATGAATAGGGGGAGGATGGGTTAGTAACTCACATAATATAGGGCTTGCTGAAAAAAGCTGAAACCTTTACGGAGAAAAATAGTAGGCGAATTAAGAACCGCTAGAATGCACGAAAATAGGGTAGAATGCCTCAAAACCATTGCATTAAGAAGAGAGAAAGCAGATGTACCGAAAGCAACAGTACTCAATTGAAACACCAGAAAACTTGAAAAATCTGTTCGGCGGGCAGTTAGACGAAGAAAATCGTTGGATAGAAATGTCAAAAATGATTCCCTGGGAAGAATATGAGGAAGAATATGCAAAAAACTTCACAGAAAAAAAAGGAGCCCCAGCCAAATCATTTAGAATGGCATTAGGAGCATTAATTAGGGCTTGCTGAAAAAAGCTGAAACCTTTACGGAGAAAAATAGTAGGCGAATTAAGAACCGCTAGAATGCACGAAAATAGGGTAGAATGCCTCAAAACCATTGCATTAAGAAGAGAGAAAGCAGATGTACCGAAAGCAACAGTACTCAATTGAAACACCAGAAAACTTGAAAAATCTGTTCGGCGGGCAGTTAGACGAAGAAAATCGTTGGATAGAAATGTCAAAAATGATTCTTTGGGAAGAATATGAGGAAGAATATGCAAAAAACTTCACAGAAAAAAAAGGAGCCCCAGCCAAATCATTTAGAATGGCATTAGGAGCATTAATTATCAAAGAAATTTCAGGAAAAAGTGACAGAGAAACAGTAGAACAAATAAAAGAGAACCCTTATTTACAGTACTTTATAGGAATGGAAAGCTATAGTAGCAAAGAAGCATTTAATGCGTCAATGATGGTTCATTTTCGTAAAAAAATAGGAATGGAATTAATAAATAAAATTAATAAAGAAATAGAAAAAAAAGCGACGGGTGTAGCGTCAGAAAAAAAAGAAAATGAAGGAAAGTTATTGTTAGATGCGACTTGTACACCAGCAGATATAAAATATCCAACGGATATAGGAATATTGAATGATGCCAGAGAAAAAACAGAAAAAATAATAGATAAGCTGTATGAAGAAATAAAAGAGAAAAGGAAAGAAAAGCCGAGGACTTATAGGGAAGTGGCAAGAAAAGAGTACTTAGCCATAGCAAAAAAACGTCGTGTGTCAAAAAAAGAAAGAAGAAAAGGAACAAAAAAACAACTAGGATATATAAAAAGAAACTTGTCTGATATAGAAAAAATGATAGAAGAGGGAGCAAAGTTAGAAAAACTAACGAAAAAAGAGCAAGAAGAGCTTGTAACGATAGGAAAAGTGTATGAGCAACAGTTAGAAATGTATGAAAAAAAGACAAATAAAGTAGAAAACAGAATTGTGAGTGTAAGCCAACCTCACGTGCGTCCAATAGTGCGTGGAAAAGCGGGAAAAGCAGTAGAGTTTGGAGCTAAAATATCGGCAAGTAATGTGAATGGCTTTGTCTTCTTAGACAAATTAAGTTGGGATAATTACAACGAATCGGGAGATTTACAAGCGCGAATAGAAGAATATAAAAGGGAAACAGGATGTTATCCGGAATCGGTTCATGTGGATAAAATCTATCGAACAAAAGCGAATCGAGCTTATTGTAAAGAAAGGGATATAAGAATGAGTGGTCCCCGATTGGGAAGACCGCCGAAAGAGGTGAGCAAAGAAAAAAAGAAAGAGGCACGCTCAGATGAAAGAGTGCGTAATGCCATTGAGGGTAAATTCGGACAGGGAAAGAGGAAATTTAGTCTTGGTCGAGTGATGGCCAAACTACCTGAGACCTCGGAAACGGTAATTGCGATGAACTTTTTGGTAATGAATCTTTCTACTCTACTTCAGAAGACAAAAAGTAAAAAGTTGTAGAGTCGTTTTTCTTGTGAAAAATGGTGTTAATTTTCCTCTCTTTTGTGAGGAGTGATTTGTGTTGACCTTTTTAGACAGAAAGGAACAATAGATTAAACAAAATCTGTATTTTGATTTGTTTCCATAAGGATAAGTTATCTATGCTTTTTCAGTCCATACTTCCCTAACCCACATTTCTTTCGTTTTTTGACTTTTTCAGCAAGCCCTAATATAAAAATGTATAATAATGTTCATGTTAACGGTCAAGGGTATCACAAGGATCGCCCTGTCGCTCTTTACCTCTGTCCTCATGATTGGCCAAAAAAAGGGGCTTTTAACCCCTCTTAAAAATTGCGTTATTAAGATCGATGATCGTACTAATTTTATTAGCCAAACGCAGCCCCAGCCTTTGGAAAATCTACACTGATGTGCGCACCATTCTTCAGTCCAAAATTGCGCAAAATTTGAGTATCGGGCTTCATGGCCATACCATCGGGTCCCCACACATTGAGATCGGCTGCATTGTTTGCATGACCATCTGCGGGAATCTCATTTTTCATCTTCTGTTTTAATTCCAGCAGGGACATGGAGAGGTTAAGCGTCCAGGTAACGGTCTTCGTATTGCCGCCTTGGATATAAGCAACCGTGACGGATGCAGTGTCCGATGCTCCTGAGATGGCATGCGGACTGGAATATTGCCACAGCGGGTTCCAGTACGAAGTGATCAGCTCATTCACGGCATCGGCTCCTTCAACCATATAATCGATCTCCGAAAGAAAACCGGGATAAAGGTTATCCGATCCAACGATATATAGCTCATCATCCACGATCGTGATCTTGGCATGATTTCCGGGTGCAGACGGTACTTTGTCATAGATATAACCGCTTGCATTCAGCACAGACCATGCAGCACTTCCAATTACGCCATGAGAAGGCGGTTGATCTGCAAGGGGCTTCTGCTTTAGGGTAGCAGTATATCCTTCCTTGCTGAGGTTTGGCCACTTGTAGGTATCGCCCTCGATCGTGTCGCCTGCCGGAACCTGGTCCGTGAAATAAAACGGTGCTACATACAACCTTGTCAGAGCGTTAGCACGCTTACCATCTGGATCATCTAATGGCGCATCAGTTGCTACATCGTGGGTCATGTAGTATTTTAATAGGTCAAATGTGCGCGATGCTCCAGAGCCAAAGGAATATTGGTCTCCTTCTGCTCCGGCTCCGGCATCCAATGGTGAAACTACAATCTGAACCTGTAGGTCAGGGTTAGCCAGCAGTGCTTCCAATATCCAAATACACACATGATGATCCGACCAATTCTTTTTCCAAGCACTAACGATGTCCATCTGCGACATCTTGATGGTTCGCTTCGCATTCTTGATCAAATATTCTTTCATGATCTCAGATGCTTTCTGGAAGGCAGTCGTTTGTTCTGGCCCATTCCAGTATTTACCCAAAGTTAAAATGCGGGTAGCTTGTTTATAATCTGACCATCCCTCATAGGTATTGTAGATAACGCGATACGGGAAAACTTCGAGATTCAAATCTGAAATTGTTTGCAAGTCTTGGTTGCGAATTCCTTCTGGTACGGGTTGTTCTCCATTATTGTAAGGTGCATCCACTCCTGTTTGAACACCAGATTTGTGCATGGCGATCAATGCGTCCTGCTTAGTCTTCATATAGGCAACCACATCCGGCTGGACGAGCGGATCATTGGGCTTATTTGCCTCACTATCGCGATTTACCCAAGTCAAATTATCTGTGTTCAAGAACTCTTTGGTAAATAGATCTGTCCCACACACCCACATTTGATTTAAGAAGATTTGTGCGCCATAGGCTGCCTCCCCATGTACCACGTTGGAAACATCATGTACTGGAGGATAACTTCTAAACAGGTCCATGTTCAGATTATGACCCCCAACGAGGGCTTCCGTGCCATCTACACTGATTATTTTTGTGTGGTTCCAGGTCATCTTCGTATCATCACTTCCAATGACGGCACTGCCAAATACTTTTGCCTGAATGGCAGATATGATGCCGTCTTGCAATCGATAAAAGCGACCAAACCATATTTCGGGCATCATTTCCCAGTATTGCGATCGTTCCCTGAACAACCGAATCAGGGCTGCTTTAAAATCGGCGTAATTGGCGGTCTCTCCATCCGGCACCCTTCCAGTGGGAAGATAGGCTGTTGGTGTCTGACCAAAGAAAAACCGGAATTGGGTGGGTTGCTTTCTGTCCATTACCTTGGTCAAGGCTGTATCCATAGCTCCCATGATGACCCTTGCCCAGTCCGGATCAGGACTATTCAAAGAAGATATATCGCAGCGATATTTCGCTTTTTGTACGATCTCCACGATTGCCCGTTCAAATTCGGTCTGGCGGATTAGGGCTTGCGGCATGATCGCTTTACCAAATGGCATTCCCCACACATGAGGCGTATCCAGTACTCGGAGATAAGCAAGTCCACTAAGATGATTGAAATAATCCTTTACTTCTTCCTTGACACTATCGATGTATGTACTTGTGACTGGAGTGGTCTTTTTCTCCGCACCCCAGTTCGCGATCCATCCGCTCCACTGACCTGATGAGTTTCGCCAATTCAGATACACGGTATTATCTGTGCCGATTCCGAATACATGCGGGCAGTTGTCTGTTTGCTCTATCGCAAAAACACTGGACAGTTTCGGCGCATTGTCCCAATTCGCGATCCATCCGCTCCACTGACCTGATGAGTTTCGCCAATTCAGATACACGGTATTATCTGTGCCGATTCCGAATACATGCGGGCAGTTGTCTGTTTGCTCTATCGCAAAAACACTGGACAGTTTCGGCGCATTGTCCCAATTCGCGATCCATCCGCTCCACTGACCTGATGAGTTTCGCCAATTCAGATACACGGTATTATCTGTGCCTATCCCGAATACATGCGGGCAGTTGTCTGTTTGCTCTATCGCAAAAACACTGGACAGTTTCGGCGCATTGTCCCAATTCGCGATCCATCCGCTCCACTGACCTGATGAGTTTCGCCAATTCAGATACACGGTATTATCTGTGCCGATTCCGAATACATGCGGGCAGTTGTCTGTTTGCTCTATCGCAAAAACACTGGACAGTTTCGGCGCATTGTCCCAGTTCGCGATCCATCCGCTCCACTGACCTGATGAGTTTCGCCAATTCAGATACACGGTATTATCTGTGCCGATTCCGAATACATGCGGGCAGTTGTCTGTTTGCTCTATCGCAAAAACACTGGACAGTTTCGGCGCATTGTCCCAGTTCGCGATCCATCCGCTCCACTGACCTGATGAGTTTCGCCAATTCAGATACACGGTATTATCTGTACCTATCCCGAATACATGCGGGCAGTTGTCTGTTTGCTCTATCGCAAAAACACTGGACAGTTTCGGCGCATTGTCCCAGTTCGCGATCCATCCGCTCCACTGACCTGATGAGTTTCGCCAATTCAGATACACGGTATTATCTGTGCCGATTCCGAATACATGCGGGCAGTTGTCTGTTTGCTCTATCGCAAAAACACTGGACAGTTTCGGCGCATTGTCCCAGTTCGCGATCCATCCGCTCCACTGACCTGATGAGTTTCGCCAATTCAGATACACGGTATTATCTGTACCTATCCCGAATACATGCGGGCAGTTGTCTGTTTGCTCTATCGCAAAAACACTGGACAGTTTCGGCGCATTGTCCCAGTTCGCGATCCATCCGCTCCACTGACCTGATGAGTTTCGCCAATTCAGATACACGGTATTATCTGTACCTATCCCGAATACATGCGGGCAGTTGTCTGTTTGCTCTATCGCAAAAACACTGGACAGTTTCGGCGCTACGTTGTAACTAGTCATGAGTGAAAGTCCTTTTTAATAGATGGCTGATTACTTTGAAATGCTCCGTTGTACTATTTGACTTACAAAAATTTCCATTTGACCCATCCGGCATCCGTTCGCTCGGAAGTAACAGGATAGACCATTTTATAAGGGGGATCCCCCACCACATTATCCATGTAGTAGCTGTTGAACGGGTTCGATCCAGATATGGACGAAAGCCGTCGTACATAAGGTCGTGCGGTCAAAGCACTTGTTCGAGTCTCCCCGCCGCCCATGATGTCAAAATCTCTGTGAAAGGTGTTAATGCTTTTCCTAAGAGCAAGAACCCTTTGTTGTACAGCACTTGGAGCCTGAAAGGTCGTTCCCCATTGAGTCAGGTATCCTCCATCCGTGTCAACTTAAAGGAATGGGTTCCCAAATTTGTTGATTGAGAGCGGCCTTTTCTCGATGTCGCTTTCTCTCAGCTTTGACCAAACCAAATAACTTAGCACGTTCAGCCAGATAGGTTACTGTATCAGGCTTTTCTCCTCTAGCAATAGCCTTCGCTACATAGTATAGACTCCGAAACACCATCTCTACTGAGATTTTTTCTTTCGGTTGATTTAGAGCAATCGCCACTTCCCCTACCAATTGATTTAAGACCGTATAGAAAATCAAAGTGCAAATAATCTGGATTTGGACACCATTCTTATTACCTACCCATAAATAGGCTAGTCCTAAAAGTCTTTTCGTTAATAAAAAGGCTTCTTCGATTGTCCATCGTCTTCGATATAAATCACAGACCTCTTCGGCGGACAGTTGTTCGGGAGACAACACATTTGTTAAATACTGATACCAGATTGTTCCCCATAATACTGAGACTAATCTCACCGGATGCTTGCAAGGATTAGAACGGTAATTTCCCATAATGATAATCTCATCTCTGTAATGACTACCTTGAGACAATACTTGTTTGGTTTTGTAAGATGTACCCGCTCTAAATCTGGTTAGAAAAAACTTTTTAGCTTCTGTTAACAAATCAAACCACACAAAGCTAAAAAATCCCATATCTACGAGAATTAAACCATTTTCTGGTAATTTAGCTGCCAATTCTTCACACCATATTTTATCATTTGATTTATCATTTTCTGTGTACCATAAAGTAACGGGTCTTTGGGTAAAGGCTTCCACTACCATCATTATTTTACCCCCCAATTTACTCTTTTCTTCTTTACTTATTTTCATATTTTTCCTTATCTGCTCTAGCGTTGAGCCATCTGCTATCCACACTGCACTAAACTTTTCTCTTATTTTTTCCCATTTTTCTCCTACTTGGAGCTTCTTCCCTTTTTCGGCTGCTTTTTCTAACACTCCTTTTAGTAATATTGCAAATATTTCGGCTGGCACATTCATCATTCTTTTTGATACTGCCTGTTTGCTTACTTTTAATGATGCTACCCATAGCAATCCCTCTTCCTCTAACAGTCTTACCGCTTCACTTATACCCGCTATTTGACGATACACTATACTTAACACTAATGCCACCATTACTGGTAAATTTAATACCCTATCTCTCATCATTTTCTCATGAGTTCCCTGTAAATATTTTAATGGTGTAAACATTGTGGGTTCTAGTAATTCAAACAACTCTTTTGTTATTTCAGGGATTTCTACCCCTGGCTGATTTGTCTTACGACGTAAGTCTGGGTTTCCTTTTCTCCGAGGATGTTGTCTTGCCATTTGTTTTTTGCTCACTTTTTTATATACTAACCTTTTTTTCAGCCTACTCTTACTTCCGCCTGCTTTTAGGCTAATCTTTTGTGAGTAGGCATTTTGGCTTAAGTTGACACCAATGGGGTAAAGGCTTCCACTACCATCATTATTTTACCCCCCAATTTACTCTTTTCTTCTTTACTTATTTTCATATTTTTCCTTATCTGCTCTAGCGTTTAGCCATCTGCTATCCACACTGCACTAAACTTTTCTCTTATTTTTTCCCATTTTTCTCCTACTTGGAGCTTCTTCCCTTTTTCGGCTGCTTTTTCTAACACTCCTTTTAGTAATATTGCAAATATTTCGGCTGGCACATTCATCATTCTTTTTGATACTGCCTGTTTGCTTACTTTTAATGATGCTACCCATAGCAATCCCTCTTCCTCTAACAGTCTTACCGCTTCACTTATACCCGCTATTTGACGATACACTATACTTAACACTAATGCCACCATTACTGGTAAATTTAGCACCCTATCTCTCATCATTTTCTCATGAGTTCCCTGTAAATATTTTAATGGTGTAAACATTGTGGGTTCTAGTAATTCAAACAACTCTTTTGTTATTTCAGGGATTTCTACCCCTGGCTGATTTGTCTTACGACGTAAGTCTGGGTTTCCTTTTCTCCGAGGATGTTGTCTTGCCATTTGTTTTTTGCTCACTTTTTTATATACTAACCTTTTTTTCAGCCTACTCTTACTTCCGCCTGCTTTTAGGCTAATCTTTTGTGAGTAGGCATTTTGGCTTAAGTTGACACCAATGGGTATCCTCTTGCCATTTTATAAATCAGTTCTGGAACAGGAGCAACGGTTTCGCTCACGTTAGCCGCATCATAGTTCCCATCTGCTGTATAGTTTCCAGCAACGGTACTGTGTCTTCCGCGACAGGCATACAATTCATAATTCGTTGGTTGCGGGTCAGTCCCGACCTTCAAGGGATCAGTCAGTACATAATTGTCGGCGATGTATTTCCATTTATTTTGCCACCAGGAATTATAGATGGTTGCTTCATCGGGTTTGCCGGTCATCCGTCCGCTCGGCCTAGGCACCAATCCCATGAACACCTTGTCTTCCGACAGCTGTACGCACATATCCCAGGCATAAACTCCAACGTAATTGACCACATTGGGAGGTAACTGAGTGAATATTCCCCACCATTCCCCAGGTCCCGGTACAGGGTCGATAGCGAATATGTTAATCGGGATATGCTTTACATCGTCCGGTCCATAGAAATAGATAAACCATGCGGCCATGATGGCTTCCACAGCCCCCCTGCTGTGCCCAATGAAATTGTACACATTCTTTCCGCTTGCGGTTGCCAGGTTGGCTCCATGAAGCGCAAGCGCAGGCGCAGACTGCCCACTCGCTTGAGTTAGGTCGGAATATTGGTTGCCACCTGAATAGTCTCGAACGTAAGAAAGCAAGCTTGGAGCCGCATTCAGGGGAGCATCAAAAACAAGGGGTTCGCTGCTATCGCGTGGCACAGCCCAATCGTTCTCTCCGACTCCCCGAACGGTAACACTCGGTGTGGTTGCCCGAAGGTCTCCGCTAATTTCCTTGTGAATTCTCACAGGAATGTAGCCAGCCGCCGGGGCATAAATGTTTTTATCACTTACATCTCGTGATACTTCTCCTTCATCTCTGGTACAGCCAGTTCCGCAAAAACATACCGTGAAAGCACTGGTTTGGTCGATAATTATAGGAGTTTCATCTCTTACAGATAATAAAGCAACTGGAGGAGTTTCGGCACTCAAACGAGTTTCTACTGGGCTACTGCTTTCCGAAAGAAGTACAATTTCAAAAGTGGCTGCATCGGCTGGATCCCCTTCTGCTTGTAGAGCAGCAGTCGGATTTACCAATTGGACGTATTTTTTGTTGGAGGCAAACAGTACTACTATTTTGGAGGAATCCCAATCCTCTACGATGAATTGCTCTGTTGGACTTATGGCATTAGCTATTGCAGCAAGAGGAGCCGTTCCATCCTGTTGGTTGGATACATATTTGCCATTGGAAGCCATCAGGGCAACAACCTTGTCTCCCCCCTGGAAGTACATTTGGAAATTCTCGTTGCTGCCGATGGCATCACTGCTGGCTTGCAGTACATTGCCATCACTGTTGGATGTTATATATTTTCCGTTGTTCGCCTTAAATGCAACCCTAATTGGATTTCCTGTCGTTGAAAATGTTGTCATTTTGACTTTATCCTTTACATAAGAGATATTGAAGCCTAGAGTATGCTTGAAAAGTGTTGGAGTATGTTTGAAAAGCTTTTATTCAAATAAAAAAATTAGGATTTCTAGATATTTCTTTTGAATAAAAAAGATTTTAGGACTTTACCGATCCTCAACACTAGCGACAATACCTTCGTAATATAATCACTTTTCGTTCCCAATACAACCAAAGTTTACCAACTTAAGGAAAAAAACCGCAAAATTGTCCAAACCCCTACCCCGCGTAACTTCCAGCCCCTCAACCCTCCCGCAAAAATCCTTAACTTGGGAAAAATCCCCAACTTTACCAACTTAAGCCCAACCCTTGTCAAAATATCCTGACAATCTCCCCACACTCCGCCCGCCAGATTCCCCCCTCTCCGCGATCAGACCGCAAAAGCCGCGATCGCAAAAACCTTGATCAGCGATCAAACTACAAAAGCCGCGAATAGACGACAAAAGCCGCGATCGCCCTAGACTCGATCAGCGATCGCTCTGACTTTGATGGTGAAGCTGTTCCAAGCTTTGATGACGTAAATCCGCTTCGATCATGGCAATTAATTGATCAAATTTCAAGGTGACTAAATCTAATTTTCGGCAAGTTTCTCGCCATCTAGCGATACTTTGAGTTCTCGTTTGTCGATCGGGAATAAAAGATTGCTCGGTCATCATAATCTCCAATTTTTTCTGGTTTCAGATGAGCTTGCCGTCACGACATTGGCTGAGATTTGAGTTTGTTCGATGGTTTCCGCCAACAATTCTGGGATAGCAGAGGGAGCGATTGGATAATATTCAGAGTTTCTTAGGGTTAAGGTATGAAGACGAGGGTAAGGATTGCTTCATCTTTCCAGGCAATTCCCAATTTGTTGTAATTCTAGTAGTGTCTCGTCGGCTTCACTATGACGCTCGAAAAGATTAAATTCGGTGTTTTTTGTTTCGGCAATCAGTTCTATTAGCCGTCGTTGTAAGCTAAAAATCTAAGTACAGGACAAAAGGCTTGAAAAGTATACGAGAAAGGGGTTTCATGGAAGATGAACGTAATGTAAGAAAACCCATGAACCAATATAACGCATTGAAACAAGCCCTAAAACCCCATTTGGGATGGCATGGTGCCAGACTCTCCTTCCTAGCCTTGTTCTTACTCGCCCTCCTCAAAGTGAAAACGGTTAACCTTAAAGAATTGGCTCTGGGTTTTGAAGGTCGGGCATTGGTGGATTCTCATTACAAACGCTTACAACGCTTTTTCTCAGGATTTGAGCTGGATTACCATCACATTGCCCGTATTGTAGTCAGTTGGCTGGATATCCCTCAACCTTGGGTATTAAGTATTGACCGCACAACCTGGGAGTTTGGCAGTCATGGTTATAATATCCTCACTGTCGGCATTGTCCATGAAGGAGTAGCCATTCCCATCTTGTGGTGGATGCTTAGCAAGAAAAAGGGCAATTCTAACAGTGATGAACGAATGCGTTTTATCGAGGAGATGCTCAAGATTTTTCCCACCGCCCTGATTCGTTGTTTATGTGGCGACCGTGAGTTTATTGGTCAGGCTTGGCTTCGCTATCTTCTGCTCGAACCGCTACTGGCTTTCTGTCTGAGAATTCGGGCTACGGACAAGATTGAGCACAATGGCAAGCTTTTGGCCGCCAAAGTCATTTTTGCCCATCTTGCAAAAGAGTGAATCTCAACGTCTTCAAGGGAGTTGTCGGGTTTGGGGATATCCTGTTTCTGTAGAGGCTCTTCGCTTGCCTGATAATTCTCTACTCATCGTCATTGGACATCCCGATTCCCAAGGTCTTATTCACGATTATGCCCTGCGTTGGGGCATTGAAACCCTTTTTGGCATCTTTAAGACTCGTGGCTTTTGCTTGGAATCTACTCACTTTACTGACCCCAAGCGTCTTCGTAAGCTTTTGGCTTTACTGACTTTAGCTTTGGCTTGGTCTCTCAAAACTGGTCTAGCAATTCATCATCTTCATCCCATTCCCCTCAAGAAACATGGTCGCCTAGCGCAGAGTCTTTTTCGTCTTGGTTTTGACCATCTTCGTCATCTTGTTCTTAATCCTTCTCTACCCAATTTTTCTCTTTTTCTCGACTCCCTACATTTTTTGTCCTGTACTTAGGCTAAAAATAGGGGTTAATATTTCAGGAGATTAGTCAAAAATCCAAAATTCCCTTCATTCGTTTGGTTGTTTCTAGTTATCAATCATTTTGGCAGGGAAGAGAAGGCAATGAATAGGGGGAGAATGGGTTAGTAACGCACATAATATGAAAATGTATCATAATGTTTCATTTTAAAGGTGAAGAGTATCACAAAGATCGCCCTATCGCTTTTCACCTCTGTCCTCATGATTTGCAAAAAAAAAGGGGCTTTTAACCCCTCTTAAGAATTGTGTTATAAGATGATCGCACTAAATCAAAACAGCGATCGCACTTATTGTTTATAGATACAAAAAGTTTTGTAATGATCTAAAGTAAGATAAATCGGTTCACGTATAGTTTTACCTGTTCTTTCTTGATACTCTAATGCAACAGCACGAAATTTGCCACGGTTTGCTGGATTTGGGTTATTCGCATCTAGATCGTATTCTCGATATTCCTGATTTCTAGCAAGACTTGGTAGTAGTTGGCTTCCCATCCCACTAGCATTAGCATAGGGGCGACCTGCTACTAATCCTGCTTTAATATTTCTGAGGTCATCTTTGACAACTACTGGGATACTCTTTGGGCTACAAGGTTTAATTTTACTATCAGCTTGGGCTGGTTGAGAATGAAATAGAATCAAAACAAACAAGAAACACAATAAAACTCTAAAAAAATTCTTCATAGCTATCGACAATTGTTGAAATTTATTGAGAGGTCAAGTCTAAAACTTGGTAATTCCTAGCTTGGCTATTTTAGGAAGGGTACGTCTTGATTTGTAAACGCACCCAGTCAAAAGCGGTGATCGCACTAGCGTCAGCCTGGAGTTGGATTGTCTACAGGATTATCATCACCTTGACGCACCAAGTATCGTTTGGGAAAGTATTTAGCAACCCACATTTGTGCAAGTTGAACGCGCGTAATGGATTTCAGGTAGAAATTAATCGGGACACCCAAATTGCCAGCAAGGGCTTTGTCCACATAGTCTTCAAAAGCTGTCATTAAGGTATCTGTGTCTAGCACCTTATTTTTCCTTTCATCAATAGGAGCTAGTCCAGTAACGACAGACTTAATCTCAGCATCTCGAATAGCCAACATTTGTCCCCCAGTTCTGGCTGCCTGAGCTTGTTCTGCGACAGAAGCCTGCTCACTGTTAGTCGCATTGGCTGCTACTGCCAATTTCTCCATCATTTTTGCAGGATCAAAGTCAGCAAATTTTTGGACACCCATCTGGATCTCATTTGATTTGATAACGGGAATTGATCCCATTGTAATAATGCTGACAGTAGAAGTTAACGATTGTGAACTGAGTAAGCTTTTTACATCATTGGCAAAAGATGCGTCTATTCCAAACCCACCAGAGGCACTAGAGAACCAGTTTCCAGTTTCCATCTGTGCCTGCATTGATGCTGCAACGGTGCTGATATTTTGGCTGGATTTAGAACTTGTCGATTTGAGGATATGAACCATGCCAATGAAGCTGGAACCGTATGTAACACCCGACAAAAGACTTAGTTTCTCCTCATCCTTAGTTCCTTCTTCTTTTGCGAACTTCTGAAGCTCATTAATGTTAAGATATTTATCTTTGGGAATGTCTCCTTCATCGCAAAGAGAATTCCACACCCTGATAGCCTTATCAACATCAAGCACAAAAGGAGCAAGAAGCACGGCATCTTTATGTGTGCAAGTTACCGTAATAATAAGTGTACCCTCAAGGACGTTTGTTTGTTCTTGAGTTGTCATTTGCGTACCCACAGCGGTTGTCAACTCAGCCGATCTCTTTGTCCCAAGGGGTGTGACCTTTAGTTGATGAAGGAAAAGAAAAGTGTTAACATGAGATGAAAAGTGACAAAGAGGAAACAATGATGACAGCAAAACTAATTAATGTAGAGGGTTCAAAGATAAAAATAGAACTAACATTAGAACTCAGTCGTTCAATGTTGGATACAGAAATAAATATTCAAAAAGGCTTAAACGAAGTAGGTTGCATCGCCAGCAAAGAAGCCTTGAAATATTTAGATACAGATGGTTCACCCTTAAAAATCGGTGAAGAAATCTGGAAGAGTAAGGGAGAGCAACCGAAAGAATATCAAACACCTTATGGTGAGGTTATAGTGAATCGTCATGTATATCAGCGTTCACCTTTGAGGAAAAACGTATTGCCCCTTAGAAAGAGAAGCAAGGATAATCATAACATCAACGCCATTATTGGCAAAACAGGTATCCTCAAAAATGTCAGGGATGGCAGGCAAAGAGGTGAAAAATGATTTATTAGAAAATCATGGTAGAAAAGTAGCGCTATCCTATATCCAAAGATTGAGTGAAGCAGTAGGAAGTGTGGTACAAGCAAAAGAAGAAGCGTGGAGTTATGCCCCGCCCAAGGAGGATAGCCAAATTGCAACAGTGGGAATAGGATTAGATGGAACCTGTATGCTGATGTGTGAGGATGGCTACCGTGAAGCAATGGTGGGAACCGTTTCCCTATACGATAGTGAAGGCGAACGTCAACCTACAATCTATCTAGGTGCGGCACCAGAGTATGGAAAAAAGAGTTTTCTAGAAAGATTAGAAAGAGAAATTGAGCGAGCGAAAAACCGTTATCCAGAGGCAACATTGGTCGGGATAGCAGACGGGGCAGAATCAAATTGGAAGTTTTTAGAAAAGCAAACGGAAGAACAGATATTAGATTTCTATCATGCCTCTGGTTACTTAGGTGCCTTGGCAGAAGCGTTGCATCCGAATACCGTGTCAAAACAAAAAGAATGGTTGACTGAAAATTGTCGAGAACTCAAGCATGAAAAAGGAAAAGCAGGAGAACTGCTAAATCTGATGAAAGAAGTCAAAGAAGAAAAAAGTCATTCTAAGAATCTTACCGAGAAACTACAAGCGGCGATTACTTATTACGAGAATCATCAGCATCAAATGGATTATGCTGAATACTTAGAGAAAAAGTATCCGATTGGTTCAGGTGTTACGGAAGCAGCTTGTAAGACGTTGGTCAAACAACGATTATGTTGTTCAGGGATGCGATGGAAGGAAAAAGGAGCAGGAATTATTTTGAGCCTACGAGCTTTGGTATTGACCAAGGAACGATGGAGTCAATTTTGGGCAAAACTTGATCAATATGGGTTCCCTGTAGAACCCTGATTACAACAGCTTTTATCAACTAAAGGTCGCACCCGTCCCAAGGAAGCTAGTCATTGCCCCTACAAATGCTTTAGCTTGTTTAATTCCAGTGTTAGAACCATCTTTCTGTTGCTCAGAGGCGAAATACTGTGCATTCATTCTCAGTGAATCAGAAGAAAGAGGCATCTTCTTAATCTGTGTTTTGTTATAGTCAATAGGGCTTTCAACGCTAGTCGAAATCGCGCTCAATGCTCCTCTTCTTTTTGCAATCTCTGGTAGGTTCTCAGCTCGCTTTGTTGCGTATTCCTGAGCAGATTTTTTAACAGTCTCTTCAGCGGTTTTTCGTGCAGCATCAAGTTCACTACTATTACCAATGCCGAGATTCGTCAACTCAGCACTAGTTCTATCGAGACTTCTCAGTAACTCAATGCTTGAATTCATGGCATATTCCAATTCATCAATTGGTTGTTGGAGTTTTGATAGCTCAATAAGGGCTTTCAGCTTTGAATTAGAAACTACGTTTCCCAGAGTTAGGGACGGATCATACGGAATAGACTGTGGCATTGTTTTTTCACTATCGAGTATTTAGAATTTGCAAACTTGGTTTATCGTAATCCCCCCTTAGTCATACAACAACCAAAGTTTACCAACTTAAGGAAAAAATCTGCAAAATTCTCCAAACCCCTACCCCGCGAAACTTCCAGCATCTCAACTCCCCCGCAAAAATCCTTAACTTGGGAAAAATCCCCAACTTTACCAACTTAAGCCCAACCCTTGTCAAAATATCCTGACAATTTTCCCGCTCTCCACCCGACTGATTACCCCCTCTCCGCGTTCAGACCGAAAAAGCCGCGATTAGACGACAAAATCCGCGATCACAAAAGCCTTGATCAGCGATCAAGCTACAAAAGCTGCGATTAGACGACAAAGGCCGTGATCGCAAAAACCTTGATCAGCGATCGCCCTAGTAAATCCCTATAATCTGGAATATCCCCACCCGCCCAAACCAGCCATGACAGCCAAAGAACAACTCCTACAGGAAATCGAAACCGCCTCCGATGAAACCATTCATCAACTCCTCGACTTCCTCCATCAAACCCAAGCAACCAAAACCAAACAACCCTTTTGGCAATTTATTGAAGAACTAATCGCCGATATTCCCCCAGAAGTCCTAGACACCCTACCCACCGACGGAGCCGAACAACACGATCATTATCTTTATGGCACACCCAAACGTTAACGATGAAACTCATCTTTGCTGATACCTTTTACTGGATTGCTTTGATTAATCCCAGGGATACTTGGCACTTCATTGCCTTGGATTATGCCCAGAAATATGCAGATGATTACCTAATAACCACCGATGGAATTATAGATGAAACACTCAACTATTTCGCAACCAGAGGTACTATTATGCGCCGAAAGGCTTTAGCAACTTACCTTAAAATCTGTGAAGAGCCGAACATGGAAATTATTTCTTATACCCCCCAACTCAGACACGCTGGATTTCAACTATTTGATGAACGTCCTGATAAGGGTTATAGCCTGACAGACTGCATTTCTATGATTGTGATGAAACAAAGGGGAATTGCAGAAGTATTAACCCATGACAAACACTTTAGCCAAGAGAACTTTCGGATTTTATTTCAAGATTCAAATCTTAATAACCTTACTTAGAATCTGATCGCCTAACCCTAGTTTTTAAGAAGAATACAGACTATTTTTTGCCGAAACTCTTAATTCAGACTAAAGGCTACGAAAACAGCGATCACTTTTTTGATTAAGTTCACTGGTTAAATAGGTTCTTATAATTTTGTGAAAGGTCTGGTTCAGCTTCCATACAACCAATAAAGTCAGACCAATCCTGTGTTGCCAGTTCGTTCATTTCCTCTTGGTCAGCAGAATAGCGTTTTTTGAGAATATCTATAAGTTCAAGAATGGTCTGTTGAGCATCCAAAGGAAGGGACGCAAGGTCTTCTTGGATCGTTTCTAGGTTTACCATTGTCATCATCTCTTTTTTGTCATTATACTTTAGCAGTGATTAGATCGAGGAGAAGGCATTGAGGGAGAAACGGCGATCGCCCTAGTAAATCCCTATAATCTAGTAAATCCCTATAATGCTGAAGATAAAGCTTTTAATTTTTTTAGAGCTATACCGACAATACAACCAGCGATCGCTTGTTGGATAATGTGGAAAATAATGATAGAATACACAGAGTGTAAATTTCAATGTGAAAGCGATTTATACAGAAAGCTGAGGAGTTAATTTATGCGAACAATTACCTTACAAATTGACGATAGCATTAGTGA
Source organism: Woronichinia naegeliana WA131 (assembly GCA_025370055.1). Classification (NCBI taxonomy): domain Bacteria; kingdom Bacillati; phylum Cyanobacteriota; class Cyanophyceae; order Synechococcales; family Coelosphaeriaceae; genus Woronichinia; species Woronichinia naegeliana. Next base: position 372,826 of record CP073041.1, on the reverse strand, counting down.
AAAATTTCTATGGTTACTTGATCGCTTCTCTAGAGACGAAATTAAAATTCTAGAACAATCAGATTTTGTCAGTGATGACGAATATCTAAGGGGAATCGAAGGAATGGTTCAAAGTATTCAGGCAGCCCGTGATGAATCTATTGAACAGAGCTTAAGCTTAGATGAGTTAGATTGGTGATGTATAAAATAATCTTTATGACCCAATCTCAAAAAGATGCAAAAAAGATTGCTTCTAGTGGACTGAAGCCCAAAGTTCTTCAACTTATCAAAATAATTGAAGAAGACCCGTTTCAATATCCACCAGATTATGAGTTATTAAAAGGAGACATGAAAGGGTTAATTAGTCGTCGTATTAATAAACAGCACCGGCTAGTTTATGAAGTCTTTGAATCGGAGAAATTGATCAAAATTTATCGAATGTGGAGTCATTATGACTAGAGCATTTTGATACTGGAGAGTGATCGCTTTTTAGGAGATGCAACGGAGTGATTGCTTTTTGCCGAAACTCTTCATTCAGACTAAAGACCACGAAAACAGCGATCCATGACAAAGGGGACAAGGGCAAAACGGCGATCGCAAAAATCAAAACTATAATCAAAAAAAGCCAAACGTTAACAACCATGAAATTAACCTTAAAACCCGAACACCAAAAGCTCATCGAGGCCCAACTAGACACAGGACGTTATGCCAATCCTGACGAAATTATTGCCGAAGCTTTACAGTTACTTGATAAACGCGATCAATATCAACAATGGGTAGAAGAAGTGGGTCAAAAAATTGATATTGCCGCCGAACAATTAGATCGAGGTGAAGGAATTGATGGGGAAACCGCGATCGCTCAACTTAAAGCAAGACTTCATGAAAATTGTGAAGCTTAAATATTCATGAATCAATACACTATTTCGGCTGAAGCAATTCGAGATAGGGAACAAATTCTCGATTATTTGGCTATTGGGGCGATTGCATTTTTTCCAACTGTTTATAACAGTGATCGCCCCAGTAAATCTCTATAATCTGGAATATCCCCACTCGCCCAAACCACCAATGACAGCCAAAGAACAACTCTTACGGGAAGTAGCTTGCAAAAAAACTACAATAGATTGAAATCCCATTCCCTTAACCAGCAATGAAAAGCGTCACCTCAAGCAAATTATACAACAACCTAGACCAACTTCTCGATGAAATCCTTAACACAGGAACACCCCTAGAAATTGAGCGCAATGGCAAACGACTAAGAATTATTCCCGTTAAAACTGTAGATAAATTACAAAAATTAATCCATCGTCCCGAAGCTATTATTGGCGATCCCGATGAACTTGTACAAATCAGTTGGGAACAGGAGACAAACCTTGATTTACCTTGATACTCATCTTGTTGTCTGGCTTTATGCAGGATTAACTACTAAATTGAGCGATCGCGCCAAACATCTCATCAACGAGCATGAACTCTATATTTCACCGATGGTAAGGCTAGAGTTGCAATATTTATACGAAATTGGGCGGATTACCGAAAAATCAGATGACATTCTCCTAGACTTAGTCAATCGCCTTGATTTAAAAATATGTCAAAAAGACTTTAATTTAATTATTAATCAGTCCGTAATTATCAACTGGACTCGTGATCCCTTTGATCGCTTAATTGTGAGTAACGCTTCGGTGGATAACCATATTTTGCTAACCAAAGATCATCATATTTTAAAACATTATAAAAATGCAGCATGGGATTAATCACAATCTATTGCCTAGCCCAAGGTTTTGACCGCGATCGCTAGAATCGGGCATCGTTGAGAAATTTATGAAACATAGCGCAGTCTAAAACGACCAACTCAAGCAAGGGGAACAACGACAAAATCCTGATCGCACCAACAAATTACTAAATACCTATATGCTTTTTTTGTCTAGGTCTTGCTAACCCATCAAACAGACGTGGCCAGTGAACCAATCGGACTAACATACAGACTCCTAGTTCAAATTTTAAATTTTGTTAAAAAAAGAATTTCTTATCCTCAAATTAATTACTATAGAGAACAATCACCTTTACTTACTTTAAGTAGAGTCACTAATGCAACGGCCAGATAGTAAAATTTCACGCCAACGTGGTGTGATCTTGACTGCGATCGGTTATCAAAAGCTCCACCGTGCCAAACTGAATCAAGAAATAGAACAAAATAATCGCTGCACCTTAGACTCTCTCCGTCAAACAACAGGACTTACTGCCAATACCCTCAGCAAAATTTTTAGTCGCTCTGCTGCTGTTGACAAACGGAGTCTGCACGCTTGTTTTTCTGCCTTTAATCTCGACTTAGATGGTCAAGATTATTTATCAGTTTTGCCCTTGCCCACAAAGACTGCTAATTTTTACGTGGGGGGTAAGAAAGAACTATTAAAAGAGCCATAATGGGTGATATTTCGTAATTTTTGTTAACTAAACTTCTCATAGAAAACAAGAGAAATTGTCGGCTGTTCTATTAGCGATCGCGGTCGTCAATCAACACAAAAATGATGGGGAAGTTTGTTCCCCACTACAATAAAATCGCTCCCTAACAGACCCAACTATGGTAGTGTAAAGAGCATGAAATCTCAGCCATCTACTTCCCAATCCCCAACTAATACCCCTGCGGCGGTGCATAACCCGAAAATCCTAGCAGTTGTCAATGGCAAAGGCGGAGTCGGTAAAACCACAACAGCAGTCAATTTAGCGGCGGTTTTAGCGGAAAAACATGACGTTTTATTAGTAGATGCCGATCCCCAGGGTTCTGCGACTTGGTGGGTAGAGCGAAGTGAAGCAGGAATGGCTTTTGATCTTAGCCAAGAAAGTGATCCCAAGGTTTTAAAGCATTTACATCAATCTACCCAATATCAATTAATTGTGGTGGATACGCCCCCTGCTCTCCGTTCCGAAGCCTTGAGAACGGTCATTGGTTTAGCGGATTATTTGGTATTGCCCACTCCTCCCGCCCCGATGGATTTAACGGCCTTGATTGAAACGGTTCGCACGGCTGTGATGCCGCTTCAGGTGGCCCATCGTGTCTTGTTAACTAAAGTGGATTCTCGCAGTTTAAAGGAAACCCTCGAAGCTCAAAATACCCTACTAGAACTCGGAATTCCGGCCTGTCATGCCTTTGTTCGCAACTATAAAGCCCATGAGCGATCGGTTTTAGATGGCGTAGCAATTACGGAATGGAAGGGAAAAAATGCAAAAGAAGCCCAATCAGATTACCGTCGGGTTGCAGAAGAGTTGTTGAGAGAAATAAATTATAAAACTAGCGATCGCCAACATTAAGCTCAGTAAAATTCCAATCATTGAGATTATTGAGATTGTTGAATAAGCGTTAATATTTTTTATTTTCCTGAATATTTTTCTGCCTATGAGTCAATTTCATGAAACCCTTTATCTTTTTTCCCTACCCTTGCCCCTGAGAAAAATTGTTGATCTGGTGGTGGAAAGTGTCCGAAAAGCCCAGTGGTGCGATCCTGGCTATGGACAAACGGCTAAGACTTTTTTTAAAAAGATTGATTATCAACAAGGTAAAATTCTGCTCATCAAAAAAGATTTACAGGGTCGTCCTTTACAGGATAAACATCTAGGGAATGGATTGATCACGATCTTAATCCAAGAAAAAAAGCCGTTGCAGTATTCCCTTTTAATTCGCAGTGAAGACTCTTCTTTGCTACCCATGAGATATAACTACGATAATGTTACGGTGGTAAAAAGGGCCATTTCTCAACAGGTGCAATTACTCAAACAAACCCAAATCATTGCCCCAAAAATGAAGGCAAAAGTTCCTCATCCTGCTGCGACTGTGGTGATCGAAAAAGATCCCTTGATATCTATATCTGAAGATTCCCATCGGATTCTAGGGGTTAAAAAAGGAGCTTCCCATGATGAAATTACCCAAGCTTATCTGGCTGCGATTAAAAAAAATCATCCTGACAAAATGGCGGGGATGGCTCCCGAATTTATACGCTTAGCAGAAGAACGTACTCAAAAAATTAATGCGGCCTATGCAAATTTAAAACGCCAGAATCGAGATCAATAAGGCTCAGAATCACTTCCTGAAAATTATCTGCAAACTGATGAAAAAGATGGTCATTTTACTGGGGGTTATTTTGTGTTTTTCGGTGGAATCTTAATATTATTTTTGCATTTTCTCTAGAATGGCAACAGAACTGGGAGATTGCCGAGTGAAATAGTTAAAGATAAGTAATTTGAAGGTTGAATCCAGAATTACTGGAACGGTGGCGATAAAAAGAAAGATAAATTGACGATTTTCGGGTAAGCCAAGATGGCCAAAAATACTTTCCAAAATGACTTCCCAACCGTGAGCAGAATGGAAGCCAACAAACGTATCGGTCAGTAAAATAAAGATAAAAACCTTGGTGACATCACTCAGTCCGAGAAAATAACGTCCTAAAAACTGTCTCGCAATAGTAAATTGTCGGCGAAATAAATAAATAAGAAGCGTAAAAGCTCCTAGGGAGGTGAGATCGGCGAGAATATTTTTAAATCCTTCTTGACTTTTGGTGGCAACTTCTGTGAGTAATTCCTGTGCCTTTGCTTTTAACTTTTTACGTGTTTCTTCTGGGGATTCAGGCTTGCCTAAACCTAATAATTCTTTGATCTCTAGAATCTCTTTATAGCGAGAAAATTCTTCAAAATATTGCTCAACTAACTCATCTTGGATATAAAGTTTTTCTCCTTTGGCAACTTCTACCCGAAAGTAGTTTATTAAAGGACTATAAATCAAATTTTTAGTTGCAACCTGTACTAACAAAGGAACAAGAATCAGAAGAATCAGAAAACGAATGGCAATCTTTTTTTGTTGACGTAAATTACGAAGTCGTTGGATCACTTCTTGTTCATAAGCTGGGGTTAATTCCCGATTGAGTTTAAAGAGCCGATTTTTACCCCGACTTTCCTCTTCCAGATCGGTCAGTTTACTTTCGGGAAGAGATTCGCCAGTATTGGCAGTAGGACGAGGGAAAATTTCAGTCTCGATCGCCTCTGGTTCAGAACGATATTTCCCAATAATGGCTTCAATTTCTCCTAATTTGTTGAGGATTTCCGCTTCCGGTTTTGCCTGCTGTTGGCTTGATAGCCAAAAATTACTGGCCTGAAATTGGGTCAAATACCAACGGGTTTTGAGTAACGCCTGGTCTAGATCGGTTTTGAAATAATTGTAAATACTGATTCCTTGATCATTTTGAGCAGTGATTTTTTGACCATTAAAATGTTTGTCCTCTATGGCTTTAATGGCGATCGCCGCTTGATAGGCCTGTTCAAGGGAAGCCAGAGCCCGTTTTCCAACCCAGCGATTGACCTGTTCACCCCAGGGAAAGTTTGCCATGACCGAGAGACTCCTACTTTCTAGCCCGAAAAACCACCGAGACTCATGACAAGATTATTGCTCCACCGCTTTTTTTTCGGTTAAGCTTTCTTCCTTAATAACCACTCCATCCCGCAAATCCAAAATGCGAGAGATCGCAACCCGTTCTCCCTGTTGAACACCCGATAAGACCTGGTAAGACTGACCCTGAATATTCCCAACGGTAATCGGTTTTTGTTTAGCGATCAAAGCCGCCGTACCTTGAGGTTTTTTGCCGGTTGCTGCCACATAGACAAATTTCTGAGCACCAATAATTGTGATCGCTGTCGTAGGGATTAAAACCCCTGGCCTACGGTTCCAAATAACCCGGACGCGAACGTATTGGTTATTCCGTAAACTACCATCATTGCGAAAGATCACCTTGGCTAAGACAGATTGAGCCTTTTGATCGACTGTCGGGGCAATAAAACTAATTTCTCCCACGACCCTGCCTGTCCTATTCTGTTCCATAATCTCAACGGGCAGGCCTAATCTCAATTCGGCTTGCCGCTCAATAGGAACGTTTATATCCATTTCCATCTCGGAATTGTCAGTGATCGTCGTGAAATTTTGTCCGACCTGGATAAAGTCTCCCACTTTATAGGGAATATTGCCCACAATGCCATCAATCGGAGACACCACGCGATTATAAATCAGTTGTTGCGTATTGACTCCTAGTTCCCCCCTGGATTGGGTAATGGCTGCTTTTTGACTTTTGATATCAGCCCTAGCCGCAGCAACTCGTTGTTCAGCCGCTCGTAGATTATCCTGGGACTGTTTAAGAGCCGATTTGGCCGCATCAATGCTGGCTTGAGAAGCGTTCACACTGGCCTTGGCTGCTTGTACGGTTTTAGAGGCGGCTTGCGTACTAGCTTCCGAATCTTTGAGGTCGGTCGTTTTGTTGTCTAAATCCTGTTGAGGTTGTACTCCTGTTTCCACTAAAAATTTGGCCCGTTTAAAATTAATGCCCGCTAGATTTAAGGTGGCTTGGGCCCTTTGTAGATCGGCTTCTTTGGTTTTTAGAACTTCCTGGGAATTGGCAAAATTGGCGATCGCGTTAGCAACATTAGCGACTTGGGAAGTGACTTCGGCCTTAGCGGCATCTCGTTGAGCTTCTGCCGTTTTCAAATCTGCATCACTGCGATCCAAATTAGCCTTTTGAATATTGAGGTTGCCCACAGACGCATTGACCTGTTCCTGCTGCTGGGTGGGTTCGAGAAGCATAATTGGAACATTCTTTTTCACCGCTTGACCATAGCTGGCATAGATTTTCAGAATCCGGCCATCGATTTTAGGAGCCAATTGCACAAACTGATGAGCAACTAGGTTCCCCACAAATTCACTACTGTCTGTCAGCAAAGATGATTCAATGGTTTGCAGCCGAACCGGAATCGCGGGGGGAGCCGCTGCCTTTTTTGCCCCTCCACTGCACGCTGTGGTTAAACAGGATAACAGAAAGAGTGTACCATAGAAATGACGAGAAAAAGGCAATTTACTCATTGTCTTAATAAAATCAAGAATAATCGAGTGAGTCCGACAGGCTCTTGGAACGGTTTATCGCCGCAGATGAACAGCAACCCGAACGGATCACCAATAATCTACTTGATCATTAGGGACATAGCAAGTTGGCCAGAGGTTCCAAAGGGCGAACGCGCCCAAAAATGATACAGATACAAGAACATTATAGAGGGATGGATAAGGGAAAATAAGGGAAAGTGCATAAAAAACAAAAGCGATGAAACTCCGACCCAAATATAGACTGGTAGAACACTTTGCCGAAATAGATGACCCTCGCACCGAACGAACAAAACGGCATAAACTCATTGATATTCTAACGATTGCCATCTTAGCCGTCATTTGTGGTGCAGAAGGTTGGGTAGGCATGGAAAACTTTGGCAAGGCTAAACATCAATAGCTAAAAAAAATCTTGGAATGGGTGTGCAGCAATTCCAAATTCAAACGGTAACATAGGATACAGACACGATCTTGTTTTTATGGATACAAGAGATATTGACCTAATCTCTGAGTTTTTTGCATTCCCTCCTCGAATCTCGGTCTCTTAGAGAGTCAGTAACCTGCAAACAAACTTGATCAATCACTAAATAGAGCATTACATTGATTCTAAATATTGGCATTAAACCCCTTGACCGTAAGCACTTCAGGGATTTTGTATCTTTAGCTACATTCTGAATTTGGAATTGCTGCCTCAAAAATGTCAGGGATGGCAGGCAAAGAGGTGAAAAATGATTTATTAGAAAATCATGGTAGAAAAGTAGCGCTATCCTATATCCAAAGATTGAGTGAAGCAGTAGGAAGTGTGGTACAGGCAAAAGAAGAAGCGTGGAGTTATGCCCCGCCCAAGGAGGATAGCCAAATTGCAACAGTGGGAATAGGATTAGATGGAACCTGTATGCTGATGTGTGAGGATGGCTACCGTGAAGCAATGGTGGGAACCGTTTCCCTATACGATAGTGAGGGAGAACGTCAACATACAATCTATCTAGGTGCGGCACCAGAGTATGGAAAAAAGAGTTTTCTAGAAAGATTAGAAAGAGAAATTGAGCGAGCGAAAAACCGTTATCCAGAGGCAACATTGGTCGGTATAGCAGACGGGGCAGAATCAAATTGGAAGTTTTTAGAAAAGCAAACGGAAGAACAGATATTAGATTTCTATCATGCCTCTGGTTACTTAGGTGCCTTGGCAGAAGCGTTGCATCCGAATACCGTGTCAAAACAAAAAGAATGGTTGACTGAAAATTGTCGAGAACTCAAGCATGAAAAAGGAAAAGCAGGAGAACTGCTAAATCTGATGAAAGAAGTCAAAGAAGAAAAAAGTCATTCTAAGAATCTTACCGAGAAACTACAAGCGGCGATTACTTATTACGAGAATCATCAGCATCAAATGGATTATGCTGAATACATAGAGAAAAAGTATCCGATTGGTTCAGGTGTTACGGAAGCAGCTTGTAAGACGTTGGTCAAACAACGATTATGTTGTTCAGGAATGCGATGGAAGGAAAAAGGAGCAGGAATTATTTTGAGCCTACGAGCTTTGGTATTGACCAAGGAACGATGGAGTCAATTTTGGGCAAAACTTGATCAATATGGGTTCCCTGTAGAACCCTGATTACACCGCCCTTTATAAAGAAAAGGTCGCACCCCTAGCAAAGAATTCGATCAACGTTATCCCTTAATGATTTTGATTTTTCAATGATTTGATTTTAATCGGTGTAAATTTTGGATCGATAATCTTCTGACCAATCCCTTGAAATTTGATCGCTAAATTGGTCTTTCTGCCACTTCCTAAAATATGAGTAATAGTTCCTTCGCCAAAATGGTCATGTATAATGCGATCGCCGACCGCCCAGGGTAACTGAGGTGTGGTAGTTGTGCTGGCCGTCGCTGAATCAGAACGGCTAGGAGGTTTAGGCGCAGGCGTTTGACGACGAGAAGACTTTACATTGCTCCGAATCAGATCAGGTGGTAGTTCCTGAAGAAATTGGGAAGGAATTTTCGTTTCTAGAGAACCCCAAACATAACGTTCTCTGGCATAGGTTAAAAATAATTGCTCTTTTGCTCTGGTAACACCCACATAACAAAGACGGCGTTCCTCCTCTAGATCGAGGGGATTATTGAGAGAACGGCTATGGGGACAAGTTCCCTGTTCCATACCCACCAAGAAAACAACAGGAAATTCCAAACCTTTAGCTGAATGAAAGGTTAACAAAGCGACTTTTTCTTCCGCTTCTTGTAGATCATCTAGGTCAGAAGCAAGAGAGGCATTGGCTAAAAAATCGGTTAACTTGGTTTCTTCATTTTCGGCTTGGAATTGCAACACTGCATTATAGAGTTCAGCAATATTGGCTAAACGGTTATCCGCTTCTTCCGTTCCTTTTTGTTTTAAATCCTCCACATAACCAGAAGCCTGCATGACTGCATCTAAAATTTCGGCGGCTGTATGGGTTTCTTTCTGCTCCTGAAAGGTTTTAATCATCTGGGCAAAACGATTGGTGGCTTTGGCCGCCCGTCCTGCCATTGCATTCACTGAGGTTTCATCTTTCAAAATCTCCCAAAGGGGGATATCCAGTTCTTTCGTTGCATTCACAAAGGTTTCAATAGTGGATTTCCCAATACCCCGTCGCGGTGTGTTCAAAATTCGTAGGATGCTAACGGTATCAGCCGGATTGGCAATAACCCGTAAATAGGCGATCGCGTCTTTAATTTCCTGACGATCATAGAATTTAAAACCACCAACAATATTATAGGGAATATTATGATAAATCAGTTTATCTTCAAAGACTCTGGATTGGGCATTAGTGCGGTAAAGGATAGCAAAACTCCCCCAATTTAACTCAGGATTGTTTTTAACCAGATCTCGCATGGTATTAACCACAAAATCGGCTTCTTGTCGTTCATCATCAGCTTTGTAACAATAGATATCTTCTCCTATTCCTCTAGTGGGTTTAAGTACCTTATCAATGCGTTGACTATTCTTTTCAATGAGATGATTAGCCGCCTGTAAAATATTTTCGCGGGAACGATAATTTTCTTCCAGTTTCACCATTGTCTGAGTATCGAGATCCGGTAGCCCATCGCCAAAATCAGATTGGAAATTTAACAAAATGGTAAAATCTGCCATGCGGAAACTATAAATAGATTGATCCGCATCCCCCACCACAAAAATAGAGCGATCGCGCCAATTCCATGCCGATTTACGGGTTTCACCATTGGTAGCCAAGAGCCGAATCAAGTCATACTGAATACGATTAGTGTCTTGATATTCATCTACTAAAATATGATGGAACTGTTGATGCCAGTAACCTAAAATAGTCTCATTTTGTTGAAAAAGACGAGTTGGCACTAAGATAAGATCGTCAAAATCTAAAGCATTATTAGCAGCCAATTGCAGTTGATAGGCTTGATAAACCTCCGCCGTCACTCGCCCCTTATAGCTCGGATTTTCCCGCAAATACTGATCGGGAGAGAAGCCTAAATTCTTAGCATTACTAATTTGGAAACGAATAGAACGGGGATCAAATTTTTTCTCATCCAGATCTAATTGTTTAGTGACAATATTTTTGATCAGAGTTTGAACATCAGATTCATCAAAAATGGAAAAATCTCTTGTCCAGGTGCGTCCCCGCTCATCTTGGTACTTGTTAATATCAAACCGTAATATCCGTGAAAATAAACTATGAAACGTTCCAATCCAGAGTTTTTTAGTAATATTTTTATAAACCTTAGAGGACAACTGTTTTTGTTCGTATTCTCCCAAGGCCTCAAACCGTTTTCCGTACTGTTGCTGGGCCATTTCCTGTACAAAGACAGCTTCAATGCGCTCCTTCATTTCCCGTGCAGCCTTATTAGTGAAAGTAACTGCTAAAATATTTTCCGGATCAATACGATGTTGACGAATCAAATAAGCGATGCGATAGGTTAGGGCCCTTGTTTTACCAGAACCAGCCCCCGCAACTACCAGCAGAGGGCCACAGAAATGTTGGACAGCACGACGCTGCGAAGAATTCAATTGAGCCAGAAAATCGAGATGAGCGGTCATAGTAGAGCACAAAGTCTATCGGGGTTACTGATCAGCATAGACGAGGAAAACACGAAAAAAGTGGAACTCTCTGACGAAAAAAGCGTCCTAACGGGATTTTTCCCTTACAATAGAGGTGGCGGAGACACAAGTTTCCGTTCACTCCTCACACCACACTCCGCCTGAACGACGTTTGGGCGGTTTCTTCTTATGGTTATTCTAAGGGAGATAATCCTTAATATCTCTCTGTATAAATTTTAGGACTGTAACAAAACATAAACTATTCCTAAGATTCTCTTTGTTTTTGGTTACAAGGACAAGGTTTTGGTTATGGTAGAATTCTAGAAAATGCGATCAAAGATTAAGGATTTTCGGTATGAGTGCCTCACTTGCAGTTACAGACGCAACCTTTAAAAAGGATGTATTAGAAAGCGAAATTCCTGTGCTCGTTGACTTTTGGGCACCCTGGTGCGGCCCCTGTCGGATGGTGGCCCCGGTTGTGGACGAAATCGCTGAGCAGTATAATGAGCAAATCAAGGTTGTCAAGCTCAATACAGATGAAAACCCGAATACGGCTACTCAGTACGGCATTCGGAGTATTCCGACTCTCATGATTTTTAAAGGAGGTCAACGAGTTGATATGGTGGTGGGTGCAGTACCGAAGACAACGTTGGCCAATACCCTCGAAAAATATCTTTAAGCGGTTAGAATTTCCCCATTGGGGGCCAATTAGTGGTAAGAATCGTTATTACTTCCTATTTTGTAGATGAAGACAGTGGTGATCTTGATTGATCTACAAAGCCATTGTCTTTATTTTTGCTAGGGTTAGCTTTCCCGTAACATCCTTCAAACGATAAACATCCGCATTTTTCATGATTTTTTTGTCACTTCAGAACGCTATTCCGTTTGATGAAATTCGGTTCAATGAGCAAGGTCTGATTCCGGCGATCGCCCAGGACTATTTGGACGGAACGGTTTTGATGCTGGCTTGGATGAATCGGGAGTCTTTAGAAAAAACCCTAGAGACGGGAGACGTTTGGTATTGGAGTCGATCGCGTCAGGAGCTTTGGCATAAGGGGGCAACATCGGGCCATCTACAAAAGCTGAAGGGTATTCGCTACGACTGCGATAGTGACGCTTTGTTGCTGACGATTGAACAGGAGGGAGACATTGCTTGTCATACGGGGGAAAGAAGCTGTTTTCATCAGGTTGATCATCAAAAATCGCCCCCTCCAGCGGATATGCTTTCAGAACTTTTTGCGGTTATCTGCGATCGCCGTGATCATCCGAACGAGCAGTCCTACACTTGTAAATTATTGGCGGGCGGTGATAATAAAATTCTTAAAAAAATTGGCGAAGAAGGTGCTGAAGTGGTTATGGCCTGCAAAGATAATGATCCCGATGGTATTGCGGGGGAAGTTGCGGATTTGTTTTACCATACCTTGGTGGCCCTAGCCCATCATCAAGTCGAATTGCGGGCTGTTTATCGTAAATTGGCAGAACGACGGGGTTAAAAACTGATGGACACGATCTGATGTTATCTCGTTTTTATGAGTGCATTTTTGTATCATTTTTTTTTAAACTAAATCATCTAGTTCTGCATAATCAGGTAGTTTTGCTTCATTAACTATCCCTTTTCTTAAAACAATGCGATCGCTTTGGGGGCGAGAAAAAAGTTCACTGAAATATCTAGCCTTAAAAATAATCAAATCAGCATTTACACCAGGGTGAATACGTCCCAGATGCGGTAAACCCATTAAATCAGCAGGGGTTTGGGTCACGCTACGACACCAATCAGCATAGGGTGTATCTAAATGAGCAATTTTCACCGCTTGACTCAAAACCTCTAGACCATCATGATCGCCAAAACCATAGAAAGGATCACGACAATTATCACTGGCAAAGGCTAAGGGAATACGGCGATCGCGGATTTGATGCACTCTAGTAATGCCCCGCCAAGCGGGAAGATCCTGTTGATAACGACCCTGTAAATAAAGATTACACATGGGTAAGCTAACAATGGCAATGCCAGCTTCTTTAACTAACTTTAAAGTTTCTGCAACTTGAGTTAACGGTTGAACCCCTAAACTGCAACAATGACCACAAAGAATTTTGCCTCTAAATCCTGTTTTTAAGGCCATAACGGCTACATGATGTAACACCTGAGAATGGCGATCGCCGGTTTCATCCACATGCAGGTCTAAATCTAAATTTCTTTCCTGGGCAAGACGAAAGAGTTGGACTAATTGCTGATCTAGTTCAGGATTTTGGTAAGCAACACCACCTAAAATGGTTCCCATCTCAGCCATGCGATCCGCTAGAACAATCCCTTCCTGGGTTTGATAATGATCAATCGAGACCAAGCAAGCTGCCTGTAGAGTCAGTTTATCCTGCCAAACCTTTTGAAGAGCTTCAAAGACTTCAAACCCGATTCTTCCTTGCTCTCCCCAGGAATCAATATGAGTTCGCAGGGCGGTTGTACCGTGAGCATAGGCGCATTGCAGACCAAATTCAAAGCGTCGATAAACATCTTCGGCCCGATAGTATTTCTTGACATCTGAACTAACCACCTGTAGTGCCTCGTCAAAGGTGGCAGAGAGATTGGGACTGCGCTCCCAGATATGACCCTTATCGAGATGGGTGTGAATATCGACAAAATTAGGAAAAACCAGACGTTTATGCAGATCAGCGTAGGATTGCCAGGGAGTTTGACCGGTGGCTTTAATGATCTGTGTTATGATTCCAGCCCTAATTTCCAGATCCACCAGAGCCAAGCCTTCCCCTGTTTCTGGCTCAAAGCAGCAATCGGGCATTAAACAGACGGGAATATGGGCATTGGTTAACCAGTAGTGGCTAGTCGAGGGAATCATTTTTTCTTACGGTAACGGGCGGATGGGTTTAAACTAGAAGTCGATACCTCCACCTTAACAAACCGAATGGGTGAGAATTGCTCTAGTTGTTATATCAAGAAAAACTATTTACTTTGGAGCATCGCCATTATGAAATCTATCCTTAAGTTAGCAATTACTACTCAGTTAGCGATCGCCTATTTACTATTCCCTACAATACAAAAAAACATAGATACGGCTGTTGATGCCCAAGCAGTTACTCTTCCTAATCACCATTTAATTGCTCAACAAGTGGACTTACAAGAAGTTCAACGCATGATTCAAGAGAATCCAGAAATATTGCAACAGGCGCAACAACTATTACAGCAAAATCCTGAATTAGTTCAACAGTTAATTGAGCAAACGTTACAGCAATATCCTGATCTGATCCAGCAAATCCAACAAAATCCTCAACTCATTCAGCAAGTAGCCCAGCAAGGTCAAGGATTACTGCAATTATTACAGCAAAATCCTCAACTGTTACAACAATTACAGCAATCTATTCAACCCGCCATTAAAAAATGAGGATATAGCGATGACAGCTATTGTTCTTAATCTCAAACCCTTTATTGAATTTACTGATCAGCAATTTTATCAACTGTGTCAAGAGCATCAAGGCTTGAAATTTGAACGAACAGCCGAAGGAGAGTTAGTCATTGTGTCGCCTGTGGGAGGAGAAAGTGGCAGTCGAGAGGCAGATTTAATTGGTGATCTCGTCTATTGGAATCGTCAAACTCAACTCGGAAAAGTCTTTAGCTCATCCACTTGTTTTAAGTTACCCTTAGGGGGGAATCGCTCTCCTGATGTGGCTTGGATCAGCTTACCTCGTTGGCAACAATTAACCGGGGAACAACAAAAAACATTCCCACCGCTTTGTCCCGATTTCCTAATAGAACTGCGATCGGAAAGTGATTCTATTGCTATTCTTAAGCTCAAAATGGAGGAATATATTGATAATGGCCTACGCTTAGGATGGTTGATTGATCCTCAAAACCATTGTGTTGCTATCTATCGTCCAAGTCAAGATCCTCAATGGCTCGATCATCCTCAAATCATGACAGGAGAAACAATTTTACCTGGTTTCACTTTCACGGTGTCTAAACTATGGTCATAATTAAGTTTTTGTGTCTAACTCTATATATTAACTTTTTCTCTCTTTATTTTATCTAGATTAATGTCCCTTTCTTTCTCTTTACCCCAATCTTACCAATTCCTACCTCGTTTTTACCGACTTTCTGCGGTCAGCGTTCTTTCTAACATGATGGTTCCCCTAGCTGGTTTGGTGGATACAGCTTTTTTGGGACATTTGGCCGATATTCGACATTTAGCCGGAGTTATTCTGGCTTCTATTCTTTTTGACTATCTCTACCGTGTCCTGAAGTTCCTGCGCTCTAGCACCAATGCCATTACGGCTGCTGCCGCAGGTTTAGATGATCATAAAGGCGTGTTATTGGCAGGTCTCCGTAGTGCCTTAGTTGCCTTGGGTATTGGGATAATGATTTTAATCCTGCAATATCCGTTACAAAAATTAGGCTTTGCGCTCTTGACTGGCTCCACCGAGATAGAGATTTCGGGGGCTGATTATTTCTATGGACGTATTTGGGGCGCACCAGCCGTTTTACTCAATTTTGTGATTATTGGTTGGTTTTTGGGACGAGAGATGAATTGGTTAGTGTTAGTCATTTCTTTGGTAGGCAATTTGTCTAATGTTTATCTAGATTACCTCATGATTTTTCAATGGGGTTGGGCCGGTGCTGGAGCCGGAATTGCAACCGCCTTAAGTCAATATTTATCTCTCTTGGTGGGGCTAATTGGTGTTATTTTCAGTATTCAGTGGCAATTTATCCCCGAAGTCTTGTCGGAAATTTTTGATCGGGCGGCTTTTAAGGAAACGATACTTTTAAAAACGAACATTTTAGTGCGCTTTGTGATATTAATTTCAACCTATGCAATTTTTACAAATATTAGTTCTGTTTTTGGAACTGTTACCTTGGCACAAAACGGTTTATTACTTCAAATTGCCTTATTGAGTCAATTTACGATTAATGGTGTGGGCTTAACGACCCAAACTTTAACCAGTAATTTTAACAGTCAAGGGAGTAAGGAAAAGCTAGTGCCGTTACTGATCGTTTCTATGATCACGAGTTTATTGATCGCACTCCTAATCGCCTTAGTTTCTATTCTATTTCCTGATCTGGTTTTTGGCTTACTGACCAATCATCAAGAAATTAATCATGACGTGACAAACTACAGTTTCTGGTTATTGCCCTTGTTAGAAATTACAGCGATCGCTTTTATGTTAGAGGGATATTTTACGGGACTTAAAGAAGGAAAAACCTTACGCAATGCGGTATTGGTGGCTTTTTTCCTTGGCTATCTACCCCTTTTAGCAATTGCTTGGTATCTTCACAGTAACCATCTCCTTTGGTTATCTTTAGTTGTTTATATGACGGCGATCACTCTCTATCTAGGCCGTCAAATACCCAGAACTCTGAATTTAACGGTTGAGAAGTTAGTTTGTCATGATCAGCATCCCGTTAAAGCTGACACGAATTAAACTTCTCTCATTTTGCCTGTTTTTGATAATTTATCCTAAAATAAACTTAACTCTTGCTGAAGTCATCATGCCCTTACTCGTAGGTCAACTAATCTATACGAATTTACCTAAAAGTGGCTTTAAGTTGCTCGTAAGTCAGCATATCCCCCTAGAGATACAAGATAAGTTTATTCAAGAAATTGTCCATCAAATGTGGGATGCCTATAATCCTCCTCCCCCCAACTATCAAGCGGTCTTTCTACAGCAGTTTTCTCATAAACGGACGCTTTTTGGTTGGTTATACAATGATGGCCATGATGATTTGGGTCGTGCTCATATTCCCTACTTTTTAGGCTATTACCTCACAGGCCAATTGGATGATGATCGACTTCAGCAAATTTTGGGGTGTTTAGCAACTGGCCCGATTTACTTTCTAGAGAGGGAAAGGTTGTCCGAATCCTTAGAGCCAGTCATTTTGCCAGCAGCCGAACAGTACCATTCTTCACGACCAGGACTGGTTATTCCTAAACATCTCCAAGAGCAACTCTTTAATAAACAGAAAAAGCAGCAATTAATTGAACTACAATTTCTCCCTCGCCCAACACCCTTTGAGACAGAAGAGATTACGGTAGTTGATTATGCAGAAATTTCACCAATTACGGATCAGAATACAACGATTTCCTCCTATACTTCTGAAACTGAGCTCAATGAGTCTCAAATAACTAGTTCATTAACGGTTATTTCCGAATCAACCCTGGATAATCGCTCTTCTGCCCCTGATTTATCCGCAGTAGAACGAATTTTTGAGGAGGTGATTAATGAGTTTATTGGGATTGAAGGAGCCGTGCTTATTTCTGCGGAAGGTAATCTGCTAACCCAGGCGATCGGAATTGAGGAAAATATTGCTCTTTTATTAACTGGAAAAATGATCAATTTTATCGGGATTGCTAAAACCGAGTTAGCATGGACGACTTTTGACAGTATAGCTATTCATAGTCCTGAAGGACATTTAGTTCTCTCTCAATGTTTTCATGATCTATTTTTACTGATTAAAACGGAGAAAATGTTGACTGGATTATTAGAAGTGGAGATTAAGCGTATTGTTAAAAAAATCCAAGCCATTTATCAAAATTCGGAGATCTTTGTTTCCTATACGAGTCTATTAAGCAACAAAGAAGAGGATGATCTTGAAAACTTTAATGACACGATGATGCTACCAGAGGAAGAAGTTTTATATCGAGGTCGCCGGATTAATACCTAGTCTTAAAGTTCATTTATTCGTCTAGTTAGGGCTTACTGAAAAAGACTAAAACCCTTATAGAGAAAAGAGTATAGCCATAATAACAATGTCAAAGGTGTAGGAAAATAAGCTAAAATGAGCCGAAAACCTTGCATCCCTCCCCTCAATAGTACGTATTGCAAGGAATAGTACGCAGAAGAAACACTGGAAAACTTCAAAAACCTGTTTGAGGGAAAATTGGACGAAGAAAATCGTTGGATAAAAATGTCAAAAATGATTCCCTGGGAGGAATTTGAAGGAGAATATGCTAAAAATTTCAAAGAAGAAAAAGGAGCACCAGCGAAGTAATTTAGAATAGCATTATGGGCATTAATCATTAAAGAAATGTTAGGAATAAGTGATAGAGAAACAGTAGAGCAAATAAAAGAAAATCCGTATTTACAATACTTTATCGGAATAGAGAACTACAGTAGCGAGGAGCCGTTTGAAGCATCAACGATGGTTAATTTTTGTAAAAGAATAGGGATGGAATTAACAAATAAAATCAATAAAGAAATGGTAAAGAAGGTTGAGGGAGTAGAAAAAAAAAGAAGAAAATGAAGGTAAGTTATTGTTAGATGCGACTGGGTGTGACCTTTAGTTGATGAAGGAAAAGAAAAGTGTTAACATGAGATGAAAAGTGACAAAGAGGAAACAATGATGACAGCAAAACTAATTAATGTAGAGGGTTCAAAGATAAAAATAGAACTAACATTAGAACTAAGTCGTTCAATGTTGGATACAGAAATAAATATTCAAAAAGGCTTAAACGAAGTAGGTTGCATCGCCAGCAAAGAAGCCTTGAAATATTTAGATACAGATGGTTCACCCTTAAAAATCGGTGAAGAAATCTGGAAGAGTAAGGGAGAGCAACCGAAAGAATATCAAACACCTTATGGTGAGGTTATAGTGAATCGTCATGTATATCAGCGTTCACCTTTGAGGAAAAACGTATTGCCCCTTAGAAAGAGAAGCAAGGATAATCATAACATCAACGCCATTATTGGCAAAACAGGTATCCTCAAAAATGTCAGGGATGGCAGGCAAAGAGGTGAAAAATGATTTATTAGAAAATCATGGTAGAAAAGTAGCGCTATCCTATATCCAAAGATTGAGTGAAGCAGTAGGAAGTGTGGTACAAGCAAAAGAAGAAGCGTGGAGTTATGCCCCGCCCAAGGAGGATAGCCAAATTGCAACAGTGGGAATAGGATTAGATGGAACCTGTATGCTGATGTGTGAGGATGGCTACCGTGAAGCAATGGTGGGAACCGTTTCCCTATACGATAGTGAAGGCGAACGTCAACCTACAATCTATCTAGGTGCGGCACCAGAGTATGGAAAAAAGAGTTTTCTAGAAAGATTAGAAAGAGAAATTGAGCGAGCGAAAAACCGTTATCCAGAGGCAACATTGGTCGGGATAGCAGACGGGGCAGAATCAAATTGGAAGTTTTTAGAAAAGCAAACGGAAGAACAGATATTAGATTTCTATCATGCCTCTGGTTACTTAGGTGCCTTGGCAGAAGCGTTGCATCCGAATACCGTGTCAAAACAAAAAGAATGGTTGACTGAAAATTGTCGAGAACTCAAGCATGAAAAAGGAAAAGCAGGAGAACTGCTAAATCTGATGAAAGAAGTCAAAGAAGAAAAAAGTCATTCTAAGAATCTTACCGAGAAACTACAAGCGGCGATTACTTATTACGAGAATCATCAGCATCAAATGGATTATGCTGAATACATAGAGAAAAAGTATCCGATTGGTTCAGGTGTTACGGAAGCAGCTTGTAAGACGTTGGTCAAACAACGATTATGTTGTTCAGGGATGCGATGGAAGGAAAAAGGAGCAGGAATTATTTTGAGCCTACGAGCTTTGGTATTGACCAAGGAACGATGGAGTCAATTTTGGGCAAAACTTGATCAATATGGGTTCCCTGTAGAACCCTGATTACAACAGCTTTTATCAACTAAAGGTCGCACCCAGATGCGACTTGTACACCAGCCGATATAAAATATCCAACGGATGTAGGAATATTGAATGAAGCCAGAGAAAAAACAGAAAAAATAATAGATAAGTTATATAAAGAACTAAACCACTATGCACTGAAAGTGCATAGGTTTGATGGGGACTGAAAGTCCCATATTTTAGCTTCATTATTATACTTTGCACGGTCATAACTTACATTGTTCGTAACTATAATAATGGGGAGTACGATGAAGGCTTTAATTATAGCCGTGTGAAGTATAACTTACTGAACAACTTCAGCTTCATTTTATCTAAAATTCTAATTCGAGCCATATCTAACCTCAGAAATGTGTAGCAGCTAACAGCAATTCTAAATTTGCGCTGTAACAAGGGTTTCAGGTTTTAGTTCGCGTAATATGGGGTAAAGTTCAACGGGATTAACAAGTTCATTTTACGAGTCTTCCGGCTTTTAGGCACAGTAGTACGTGTAGAATTGCCCCCAAAACCCCCTTTGAAATGTTCTTTAAATCCCTAAAAGCCTTGCTGTGTCTAAAACTGAGAATTGCTGAGCAGCTAAAGCCTTGCACTGAAAGTGCATAGTTTTGGACTAGCGTGTTTAGGATAATAAAACCTGTATTTTAGCTTCTTATCATAAGAATAAGTTATCTTCATTTTTTCAGTTCATACTTCCCTAACTTATATTTCTTTGGTTTTTGACTTTTTCAGCAAGCCCTAATTATAACGAATCGGGAGATTTAAAAGAGCAAATAGAGGAGTACAAAAGGGAGAGAGGATGTTATCCAGAATCGGTCCACGTGGATAAAATATATCGAACCAAAGAGAATCGAGCTTATTGTAAAGAAAGGGGAATAAGAATGAGTGGCCCTCCATTAGGAAGACCACCGAACAAGGTGAGTAAAGAAAAAAAGAAAGAGGCAGTCTCAGATGAAAGAGTGCGTAATGCCATAGAGGGTAAATTCGGACAGGGAAAGAGGAGATTTAGTCTTGGTCTAGTGATGGCAAAACTACCTGAGACCTCTGAAACTGTGATTGCAATAAACTTTTTAGTAATGAATCTTTCTACTCTACTTCAGAAGACAAAGAAGAAAACAAAAAGTAAAAAGTTGTAGAGTCGTTTTTCTTCTGAAAAATGGTGTTAATTTTTTTCTCTTTTGTGAGGAGTGACTTTTGCTGACCTTTTTAGAAATAAAGGGACAATAGATTAAACAAAATCTGTATTTTGACTTCTTTCTATAAGGATAAGTTATCTGTGCTTTTTCAGTCCATACTTCCCTAACCCACATTTCCTTCGTTTTTTGACTTTTTCAGCAAGCCCTAGGTAGATGTCTAACTCAGGATATTGAGGAAACAAACCATCAATACTCGCTAATTGCGCTTGATATTCTAGCGTTGTTGCAATAATAATTCGATCAAATGGGTCTTTATGAATAGCGGTCAGATTAACAGCACGACAGGTTATCAGGAGTTAAGGCTAATAGGGTGATGCCAACAGGGTCTAGAGCTTCTTGAAACCATTGATTAGCTGCACAGGGCAATTCTAATCTGCCGCGTTGATGAGCAAGAGCTATTTCATAACAGGAAATAACAGAGACACTAACCTGGTTGGCAGTTTCAATTTTTTCTCGCCAGGAGTCTGGAAAGCGTTGAAAATCTTGGTTAATAAACCAAAACCAGATATGAGTATCAAGAATTATTCTCTGAGGCATTCCCAATCCTCTGTATTAACAATGGGAGAAACTAAATCGCCTAATGTTTTGCCTTTACCTGCAATAGAAACAGGAGGGATTCGTCGTTTTGGTAAAGGGTTTATGTTTTCATTAAGTGTATCGTTGTGTTCGACAATACGTTTTTCCTTTTCTGATTTTTCAAGAAGTTCAATTAGATGTTTTTGAATATAGGTAGCAAGAGTATCTTGCTGTTCTTCTGAGAGTTGTAGGATTTGCTCAAAGGTTTCTTGAATTAATTTAGTCATTTTTTCTTTTTTTGATACATTTTTGTTTAAAAAATAATGATTTAAAATCACCCACTTCCCTCTATTTGTTTATCATTTGACAACCACTCATCAATAGTATCAAAGCCTCGACACATTGTTACGGGAGAATTCTGTGTACCGCTCATGGGACAGCTTCCAGTAACACAAATTGAACAATTTGCATAGACAGGAAGAGTTAAATCAGCAATTCCAAATTCAGAATGTAGTCAAAGATACAAAAGGCTCGATGTATTTACTGGCAAGGGTTTTGCTATGAAAATTGCCAATTAATCAACTAGGAAGAATTCGAGACAGCGAGAGAAACTGAGTCATCAAGCATAAAATCTAAAAGATGATGCCAGCTTTCAAAGAACAGATATTTGGTCAAAGAGAGAATATCTTGAAAGAATCCCTTACGAGTGCCGCGTTGGACGCGAATTCTCTGGTAACGTTCATCAACCAAACCTAAAACCGTGTGCAAGAGAAAAGCCAGCAAATTCAGGGTAAGCAAAACAGAGGCGAGGTGTTGTTTACCATGCCCAAAATTATGCTCTAAGTGATAGCCTCGATTTTTGAGAATATTGTGATTCTCGTTCTCAGTACGCCAACGAGTCCGTCCAGCACGACAGACATCAAGAACGATGTGAGGGGTGAGAAAATGATTGGTAATCCAACTCTTGTGATAAAGAAGTTGAGCATCGGATTCGCGGTGGATTTTTAGCTCACACCAGTTAACCAACAAAGCAGGCTGTTGGTCTCGCAGGGGAATCTGATTGAGATAACGGCAGTGCCAAATCTCGAAATACTTCCCATTCCAACGTCGGTGTTGAGTGGTTTTGACTTCTCCATTAGCTTCTAAATAGTTTAACCATTCATAGAGTGTGGGATGAGAAGTCGGTAAACAGACGAAGATAAAGTTGAAATCGTGGTCGAGACAGTGCTGACAAGTGGGCTGACGACTGTACAAGTCATCCCCTAGCAGAGTTATCTTCTGTCCCGCAAACAAACTAGCATGGTTACTTATCCAACGTTTCGCCGCATTTTGCTCACAATCTTGCTTTTCAGAACCGTCTTGAGGGGTGATAAATTCAGGGGGTAAGGAAAAAACTGATTCATGGTCTGGGGAAACAATCACGGGCAATAATGCCTGATGGAAGTAGGTGACTTTTCCCTGTTTTGACGTTTTGGTTGAACAGCATGGACAATTTACTTTTTCCGAACTGTAGTAATTTGTCCCATCCATTGCTACTAGAAGATTTCCCCTCAATATTTCATAGGCTTTCAAGAATCCCATGCTCCTCAATGCTTGGTAAATTAACCCAAACAAAGGGAATAGACTACTCGCTGCTACCCCATCCACAATGTTGCGAATCTGTTCTACTGTTGGTATTTTTTCTAGTCCAAACAAGCTCTGAGCATTATCTCGCCCACAACGGCTGTTAAGCTGACGTTGGTACTCTAAAAATGACTCATTTTGCATAAAAAAGGCGGCAAATGCCCCCAGTATCGCCTCTCTTAGACTATATTTCGTTGCATTACTAACCGAACGGGGGTCATCTATCTTCCCAATGACCTCGTTTAAACAGTGAACGATTCCGTCAAAACTTAGGTCGTTTACTTCCATCTTTCTCTCTGCAAAATCAGTAGACACTTTTCTCTTTATTCATAACTTCCTATAGGTCAAAGTTTTTCTGTCTCTATTTATACCATTTGAATTTGGAATTGCTGGAGTTAAATAAGTAGCAGGATAAATACCAACTCCTTGGCTCATAAACCCCTGAGCTTCTAATTCTGTTAAAGTATCACATACCAAAATAGCTTTTGGAATTTCAAGTTCAGTTTGGTATCTCTTGATTTGCCGAAGCGTATCAGCCCAACTTTGTATTTCTGTTTTAATCTCAACTAAAACCCTACCTTTTTTTTCATTAGGGTCTTCTCCAATTAATGTTTCGCCAGACGATTTATGAACAAGATCGACCAACGTTGTTTGATTATATTCATAGCTAATAATCCCATCAACAGCATAACTTTTCTTCTTTATTGGTACTTCAACTTCACAAACAAGGCTTTTCCATACAGGCTCTTGAGTCTCCATTTTAACTGCGATCCACTCACTAGGTATCTTTCCATATAATTCCCAATGAGATACGTTTATTAAAGCTTTTTTTTGACAAGTTTCCCTATTATCAAAGCAAACTGCTGGAGGTTGAGAGTTTAGTAATAAATCTATAAGACTATTCTGGTCAGCCAAGGCTAAAGCAATTTGTATTTGGTCATGTATTGGAGTTGTTTTTCGCTTTTCATGCCCAGGGTAAGAGGTTGCTTTTTGAATTTTTGCCATTTTAACTACCTTCCCTCAGTACCGAATGCCGTTGTCATCATTTTAACTCTATAGTTGAAGTTGTCGCGTACTAATTAAAGGCAAGCCTCACACCCCTTTACTTTAGCCAAAAAATCCTTAACAAAAGATAAAATTCTGTTACAACACCATGATATGATGACTTCTGGCTTCGGGGAGTCCCGCCAGGTGACTGGTTTTGGACGAATCCTAGCCGATCGCTCTCTGACTTGTCTTTAACCACAAGCGTGACCCTATCTAACTCACCGTCTGACTCTATACCTCAATCAGAAGTTTCTGAAGCAACGGATACAATGCCCGCGTCTTCAGGGAATTCGATGGAAGAGTACTATCAACTTCAACGCCAGTTATTTTTGCTGACCTTGGGGGCGATCGCAGTGATTTTTGGCTGTGTCTGGTGGATCTATTCCCTCAATATAGCCCTGAATTATTTGCTTGGTGCTAGTGCGGGCATACTTTATTTGCGGTTATTGGCTAGGGATGTGGAGCGAATTGGAAACCAGCCAGGACGAGCGGGTGCTAAAGGATTAGCCCTGTTTGCCGGATTGATTATTGCCGCTACTCAGTGGCACGAATTAGAGATTCTTCCTGTGTTTTTGGGTTTCCTAACCTATAAAGTAGCCATCATTATCTATATGCTGCAAAGTGTTTTTGCACCCACAGCAGACTAGAAAATAGGCGATAAGCCGATTTAATCTCACCGAATAGCAATGTTAGCTAGTTTGAGTTTTGTAAATTTGTTTCCCCTCGCTGCCCTAGAAGTAGGAAAGCAGTGGTATTGGGAAATTGGTAATCTCAAATTACACGGGCAAACCTTTACGACCTCTTGGTTTGTGATTGGTTTGTTAGTAATTGCTTCGTTAGCGGCAACTCGTAATGTTCAACGCATTCCTAGCGGCATCCAAAATTTAATGGAGTACGTTCTGGAGTTTTTGCGAGAACTAGCGAGAAACCAACTGGGTGAAAAAGAATATCGTCCCTGGTTGCCCTTCATTGGCACATTATTTTTATTTATTTTTGTGTCCAACTGGTCTGGTGCATTACTCCCTTGGAAATTGATTCATATCCCTCAAGGTGCTGAATTAGCGGCTCCCACTAACGATATTAATACTACCGTTTCTCTCGCGCTGCTCACTTCTCTAGCCTACTTTTATGCTGGCTTAAGTAAGAAGGGTCTCGGCTATTTTGCCAACTATGTGCAACCGATTCCAGTCCTCTTACCGATTAAGATTTTAGAAGATTTCACCAAGCCCCTTTCCCTCAGCTTCCGTCTTTTCGGCAACATTTTAGCGGACGAATTGGTGGTGGCTGTATTGGTGCTATTAGTGCCTTTATTTGTGCCACTGCCCCTTATGGCCTTAGGATTATTTACCAGTGCCATCCAAGCTTTAGTGTTTGCCACCCTAGCGGGCGCCTATATCCATGAGGCGATCGAATCGGAACACGAGGAAGAGCATTGAGTTTTGGGGTTAGTCCTCTTTACTCAGTTTTCATTCAGGAGTCTAGGTTTCAGAGATCAACCTTTATAAATATTGTTTATAAACTAAGTTTGATTTTCTGGCTTGGAACGCGCTCCAAATTTCATTTTTGTACGTTGTTTTGTTTATCTAAAAGGAAAAAATCATCATGAATCCCACTGTTGCTGCTGCTTCTGTTATTGCTGCTGCTTTAGCTGTCGGTTTAGGCGCGATCGGCCCTGGTATCGGTCAAGGTAATGCCTCTGGTCAAGCGGTTTCTGGGATTGCTCGTCAGCCCGAAGCAGAAGGTAAAATTCGGGGTACTTTGTTGTTGACCCTCGCTTTCATGGAATCTCTGACCATTTACGGTCTGGTTATCGCGCTAGTTTTACTGTTCGCTAACCCCTTTGCTTAGGTTTCGAGTTTCTTTCGGAGGCGTAGGTGTTGTCTAGATCTGTTTTTTGGCATCTTTTGGGATTGAGAATTTATTTTTGTCCCTGAAAGGCGATCGCTGAAAACAGCCTCTGAGTGGCCACGCCTCTCCCCCAGAAATCTTGGCATTGAAAAAATGCTAGAGCTAGGCGGGGTTAGTCAATAAAAAACTCTCGAAGTGAATTTGTAAAAAAATGTTTGATTTTGATGCCACTCTCCTCTTTATGGCATTGCAATTTATTGTTTTAGCTTTTTTGCTAAATGCCATTTTCTATAAACCTCTGAATAAAGTACTAGACGAACGGGCTGACTACATTCGCAATAATCAAGAAGATGCGAAACAACGGCTCGCTAAGGCTCAAGAGTTAACCAAGCAATACGAAAAGCAAATTGCAGATGCACGTCGGCAGTCTCAAGAAGTTATTGCCACTGCTCAGGCCGATGCTAGACGGCTAGCCGCAGACAAAATTGCTGAAGCCCAACGGGAAGCCCAACAGCAGAAAGAGACGGCGGCTCAAGAAATTGAGCAACAAAGGCAGTCTGCCCTCAGTTCCCTTGAACAACAGGTGGATGGTCTTAGTCGTCAAATCCTAGAAAAATTGTTAGGCCCTGAATTAGTCAGATAACGCCCTTACCGAATTTATTAGGTTGATTTGTTCATTATGTTGAATACCTTTTTAATCCTCGCAACCGAGGCGCATTCGGCGGGGGAAGGGGGATTTGGGATTAATCTAGATTTTCTAGAGGCCAATCTCTTTAACCTGGCGATTTTGCTAGGAATAGTCATTTACTACGCGCCCAAAACCCTGGGAAAAATTCTCAGTGAACGTCGTTCTAAGATTGCAGAAGCCATTCAAGAGGCTGAAAGTCGTCAACAAGCTGCTGCTGCTAAACTGGCCGAAGAACAGCAAAAACTGTCCCAGGCTCAAGCCGAAGCTGTTCGCATTCGTCAGGCATCAGAAGAACGGGCCCAGAATGCTCAAGCCGAGATTGCTGCCCAAGCTGAATTAGATGTTCAACGCCTACGGGACACTGCGGCTAATGATCTGGGGGCAGAACAAGATCGTGTGATTGCAGAACTCAAACGTCGTATTGCCGCTTTGGCTGTGGAAAAAGCAGAGGCAGATCTTCGGGGTCGGTTAAGCGATCGCGATCAAGACACCTTAATCGAACGCAGTATTGCCCAGCTAGGAGGTCGTTAAATGAAAGGCGGATTATATAGTAGCGAAATCGCTGAACCCTACGCTCAAGCCTTAATGTCCGTTGCCCAAAATCAAAATTTAACAGAGGTTTTGGGGAATGATTTACGTGACCTATTGACTCTTTTAAATGAATCGCCTGAGTTAGAAGAAATGCTTGCTAATCCCATTATTAAAGATGAGGATAAAAAAGCTATTTTGCGGCGAATTTTAGGGGACAATGGCAACGCCTATTTGCTCAATTTTTTAATGTTATTGGTAGATAAACGGCGCATTCTCTTTTTGCCTGCTATTTGTCAAAGCTATTTGGAATTACTACGGAAGTTAACCAATACGGTTCTAGCCGAAGTGGTTTCAGCCCTAAAATTAACGGACACTCAACGTCAAACGTTCACTGAGAAGGTGAAACAATTGACAGGAGCTAATGATGTGGAATTAAAAACCACCGTTAACGCCGATATTATTGGTGGTGTCATTATTAAAGTGGGTTCTCAGGTGTTTGACTCTAGCTTAAGAGGACAACTCCGTCGCATCAGCCTCAGTTTAGGGGATGCAGCTTAAAGTTTTTCTGTCGTCATCACGGCTTTTTTTTGCACTAACTTCAACGGAAACAATTGACTATGGTAAGCATCAGACCTGACGAAATCAGTAGTATTATTCGCCAACAAATTGAATCCTATTCCCAGGATGTTCAAGTTTCTAATGTTGGTACAGTTCTCCAGGTAGGGGACGGCACGGCTCGTATTTATGGTTTAGAACAGGTCATGTCCCAGGAATTACTGGAATTTGAAGATGGAACCATCGGTATTGCCCTTAACCTCGAAGAAGATAATGTCGGGGCTGTATTAATGGGTGATGGTTTTGGGATTCAGGAAGGAAGTACCGTTAAAACCACTGGCCGTATTGCTCAGATTCCTATTGGCCAAGCAATGATTGGTCGGGTAGTGGATGCTTTGGCTCGTCCTATTGACGGTAAAGGCCCCATTGCTACCACTGAAACCCGTTTAATTGAATCCCCTGCTCCTGGTATCGTGGCCCGTAAATCGGTATGTGAACCGATGCAAACTGGGATTACTGCTATTGATGCCATGATTCCCATCGGTCGGGGTCAACGGGAATTAATCATTGGCGATCGCAAAACGGGTAAAACCGCGATCGCGATCGATACCATCATTAACCAGAAGTCTGAAGATGTTGTCTGTGTTTATGTGGCGATCGGTCAAAAAGCCTCTACCGTTGCGCAGGTGATTGATACCCTGACGGAAAAAGGCGCGATGGACTACACCATTGTGGTTGCGGCTAATGCTAACGCTCCTGCGACTCTGCAATATTTAGCACCCTATACTGGCGCGACCTTAGCTGAGTACTTTATGTATCAGGGCAAACACACCCTGGTAATTTACGATGACTTGTCCAAACAAGCTCAAGCCTATCGTCAGATGTCCCTGTTACTACGTCGCCCACCCGGACGGGAAGCCTATCCTGGAGATGTGTTCTACGTTCACTCTCGTTTGTTAGAACGGGCAGCTAAACTGAGTGATGCTCTCGGTGGCGGTAGTATGACCGCTTTACCCGTAATTGAAACCCAAGCAGGTGACGTTTCGGCTTATATTCCTACCAACGTAATTTCTATTACCGACGGTCAAATTTTCTTAACCACTGATCTGTTTAACTCTGGGTTCCGTCCTGCGATTAACGCCGGGATTTCGGTAAGTCGGGTTGGTTCTGCCGCTCAAACCAAAGCGATGAAAAAAGTGGCAGGGAAATTGAAGTTAGAGTTAGCACAATTCGCTGAATTAGAAGCCTTTTCTCAATTTGCTTCTGATTTGGATGCAGCAACTCAAGCCCAATTAGCTCGTGGTCAACGTCTCCGTCAAATCTTGAAACAGCCTCAAAATTCGCCTTTAGGGGTATGGGAACAGGTGGCGATTTCCTACGCTGGTTTGAATGGTTATATTGATAAGATTCCCGTTGAAAAGGCCTATGCTTTTGCGGAAGGTTTACGGGAATATTTGAAAGCCAACAAACCCAAGTATGTGGAAATTCTGGTTAAGGATAAGTCCCTGACCGATGAAGCAGAAACCCTGCTTAAAGAAGGTATCAATGAGTTTTCCCAGGCTTTTGCTTAATAGTTGATTCCTGATTTCCCCTTTAAGTTTGATCCCCCCAACCCCCCTTAAAAAGGGTTTGATCCCCCCAACCCCCCTTAAAAAGGGGGGCTAAGAATGGAGTTTTATCTCTGTAAAAAAAGGGGGGCTAGAGACTGGGGAGAATTTTAAAGAATGGGGAAATAAATAATTGTCAACTATCAATTATCCATTATCAACTATTAACTAACTATGCCTAACTTAAAAGCGATTCGCGATCGCATCCAGTCGGTCAAAAATACGAAAAAAATTACAGAAGCCATGCGTCTGGTGGCAGCGGCCAAGGTACGTCGCGCCCAGGAACAGGTCTTAGCCACTCGTCCCTTTGCTGATGCCTTAGCGGAAGTTCTCTATAACTTGCAAAGTCGTCTTGCCTTCAGTGAAAGCACTTCTCCCCTGTTTGAACAACGGGAAGTGAAATCCGTGGCTTTGTTGGTCGTATCCGGCGATCGGGGTTTATGCGGTGGTTACAATACTAATGTTATCCGTCGAGCCGAACAACGAGCCAAGGAATTACAAGCCCAGGGAATTGAAGCCAAGTTGGTTTTAGTGGGACGTAAAGCCACTCAATATTTTGAACGTCGCAATGCCAATGTTGCGACCTCTTACATGAACCTTAACCAAATTCCCACTGCTGCGGAAGCTGCTCAAATTGCGGATGAACTTGTTTCACTATTTTTAGCGGAATCGGTGGATAAAGTGGAGTTGGTCTATACCCGTTTCATGTCGCTGATTAGTTCTCAACCTGTTATTCAAACGCTTTTTCCTCTAAGCACTCAAGGCATGGAAGCTAAAGATGATGAAGTATTTCGATTAATCACCAGAGGCGGTAAATTCCAAGTGGAACGGGAAAAAGTAGCGGCGGAAGTGACAACTTTCCCCCAAGATATGATTTTTGAGCAAGATCCTGTTCAAATTCTGGATGCTTTGTTGCCTTTGTACAATACTAACCAATTACTAAGAGCGTTACAAGAATCTGCGGCTAGTGAATTAGCAGCTCGGATGACGGCTATGAGTAATGCGAGTGAGAATGCGGGTCAGTTAGTAGGAACTTTAACCCTTTCCTATAACAAGGCTCGTCAGGCGGCGATTACGCAAGAATTGTTAGAGGTGGTAGCGGGTTCTAATGCACTCTAATAGTTTTTGAATTTATTGATTTATAATTCAGGGGAGTATCGCTTTAGTTAGCGGCTCCCTATTTTTGTAAAGGCCTATACGTTTCGCGTTGGCTAACGCTATGCAGGATTCAGTCAAATCTTATGATAGAAAGGCTTGTGTTTAGTGGAATGGGTACCTTGGCTACCGATATACTACTAAATTCGCTCCGAAAACTTAGCAAAAAGTATTCTATTGATGTTAAGTATGTTCTGAGCGAAAAAATTGAAGCTGAATTTCAAAAATGCCTTGATATTGCTATCAAAGCCTTCCTAGAATTTGTTTACAAAAATGCAGATTTGCAAGAAGCACAGCAAAAGATAATTTTTGAATATCTAAAATCATCGGTCGTCACTGAAGAAATTTGGCATTTGCTTGACCCAGGTTCAGAGATTTTCTTGCTGTAAAATTTTCGTTGATTACATCTGACGCGAGCTCGAAAGCCCTATCGTACCGTTTCACAGGATAATCTATCAACGAATTATTTACAGGTAAGGGAAATTCAAGAGCGGGCGGGGGGAATCGAACCCCCATCATTAGCTTGGAAGGCTAAGGTTTTACCACTAAACTACGCCCGCAACACATAAGCTTTAACTAGAATAACATAGGCAAGAAAAAAAAGCTACCCCTTTTTTACGCTACATTGGAGGCGGGATTAACCGATTGGACTGTACACAGGACTATCCTCATACAGTTGGAACGCGAATTCAGATCTTCTTATATTAACCATGCCCATTACCCCCAATCATCTCCTAGATCGCAAAAAACAACAATTGCCAATTGTGGTACTGACTGCCTGGGACTACGCGATCGCCGAATTGTTGGATCAGGCGGGAGTCGATATTGTGCTAGTGGGGGATTCTCTGGCGATGGTTGCCCTGGGCCATGAAACGACCTTACCCATTACCCTAGATGCCATGATTCACCATGCCGCAGCCGTTAAGCGAGGTGTTAAACAGGCAATGGTGGTCTGTGACCTTCCTTTTTTGAGCTACCAAGAAAGTATTAGTCAAGCCATTCATTCTGCTGGTCGAGTCTTAAAGGAAACAGGTGCTCAGGCCGTGAAATTAGAAGGCGGTCATCCTCGCCTATTAGAAACAGTTGATCGTCTTACAGAAATTGGCATTCCCGTTATGGGTCATGTGGGGTTAACGCCTCAGTCTGTCCATCAGTTAGGATATAAACAACAGGGTAAAACCGATCTGGCTGCTGAACGTATCTTATCAGAGGCGATCGCCTTAGCTGAGGCAGGGGTATTTGCCATTGTCTTAGAGCATATTCCGGCAAGTTTGGCCGCTAGAATTACGGAACGTCTATTCATTCCCACCATTGGCATTGGTGCCGGCCCCCACTGTGATGGCCAGGTATTAGTCACGGCTGATTTATTAGGGCTGTCTGCCAAAAATCCCCCCTTTGCCAAGCCCTATCTAGACTTACGGCAACTGATTGGCAAAACGGTGCAAGACTTTAGCCAGGATGTTCGCTCACACCAATTTCCAACTTAATACACTTCATGACTGAATCCCAGATAACCATTACCCTGAAATTATTTGCAGCTTACCAAGAGGCCTATGGACAGGTTGAACTGAGCCGCACTTTTGACCAGGGAACGGCGATCTCGGCTGTGCTAGACCAGATTCTTAAGGAAAAACCCGAACTGGAACAATGGCGTACTGTCACCCGTTTTGCCTGTAATTGCCAATTTGTGGAAGGCGATCGGTTACTCAAGGATGGAGATGAAGTGGTATTGATCCCCCCCGTGAGTGGTGGTTAAGGATGACTCCCCCAAGGGTTTTGGCCGGAGAACACCGTAAATCGCTACACTAGACATCTAGCTCCTGTTGTGGGTACATTATGGCAACGCAAGTGATCGAAATTCTCTCAGCAGAAGAAATTCGACGAACCCTGACCCGATTAGCCTCCCAATTGATCGAAAAATCGGGGGATTTGTCCGAATTAGTGTTATTGGGTATTTACACTCGCGGTGTTCCCCTGGCCCATCTCATTGCTCAACAGGTGGAAATGCTAGAGCAGATTAAAGTGCCGGTCGGGGCGATCGATGTCACCTTTTATCGAGATGATTTGGATCGCATTAAAACCCGAACTCCCGCAAAAACAAAAATTCCGATTAATCTCACGGGTAAACGGGTCGTTTTAGTGGATGATGTCATTTACAAAGGACGAACAATTCGTGCTGCTCTCAATGCGGTTACAGAATATGGCAGACCTCAAGTTATTCGCTTGTTAACGTTAGTGGATCGAGGTCATCGAGAATTACCGATTCATCCCGATTTTGTGGGCAAAAAATTACCGACGGCGGCGGAAGAACAGGTTAAAGTTTACCTACAAGAATTGGACGGTCGGGATGCAGTGGAGTTAATTAAATGAATCGATTTATCAAACAAATACTAGCTAGTTTTATTGGCACGATCGCCGCTCTATTGATGACCGTAACAGTGGGAGCCAGTGCCTTAGTTTTGTTACTATTACTGTTAAGTCAAGATAGTAGCCCCGTTGTCAAAGAAAAAACCGTTTTAATTTTTGATTTAGCCACCCAAATTCAAGATACAGAATCCACTCCGTCTTTTAATCAAATTCTCAGTCAAGAATCCCAATCCACTCTTAGCCTACGTCAAGTTTTAGAAACGATTCAGAAAGCCAGCAAAGATGATCGCATTGTGGCCATTTTTCTGGACGGTCGTCAGGGCGGAGGAGCCAGTGGTTATGCCAGCCTGACGGAAATTCGAGAAGCTTTACAACGTTTCCGACAAACGGGGAAAACAATCATTGCCTACGGTGTGGATTGGCGCGAACCCGATTACTTTTTAGCCTCGATCGCCGATGAAATTTTAGAGAATCCCATTGGCACGGTGGAAATTAATGGTTTGGGAACCGAACCACTCTTTTATGGGGCCGCTTTAGCTAAATATGGTATTGGAGTTCAAGCAGTACGGGTGGGAAATTTTAAATCGGCAGTTGAACCCTTTACCCGTCAAGATCTGAGTCCCCAGAATCGACAACAGTTAGAATCCTTACTGGGTGGGGTTTGGCAGACCTATATAGAAACGGTGGCGACCAGTCGTTCTCTCACTGCTTCTGACCTCCAGGCGATCGCCGATTACCAGGGTCTGCTCTCAGCCCAAAAGGCCCAAAAAGCGAAATTAATCGATAAAGTCGTTTATTGGGATCAGGTGGTTGATCAACTTAAAAGCCTGAGCAAAGTGGATGAAGATGAGGAAAAATCTTTTCGACAAATTAGCCTTAATGATTATGTTTCTGTGCCAGTCAAAGCCTTTCCAGTGAGACGATCTGATCAAAAAATTGCCGTGCTTTATATTGACGGTACGATTGTCAATGGCGCAGGTTCCTTGGATTCAGTAGGCGGCGATCGCTTTGTGAAACTGATTCGTAAAATTCGAGCTGATCAAGACATTAAAGCAGTGGTTGTACGGATTAATAGCCCAGGGGGAAGCGCAACAGCCTCCGATTTAATTTGGCGAGAAGTACAGTTATTAAAAGCCAAGAAACCCGTTGTCATTTCCATGGGCAATGTTGCGGCCTCTGGCGGTTATTGGATTGCTACGGGTGGACAACATATCTTTGCTGAACCGACCACAATTACTGGCTCAATTGGGGTTTTTAGCTTGCTTTTTAATGTTGAAACCATCGGCAATCGTTTTGGTTTAACCTGGGATCAAGTCCAAACTTCAAAACTGGCCAATCTAGGCTCTGGTATTCGTCCTAAAAGTGCAGCCGAATTAGCGATTTTTCAGCAAGCGGTTAATCAGATCTATGACCTTTTTCTCGATAAGGTTTCCCAGTCCAGAGGTTTATCTAAAGCCAAGGTAGCTGAAATTGCTCAAGGACGAGTTTGGACAGGGGCAGAAGCTAAAAAGATTGGTCTAGTTGATGACCTTGGGGGACTAGAGCAAGCCATTACCTATGCTGCTAATCAAACCAATCTCGGAGATAACTGGGAACTAGATGAATATCCGCGTCAAAAAAGCTTAGAGACGGCTATCCTAGAAAGTCTGTTTAAGTTACAAATTCAGTCTCAAATCCCTAAGGTTCAAACCGATCCCTTGACGCAAAAATGGCAGGATTTCCGGGCGGAATTGACCAGTTTACAAACACTCAATGATCCCAAAGGCATTTATGCTCGCCTACCCTTTAATTGGAAATGGCATTAAATGGCGTTCAATTGTTTGATCTGTTATCTGATCGGCGATCGTCGTAAAATAGCCGTCAGGGCAAAAGCATCTTATCCGAGCAAAACCCACATTCCGTACCAATTAGAAGAAAATAAATAATTTACACGCTATATACAGGCATCATTAGCCATCATAACACTAGATATAGACGGAGAAGGAAAGACTATAGTAGTGCGTTTATCAGTGCTTTTGTGCTGAATAAAGAGGCGTACTTTTGTTGATCAGCAGATTGTGATTCCTGAAACCTTTGTGGGGAAGCACTTCTGCTAATCTAGGGCTTGCTGAATAAGGATGAAATCCTTGCTAGACAATACTTTCAGGCATTTTACAAACGATCAGATGCAAGGTTATGGCATTTGGAGGCTCAAAATCCATGCACTTTGCTGGAAAAATGTGGGGTAAAACTGGAAACTGATCTCTGAAGTCACCATTTTTCGCGCCCTGTGGCATCTAGGTTCGTTTTGTGGACTTTTTCAGCAAGCCCTAATCTAGTGGTCTGTCAATCTTGAAATGAGGGGCTACAAAAACCCGTAAGTCTATTTTGGCAAGGCTTTGAGAATCTAGCAACCCATCAAAATAAAGTTGACGTGCCACTAGACTTGTTCGTATTAATTAAAATTCTTGTTGCCAAGTACGGAATGTGGGTTTAAATATTCTGCTTTTATTCCTTTCCCCATTAGATGTTCTTAGGAGTTACGCATTGTCAAAAAAGAAGAAATGTGCTAGACGGCGAAGAGAAAGGCATATTGTCATGATGCTCAAGAATAAACTGGCGAATAACAGGAACAAATAACTGGCGTGAAATTTGGTAAAGGTTATCGATTAAGTCATTGATTCGCAGAGTCTGCAACTTGGGTGCTATTCGTTTAGTTCAAAAGTAAGTAAACTGTCTTTTCACCTTGAAAATACGACAACTTATGTGGAACTAGTAGTCCAAGGCGTAAGTTTGGGTGCTATAAAATTTAAGCAGCCAAAACCTTCCCCCGATACGTCCATCGAAAGGGCTTCGCCATAGTGCGGTTAAAATAGTCGATGAATTCAAGAATTTGCGTTCTTAAATCATCTTGACTGAGAAAATTTCCTCGTTTCAGTAACTTACGCATTAAAATACCAAACCAAATCTCAATTTGATTGAGCCATGAACAATGCTTCGGTGTGAAGTGAAAAACAATTCGATGATTGGGGTCACTGAGAAAAGTTGCTCTACTCGCCATTGATTGAAGGATGCCACTCTTGCCCTTCTCTCCTAATTCAAGATTAAGTCCCTCAAATTCTGCTACATAGCGAACCAAAGATTCTGACTGATGGGTATTTAGGCAATCCATGCTCAAGTGCCATTTTGCTACATCAGGGCTGGTGGCAATGGTTTTTTGGATATGGCTTAAATAGGGCTTGCTGAAAAAGTCAAAAAACGAAAGAAATGTGGGTTAGGGAAGTATGGACTGAAAAAGCATAGATAACTTATCCTTATGGAAACAAATCAAAATACAGATTTTGTTTAATCTATTGTTCCTTTCTGTCTAAAAAGGTCAACACAAATCACTCCTCACAAAAGAGAGGAAAATTAACACCATTTTTCACAAGAAAAACGACTCTACAACTTTTTACTTTTTGTCTTCTGAAGTAGAGTAGAAAGATTCATTACCAAAAAGTTCATCGCAATTACCGTTTCCGAGGTCTCAGGTAGTTTGGCCATCACTCGACCAAGACTAAATTTCCTCTTTCCCTGTCCGAATTTACCCTCAATGGCATTACGCACTCTTTCATCTGAGCGTGCCTCTTTCTTTTTTTCTTTGCTCACCTCTTTCGGCGGTCTTCCCAATCGGGGACCACTCATTCTTATATCCCTTTCTTTACAATAAGCTCGATTCGCTTTTGTTCGATAGATTTTATCCACATGAACCGATTCCGGATAACATCCTGTTTCCCTTTTATATTCTTCTATTCGCGCTTGTAAATCTCCCGATTCGTTGTAATTATCCCAACTTAATTTGTCTAAGAAGACAAAGCCATTCACATTACTTGCCGATATTTTAGCTCCAAACTCTACTGCTTTTCCCGCTTTTCCACGCACTATTGGACGCACGTGAGGTTGGCTTACACTCACAATTCTGTTTTCTACTTTATTTGTCTTTTTTTCATACATTTCTAACTGTTGCTCATACACTTTTCCTATCGTTACAAGCTCTTCTTGCTCTTTTTTCGTTAGTTTTTCTAACTTTGCTCCCTCTTCTATCATTTTTTCTATATCAGACAAGTTTCTTTTTATATATCCTAGTTGTTTTTTTGTTCCTTTTCTTCTTTCTTTTTTTGACACACGACGTTTTTTTGCTATGGCTAAGTACTCTTTTCTTGCCACTTCCCTATAAGTCCTCGGCTTTTCTTTCCTTTTCTCTTTTATTTCTTCATACAGCTTATCTATTATTTTTTCTGTTTTTTCTCTTGCATCATTCAATATTCCTATATCCGTTGGATATTTTATATCTGCTGGTGTACAAGTCGCATCTAACAATAACTTTCCTTCATTTTCTTTTTTTTCTGACGCTACACCCGTCGCTTTTTTTTCTATTTCTTTATTAATTTTATTTATTAATTCCATTCCTATTTTTTTACGAAAATGAACCATCATTGACGCATTAAATGCTTCTTTGCTACTATAGCTTTCCATTCCTATAAAGTACTGTAAATAAGGGTTTTCTTTTATTTGTTCTACTGTTTCTCTGTCACTTTTTCCTGAAATTTCTTTGATAATTAATGCTCCTAATGCCATTCTAAATGATTTGGCTGGGGCTCCTTTTTTTTCTGTGAAGTTTTTTGCATATTCTTCCTCATATTCTTCCCAGGGAATCATTTTTGACATTTCTATCCAACGATTTTCTTCGTCTAACTGCCCGCCGAACAGATTTTTCAAGTTTTCTGGTGTTTCAATTGAGTACTGTTGCTTTCGGTACATCTGCTTTCTCTCTTCTTAATGCAATGGTTTTGAGGCATTCTACCCTATTTTCGTGCATTCTAGCGGTTCTTAATTCGCCTACTATTTTTCTCCGTAAAGGTTTCAGCTTTTTTCAGCAAGCCCTAAATAGTCTACCTCTGTGCGAGTATTTCCGACTGTAGAGCAGATTACTTGACCCTTGGCCACATCAAAACTCGCTATTAACGTTTGAGTGCCGTGACGAATATATTCAAATTCTCGACCTTGAATCTTCCCCTGAGATATCGGAAGGTCTGGTG
The DNA here is from genome assembly GCA_025370055.1 of Woronichinia naegeliana WA131. NCBI lineage: Bacteria > Bacillati > Cyanobacteriota > Cyanophyceae > Synechococcales > Coelosphaeriaceae > Woronichinia > Woronichinia naegeliana. The sequence continues at coordinate 335,078 of CP073041.1, read as the reverse complement.
CTTTCCGCTCTAATGCTTGAATTCCCGTCATTTCATCTAGAGAAATAGTCTTTTCTCCCTTTTCCTCTCCTAAAATTGCACTCTCATAGGCTTGGCAGATATCATTCACTTTTTCCCAAAAATTTGGGTCAGGGGGGGGGGATTCAGCCAGTATCCTGACTGATGGGGTTTAATATCTGCCATCCGTGTCAACTTAAAGGAATGGGTTCCCAAATTTGTTGATTGAGAGCGGCCTTTTCTCGATGTCGCTTTCTCTCAGCTTTGACCAAACCAAATAACTTAGCACGTTCAGCCAGATAGGTTACTGTATCAGGCTTTTCTCCTCTAGCAATAGCCTTCGCTACATAGTATAGACTCCGAAACACCATCTCTACTGAGATTTTTTCTTTCGGTTGATTTAGAGCAATCGCCACTTCCCCTACCAATTGATTTAAGACCGTATAGAAAATCAAAGTGCAAATAATCTGGATTTGGACACCATTCTTATTACCTACCCATAAATAGGCTAGTCCTAAAAGTCTTTTCGTTAATAAAAAGGCTTCTTCGATTGTCCATCGTCTTCGATATAAATCACAGACCTCTTCGGCGGACAGTTGTTCGGGAGACAACACATTTGTTAAATACTGATACCAGATTGTTCCCCATAATACTGAGACTAATCTCACCGGATGCTTGCAAGGATTAGAACGGTAATTTCCCATAATGATAATCTCATCTCTGTAATGACTACCTTGAGACAATACTTGTTTGGTTTTGTAAGATGTACCCGCTCTAAATCTGGTTAGAAAAAACTTTTTAGCTTCTGTTAACAAATCAAACCACACAAAGCTAAAAAATCCCATATCTACGAGAATTAAACCATTTTCTGGTAATTTAGCTGCCAATTCTTTACACCATATTTTATCATTTGATTTATCATTTTCTGTGTACCATAAAGTAACGGGTCTTTGGGTAAAGGCTTCCACTACCATCATTATTTTACCCCCCAATTTACTCTTTTCTTCTTTACTTATTTTCATATTTTTCCTTATCTGCTCTAGCGTTGAGCCATCTGCTATCCACACTGCACTAAACTTTTCTCTTATTTTTTCCCATTTTTCTCCTACTTGGAGCTTCTTCCCTTTTTCGGCTGCTTTTTCTAACACTCCTTTTAGTAATATTGCAAATATTTCGGCTGGCACATTCATCATTCTTTTTGATACTGCCTGTTTGCTTACTTTTAATGATGCTACCCATAGCAATCCCTCTTCCTCTAACAGTCTTACCGCTTCACTTATACCCGCTATTTGACGATACACTATACTTAACACTAATGCCACCATTACTGGTAAATTTAATACCCTATCTCTCATCATTTTCTCATGAGTTCCCTGTAAATATTTTAATGGTGTAAACATTGTGGGTTCTAGTAATTCAAACAACTCTTTTGTTATTTCAGGGATTTCTACCCCTGGCTGATTTGTCTTACGACGTAAGTCTGGGTTTCCTTTTCTCCGAGGATGTTGTCTTGCCATTTGTTTTTTGCTCACTTTTTTATATACTAACCTTTTTTTCAGCCTACTCTTACTTCCGCCTGCTTTTAGGCTAATCTTTTGTGAGTAGGCATTTTGGCTTAAGTTGACACCAATGAATATCTGCTTCTTCCCATAATCTTCCTACCTGTCGAGGAGATATACTTTCCACTATTCCTTGCTTTACTAATTCCTCTGCTAATTCTCGTCCTGTCCAGTGACTTATCGGACGCTCATAATTCTTTGGGTCATCACAGGCTAATTTGAACAACTTCAAAATTTGTTCGCGTTTAAACTTGGCGGGTGCTCCACTACGTTCAGCATCTTTGATTCTTTCTGTTATTTCTATTTCACTTTTCTGTCCTGCTATCCATCTTTCTCTCCATTGACTTGCCATTTTTCGGCTGATTTTTAATTTTCTAGCAATTTCTCGATTATTTTCTCCCTCATCTGCCAGAAGCACTATTTTTGCCCTTAAGGCAATTTGCTGCTCTGTTGTATGACGATTTATCAGTTTTTCTAGATGTTCTCGTTCTTTTGCTTCCAACTTTAACTCTTTGGGGGCTAATCGGGGCATGACTTTTTCTCCTATATACCTATATTTATCTTTTTATCGGTTGCCTAATAATAGTATCTTAACTTACGCCTTAGACTACTAGCAAATGGGTGCGACCTTTAGTTGATAAAAGCTGTTGTAATCAGGGTTCTACAGGGAACCCATATTGATCAAGTTTTGCCCAAAATTGACTCCATCGTTCCTTGGTCAATACCAAAGCTCGTAGGCTCAAAATAATTCCTGCTCCTTTTTCCTTCCATCGCATTCCTGAACAACATAATCGTTGTTTGACCAACGTCTTACAAGCTGCTTCCGTAACACCTGAACCAATCGGATACTTTTTCTCTAAGTATTCAGCATAATCCATTTGATGCTGATGATTCTCGTAATAAGTAATCGCCGCTTGTAGTTTCTCGGTAAGATTCTTAGAATGACTTTTTTCTTCTTTGACTTCTTTCATCAGATTTAGCAGTTCTCCTGCTTTTCCTTTTTCATGCTTGAGTTCTCGACAATTTTCAGTCAACCATTCTTTTTGTTTTGACACGGTATTCGGATGCAACGCTTCTGCCAACGCTCCTAAGTAACCAGAGGCATGATAGAAATCTAATATCTGTTCTTCCGTCTGCTTTTCTAAAAACTTCCAATTTGATTCTGCCCCGTCTGCTATACCGACAAATTTTGCCTCTGGATAACGGTTTTTCGCTCGCTCAATTTCTCTTTCCAATCTTTCTAGAAAACTCTTTTTTCCGTACTCTGGTGCCGCACCTAGATAGATTGTCTGTTGACGTTCTCCCTCACTATCGTATAGGGAAACGGTTCCCACCATTGCTTCACGGTAGCCATCCTCACACATCAGCATACAGGTTCCATCTAATCCTATTCCCACTGTTGCAATTTGGCTATCCTCCTTGGGCGGGGCATAACTCCACGCTTCTTCTTTTGCCTGTACCACACTTCCTACTGCTTCACTCAATCTTTGGATATAGGATAGCGCTACTTTTCTACCATGATTTTCTAATAAATCATTTTTCACCTCTTTGCCTGCCATCCCTGACATTTTTGAGGATACCTGTTTTGCCAATAATGGCGTTGATGTTATGATTATCCTTGCTTCTCTTTCTAAGGGGCAATACGTTTTTCCTCAAAGGTGAACGCTGATATACATGACGATTCACTATAACCTCACCATAAGGTGTTTGATATTCTTTCGGTTGCTCTCCCTTACTCTTCCAGATTTCTTCACCGATTTTTAAGGGTGAACCATCTGTATCTAAATATTTCAAGGCTTCTTTGCTGGCGATGCAACCTACTTCGTTTAAGCCTTTTTGAATATTTATTTCTGTATCCAACATTGAACGACTGAGTTCTAATGTTAGTTCTATTTTTATCTTTGAACCCTCTACATTAATTAGTTTTGCTGTCATCATTGTTTCCTCTTTGTCACTTTTCATCTCATGTTAACACTTTTCTTTTCCTTCATCAACTAAAGGTCACACCCTAGCAAATACACGCGCAAACGTATCGTGGAAGGGGATGCCATTCGGCAATTCCAAAATTTTTTTTAGCCATTGATGTTTAGCCTTGCCGAAACTTTCCATGGCTACCCAACCTTCTGCTCCACAAATGACGGCTAAGATGGCAATCGTTAGAATATCAATGAGTTTATGCCGTTTTGTTCGTTCGATGCGAGGGTCATCTATTTCGGCAAAGTGTTCTACCAGTCTATATTTGGGTCGGAGTTTCATCGCTTTTGTTTTCTATGCACTTTCCCTTATTTTCCCTTATCCATCCCTCTATAATGTTCTTGCATCTGTATCATTTTGGTCGCGTTCGCCCTGGCTCTGTAAAGCTTATACCATAAGCTTTATGTCATACCTCACTAAACTGCAAACTGCTATAACTTAAAATTGGATTATGCTAGTGCTAAATTTTTTTTATATTTTGTAATAATTTCTGTTAAGATTGCGATCTTTACTAGGTTAAAAGTTATATCATGACTGATGAACATTAATATGGGGGTAAAAATAGCTCAGTGTTATTAGTCATGATTTACGCAGAGCCTAGAGTCATAGTGTTTTAAATACATCGAAGGACTCTACCTATAGAGTTTTTGCCCTAAAAATAAAAAAAGGTCTTTTGCGTAAGTCCTGATTAGTTGGATTTTACAGACATTGACAACTAAATTAATAGTATGGTCTAATAAAGGAGGTAACATGATGTCAGAAAAACAGTCTAGTGAAGAAGAAATAAAGGCTGGTGATATTTTGAAGGCCGTGCAAAAAATTCAAAAGGCTACAGTGAAACTTGCCAAACAAGACGAAACTTTGCAGGAAATCTGTAATGAGATAAAAAACTCAGAATCACAAAAAGGTTGTGATTTCGTTGCCATACAGTTGATTCAACGAGATCAGAATGTTATTGGGACAGTTAGCGGCACTAACTGGAGTGGTATCGCAAAACATTATCTTGACGTTGATCCAAAATTAAGAGACATTCAAGCAGATATTGTCAAAACTGGTCAGATGGAGATCATTGCTGGCTGGGATGCTCGGTTTGATGAGTGGATCTACAAGAAATACGAACATTTTCGACTTGCTCGTATTTTTATGCCTATCATCATTGTCAAAGACAGTGAAAGTGAAAATGCTCATAGTATTGAAAATTGGGATGAGCCTAAAGATTGGATGGATTTTGTTGATTATGACTGGTTTGGCACTGGTATCGTCTAGCTAGAAGCTACAAAGGTTGCAATACGAGAGGTTCAAGAAATCAGGCGAATTTGGAGTAAGTCCTCCCAAGTTAACCCTTTTTCAATTATACCGAGAGCTACAGCAGGAACTTCTCTAGTCGTAAAATGGCTGCAAACAAAGTTATGAACCATCCAGAAAATATCTAGGACTCGCTGTAATCCCACAACAGATTTAGCATAAGTATTTGTACGACGACGAAAGGCAGCTAAATAGGGCTTGCTGAAAAAGTCAAAAAACGAAAGAAATGTGGGTTAGGGAAGTATGGACTGAAAAAGCATAGATAACTTATCCTTATGGAAACAAATCAAAATACAGATTTTGTTTAATCTATTGTTCCTTTCTGTCTAAAAAGGTCAACACAAATCACTCCTCACAAAAGAGAGGAAAATTAACACCATTTTTCACAAGAAAAACGACTCTACAACTTTTTACTTTTTGTCTTCTGAAGTAGAGTAGAAAGATTCATTACCAAAAAGTTCATCGCAATTACCGTTTCCGAGGTCTCAGGTAGTTTGGCCATCACTCGACCAAGACTAAATTTCCTCTTTCCCTGTCCGAATTTACCCTCAATGGCATTACGCACTCTTTCATCTGAGCGTGCCTCTTTCTTTTTTTCTTTGCTCACCTCTTTCGGCGGTCTTCCCAATCGGGGACCACTCATTCTTATATCCCTTTCTTTACAATAAGCTCGATTCGCTTTTGTTCGATAGATTTTATCCACATGAACCGATTCCGGATAACATCCTGTTTCCCTTTTATATTCTTCTATTCGCGCTTGTAAATCTCCCGATTCGTTGTAATTATCCCAACTTAATTTGTCTAAGAAGACAAAGCCATTCACATTACTTGCCGATATTTTAGCTCCAAACTCTACTGCTTTTCCCGCTTTTCCACGCACTATTGGACGCACGTGAGGTTGGCTTACACTCACAATTCTGTTTTCTACTTTATTTGTCTTTTTTTCATACATTTCTAACTGTTGCTCATACACTTTTCCTATCGTTACAAGCTCTTCTTGCTCTTTTTTCGTTAGTTTTTCTAACTTTGCTCCCTCTTCTATCATTTTTTCTATATCAGACAAGTTTCTTTTTATATATCCTAGTTGTTTTTTTGTTCCTTTTCTTCTTTCTTTTTTTGACACACGACGTTTTTTTGCTATGGCTAAGTACTCTTTTCTTGCCACTTCCCTATAAGTCCTCGGCTTTTCTTTCCTTTTCTCTTTTATTTCTTCATACAGCTTATCTATTATTTTTTCTGTTTTTTCTCTGGCATCATTCAATATTCCTATATCCGTTGGATATTTTATATCTGCTGGTGTACAAGTCGCATCTAACAATAACTTTCCTTCATTTTCTTTTTTTTCTGACGCTACACCCGTCGCTTTTTTTTCTATTTCTTTATTAATTTTATTTATTAATTCCATTCCTATTTTTTTACGAAAATGAACCATCATTGACCTGACTTTTCCCGTTAAGTCCAAAATCCAGCAATGCAAACTTCTAGAGGCTTTATCTGGCAAGGGTTTGAGTAATGATTCTCTTGACAGGAAAAAAATATTCTGAAGCCATCATCCCGCTTATCGTTCAAATTTCAAAAACAAAGGATGAAGGGAGTATGAGACTGTAAAATGGAGAAAATCTTAAAGGGCAGGTCAAAAAATGTTGGAATGGTGGACAAAAAACTTTGCCAGTTGTGAATTGGGAGACGAGAGGCTAAACAATCGTGCCTTCTCGATTGGGAAAAAGTTAAGTGAGGGGTTTGGAAAAGCCTTATCAGAAGTGTTTAAGGGAGGAAACGAGTTAAAGAGGGCCTATGAATTTTTGGGAATCCGAAAACAGACTTTGTCAAGATAATAGAGCCGCACTGTGAAATGACAACTGCCGCCGTAGAAGAATATAAGATAATGCTATCAGTCGGAGATACGACCTTCTTAGATTATCGCAATATCAAGGAAAAAAGGGAAGGGTATGGGCCGACTGGAAAAGGAGGGAATGGATTAATACTGCATAGTGCTTTAGCAATTGAGCCAGAAAAAGGACAAGTATTAGGTTTATTATGGCAAAAACTGTGGAATAGGGAGGTAAAAGAAAAGCCCCCAACAGATGAAACGGCGAAGCAGAAAAAAGAAAGACAGAAAGAACAAAGAAAAGCAGCTCGTCAAAGACCATTTGAGGAAAAAGAATCCTACAAATGGGTAGAGGCTCTAAACACCTGTGAGAAACAGGTAGAAAGTTCAACGAGGGTAATTCATGTATTTGACAGAGAAGGAGATGTTTCAGAAGTCTTTGACTCAGTGCGTCAACTCAAGCATACAGGAGTGCTGGTCAGAGCGTCTCATAATCGTAGTTTAGACAAAAATAGTGAACGACTTTGGCAACATTTGGAATCAGAACCGATTCGTTTTCATCAAGAAATCGAGATTCCGAGTACAGGAAAAAGAAAAGCACGGAAGGTTAAGCTTGCCGTCCGATTTTGCTCAGTTAATCTACGAACTCCCTATCGTTTTGATAATCGTGACCCGTTGAATGTCTATGCTGTTTATGCGACAGAAATCGATTGTCCCGAAGGCGAAACTCCTTTATCTTGGATGCTTCTGACTACAGAAGTTGTTGAGACTATTGAGATGGCTGTCACTATTCTTCGTTGGTACACCTACCGATGGCGGGTTGAAGAATTTCATAAAGTCCTTAAGTCTGGTTGTCAGAGTGAGCGTTATCGACTTGCCTCTGATGGAATGAAAACTCTTTTGGGTTTTTTAAGTGTCATTGCTGTTGAACTTTTACACGTTACTTATCTTCATCGTACCCAGCCCGATGCTCTCGCGATTGAAATTCTTAATCCTCTTCAACTTCAGGTGTTAAAAGCAGCCGCCTCTCAAAAACTTCCCCCTATTTTGACTGTTGCTTGGGCTGTCGAGTCTGTTGCTTTTCTTGGTGGTTATCTTGAACATCGTCGTAAAACTCCTCTCGGTATCCAAGTCCTTTGGCGCGGTTGGTTGAAGTTGCATGACCTTTGCCAAGGCTGGCAGCTTGCAATCCGCACTTAACGGGAAAAGTCAGATCATTGACGCATTAAATGCTTCTTTGCTACTATAGCTTTCCATTCCTATAAAGTACTGTAAATAAGGGTTCTCTTTTATTTGTTCTACTGTTTCTCTGTCACTTTTTCCTGAAATTTCTTTGATAATTAATGCTCCTAATGCCATTCTAAATGATTTGGCTGGGGCTCCTTTTTTTTCTGTGAAGTTTTTTGCATATTCTTCCTCATATTCTTCCCAAAGAATCATTTTTGACATTTCTATCCAACGATTTTCTTCGTCTAACTGCCCGCCGAACAGATTTTTCAAGTTTTCTGGTGTTTCAATTGAGTACTGTTGCTTTCGGTACATCTGCTTTCTCTCTTCTTAATGCAATGGTTTTGAGGCATTCTACCCTATTTTCGTGCATTCTAGCGGTTCTTAATTCGCCTACTATTTTTCTCCGTAAAGGTTTCAGCTTTTTTCAGCAAGCCCTAAATAGCGTCGGATAGCACTATTAAATGCTTCAACGTGGTTGGCATGGACGTCCTTTTCTTCTGGTTTTTCTGTTGTCTCTGGATGTTCTGGTTTCGAAGTTTCTACTTTCTTTAGTTTACCCTCAGAATCTCGACGTTTACTACTCTTATTTTTTAGTCTTACTACAAGACCCTTCGGTAATACTTTGGTGGGACGACCTCGCTTTCCAGTCCTTAATACTTCGTGACAAATATTAAATAGCAGTTGACTATATCGCTTTTCTCCATCTGTAAATAACTGGAGAGATTCTGCACTCCTTTCAAATAATTCCGCTACCGTCATCATTGCTTCTAGAAATAATTTCTGCTCTTTTCGACCACATTTTAAATGCCAAATAAAGCGGCTAGCCCTGTCCATGAGAACGATTGTCCACCAGGGTAATCGCATATTAGTAGAGTGGAATCAAAAAAGAAATCTAGCTTAAAAATAGACTATATCAAAAACTAAAAAGAGAAGAAAATCAACTTAAACTCTAAAAGATTAAGTAATTTCGCTAATTCATAATTGTTGGTGTCAATATTTTGCCAATCCTCCTATTTGGGGCTTGCTGAATAAGGATGAAATCCTTGCTAGACAATACTTTCAGGCATTTTACAAACGATCAGATGCAAGGTTATGGCATTTGGAGGCTCAAAATCCATGCACTTTGCTGGAAAAATGTGAGGTAAAACTGGAAACTGAGCTCTGAAGTCACCATTTTTCGCGCCCTGTGGCATCTAGGTTCGTTTTGTGGACTTTTTCAGCAAGCCCTATTTGAAGCTAAATATACTCATGAATATCACTCCCGTGAACTAGCTGCTAAAACCTGTAGAAGAAAATTGTTGTCCATCGCCGCCAAATAACGCTTCATCTTCAAGCTTTTTTGAGATGGCTCATGTTTAAGCAAATTAATACTTAAACGACGGAGCAAGCCCAAATTATCAGCCGCATTACCTTGACGCACTCGACTCGCATCCTCATTAAAAGTGACATCTAAAACCCAATGCAGACTATTTTCAATACTCCAGTGAGAACGAATCACATGGCTATGACGTTCGGCATCCGTAGGAAGACTGCTAATATAATAGCGAAACGTCTCTGTTGTTTTATGACCGAATTGAGTTTTACTTTTAACCATCACAGCAGTTGCTAAACCGACCCACTGATTTTGGCGATGCAATGCGGAAAGCTGATTGATTGACACTGTCCAGACTTGACGAGTTTCTAAACGGTAATGTCCTTTTTCTGTCTTCTCATGATAACTGTATTCAATTCCTTGCCAGTTCTGAGCGACCGCTTGTTTAAACCAATCCCTAACTTGTTTATTAAGTTTGCCCTGATTTCCTTTGAGAGCCAATACATAGTCACCTTCACCTTGCTTTATTTGTTTTGCGATTTCTGTCTGCGTTCCCATTGCATCTAGGGTTACTACTGCCCCCTTGATGTTAAGTAACTTCAGTAACAAGGGGACTGCTTTTATTTCATTAGATTTACTATCTACTTTCTTTTGCGCTAACATCAGTCCCCGCTCACTACTCCACGCACTTATGCTGTGTAACGCATTTAGTCCTTTTTCCCTATCATAAGAACCTCTTTTCGTTTTTCCATCTATCTGTATCAGCTCTATGTCCATTTTCTCCGTTAGACTGCTTATCCAGCTCAGAAAACTTTTTTCTAGTTCTTCTGTTTCCAACATTCCAAATACTCTTCCAAAGGTATCGTGAGAGGGAATTCCCTTTGGTAACTCTAGAAACATTTCTAGCCATTCTCGTTTGGCTTTGCCATAGGCTTCAATTGCTACAAAGCCATCTGCCCCTGACAATACTGCCAATATTCCTATGGTGACAATTGCTGTTAAGTTATGGTCTTGCCTTCTCCCTGTTCTCGGTTCTTTTAGGCACTGAAAATGTTTCAGTAGGCTTCTTTTGATAATTTTGACTTCTTTTTCTTGTTGTGGGGTTAGAACTCTTGCGCCGAAGCCTTTTGCCATCTTTGACCTCACTCACTTACTTTTTTTAAATAATAGCCTTTTCTTCTCTTAGATGACTGCTTCTTTTTTACACTATATTTCTCTCTTTTTGTCTGTATTTTTTGTAACAAATAAGATGCGATTACCCTGGATTGTCCACCCCTCAGAGGCACTTGCTTCTTTATTTTTTCCAACTTTTGTGTATAGTTCATCCCCTTCTATTACTAATTTAACAAATTCATTCACTAAGGCGTATAAAAATAATGTCTCTTGTAATCCTGATAATTTCTTTTCCCAATTCAATATTGTTGTTTTCGCGTAGCCGAATACTCGGGCTGCTGCATTTAATCCTATTCCTTCCATTCTGGCTTTTAATACTTTTACAATTTCACTTAATGGGGTTTCTAAGCCAGCGATTACGCTACCATAAGTCTCAGCAAAACAAGAACTACATTCTTGACAAATGAACATTTTACGTTCCCCGTTACCTTTCGTTTGATAATGAGAATGTATTTTTACTTTTTCACTATAGCAATGAGGACAGTTTTTCTTGAATAAGGCATCCTCTTTCTCTTGGCACAAGCCAACATCATTCAGGATTTCCATAGAGCTTTTCTTTAATATTGACATTGTTTTCTGTTTCCTTCTTCTTTGATATAATGACAATAATAATAGTATAATAAAAACGAGCCGATGTCTAGTCTTAAACTATTTTTCTGTTTTCTCAAAGCCTTACACCATAACTTTTTCCAACTTTGAGCAGACGATACCAGTGCCACTGGTTTCAATCTGAAAAAAAAAGTGACTCTAAGCAGGAAGCACGATGTACTATCTTAACTATAGTAAAGCAACTGTCCAACGTCCAGACACAAATCATTGGCACAGTAGAGGTCGCATATCGTAATCCCGAAAGTCCAATAAGCTGTCATCACTCTAAGTGGATATAAGGTAGAATATATAGACTTACTTTTTTGTATGACTATGCTGACGTTAAACTTCTTAGACCAAAAGACCAAGAAAGAGCTACAAAAAGCCCTTAAAACGGAAGAGCACGCAGTTACAAGAGAGAGAATATTGATTATGTTACTGAGAAATGAAGGAAAAACGTATGATGAAATATCAGGATTATTAGAATGTTGCAAACGACAAGTGTGGTACTGGTGTAATAATGGAAATCCGAAAGAGATAGAAAGCTTAAGAGACAAAAGAAAAAAAGGAAATCACAGAAAAGTAACAGAAGAAGGTACTGGTATCGTGTGATCAAAGCTAGAAAAAGTTATGGTGTAAGAGTTTGAGAAAATAGAAAATAACTTACGACTGGACATATTCCCGTTTTTGTTATACTATTATTATTGTCATTATATTAAAGAAAGGGAAAACGGAAAGCAATGTCAACATTGAATAAAAGCTCAATTGACCTCCTAAGTGATATTGGCTTACCTCAAGAGAAAGAGGAAGCCTTATTTCAGAAAAACTGCCCTCATTGCTATAGTGAAAAAGTAAAAATACATTCTCATTACCAAACGAAAGGTAACGGGGAACGTAAAATGTTCATCTGTCAAGAATGTGGTTCTTGTTTTGCTGAGACTTATGGTAGCGTAATCGCTGGCTTAGAAACCCCATTAAGTGAAATTGTAAAAGTATTAAAAGCCAGAATGGAAGGAATAGGATTAAATGCAGCAGCCCGAGTATTCGGCTACGCAAAAACAACAATATTGAATTGGGAAAAGAAATTATCAGGATTACAAGAGACATTATTTTTATACGCCTTAGTGAATGAATTTGTTAAATTAGTAATAGAAGGGGATGAACTATACACAAAAGTTGGAAAAAATAAAGAAGCAAGTGCCTCTGAGGGGTGGACAATCGTGCTCATGGACAGGGCTAGCCGCTTTATTTGGCATTTAAAATGTGGTAAAAAAGAGCAGAAATTATTTCTAGAAGCAATGATGAGGCACTGGTATCGTCTAGCTAGAAGCTATAAACGTTGCAATACAAGAGGTTCAACAAATCAGGCGAATTTGGAGTAAGTCCTCCCAAGTTAACCCTTTTTGAATTATACCGAGAGCTACCGCAGGAACTTTTTTCGTCGTAAAATGGCTGCGAACAAAGTTATGAACCATCCAGAAAATATCTAGCACTCGCTGTAATCCCACAACAGATTTAGCATAAGTATTTGTTCGACGACGAAAGGCGGCTAAATAGCGTCGTAGAGAACTATTAAATGCCTCAACGTGGTTGGCATGAACATCCTTGTCTTCTGGTTTTTCTGTTGTCTCAGGATGTTCAGTTTTCGGAGTTTCTACTTTCTCTAGTTTACCCTCAGAATCTCGACGTTTACTACTCTTATTTTTTAATCTTACCACCATACCCTTCGGTAATACTTTGGTGGGACGACCTCGCTTCCCAGTCCTTAATACTTCGTGACAAATATTAAATAGCAGTTGACTATATCGCTTTTCTCCATCTGTAAATAACTGGAGAGATTCTGCACTCCTTTCAAATAATTCCGCTACCGTCATCATTGCTTCTAGAAATAATTTCTGCTCTTTTTTACCACATTTTAAATGCCAAATAAAGCGGCTAGCCCTGTCCATGAGCACGATTGTCCACCCCTCAGAGGCACTTGCTTCTTTATTTTTTCCAACTTTTGTGTATAGTTCATCCCCTTCTATTACTAATTTAACAAATTCATTCACTAAGGCGTATAAAAATAATGTCTCTTGTAATCCTGATAATTTCTTTTCCCAATTCAATATTGTTGTTTTTGCGTAGCCGAATACTCGGGCTGCTGCATTTAATCCTATTCCTTCCATTCTGGCTTTTAATACTTTTACAATTTCACTTAATGGGGTTTCTAAGCCAGCGATTACGCTACCATAAGTCTCAGCAAAACAAGAACCACATTCTTGACAGATGAACATTTTACGTTCCCCGTTACCTTTCGTTTGGTAATGAGAATGTATTTTTACTTTTTCACTATAGCAATGAGGGCAGTTTTTCTGAAATAAGGCTTCCTCTTTCTCTTGAGGTAAGCCAATATCACTTAGGAGGTCAATTGAGCTTTTATTCAATGTTGACATTGCTTTCCGTTTTCCCTTTCTTTAATATAATGACAATAATAATAGTATAACAAAAACGGGAATATGTCCAGTCGTAAGTTATTTTCTATTTTCTCAAACTCTTACACCATAACTTTTTCTAGCTTTGATCACACGATACCAGTACCAATGATGACGGTAGCGGAATTATTTGAAAGGAGTGCAGAATCTCTCCAGTTATTTACAGATGGAGAAAAGCGATATAGTCAACTGCTATTTAATATTTGTCACGAAGTATTAAGGACTGGGAAGCGAGGTCGTCCCACCAAAGTATTACCGAAGGGTATGGTGGTAAGATTAAAAAATAAGAGTAGTAAACGTCGAGATTCTGAGGGTAAACTAGAGAAAGTAGAAACTCCGAAAACTGAACATCCTGAGACAACAGAAAAACCAGAAGACAAGGATGTTCATGCCAACCACGTTGAGGCATTTAATAGTTCTCTACGACGCTATTTAGCCGCCTTTCGTCGTCGAACAAATACTTATGCTAAATCTGTTGTGGGATTACAGCGAGTGCTAGATATTTTCTGGATGGTTCATAACTTTGTTCGCAGCCATTTTACGACGAAAAAAGTTCCTGCGGTAGCTCTCGGTATAATTCAAAAAGGGTTAACTTGGGAGGACTTACTCCAAATTCGCCTGATTTGTTGAACCTCTTGTATTGCAACGTTTATAGCTTCTAGCTAGACGATACCAGTGCCCAGAAGAATACATAGAGAAATTGACGGAGATAATAATCAAAGAGCCTGAAGAGTTTGGATATGAATTTGGACGTTGGACAGTAGCAAGACTATCAACTTATATGGAAAAAAAAACGGGTATATTGTTAGGAAATACACAACTTAGAAATATGCTTAAAAAAAAGCGATTTGTCTATATTTGGGCAAAATATAGTCTAGAAGATAAACAAGATGAGCAAAAAAGAGAGGAATTTAGAAAGAAAGTTGAAGAGTACAAGAAGCTTTTGAAAGAAAAGCCAGAATCAATCCAGATATGGTTTTGGGATGAAAGTGGCTTCAGCTTAAGAGTAATACGGAGAAAACATTGGACAAAAAAAGGAAAGCGTAAAAAAGTGAGGGGAGATAGAAGAAAAGGAAGAGTCAATGTAATGGGTGGTATTAGATATACTGACAAAAAACGGTGGGTTGATTTGATTCCCACTGGTAGCTCTCAGAACTTCAAGAGTGTATTATTAAAATTTTACAAAGACATACAAAGAGAATGGATAGAACAAGGAAATAAAAAAGAAGACTTTGAAAAGAATGGTCCGAAGATTGTGATTATTTTAGATAATGCGAGCTTCCACAAAAAGCAAGAAATTCTAGACGAGATCACGGAAGAAATGCCAAACATTATTTTGGAGTTTTTACCCCCCTATAGTCCTAGGGCTGATTCATTCTCTGGTTTGATTCCTTTTTTGTCTCTCTTCAATCGCTTATGGGGTAAGCAAAGTAAGGTATTTTTAAAAATTTTCAGATATTTATTCTGAGAAATCGCCTTAAAACCTTGCCAGATAAGGATTTGATTGATTGAGATTTGTTAGAATGAATCAGCCCTACCCTATAGTCCCGATTATAATTTAATGGAATTGGTATGGCATTCAGCAAAAGAATATATTGCAAATAAATTATTCAAATCAATTGAAGAATTAGAATCTCTCATCCATAAACTTCTTAATGAAGGTGGATTGACAATATGTTGGGGACGTAAAATCAAAAACAAGGGCTCAAGTATTATTGCAAGTTAAACTGATGACAGCTTAGAACCAAAGACAGCCATTGCCCTAGCAAAGGACTTTAGTGAAAAAGCCGTACAAATTTATGAAACTCATCTTTGTCATGTGTTAGAAGTTATTGCTGGTGAAGCAAGAAAAATTGCGGTTGCAAGTAGTTTGCTTTTTCGTCCCCCAAAAAGGTCATCTGATGAAGAGTTTATACACTACTTTACCGAAGTGTTTGCAGGCAAAGATGGTAAAAAATTTCTTCAAGCTTGTCCACCTCGTCCAAACGGAATAGGTATTCGAGCAATTGAAAAGAGTGAAACTCAGTTTGTTAGAGACACTGATCCTGCCTTTTATCCAGAAGCGAAGAGTGTAGGAATAACAGCGATCGCTGCTGCTCCTTTACCAGTTCGCAAATATATCCCAGAACAGACTGATAAAGATTTAGAACAGACGGGAGTTTTGTACGTTCACTTCACTCGTCCATCTAAAAACATTTCTGACGACGATGTTAAAAATATCAAAGAATGGTTATCGATTTTTGCTCAGATCGCTGCTAATGAAATTTTCCATCCCACATTCCGCAGGTAAGTCAAGAGACAAAGTAGTACTTTTGACATGAAGAGCCAAGAAAGGAAAGAATATGTTTGTGTTTGGAGGTCAAATTAACGATAGTTTGAATGCCGCCAATCTCTAACCAACGGATAAACAGAAAAGACTGAAAGACCCAAAGCAGAGTGGGAATGGCGGTCGGTTTACCCTTTTGATTAGGAATAGTCTGATGGGCAAGAGCCAAAGCCTGTCGTAGGCGACGTTGTGCCAAAGTATAAACCAATAAAGAGACAACCATAATCATCATCAAAGCCATAATGCGTTGAGGATTCTTGAGAAAAAGAGCAGAGGCAAAAAAGAAAGGGTCTTTGAGAAAGCGAAAGCCGCGCTCGGTGTTTTGTTGAGCCTTATATTCAGCCAACATCTGGTCGGGACTCAAAACCTGAGAATCAAGAACATTAGTAGCTAAAATAAAACGTCCAGCCCGTTTAGATGCGGCTTCCAAGCAAGAGGAATCAAGGCTTAATTGCCCAGTTAAGCGGTAATGAAAACCGAGAGGGGTAGCCCCTTGTTTCGGTCTTCCTCCCTTGGCATAGTAAGGAATAGTCTGAACCTCAACTTGACTGAGTTGATGATAAGTCAAGGTTTTTGGCCAGAGTTGAGCCTCAGTAAGAGCATCGGCCTCACAAGCAAAATTCTGTCCACAAAGTTTCTGCCATTCTTTTTTGACAACTTTATCGGCTTTCTCAATTTTTTGACTTATAGCTTTATTATCGGACTGGATACGTTGAGCACTTTCGACCACAAGCCATCGTTGCTGTTCACCCCCATATTCCGAAGCCCTCACTTGCCAACGATAACCGTCCTGTTCACCCTGCTGCCATTGGTCTTCTGATATATTTGCCAAAGTCTCAGTGGCTTCTTTCAGAGGGACACGACTTAACCATTGAATTGACCTCGCTATGCCCACATTTTCCGCCGTATAAAAAGCTCCATCCATCACCGATAAACCTTCCATATTCAACCTTTCTTGACAGTCTTTGATTATCTGGGGAAACACCTTTTTATCCGATTCATTGCCATCTCCTAATTGCATAAAGAGAGGGACACCACCATCTCCACTACATATCATATTTAACATAAACTGTTTTAGGTCTGGTCGTTTATCTCTGGAATAACCAAATTTTATTTTTATGGCTTTTGTCTGCTCGTCTTCCTCATCTTCTATCCTTTCCTTATACTTCCCTTGTACAGACATTGAGGTTGAGTCTAAATGCTTTGACTTTTGTTCTATTCCAAAGATTGCTGCCGCTTTTAGGACTATTTTCGTGAACCGGTTTTTTACCCCCACTCCAAATACCTTATCCAATGACCTTCCTAGCTTGTCATCATTTAAATCTTCTGCTTTTATTCCTTCTCCTAATAGGTGTTCTAATGCTTTTCCTTTAAAAAACTCACTCAACAAATATAACGGAGCATTGATACATCCTAAGCAGTTTAATATCATTGCTTTTACTATTGTACCTACACTGAGCTTTTCTTGAGGATGAGTTCCCACTTCCTCATCGATAATTTCTACTAAACCCATTTCATCTATAATTCCCGCTACGATTCCTAAGTGGTCGAGGTCTTTAATATTTAGGTTATTCATTTTTACTGTTGATTCTATCTAAGACAAGACTCCATTTTAGAACTTTATTGACATTTTTTATCCTTGCCCGAAATCAATGCACAAGTACCGATACTAGCTCGCGTGAACTAGTGCTCCTCTTCGACAACCTGCGGAATGTGGGTTCCATGCCACGCTATATGAGGAAATGCGTGATAAAGCACGTCAACTTAAGGCGATAAATCTGATAACTCAATCCTAAGTACAGGACAAAAAATGTAGGGAGTCGAGAAAAAGAGAAAAATTGGGTAGAGAAGGATTAAGAACAAGATGACGAAGATGGTCAAAACCAAGACGAAAAAGACTCTGCGCTAGGCGACCATGTTTCTTGAGGGGAATGGGATGAAGATGATGAATTGCTAGACCAGTTTTGAGAGACCAAGCCAAAGCTAAAGTCAGTAAAGCCAAAAGCTTACGAAGACGCTTGGGGTCAGTAAAGTGAGTAGATTCCAAGCAAAAGCCACGAGTCTTAAAGATGCCAAAAAGGGTTTCAATGCCCCAACGCAGGGCATAATCGTGAATAAGACCTTGGGAATCGGGATGTCCAATGACGATGAGTAGAGAATTATCAGGCAAGCGAAGAGCCTCTACAGAAACAGGATATCCCCAAACCCGACAACTCCCTTGAAGACGTTGAGATTCACCAATAGCAAGATGGGCAAAAATGACTTTGGCGGCCAAAAGCTTGCCATTGTGCTCAATCTTGTCCGTAGCCCGAATTCTCAGACAGAAAGCCAGTAGCGGTTCGAGCAGAAGATAGCGAAGCCAAGCCTGACCAATAAACTCACGGTCGCCACATAAACAACGAATCAGGGCGGTGGGAAAAATCTTGAGCATCAGGGCAAACGCATCTTATCCGAGTAAAACCTTAAGGAGATAGTCCTCGTCCCAACCAGCGCGTAGCCGTTTATTCTTGATACCAAGTTTCAGAGTATTTTCCTTTGTGAGCAAGTTAAGAGCGATATGGCGTAAGACGGCTAAATTCTCAGGAGCAAAATCCTTACGAATGCGACAAGCATCCTCGTTGAAGGCCAAGTCTAGAACCCAATGTAAAGAGTTTTCTATCAACCAATGACTACGAACAGATTGGGATAATTTTTGAGCATTACTCGGCAGGCTACTGATATAGTAGCGAGTCTCATACTCTGTTTTGTCTTTCAATCGTCTCTCCGCTTGAATCATACAGATGCTCGTCAACTTTGCCCATTTCTCCGCACCCAGCAAAAATTCTGTTTGTTCCATCGTCCAGCAACGGCGAATTTCAATCCGTCCATGTCCCTTGTCTATTGTTCTGACTTTTCCCGTTAAGTGCGGATTGCAAGCTGCCAGCCTTGGCAAAGGTCATGCAACTTCAACCAACCGCGCCAAAGGACTTGGATACCGAGAGGAGTTTTACGACGATGTTCAAGATAACCACCAAGAAAAGCAACAGACTCGACAGCCCAAGCAACAGTCAAAATAGGGGGAAGTTTTTGAGAGGCGGCTGCTTTTAACACCTGAAGTTGAAGAGGATTAAGAATTTCAATCGCGAGAGCATCGGGCTGGGTACGATGAAGATAAGTAACGTGTAAAAGTTCAACAGCAATGACACTTAAAAAACCCAAAAGAGTTTTCATTCCATCAGAGGCAAGTCGATAACGCTCACTCTGACAACCAGACTTAAGGACTTTATGAAATTCTTCAACCCGCCATCGGTAGGTGTACCAACGAAGAATAGTGACAGCCATCTCAATAGTCTCAACAACTTCTGTAGTCAGAAGCATCCAAGATAAAGGAGTTTCGCCTTCGGGACAATCGATTTCTGTCGCATAAACAGCATAGACATTCAACGGGTCACGATTATCAAAACGATAGGGAGTTCGTAGATTAACTGAGCAAAATCGGACGGCAAGCTTAACCTTCCGTGCTTTTCTTTTTCCTGTACTCGGAATCTCGATTTCTTGATGAAAACGAATCGGTTCTGATTCCAAATGTTGCCAAAGTCGTTCACTATTTTTGTCTAAACTACGATTATGAGACGCTCTGACCAGCACTCCTGTATGCTTGAGTTGACGCACTGAGTCAAAGACTTCTGAAACATCTCCTTCTCTGTCAAATACATGAATTACCCTCGTTGAACTTTCTACCTGTTTCTCACAGGTGTTTAGAGCCTCTACCCATTTGTAGGATTCTTTTTCCTCAAATGGTCTTTGACGAGCTGCTTTTCTTTGTTCTTTCTGTCTTTCTTTTTTCTGCTTCGCCGTTTCATCTGTTGGGGGCTTTTCTTTTACCTCCCTATTCCACAGTTTTTGCCATAATAAACCTAATACTTGTCCTTTTTCTGGCTCAATTGCTAAAGCACTATGCAGTATTAATCCATTCCCTCCTTTTCCAGTCGGCCCATACCCTTCCCTTTTTTCCTTGATATTGCGATAATCTAAGAAGGTCGTATCTCCGACTGATAGCATTATCTTATATTCTTCTACGGCGGCAGTTGTCATTTCACAGTGCGGCTCTATTATCTTGACAAAGTCTGTTTTCGGATTCCCAAAAATTCATAGGCCCTCTTTAACTCGTTTCCTCCCTTAAACACTTCTGATAAGGCTTTTCCAAACCCCTCACTTAACTTTTTCCCAATCGAGAAGGCACGATTGTTTAGCCTCTCGTCTCCCAATTCACAACTGGCAAAGTTTTTTGTCCACCATTCCAACATTTTTTGACCTGCCCTTTAAGATTTTCTCCATTTTACAGTCTCATACTCCCTTCATCCTTTGTTTTTGAAATTTGAACGATAAGCGGGATGATGGCTTCAGAATATTTTTTTCCTGTCAAGAGAATCATTACTCAAACCCTTGCCAGATAAAGCCTCTAGAAGTTTGCATTGCTGGATTTTGGACTTAACGGGAAAAGTCAGGTCTATTGTTTGATGAAAATCATGCTTAATTCCCACAAAATTAACCGATTGAGCATGAGCAAATAATTGTTCAACATCCTCACATAGATTACCTTGATTGCCTTTCAATGCCAAAACATAATCTCCCCCTCGCCCTACTATCTGTTGGGCAATCTTTGTCTGAGTTCCCATGGCATCAATCGTTACGATACAACCTTTGACCTCTAGCATTTTCAGGAGTTTAGGAATCGCCGTGATTTCATTCGATTTGCTTTCCACCTTGCACTGTCCTAGTACTAGACGATTTGCTGTTGCCCATGCACTTACCATCTGAATTGCGCCCTTTCCGTTGGCATTGTCATAGGAGTGGCGAAGGGTTTTGCCGTCAATC
This sequence comes from Woronichinia naegeliana WA131, assembly GCA_025370055.1. Taxonomy (NCBI): domain Bacteria; kingdom Bacillati; phylum Cyanobacteriota; class Cyanophyceae; order Synechococcales; family Coelosphaeriaceae; genus Woronichinia; species Woronichinia naegeliana. The sequence continues at coordinate 314,455 of CP073041.1, read as the reverse complement.
GCTATCACTTCTCCTTCACTTACCTCCGCTATACTTTTGACCCAATGCAGAAAACAGTCTTGAAATTGCTCTGGATTCAGACTAGCAAATACACGCGCAAACGTATCGTGGGAGGGGATGCCATTCGGCAATTCCAAAATTTTTTTTAGCCATTGATGTTTAGCCTTGCCGAAACTTTCCATGGCTACCCAACCTTCTGCTCCACAAATGACGGCTAAGATGGCAATCGTTAGAATATCAATGAGTTTATGCCGTTTTGTTCGTTCGATGCGAGGGTCATCTATTTCGGCAAAGTGTTCTACCAGTCTATATTTGGGTCGGAGTTTCATCGCTTTTGTTTTCTATGCACTTTCCCTTATTTTCCCTTATCCATCCCTCTATAATGTTCTTGTATCTGTATCATTTTTAGATGCGTTCGCCCTGTCTTGAGCATCTCCTCGATAAAACGCATTCGTTCATCATTGTTAGAATTGCCCTTTTTCTTGCTAAGCATCCACCACAAGATGGGAATGGCTACTCCTTCATGGACAATGCCGACAGTGAGGATATTATAACCATGACTGCCAAACTCCCAGGTTGTGCGGTCAATACTTAATACCCAAGGTTGAGGGATATCCAGCCAACTGACTACAATACGGGCAATGTGATGGTAATCCAGCTCAAATCCTGAGAAAAAGCGTTGTAAGCGTTTGTAATGAGAATCCACCAATGCCCGACCTTCAAAACCCAGGGCCAATTCTTTAAGGTTAACCGTTTTCACTTTGAGGAGGGCGAGTAAGAACAAGGCTAGGAAGGAGAGTCTGGCACCATGCCATCCCAAATGGGGTTTTAGGGCTTGTTTCAATGCGTTATATTGGTTCATGGGTTTTCTTACATTACGTTCATCTTCCATGAAACCCCTTTCTCTTATACTTTTCAAGCCTTTTGTCCTGTACTTAGAACTCAATCATTTTCCTCCATTAATGAAAAAAAAGATTTGTTACGTAATATCGCTTGGAATACACTTAATATTTTGAGTGCTGATGTCGTTACTATTTATGAGTATCAAGATGATCGTAAGTGTTTTCTATTGGAAGCAACTATTGCGGGAAAACTCTGGAGAGAAAATCTAGATAACGAAGAAATTACACGAGACAAAGTGCCATATAAATTAGTAAATTATGGCAAAAGTATTTATGTTGAAGAATTACATCCTGAGAATCCTCAGTCATCAGGAGAAAGAATTTTAAGGAATTCAAACTTTGCAAAAAGGGAAAAAATCAAGTCTGTGGTGGGTGTACTCTTAAAACAAGAGGTTGATAAATCTGATTCTGGTTGGATTGGTAACTTATTGAATCCATGTAAAGGTGATTATTCTGGTAAGGACATAACCCTTATCAGTCGAGTGTCAGCAGAATTGCCATCTACCTGGCAAAAAGAGATTATGCAAATTATGGAAAAAGAGTCGCGCAACAAAAAGGAGGTTGTGATCGGGGTTATGTTTATTAATTATCGGAGAAGTCATAAGTTTTCTACAGATGAAAAAACTATTATTGATATATTGGCGACCTCAGCAGTAGTTGCGATTAAAAAATTATCTTTGCCTGATGGGCAACATCAAGTTCTAATCTCTGATGACATTTTTAAGAGATTAATAGAAATTATGAATAGCAGAAAAATAGATAGTCTTTCAGAAGCTCTAGGTGAAGCGACGGGAACCTATTCTTTTATTATTAATGAATTAGAAAATAATAATAATAAAAAGCTTTTCTTACAGGAAGGCGATACTTCTGTGGAATTGAAACTCAAATGATGTCTATGTACAGTTAAAATTTAAAGTATAAGTTAGGATAACATTATGTCGATAAGGCGTATTGAGAGTATGTATATGGGTGAGACTCCATCAAAAAAAGACCCTTCAATTGCTGCTGGGACTTTACCACAAACTGCTTTAATTATAGATGCTTCTAGTATTTCTACAAGTAATTCATTAGAACAAGGCACTCGTCGTTTGGAAAAAACTAGAGAAAAATTAGCTACATGGCTAATCGTTATCTTTGCAATAACTATATCGGTTTCGTTTGTAGTTTTACCGTTATTAGTTTTATCTGTATATTTCTCATTTAAGCCAGGCAATAGTAATCAAAATTCTACTTTAGATAAAGAACTTGTTATCGTTGTTAATCCAATTAAAGAGTTCATGGTACTTGTTTTAACGATTGAATCGACTTTATTAGGGGCTGCTTTAGGATTCTATTTTGGAGAAAAGAGTGGGATAAAAAAATAAATAGCAATATTTGTGGTTAAAAATGATAATTACAGGGGAAAATTCTGCAATCTTATGGCCCAAAGGTTCTTTCCTTAACTGTGTGGTGCGTTTGGTAAACAGTTATTTCCGTGCGCCAGACCTCCAGACCTCAAGGAAGATTCTACTCCTCGCACCTACAAAAAGATTCTGTTTGGGAATGTTCCCTATGTTCCTGAACAATTAACCTATGCCCTCAAACATCGCCAAGAATATCGGCAAGACTTTCAAAAGGCGGATCGCTCCCAGTCCGTAATCAATTACCCTAGAAAGCAGAAAGGAAGAAGCCGTTAACTTCTCCCAATCCATTCAACAAAAAAATCTATAAGGGATTGACATCCGTAGAACGGCAAAGATTCCTAAACCTCACAATTTAGGTTTCTGCTTCATAGCAACTGCCTCCACCCCCAAGGAGTTTTATGGTCTTATGTTCGCTCCACAGACTATCCCCGCAAGCCCTGCGGTTCTTATGTATTGAAGCCTCAAACCGAGAATTCTTGTCTTTGGTTTTGATTCTAGGGGTGGACTGCCCATTCATCCGTGTCAACTTAAAGGAATGGGTTCCCAAATTTGTTGATTGAGAGCGGCCTTTTCTCGATGTCGCTTTCTCTCAGCTTTGACCAAACCAAATAACTTAGCACGTTCAGCCAGATAGGTTACTGTATCAGGCTTTTCTCCTCTAGCAATAGCCTTCGCTACATAGTATAGACTCCGAAACACCATCTCTACTGAGATTTTTTCTTTCGGTTGATTTAGAGCAATCGCCACTTCCCCTACCAATTGATTTAAGACCGTATAGAAAATCAAAGTGCAAATAATCTGGATTTGGACACCATTCTTATTACCTACCCATAAATAGGCTAGTCCTAAAAGTCTTTTCGTTAATAAAAAGGCTTCTTCGATTGTCCATCGTCTTCGATATAAATCACAGACCTCTTCGGCGGACAGTTGTTCGGGAGACAACACATTTGTTAAATACTGATACCAGATTGTTCCCCATAATACTGAGACTAATCTCACCGGATGCTTGCAAGGATTAGAACGGTAATTTCCCATAATGATAATCTCATCTCTGTAATGACTACCTTGAGACAATACTTGTTTGGTTTTGTAAGATGTACCCGCTCTAAATCTGGTTAGAAAAAACTTTTTAGCTTCTGTTAACAAATCAAACCACACAAAGCTAAAAAATCCCATATCTACGAGAATTAAACCATTTTCTGGTAATTTAGCTGCCAATTCTTCACACCATATTTTATCATTTGATTTATCATTTTCTGTGTACCATAAAGTAACGGGTCTTTGGGTAAAGGCTTCCACTACCATCATTATTTTACCCCCCAATTTACTCTTTTCTTCTTTACTTATTTTCATATTTTTCCTTATCTGCTCTAGCGTTTAGCCATCTGCTATCCACACTGCACTAAACTTTTCTCTTATTTTTTCCCATTTTTCTCCTACTTGGAGCTTCTTCCCTTTTTCGGCTGCTTTTTCTAACACTCCTTTTAGTAATATTGCAAATATTTCGGCTGGCACATTCATCATTCTTTTTGATACTGCCTGTTTGCTTACTTTTAATGATGCTACCCATAGCAATCCCTCTTCCTCTAACAGTCTTACCGCTTCACTTATACCCGCTATTTGACGATACACTATACTTAACACTAATGCCACCATTACTGGTAAATTTAATACCCTATCTCTCATCATTTTCTCATGAGTTCCCTGTAAATATTTTAATGGTGTAAACATTGTGGGTTCTAGTAATTCAAACAACTCTTTTGTTATTTCAGGGATTTCTACCCCTGGCTGATTTGTCTTACGACGTAAGTCTGGGTTTCCTTTTCTCCGAGGATGTTGTCTTGCCATTTGTTTTTTGCTCACTTTTTTATATACTAACCTTTTTTTCAGCCTACTCTTACTTCCGCCTGCTTTTAGGCTAATCTTTTGTGAGTAGGCATTTTGGCTTAAGTTGACACCAATGACCAGTATCCTACCATATAAAGCCCGTCCTAGAACGACGGGGTTTCAGACCCAAATTTTTGATGACCACAGAAAGAGAATATCAAGAATGGCGATCGCGCCGTAACCGCAACCTTCAACCACAGCGATCCATCAAGTCGCTTAAAACCTTTACACTCAACCCTTTGGGAAAAAGTTTAGTCTTGTTAGCCCTTCTGTCTTTGGGATTGGCCCTTATTCACCATCCTCAAACGGACAACCGACCACCGGCGGATCTACCGCAGTTGAGTCCCTAAGCCCCATTTTCAGATTTTACGATCCAGGGGACAAGCTCCCTTCCCAGGTTCTCCCCTTCCTCGTACACTAAGAAGTTGAAGCAAATGAGGTGAAAAATAACCATGAGTCAAGTCTTTGATTATGATCTCGTTATCGTTGGGGCTGGTGTTGGGGGCCATGGGGCTGCCTTACACGCTGTTAAGTGTGGACTAAAAACCGCCATTATTGAGGCGAAGGATATGGGAGGAACCTGCGTTAATCGGGGTTGTATCCCGTCTAAGGCGTTACTGGCTGCCTCCGGTCGGGTTAGAGAACTACAGGATAGTGATCACCTCAAGCATTTAGGCATTCAAGTGGGAGGGGTGGCTTTTGAACGATCGGCGATCGCGGCCCATGCGACGGACTTAGTCAATAAAATTCGGGGGGACTTAACCAATAGTTTGACCCGCTTGAAAGTGGAAACTATTAGAGGCTGGGGAAAAGTGGCTGGCCCGCAAAAAGTCAGCGTGATCACCGATAGTGGGGAAAAAATTCTCACCGCCGCCAATATTATGCTCTGTCCGGGTTCGGTTCCCTTTGTTCCTCCAGGTATCGAGATCGATCATCAGACTGTCTTTACCAGCGATGAAGCCGTAAAATTGGAAACCTTGCCCAAGTGGATTGCCATTATCGGCAGTGGCTATATTGGTTTAGAGTTTTCTGACGTTTATACGGCTCTCGGTTGTGAAGTGACGATGATCGAAGCCTTAGATGTGTTAATGCCAGGCTTTGATACGGAAATTGCCAAAATTGCCGAACGGGTACTGATTAAACCCCGCGATATTGAAACCTACGTGAGTACTTTGGCCAAGACCGTTAAACCCGGTAATCCCGTTGTCATTGAATTAGCCGATGCCAAAACCAAAGAAGTCGTTGAAACCTTGGAAGTGGATGCCTGTCTTGTCGCAACAGGTCGTGTTCCCGCAACCAAAAATCTTGGTTTAGAAACGGTGGGCGTGGAAGTGGATCGTCGTGGTTTTATTGCTGTTAATGACCAAATGGCGGTACTCAAAGACGGAGAACCGGTTCCCTATCTCTGGGCTGTGGGAGATGCAACGGGTAAAATGATGTTGGCTCATGCGGCCTCTGGTCAGGGAGTCGTGGCGATCGAAAATATTTGTGGTCGGCCCAAAAGCATCGACTATCGTTGTATTCCGGCAGCGGCCTTTACCCATCCTGAAATTAGCTATGTGGGTTTAACTGAAGCTCAGGCTAAGGAATTAGGAGAAACCGAGGGTTTTAAAGTGGCTACCGCCAAAACCTACTATAAGGGGAATTCCAAAGCTTTAGCAGAACTGGAAACGGAAGGCATGGCTAAAGTCGTCTATCGTCAAGATACTGGAGAATTGCTTGGTGTTCATATCATCGGTATTCATGCCTCGGACTTGATTCAAGAAGCCGCCAATGCGATCGCTGCCCGTCAATCCGTTAAAGAATTGGCCTTTCAGGTTCACGCTCACCCCACCCTCTCAGAAGTTCTGGACGAGGCTTACAAACGCGCTACTAGTCAGTCAATGTAGAACTGATTGATAAAGCCGCTTGGGTTTGATACGAGCATCATCTAGAAATTCTAAATTTGCGATTTAGCAAGGGTTTCAGGTTTTAGTTTGCGTAATGCGGGGCAAAATTCAACGGCAGCAATTCCAAATTCAAACGATAACATAAAATACAGACGTTATCTCGCGTTTATGGTGTCAAGAGAGATTTCGCTGATTTCTGACGTTTTTCGTACTTCCTCCTCGAATCTTAGCCTCTTGGAGAGTCAGCAACCTGCAAACAAACTTGATCAATCACTAAATAGAGCATTACGCTGATTCCACATATTGATACAAAACCCCTTGACCGTAAGCACTTCAAGACTTTTGTATCTTGGACTACATTCTGAATTTGGAATTGCTGATTAATTTAACCAAAGTTCTTATTATCAACTCACTTTATGGTCTTAGTCTCCGTTTGCATTCCCACCTACAATCGCGCTCATTATTTAACCTACGCAGTGCAAAGTGTTCTTAATCAAGATTTCACTGATTTTGAATTAATCATCTGTGATGATGGCTCCACGGATTCTACCTCGGAATTGATACAAAAATGGACAGATCCACGTTTGCGTTATCTTCGTCATCCTAAAAATATTGGCCGCAGCCGTAATATGCGATCAGGTTTTGAAATCGCGAAGGGTGACTATTTTATTAAATTTGATGATGATGATGCCTTAACCTCCGATTTTTTAAGAAAGACCGTTTCTATTTTAGAAAAATTTCCCCAGGTTGATTTTGTTTGTACGAATCATTGGGTGATTAACGCTGACAATCAACGGATGCTAGAAGCAACTCAAGAAAATTGTATTAAATGGGGCAAGGATCAATTAAAAGAAGGGATTATTGCCGATCTTCTAGAGGAAACTTTTTTAAAGCAAAGTTTACAAATTGGCTCTACTCTTTTTCGTCGTTCCTGTTTACAAGCCGTTAATTTTATGCGTGCTGATTTAACAATGTGTGAAGACTATGATGTCTTAATTCGTCTAGCATTACAGGGAGCAGTGGGCTATTTTTTACCAGAATATTTAATGGAATATCGTTTTCATACAGGTCAAAGTAGTTTGGCGCAAAGCTTAACCTTTTTAGAAGCTAAATTAATCTGTTTAGAAAGTTATACTTTTCCGCTCCCCTATCTCGAACAGCATCGACTCAAAAAAATTGCCGAAACTCAAGAAGATTTAGCCCTGCGTTTGCTGGAATCAGGAGAAACTCAGGAAGGTCGTGCTTTATTAAAAATTTCCCTAGCCTCTTTGGGATGGTCAAAGCGATCGCTATTGGGCTTAATGCTCTCCTATTTATCTCCCCAACTGCGTCAACAACTCTTTCATTGTTTTCGTCAGCTACGTCCCCAAGATTATAGTGAGAAAGTCAGGATGATGGAAAGAGCAGAAGATTAGGTGGGGGAGACTGGGGAGACTGGGGAGACTGGGAAGAGGGGGAGAGGAGAAGGGATTAAATAGCTGCAATCTCGACCAGACTGGGTAATGTAGCTAGGCGGGAAACTTTGGGATTCCAGGGTTGGTCGTGCATGATAGAACGAGCCAAGATATAACGATAAAGATCACTCAGTTGCATAGCGGAATTTTGCCAACTAAAACGGGGGTTGAGATCATAGCTGGCTTGTTTTTTTAACTTTTTCGCCCAGAGTTCATCCCCAATTACTCGCTCAATGCCTTGGGCTAGGGCTTCCACATCCCTGGGTGGCACTAACAAACCAGTTTCTTCGGGATGCACAGTAAAACGCAAACCCCCTACTTTAGAGGCAATGACTGGCGTTCCACAGGCGATCGCCTCAATGGCAACCAAACCAAAGGGTTCATAGTAACTAGGAATGACACAAACATCTGCCGCGCTGTAATACCAGGGCAACCAATCATGGTCAACCCGTCCCGCAAATAAGGTTTCTTGACTGATATTCAGATCAGTGACTAATTGTTCAATACGTTTTCTTTCCTGACCATCTAAGCGTTCGATAGTGCTGCCACCCACTAAGACTAACTTTAGGTTTTGATGTCCCTGAGCTTTCAAATTGGCGCAGGCTCGTACTAATGTTTCAATGCCTTTACGAGCAGCAAAACGTCCCACATAGAGAATGATTTTTTCCTGACTATCCCAACCTAACTTTTTCCTGGCGGCTAGTTTCGGCAAACTATGAAATTGGGCCGTTGTTCCACAGGGAATAACTTCAATTTGACCGGACTCAGAGACTAGATTACGAAGAGCTTCTTTTTCCTGGGGGCTAGTCGCCACAATACAACTAGCTTTCTCTAAAACTTCTTGTTCTACCGCTAGACGAGTCGGGGCGATCGCGGGACGATACTGCATGGTTTCATATTTAACAGCCCCTAGAGAATGATAAGTATGAATAAGTTGAACATTGTTATCTTGTTGCAGTTGCAGTCCAACCCAAGCAGACAGCCAGTAGTTTGTATGCACTAAAGGATAGCGAATGGCATTCTTGGTTTGAAAGGCATGAAAAGCATCCAAGAAAGCCGGCATATATTCAAAAAGGTCATTCCTTGGAATAAAGGTTTCTGGCCCCGCTTTGAGCCGAATAGTACGACAGTGAGGCGAATGTTGAACAATGACCGCTTCCTGGGGATGGCTTTTACGGGTAAAGATATCAACTTGCCAGCCTAGTTCCGCCAAACTTTCTCCGATTTGACGAACATAAATATTTTGTCCTCCAGCTTCCTCCATGCCAATCTCGGCGGTGGGATCGGCATAGTCGGAAATAAAGGCGATCGCTTGACGGCTGAAATCTACCATAAATTTTTCTCACACCCCAAACTATAGAATTGTTACTTGGTTTTAGATAAGTTATTTTAATACTAGGTTCCCTGCTTGGCCACAGCATCCATCGCTACAAAGGCACGAGAAAGCGGGAAATTAGCAATAAATTCCTACAAATCTTAACAGACCAGGGGGGAAAGTGCCAACTAGAGAAAACCCTGAACAAGATTGGGCCGTTGGGGCCGAGGAGAGCTAGAAAATAGGAGAAAAATCTAGTCAGTTAACCAAACTTCTTTGGCCAATAGGTCAATCAGGTGATCGCGGAGGAGATAGTCGTGGCGTTCCAATTCGCATTCTACCGCAGGCCATTCTCGTGCGGGAATGTACTGACACAGCGTATAGATCGGTTGTTGGCGGTGAAGTAAGCCTTTGCAAACCAGTTGCCGAGCTTCTTCTCGAATATCACTAATGGAATATTTTAATTGGAATGGCTTTTCGGCGGCGGTGATGAACATAAATTTAATTTCCCAATCCTAGGGATAGTGAACTAAATGGAGTAGTCGAGAGTCACAATCGAGAATAGGATTTTGCTACAAGTTTAGTATCCTTTTTTACATTATCCTTGATCTAGTGCCTTTTTTAGACTAAACCTAAAGTTTTCTTCAGCTTTTTAACGGAGTTTATCTGTTCGCACCAGTCTAGGGCGTGAGGTTTTTGACGAGGACACCCATCGATACAAGGGTCAAAATTTAAGTTATTTTAAGATCAGTGGTTTTAAATTTTAGTACTTTGTCTAGCGATCGCCCATGAACATTCTTTCCAACCTTTTCTCGTCGTCCAAAACCCAGGATCTGCCAGCCAAAACGACCTCCTCACCTTCAAACGCGAAGTCAGCAAAAGCCTCCAAACACAGGAAAAAGCAACGAGGGGCCGAACTTAAAACGCCTCAGGAACTGGTCATCATGCGACAGTCCGCAGCGATCGTGGCAACGGTGTTGAAGGAAATTGCAGAACAGGCTAAACCAGGCATGACCACAGGAGAACTGGATGCCTATGCTGAAAAGCGCATTAGAGAGTTAGGAGCGACCCCCAGTTTTAAAGGCTATCACGGCTTTCCGGCCTCAATTTGTACCTGTATTAACTCGGAGGTGGTGCATGGTATTCCCAGTCGCAAAAAGGTGATTCGGGCGGGCGATCTCTTAAAAGTGGATACAGGAGCCTATTTTCAGGGTTTTCACGGAGATTCTTGCATCACCATTCCCATTGGTAAAGTTTCTCAGAAAGCCGATCGCTTGGTACGGGTGGCAGAGGAGGCCATGTATCAAGGGATTGAACAGGTTAAGGCGGGCCATTTTCTCCTAGATATTGCGGGAGCGATCGAAGACTGTGTGAAAAAATATGGTTACAGTGTGGTGGAAGAGTTTACTGGCCATGGTGTGGGACGCAACTTACACGAAGATCCCTGTGTCTTTAATTTCCGAACCCGTCAATTACCTAATGTGCAACTTAAAGCTGGCATGACCCTGGCTATTGAACCAATTGTCAATGCTGGTTCTAAATTTACCCGTACCCTCCGCGATCGCTGGACAGTTGTCACTGTCGATAATGCCCTTTCTGCCCAATTTGAACATACGGTTTTAGTAACCGCAACGGGCTATGAAATTCTAACGGATCGCAGTAAAATCTAGCAAATCGCGATAATTGCCCATGTCTCGTTATCGGTCTTCCCCAAAACCATCTAAACCTTTTCGGCGATCGCTCCATTCAGAGCCAGAATCGCAATGGGGATGGTCTTCTCTATTTTCCCCAAAATTTTGGAAGAAACAAGTGGGAATTTTTTGGGCAATTATCAGCATTGTTTTCATTATTCTTTGTATTCCTAATTTCATTAATAGCTTTACAGAGTCTAATATCTTAGAAAATAACCTTTTTGCTCAATTACCAAAAGCTATTCCTATTTGGTATTCTAGTTTTGAAAAAGGGTTTCCAGGGGAATGGTTTACCTGGGATAGTCCGGCTTACAATACAGGAATGTTTTCGCGCAATGGTAAACCGACAGGGTATCGCCAATCCTTTTGGACAATTTTAAATCAAAAGCAAGCGCAAACAGAAAATATCCGACCTATTCAAGGAAACCATCTCTACAAAGGTTTAATTACGGGACCCGAAACCGATGGTCAAAACCACCGCGCCTATCCTGTTCTTCATCTGGATGTAGCCAATCCTGACTATGTGAGTCAAAGACCTATTCCGGTTGTTAACCGTTTTTATACTTGGGTTGACTGGGACAGAAGCAAGGCGAAAAACACTGATTGGATGCACTTCTTAACACTAGGAAATAACCCTCAATGGCAAGTTGTAACAATGTCAATGGTTGGGACTCAAGGTCGCTTAGAATTAGCCCATATAGGTGAATTTAATCAGTTTAAAAATGGGAATGGTTGGGAAACCATCAATGGTGTTATGTATCCCATTTATATGCCCTTGCGTCAGTGGGTGCGATTTACGGTTTATGTCGATTATCAGCAACCGCTCATGGTGGTTTGGATGGATGGTCAACCTATTTTTCGAGCTAATGGTGGGAATTTACGACAATTGCAGAATAGTACCTTGCATTTACTGCGGGCCCACTGGGGACTATATGCTAATGCAGAGGTCAGTAATGGCAAACAATATAATGATTCTATTCAAATTTGGGGGTTAACGAAACCCCTAACCAATTTTGCCAAAGAGCCATTATCGCCCTACGATGGCAGGGGATTCTAATCATCAGCTTGATGGTGGCTAGACAACGGTTTAAAAAGGAGTACTGCTTGGGTCTGAAAATTCATTTGCTTATACAAGTTTAAGGCAGCTTGATTATGGGAAAAAACTTGAAGTCCAATTTGTTGATCTCCTCGTTGTTGGGCCCATTGTTGAGCAGTTTTTAATAAGGCTTTAGCAATCCCTTGACGACGATAGGGAGGCAAAACATAAAGCATAAAAATGTGGGTATAGCGTTTACCTGTCACCTGATTGATCGCATTTCCCAGCCAGAGAGCGGCGATCGCTGCATCCGCATCTAAAGGTTCTAAAGGAGAAGATTGAAGGGTCACCAGCCAGAGACGAGAACGAGAGGAAAAATATTGATCTACCGTTTGAATTAAATGGCTGAAGTCCTGTTGCTGAGGAAATAATTCCTGATAGGTTTGCTGAAGAAATTTTAATAAGAGTGGTTTATCCCGTCTTTCACCTTGAATAAGTTGGAAGCCTGGTAGGAATTCCTGAGCAGTTCGGTAATCAATCATAAAAATTAATATTACTATTACTATCAAAAACTAGTGGGGGACAGTCATTAAATTGGCTTCCAAGGATTGACGAACTTCAGGATCAACCGCACAGTCACTGTGTAAACATTCCACTAAAAAGAGATTACCTTGATAGTACTGATACCAAAGATGGATTTTATTAGAGGAAGCCCGCCAATATTGTCCAATCCCACGATACTGGATCAGCATTTGCCAGAATTTTGTTAACCAATCCGATCCTTTTTCTGTCCACCAATCTGCAATGCTCAAGGGAGTTTCTGTACAAGCCGTTGGGGATGGTTCAAGACTGGGTAAATCTGCCTTGAGCGTTTTAAACGCCTGAGCAAAGTCAGGAGCAAGCGAAAATTTTTGTTCTAAGTCCAGTCCAAAACAAAAATGCAAATACTTCTTAGCATCGGGATTTTCCTGAAGCTTAGTCGCATCTCCATAAATTCTAGCGAGGGCCGAATCTAGGGCTAATTCTTTGGAGAGAGTTTGTTGACTGCCAAATTTCACATCCAAGGCGATCGCTAAGTTTAAATCTCGGTAGAGAAAGAGGGTAAAATAATAGGCCCTGATGGCCGCTGGTTGATAGGCCAGTTTTAATCCCTTGACCTTCGTTTCTATCTGTTCTAAACAGTTAATTAAGTCTGGATCTTGCTGAACCGAGTCATCAAGGATCATCTTCATTCGCTGCAAAAGAAAATTCGCTTTCGGTAACATACTTACCGTTAAAGCAATGACTTCTCGCCAATTTTTGTCATAGATTCTAGTACCTAACCTTTCCAGTTCAAGGGTAAGTTGCTTTGCTGGAGTCGCAACAATTTTGCGGGCGGTGAGGTATTCCTGAAATGTTAGATGGGAAAAGGAATAGATATCTCTAGCCCTTTCTACCAAAAGACCATGCTGTAATTCGATCGCCTTTAAAACGGCCTCGCTATTGAGCCAAAGGGTTTCCAGATCCGTTGTTGTGGGGGATGAATTCTGGGATAAATTTCTCAAATAATCCTCAATTAAACTCAGCACATCCGGCGTTTCAAAAAAATAGTTTCCCTGTTCAAAGGTCGTAGCCGCAATCTGACACAATAACTTAATTTTATCCGTCAAAGACAGATGACGATAGATCTGATCCCGTTGAATGCCCCGTGCCTGATCCCAGCGTTGTAGAAGGATATCTAGACCCGCTTGATAGAGTTTTGAGCGTTTCGTTGGAAAACTTTCCCGTTCTCGGAAGACAGAACAAATGAGATTGAGCAAAATGGGCGTGATGCCAAGCTCTCGAATGGGACGATTTTCAGGACGATTAAGCTGTTCTAAAAATTGCTCGGCTTTTTTGACTCCCTGGTTAGGATCAGAATTCACTGCCATAAACCACTTTTGAGCAAAAATCTCAATTTGAGGATAACTAAAATCGGCAATTTCCACATAGTTAAAACCCCGAAAGTGATAGTTTTGAGAGGCACTACGACAGGTGATAATAATTTGGTTTTTATAATAGTCTTGAGCAAACTTATCGATTTGTTTTAATAATTTTTCACTTTCTTGTAGGGAAATTTCATCGAGTCCATCTAAGAGTAAAAGAAAACGACCTTCTTGTAAGAGTAAGAGGATTTTATCTTGGGGAATACCATAGGGGAGAAAAAGTTGGCTAAAATAATGGCTAAAATTAAACTCTTCTTCCTCTGAATTCTCCGTGATTAAACTCCGCAGTTGAATGAAAAAAGGAACTAAATCCTCGCGGTAATTACCCTGATTACATTGCAAGGCTAAATATTGTAGAAAAGTGGTTTTGCCGGCCCCTGGTTTACCTAGGAGCATTAACTTGGAATATTCAGCAATTACGTCAATCCCGGCAATCATTTGGGGATTATCGGGCGAAAGATTCAGGCGTTCTGTGGTTGCTTGAGCCTCCTTCAAATCAGAAACTTCTAGCCACCGCTGACGGGCAGGTTGGGGCAAAATATAAAGCGCGGTATAAATATCACTCAATTCCGGCTGAGTTACATCAAAAGAGGATTGCAACGTATTACAGGTCGTCTGAATTAAGTCATGGAGTTGACTACGGAGAAATTTCACCCAGTCTTCAAGGCTAGATTGAGCATCTAAGGCGATCGCTGTCTGAACAATTTCAGGTTCGGCCTCCATTTTAGGTAAATCGACAATTTCTTCCCAGTCGATATCCAGTCGGAAGCAAATTTCTTTAAAGATATAGCGTTCAATGGGCCGCCCCGTAAAAAACTTCCAGACCGATTGCCGACTGGAGAGACCGGCCTCAGTCGCTAGATATTCCTGAGTCCATCCCTTACTATCGAAGGCTTTCTTGGCTCTAGCAATGCCACTAGTAGAAGCTCGAAAGGGTGCGACCTTTAGTTGATAAAAGCTGTTGTAATCAGGGTTCTACAGGGAACCCATATTGATCAAGTTTTGCCCAAAATTGACTCCATCGTTCCTTGGTCAATACCAAAGCTCGTAGGCTCAAAATAATTCCTGCTCCTTTTTCCTTCCATCGCATCCCTGAACAACATAATCGTTGTTTGACCAACGTCTTACAAGCTGCTTCCGTAACACCTGAACCAATCGGATACTTTTTCTCTAAGTATTCAGCATAATCCATTTGATGCTGATGATTCTCGTAATAAGTAATCGCCGCTTGTAGTTTCTCGGTAAGATTCTTAGAATGACTTTTTTCTTCTTTGACTTCTTTCATCAGATTTAGCAGTTCTCCTGCTTTTCCTTTTTCATGCTTGAGTTCTCGACAATTTTCAGTCAACCATTCTTTTTGTTTTGACACTGTATTCGGATGCAACGCTTCTGCCAAGGCACCTAAGTAACCAGAGGCATGATAGAAATCTAATATCTGTTCTTCCGTTTGCTTTTCTAAAAACTTCCAATTTGATTCTGCCCCGTCTGCTATCCCGACCAATGTTGCCTCTGGATAACGTTTTTTCGCTCGCTCAATTTCTCTTTCTAATCTTTCTAGAAAACTCTTTTTTCCATACTCTGGTGCCGCACCTAGATAGATTGTATGTTGACGTTCTCCCTCACTATCGTATAGGGAAACGGTTCCCACCATTGCTTCACGGTAGCCATCCTCACACATCAGCATACAGGTTCCATCTAATCCTATTCCCACTGTTGCAATTTGGCTATCCTCCTTGGGCGGGGCATAACTCCACGCTTCTTCTTTTGCCTGTACCACACTTCCTACTGCTTCACTCAATCTTTGGATATAGGATAGCGCTACTTTTCTACCATGATTTTCTAATAAATCATTTTTCACCTCTTTGCCTGCCATCCCTGACATTTTTGAGGATACCTGTTTTGCCAATAATGGCGTTGATGTTATGATTATCCTTGCTTCTCTTTCTAAGGGGCAATACGTTTTTCCTCCTACTGAACGCTGATATACATGACGATTCACTATAACCTCACCATAAGGTGTTTGATATTCTTTCGGTTGCTCTCCCTTACTCTTCCAGATTTCTTCACCGATTTTTAAGGGTGAACCATCTGTATCTAAATATTTCAAGGCTTCTTTGCTGGCGATGCAACCTACTTCGTTTAAGCCTTTTTGAATATTTATTTCTGTATCCAACATTGAACGACTGAGTTCTAATGTTAGTTCTATTTTTATCTTTGAACCCTCTACATTAATTAGTTTTGCTGTCATCATTGTTTCCTCTTTGTCACTTTTCATCTCATGTTAACACTTTTCTTTTCCTTCATCAACTAAAAGTCGCACCCGCTCGAAAGGAACGTCTAGACATAAAATATTGCCCTACCTAATATAGTAATAGATCGCAAAATTACGTTTGAGCATATTGTTATGCTAATGTTAGTGATTTGGAAGCGTGATCGGATTTTAGCCGATTTTAGGCGATCGCTACATCAACCTAGCAAATAGCGACAATGTACCATTATAATTGCCATAGTACTTATGAGCTTAGTGATTATTCAAGCGAATATAACGCTTTTTGCACTGCATTGTGTATTAGAAGAAAAGGTCAACAATAGAACCTAATTTCTGCCAGGAGTCAATAGAGAGGTAAGTCGATTGTAATTGTTATAGACAAGAATAATTTTATGTTTCTATGTTTTAATTTATATGATCAACCATCACCTTTAAGTACTCTCTCGGTATGGCCAATCGTTTTCTGCTATCTCAAAAAACTAGCCCCAAAAAAATGACAAATTTTTTGAGACTTGTCAGCTTATTTATGGTGAGCGGTCAAGTTTTAGTGGCTGGCATTCTGAGTTTGTCACATTATCACAGCCGAGTAAATGGATTAGATGATCGTCTAGAATTGCTCACCCGTTTTTTAGGACAAACCGCTATTCCCCCCCATCTCAAAATTAGTGATGCCAATTTAGATTATCTGGTTGCTCCCACCGTAAATAGTCCTTCCCCTTTATATGGAGTGGTTAGTGATGACCAAGAGATTATGGTCGCCAGTTTTCTCCAATTAAATGATCCGACCCTACTAAATCTACGTACTAATGCCCAGAAAAAACATAAGCAAATTGCCAACATTATCCAGGATTTGGAAGAGCGAGGAAATATCATCAAACTGAGGAGACCGATTCTGACCGCCGGCAAGTTTCTCGGCGTTCTGACCATTGGTTATTCTCGCACCCAAATGGTCATGGAGTCTTTTGCCTATGGATTGAAAGTTCTCTTGCTATGCTTAATCGTTGATATTTTGTTGGTTTTGCTCTACAGCTATTATTTTAAACAAGTTGTTCAAGCAGAACTAGAAACCCCCATCAAAAAAGTAGAAGTCTTGCCTTCGCCCGCACTCCCAAATACCGTTTCCGCCCTTGTCTCTGCTGATGTGGATGAGTTTTCCTCGCCGACACAGCTATTGGATGCCTTGCAGCCCTCCCTTGGAAAACTGATCAATCAACTACAAACTTTACCGGGACATTACCATTCTCCCGTTGCCCTGGCCAATGCCCAACAAGAAGCTTTATTTTATTTAATACAAGTTCTTGAATCGTTACTCACTGCTCAACAAAATACCTCTTTCTTTGTGCCGACTGTTCCTGATCCAGCCCTGCTTTCCCCTTATCTGGAGAAGATGCAACAGGAAAAAAATGAATTTCTGGCGATGATTGGTCATGAAATGCGAACTCCTCTTAATGCTGTAACCGGTATGACGCGATTGTTGTTAGACACGCCTCTTAGTTCTCAACAGCAAGAATTTGTCCACTTGATCCGGAACAGTGGCGACACGCTTCTGATGATGATTAATAACATTCTGGATTTTTCTAAAATTGAGTCGGGCAAATTAGAGTTAGAACAACATTCTTTTGACCTGAGACAATGTATCGAAGATGTTTTAAGACTATTTGTGTCTCAATCTGCGGACAAGCCAGTGGAATTAGGCTATCTTATTGAATCCCAAACCCCTATTTCAATTGTGGGAGATATTACCCGTCTGCGTCAGATTTTAACGAATTTAGTGGGTAATGCTCTTAAGTTTACTCAGAAAGGGGAAGTGGTTGTTTATGTCAATTCAACCTTGCTCTCTTCTCCTGATAGTGCTGAGAAGGAAAACCTAGATCAAACTCAACCATCATTGTCTCAGTATGAAATTCGCTTTGCGGTCAAAGATACAGGGATTGGTATTCCCCGCGATCGCCTAGAACGTTTATTCAAATCCTTCAGTCAGATTGATTCTTCCACCACCCGCAAATATGGAGGAACCGGCTTAGGATTAGTGATCAGTAAACGTCTTTGCGAATTAATGGGGGGAAAGATTTGGGTACATAGTGAAGAAAATTATGGCTCAACTTTCTACTTTACCATTATTGTTGAAGCCATAAAATCCAAGGCAAATTTGAATATTACCCAATCCATACAGGAATTAATGGGTAAACGTTTACTGATTATTAACGATAACCTCACGAATCAAAAAATTCTTACCCAGCAAACACAATCCTGGGGGATCTTTACCTGCGCCGTTGACTCATGGGAAAAGGCCCTAGAATGGTTTCAACAGGGGGTGCATTTTGATATTGCTATTTTAGACATTGGATCTTCTCAACATAATTTTCTAGATCTCATTCGCCAAATTCGGCAACAATCTGGCTACCATAATTTACCTATCTTAATTATTAATTTAATTACCAATTTTAATGATTTTGAGGAAATTGAAAACCTACATTATATAAGAGTCTTAAATAAGCCTATTCAGCAGTCTGAGTTGTATAAAAACTTACTACATATTGTTTCGGAAAAACCCATTAAAATGACTCCAGCTAAACCGATGCCGGGAGAATTTTCTGCTCCGATGCACACCCTTAAAATTTTGGTCGCCGAGGATGTGACGGTGAATCAGGCTGTGATTCGTTTGTTACTCGGTAAATTGGGCTATCAGGCCGATATCGTTAGCAATGGGCTAGAAGCCTTGAAAGCACTCCACCATCAGAGCTATGATGTTGTCCTCATGGATGTGCGGATGCCTGATATGGATGGTCTGAGCGCAACCCATCATATCTATCAAGACATTTTTCCTCGTCCTCGTATTATTGCCATGACCGCAGAGGCCATGCCAGGAGATAAGGAAAATTGTTTGGCTGCCGGTATGGATGATTATCTTTCTAAACCCATTAATATTGAGTTGCTTCAACAGGCCTTGGCTCGGTGCGTGCCTTTGTCAGTTCCAGAAAGCAGTGAAAAGACGGCTCCGCCATCGAGCTTACCCACAACATCTGTCCCGGAACGGACTGCTGTTAGCGTTTCCCCAACCCCGCTAAAATCGGCGACAGAATTGATTAATCTTTCTGAGAACTTAAACGTATTTGATCCCAAGCCTTTAGAAGTTTTAGCTCAAATGGCTGGCAGTCGTGCGCATCAGGTGATCCATAACTTAATTTCTTCCTATTTACAGGAGTCGCCTCAGCATTTAATTGTGATTGCTCAGGTGATTTCCTCTGGAGAGTGGGACGGTTTGGAAAACGCGATAAAATCTCTCGGTTCTGCTAGTGTTAGGATTGGCGCAACCAATTTAGGCAAACTCTGTAAAGAGATAGAATCTCGTCTCCAAGAGAAAAATTTGACCGAAATAGCGATGCTTTTCAATCGCCTTGAACAAGAATATGAGCAGGTTGTTCAGATCCTAAAGCGCAAGCAAGAACAATGTCAAAATGAGGCGGTTACTTTTTAGGGGTGAATCTTTCTGTAAATCTCATCGGTTTCCTAAACTTTTAGCCCCGCGATCGCCGCAATTAGCCTAAACTAGGAAAAGTTTATCTTCGTATTTATTTGGATTGTTGAGGAGTCGCCCCTATTATGAGCCTTTTTCCATCACTAGCCCCTCGAACCCTCTTACTGTCCGTCCTCTGTTGCGGATTGACCAGTGTCTTGTGGGAAATGCCTAGTAGCAATCAGGCGATCGCGGGAACTCCCTTCATAGCCCAAGCGTTAACAGACAGTCAGAAGCAAAGCATTATTCAACAAGCTAAGGACTATGTGATGCTGATTGTCAACCAGGATTATGCCAAAGCCAGGGCAAACGCATCTTATCCGAGTAAAACCTTAAGGAGATAGTCCTCGTCCCAACCAGCGCGTAGCCGTTTATTCTTGATACCAAGTTTCAGAGTATTTTCCTTTGTGAGCAAGTTAAGAGCGATATGGCGTAAGACGGCTAAATTCTCAGGAGCAAAATCCTTACGAATGCGACAAGCATCCTCGTTGAAGGCCAAGTCTAGAACCCAATGTAAAGAGTTTTCTATCAACCAATGACTACGAACAGATTGGGATAATTTTTGAGCATTACTCGGCAGGCTACTGATATAGTAGCGGGTCTCATACTCTGTTTTGTCTTTCAATCGTCTCTCCGCTTTAATCATACAGATGCTCGTCAACTTTGCCCATTTCTCCCCACCCAGCAAAAATTCTGTTTGTTCCATCGTCCAGCAACGGCGAATTTCAATCCGTCCATGTCCCTTGTCTATTGTTTGATGAAAATCATGCTTAATTCCCGCAAAATTAACCGATTGAGCATGAGCAAATAATTGTTCAACATCCTCACATAGATTACCTTGATTGCCTTTCAATGCCAAAACATAATCTCCCCCTCGCCCTACTATCTGTTGGGCAATCTTTGTCTGAGTTCCCATGGCATCAATCGTTACGATACAACCTTTGACCTCTAGCATTTTCAGGAGTTTGGGTATCGCCGTGATTTCATTCGATTTGCTTTCCACCTTGCACTGTCCTAGTACTAGACGATTTGCTGTTGCCCATGCACTTACCATCTGAATTGCGCCCTTTCCGTTGGCATTATCATAGGAGTGGCGAAGGGTTTTGCCGTCAATCGCTATCACTTCCCCTTCACTTACCTCCGCTATACTTTTGACCCAATGCAGAAAACAGTCTTGAAATTGCTCTGGATTCAGACTAGCAAATACACGCGCAAACGTATCGTGGGAGGGGATGCCATTTGGCAATTCCAAAATTTTTTTTAGCCATTGATGTTTAGCCTTGCCGAAACTTTCCATGGCTACCCAACCTTCTGCTCCACAAATGACGGCTAAGATGGCAATCGTTAGAATATCAATGAGTTTATGCCGTTTTGTTCGTTCGATGCGAGGGTCATCTATTTCGGCAAAGTGTTCTACCAGTCTATATTTGGGTCGGAGTTTCATCGCTTTTGTTTTCTATGCACTTTCCCTTATTTTCCCTTATCCATCCCTCTATAATGTTCTTGTATCTGTATCATTTTTAGATGCGTTCGCCCTGATGCCAAAGCCCAGGCTCTACTCTCGCCGGAACTGCAAAAAATCTGGACTCCAGAAAAAATAGGACAACTTTGGCAAACAGAGTTAATTGCCCGATCTGGCAGTTTTCAGAAGATCTTGGCTGCAAAAGTTATTGACGTGGTTAATGCCGATATTGTTAAACTAACGGTGCAGTTTTCTGGGCAAACAGAGGATATCCTTTTAACGTTTAATAAGCAGCAACAACTGATTGCAGCCAACTGGACAATGGGCAAAAGTATTGATCAGATTGTGGAAGAATTTATCGAAGCTCTTCGTAGTCAAGATTATGCCAAGGCCAGAACTTATTTAAGTCCCTTGCTTAAGGTGGAAATCCTTCCCCCCCGCATTCAAAAAGGTTGGACTCGTCTGTTAGAAAAGAACGGTCAGTTTAGAAAATTGCTGGATGTTGAAACCAAGACTAATCCCTCTCCCGCTTCTCCTGATGTGGCGATCGCCACTCTCAAATTTACGAAAGGTACTCAGGATGTGTTTATTTTCTTTGATAAGGATCGCTTTATTACCAATATTGATTTGCCCGAAAATTAAGGAGTGATATATCACAACGATCTAACCCGTCAGATTGCTCCCCGTCTAAGCCTCGATTCCAGACTAAGGCGATCGCCGGAGGGCCGTGATACCATAAAAACGTGACCTGTTGCGCCAAACCACCCAGAAATCTATGCAGACCGTTGAAAAACCTGAACCAATTCTCACCATGAATCCCCCCAAACAGGGTTTACCTGTGACGATCATTACGGGATTCCTGGGAAGTGGTAAAACAACCTTACTTAACCATATTCTCACCAATCAACAGGGACTTAAAACTGCTGTTCTTGTCAATGAATTTGGTGAAATTGGCATTGATAATGAACTGATTATCACCACCGATGAAAACATGGTGGAATTAAGTAATGGTTGTGTCTGTTGTACCATTAATGAAGATTTGATTGCCGCAGTTTATAAGGTTTTAGAACGTCCAGAGAAAGTAGATTATCTCGTCGTAGAAACTACAGGTTTGGCCGATCCACTGCCAGTCGCCCTGACTTTTCTGGGGACTGAATTACGAGATATGACTCGTTTAGATTCGATTGTCACCTTGGTTGATTGCGAGAATTTCAGCTTGGACTTATTTAATAGCCAGGCTGCCCAGAGTCAGATTACCTACGGCGATATTATTGTTCTTAATAAGATTGATTTAGTCGATGAAGCGGATGTGGATGCTCTAGAAGTCAGAATCCGTGACATGAAGGAGTCTGCCCGTATTATTCGCACACAAAAGTCCCAGGTACCCTTACCCCTCATCCTCAGCGTGGGCTTGTTTGAGTCTGATAAATATTTCACATCAGAACCCGAAAGCCATAAACCTCATGAGCATCATGACCACCATGAACACCATGACCATGAATGCACAGCCGATTGCACCCATGAAGATCACGATCATCACCATGATCATCATCACGATCACAGCCACAACCATCACCACCATTCCAATCATTTAGAAATGGATGGTTTTACTTCCTTATCGATTGAAAGTGATAAGCCTTTTTCAATTCGTAAGTTTCAATATTTTCTAGATAATCAGTTACCAAGTAATGTCTTTCGAGCGAAGGGTATTCTCTGGTTTAAAGAAAGTGCCAAACGTCATGTTTTTCATCTCAGTGGTAAGCGTTTTACCCTCGAAGATGATGAATGGAAAGGAGAACCTAAAAATCAGTTAGTGTTAATTGGTCAAAACCTAGATCATACTCAACTACGGGAACAAATTGAAGCTTGTCTAAATTTGCCCACCGCAAATCGTGGCAAGGGATTTGGCAAATAGTTATCATAACCACTAAACCCTTTATTCAGTCACTATGGCAACAACGGTTAGTTTACTATCTGCGGATTCCTACGATCTCGAAACCCTTTCCCAGGCTTTAACAGTGTTGCTTGAACCCTTGGGGGGAATGGCCGCTTTTATCAAAAAGGGCGATCGCGTTTTACTAAAACCCAATTTACTGACCGCCAGCCGTCCAGGTAATGAGTGTATTACTCGCCCAGAACTGGTTTATTGTGTAGCTCAGATGGTGCAATCGGTGGGGGGTAAGCCGTTTATGGGAGATAGTCCCGCCTTTGGAACCGCTCACGGGGTTGCCGAAGCTAATGGTTATTTACCTTTACTCAAAGCATTAGAGATTCCCATTGTGGAATTTAACGGCGATCGCTACTTTACCGAGAGTGAGAATTTTAATCATCTAAGGCTTTCCAAAGAAGCTATGGCTGCCGATGTAGTTATCAACTTACCAAAAGTGAAGTCCCATAGCCAGTTGACGATGACCTTGGGGGTGAAAAATCTCTTTGGTTGTGTTCCGGGTAAAATGAAGGCCTGGTGGCACATGGAGGCTGGGAAAGATGCCGATCGCTTTGGGGAAATGTTGGTGGAAACAGCCAGGGCAATTAATCCCGATTTGACGATTCTGGATGGGATTATTGGTCATCAGGGTAATGGCCCCATTAATGGGGAACCTCGCCCCTTGGGTGTTTTGGCGGCCTCTGCTGATGTTTTTGCCCTTGATTGGGCGATCGCTGATATTTTACAAGTCAATCCCGATCATGTCCCCACCCTGGCGGCCCAGCGTCGTCTAGGACTATGCGCCAGTCTAGAAGAGATTACCTTTCCCCTAGCCCATCCCCGTGAACTGGTGGTAACGGATTGGAAATTACCCGAAACCTTAATGCCGATCGATTTTGGTCTGCCCAGGGTAATGCGATCAACCTTTAAACATTTTTATATTCGTTTTATCAAGGAACCCTTACATGCTTACGCGGCAAAGTAGTCAGTAATTAGACTTTCCGTTATCTGGGCTACATAATCTCCCAGTCATTGGAACTAACCTGAGGGTAAGACATAAAGTCAATATCACCCTCCGATTGCTAGATAGCCGCCAACCCCTCAATGGCGGTTTTCTTTTGTGGAATTTACTTCAGAGCCGGATGTCCTGTGCGAGAGGCGCGTTCTAAACCCGTAGAAATGAGCAATAATCAATATAGATCTCAAGACCTGTGTACTATGTCGCTCAAGGCAATGCACCTCTGGGGAGAAGAAAAACCGTTACAGATTTGGAACAAGTCCTCAGCATAGGCACTCTTGAACCTATAATCGCCAATTCTCCATCATGTATCGAAATTTCCTCACTCACTTGTCCTTAAATTTATGAAAAAATTTATGAAAAAACTGTTATTCATTATTTTATTTATTGGTACTATTTGGCTGGCCCTATCTCATTTTGTTCAGACCCAAGGGTTAGCGGGCCGAGGTCAATACAATTCAATTATTGTTAATTTTAAGGATGATTTACCGACCTCAGTGCTGAGTGAACAAATGAAAGCGATCTCGGCGGATATTAAGCGGCCAGCCGACTTTAACAGTATCTTTTCGATCAAGGATCATCTTTATACCATCCCAGGCAAAGGAAAGGACTTAAGTAAATTACGATCATCGATTGGCAAAGACTATCTCGATTATGTCGAACCCAATTACATCTATAAAACCCTAGAAACCCCTAATGATCCTGACTACGGTAAACAGTGGAATTTTCGCAGTATCGGAGTAGATAAAGCCTGGGATCACAGTCAAGGAGAAGGCGTTACCGTTGCTATTATTGATACGGGAGTTAGTCGCGTTCCTGATTTACGGAAAACAGAATTTGTCGAAGGTTATAACTTTGTCGAAGATAATAATGACACAAGTGACAAGAATGGTCATGGAACCCACGTTGCCGGCACGATTGCCCAATCAACCAACAATCAATATGGGGTAGCCGGCATTGCCTACAAAGCGAAAATTATGCCCCTCAAGGTTTTGTCTGACGGTGGTGGTGGCACAGTGGCCGATATTGCTGAAGCCATTGAATATGCGGCGGATCACGGAGCTAGTGTTATTAATCTCAGTTTGGGCGGCGGCGGCGAAAGTCAAACCCTTAAGGATGCCATTGATTATGCCTACAGTAAGGGCGTGGTAATTGTGGCGGCGGCGGGCAATGAAAATCGCAATGCGGCTTCCTATCCGGCTCGTTATCCCAAGGTGATTAGTGTGGCCGCCTTAGATGCAACGGGTCATAAAGCTCCCTACTCTAATTTTGGGGCAGGTATCGATATTTCGGCTCCAGGCGGTAGTGATGGGGGCAAAGATGGCAAAATCCTACAGGAAACCATTGATCCCACTAGTCGTAAACCTATTTTTATCGGGCTTCAGGGAACCAGTATGGCGGCTCCCCACGTAGCAGGCACAGTGGCTCTGATCCAATCGGCTCAACTGAAGGTGGCAAAACAGGAATTGGCTCTCAATCCGCAAACCAAAGGCAAGGCAGAGAAGTTGACGGTTAACCAAATTTCCCAGCCGGCTGAAATTCTCGATATTATCAAGCGATCGGCTCAAAAAGTCCCAGAAGATACTTTTAACTATTACGGAGCGGGACAGTTAAATGCGGGGGAAGCGGTGACATTGACCCTCAAAGGTAAGTTATCGTTTCAAGATTTCTTCCGTTGGTTACGAGACAATGGTTATCTTAATCCGATTTTCTGGTTCGATGGTGGCGCGATCGCTCTTTTACCCAAAGTGGCCATGGTGTTGGGGTCTTACTTGTTGGCCTTTTTACTGCGCTATTATTTTCCTTTTAGTTGGACGGCTCCCTATCATTGGGGCTTGATTTTGGGAAGTTCTGGTTTATTTTTTCTGCAAGGATTCTATATTTTTGACTTGCCCCAGTGGCCCTTTCGTTTGCTAGGCAGTTCTTTCCCCGAATTAGCCAATAGTTTACAGGGTAGCTCTTTACTCAATCCCTTTTTTGCCAGTTTGTTGATTCCTTTAGGTTTAATGGCCTTATTACTGGGTAATCGAGCCGGTAAACGTTTTGCGATCGGAGCCACTTTGGGCGTTAGCTCTTTTCTGATCGTTGCAGCCCTTTTGCACCCCGTTCTCTGGTTAATTGGTGGAGGTGCGATCGCCCAGACCTTTCTTGGCATTAATGCTCTACTCTGTCTAGGTTTAGCCTGGTTAGCCAGTAAAAGTGAAGCTCGATCAGTTTAAGCTTTAAGCTTTTCTCTTTTTTCCTCAAATTTCCACAGGATCACCATGCAGATTAAAGGCAAAATTGAGCGCAAAGGATTTGGGATGGGGGTTTGGGCCTTAGTTAGTGAAGAAGGACAGACCTACGAATTATGGAATCCGCCCTCAGACCTCTGTCACCCCCTGGAAACAGTATTGATCGAAGGTACTGTTCAAGAAGAGATTATGACGATCGCGATGATTGGCCCGGTTTTAAAAGTCAATCACTTCACGATTTTGTCATCCTGAAAACTGTCTTCTTGTCTAAAGACGACTGACCGTAACGGGAACCCTACCTTTGCGGGTATTGCCAATTTGTCGGAAGGCTGCCCGACTCAAATCTAAAGAACAGGAACAGCGATCGCTGACAGTGACAATGACCGATTTTCCGGTTTTACGATTGGTCACTTTTAAACGAGTCCCGATGGGATAACGGGGATGAGCCGCAACCAAATGATTTGGGTTATAGGCCCGGCCGTTGGCCATGCGTCGCCCCGACAAGTGATGCCCATAGTAGGTAGCCGTTTGGGAAAGCGCGGGCAAGGGAAAAAGTAAAGCAGTCAAAGCCAGTAACACAGGAAATCGCAAATCGGAAGTCTCCTTAACGAATATTTACTAAGTCATTATATCTATCATTTCCAATTTTTGGGGTTTTCAGGACTAAAGTTCTAGTTTTGAGGGTTGGCAACTGTGATGCTGTCATAGCGTTAACAAAACGATACAATCTGACAAAATTTAAGATACGATTAAGACTTTAAGGCTAACTGCTGGCAAATATCTCGCCTAACAGCCCATTCCTGTCACTAACCCCGCCCTAAAAGGGACGGGGCTTGCCTGGACCAGTTTGGGCAACGCAAGTAGAGACTACCACATTGAGACACAACTTGGTACAGACTTCCGAATACTTCCCTAGTTCGGATTCCCTCTAAGCCTTATTGGTAAGGCGTTGTCAGACAAGCCATCTTAGTTGTGTTGTGGGAAGGGACTTAAACGAGTTTGCTGGTTCTTGGCCTTATCGGCGATTAAAAACCAGCTTCCCGAAAGGGATTGTCAAGCCGTCCTCCACTATCGTTAAAGGACGGGGTTTCTACCCATTTTTCCTATGACCCTTTTTCCCAGTCCGAAAACAACCCCCTCTGTCTGGTCGGTTCTCCTCCTACTATCTCCCTTTTTTCTTTGGGGAACAGCAATGGTGGCCATGAAAGGCGTAATGCCTCAAACGACTCCCTTATTTGTGGCAGCCGTGCGTTTAATACCAGCCGGAATTTTGGTATTGATCGCCGCCGCTTACCTCGGACGAAACCAACATATATCAGGCAAGGGCTGGTTATGGATTAGCCTCTTCGCGCTAGTAGATGCGACACTTTTTCAAGGTTTTTTAGCAGAAGGCTTGGCTAGAACGGGAGCAGGATTAGGTTCCGTGATTATTGATTCCCAACCTTTAGCGGTGGCTTTAATGTCTCATTGGCTATTCCAAGAAGTGATTGGTTTTTGGGGATGGTTAGGACTGGGAATTGGGATTTTAGGTATTAGTTTAATTGGACTGCCTGATGAATGGTTTTATCAGTTATGGCAAACTCAATCGTTAGCAATTTCTGGCCATTGGCAGGACTTTTTTCACAGTGGGGAAGGATTAATGCTGTTGGCATCTCTTTCAATGACAACGGGAACGATCCTAATTCGTTTTGTTTGTCGAGAGGTGGATCCGGTTATTGCGACGGGATGGCACATGATTTTGGGAGGACTACCGCTTTTGGGGTTATCTCTATGGGGAGAAAGTCAACAATGGCAAAATATTGATTTTAATGGTTGGTTGAATTTGTCCTATGCCACTATTTTTGGTAGCGCGATCGCCTATGGAGTCTTTTTCTTTTTAGCAGCCAAGGGAAATCTCACCAGTTTGAGTGCCTTAACCTTTTTAACTCCTGTGTTTGCCCTCAGTTTTGGCAATTTATGGCTAGGAGAAGTCTTAAGTCTTTTGCAATGGGGCGGGGTAATGTTAACCCTGATTAGTATCTATTTGATTAATCAACGGGAAAAGATAGGTGATCAATTTAAGTATATAATCATGATTATCCGTCGTCCTGTGAGCAGTGACAGTTAGCAATAATGAGAAAGTTCAAAGGTGTTGTTAATTGGGGAATGTTCTAGACCGATGGATCGTATTTCTAGAACGAGCCAGTCTATTACGGTAATGTTCTAGACAGGTGGATCGCTTTTCTAGAACGTTGTCAGCGCACTAATTGCGATTGGTCTTATCCACAGATTCAGAACACTACCGAAGAATTTGTTCATGGGGACTGGGAGAAGTACGGATCAGTTACTTACCCATGCCTAACTGTTGCGCTTTTTGATAGACTTTCCCTTCTGTTAAAAGAGAGGGAGCAATCACAACCTCTACCTGCTGCATTTCCCTCATGTTTTTGGCCCCTAGGGTTCCCATACTGGTTTTTAAAGCACCGAGAAGATTGTGCGTACCATCATCTAGTCTGGCTGGCCCAGTCAAAATTTCCTTAATGGTGCCAGTAGTTCCCACACTAATACGAGTTCCTCTGGGAAGAACAGGACTTGGTGTGGCCATGCCCCAATGAAACCCTCGCCCTGGCGCTTCCTTTGCCCGTGCGATCGGAGAACCAATCATGACGGCATCTGCACCACAGGCAATACATTTGCAGATATCACCGCCAGTAATAATACCACCATCGGCAATAACTGGTACATATCGGCCGGTTTCCGCATAGTAATCATCTCTGGCCGCTGCACAATCAGCCACGGCGGTTGCTTGAGGAACACCAACTCCTAATACACCTCGTGAAGTACAAGCGGCACCAGGGCCAATGCCGACCAGAATAGCAGCAGCCCCCGCTTTCATCAGGCTCAGGGAAACTTCGTAAGTGACACAATTCCCTAAAATGACTGGAATTGGCATTTCCTGACAGAATTTTCCCAAATCGAGGAAGGGAGTCGAGTCGGGGGAAAGGTGAGCAGTGGAAACAACTGTCGCTTGAATAAAGAGCAAATCAGCCTTCGCCGCCGCCACGGTTTGACCAAATTTAGCAGCACCCGCAGGGGTTAAACTGACCGCCGCAATACCACCTTGAGCCTTAATTTCGATGATCCGTTGTTGAATTAATTCCGGTTTTATCGGTTCGGCATAAAGTTCCTGCATCAGCCCGACAAATTCCGATTTTCCGACCGCCGCAATACGATCTAGGATTGGGTTGGGATCCTCATAGCGAGTTTGAATACCCTCTAAATTCAGCACGCCTAAAGCACCTAGCTCCGATAATAGGATGGCCATCCGAGTGTCAATGACACCATCCATCGCGCTGGCAATAATAGGAATTTCTCGCTCAATACCACCAATGTTCCAATGAGTATCCGCCAAACTAGGATCTAAAGTACGCACTCCGGGAACCAGTGCAATTTCGTCGATACCATAGGCCTGACGCGCCGTTTTTCCTCGTCCAATCGTAATATTCACGCTTTTCTCGTTTTCCAAAGCTATTTAGCTTAGAGTATCAAATTTTCTGAATTTTTGGGAATTTGAATTGACCAGAAAAATCTGTCAAAATCTTGACCTTTGAGATTATTCTGCTGCCAATGAACTATCGATGCAAATGTTTGATTAACTAAACCAGACAGCCCCCCCAATCAGTAAAAGTACAGTCACAATAGCTAAGACAATAAAGCCATTATCCTGGGTGTTCATCTTGCTTCTGTCTTCAAACTGGATCGGGGAAACCGTTTTTGCTGTCCGTTTTTTGCCAGTCCCTTGAACATAGGAGGGAGGAGAAGCCGTCATGTTTGCTAAATCAGGAATTTCGGTCATCCATTCCTTCGGTCTTGCTAGACGCGGAGCTTCCAGAATGGACAAAACCTGTTTGCCCTGTTTCCGTAATTCGGCTTGGGGGTGATGGGTCAGTTTACGGCAGAGAGATCGGGCCGTGTCTAAATCACCAGCTGCTTGATAGGCCATAACTAGCCAAAGTTGAGCTTCTCCCCCCTGTTTAGAACTGAGATTCACCAAACTCAATGCCGTTTTAAAGTCATCAATACTAAGACGATACTGACCCCGATCAAAAGCCAGTTTACCTGCCTGTAGTTTTTCATGGAACAGGGTTTGAGAATCGATTGCCACAGAATGCTAACAGATGTCTTAAGGATTAAGGATAGAAAGTCAACGAGGAGGATTATGCCTCGACATCATCATCTTAAAACATTACATCTGCAAAACATCAAAAAATTGTAGGGTTTTGGTTTCTAAATCCATCGTCTTATTGAATCCAACAACAATTTATTACATTAAAGGGCGATTTATTACATCAAAAGGCGATCGCAGTTTGATAAACTCACTGACCAAATTCGCCCCTACAAAATAACCTGATTAGGTAGGGGTTTGGTTCCCAAATCCAGAACTTCTAATTAAGCCACTTTTTAAAGAAAAAAAGCCGATAAACTTGCTAGAATAGTGGTAAACAATTCCCCGAATAAATTATGAATAATCATAACGGTGATACTCCTCCAGAATCAGACGACTTTAGGACAGCAATTCCAAATTCAAACAGTAGTGTAGGATACAGAAGTGATTTTGCTTCTGTCTTTCACAATAGAGTGAACGAGTTGACTGTTGGGTTTTGCAGGAATGGAAGTCAAAGAACTGAGTTTTCTGGGGATGCTGAGCTAAGCTGTTAGTCATCTAAATAGCATATAATGAAAATAAAAAAGGAGAAAAGCTATGCCAGTAAAAAACTATCTAAAAAAAGAAGAAAAAGAAAAGCTACAGAGCGAACTAAAATATAATGACCATCCTGATATCAGGGAGAGAATCCTAATATTATACGCCTGATGTGAGTTGGAGCATGGAATGGCGTAAACTCGTTTAATTGATGCTTTCTCTAATTAAAGGGGGGGGCTAAAACCCTTGCTGACTACTAGGTTATTTTAACTCACATCAGACGTATTATTGTAATTAGTCACAGCAATAAGTGGGGCTTAATTCTCGGCACTGGTATCGTCTGGCTAGGGCTTGCTGAAAAAAGCTGAAACCTTTACGGAGAAAAATAGTAGGCGAATTAAGAACCGCTAGAATGCACGAAAATAGGGTAGAATGCCTCAAAACCATTGCATTAAGAAGAGAGAAAGCAGATGTACCGAAAGCAACAGTACTCAATTGAAACACCAGAAAACTTGAAAAATCTGTTCGGCGGGCAGTTAGACGAAGAAAATCGTTGGATAGAAATGTCAAAAATGATTCCCTGGGAAGAATATGAGGAAGAATATGCAAAAAACTTCACAGAAAAAAAAGGAGCCCCAGCCAAATCAATTAGAATGGCATTAGGAGCATTAATTATCAAAGAAATTTCAGGAAAAAGTGACAGAGAAACAGTAGAACAAATAAAAGAGAACCCTTATTTACAGTACTTTATAGGAATGGAAAGCTATAGTAGCAAAGAAGCATTTAATGCGTCAATGATGGTTCATTTTCGTAAAAAAATAGGAATGGAATTAATAAATAAAATTAATAAAGAAATAGAAAAAAAAGCGACGGGTGTAGCGTCAGAAAAAAAAGAAAATGAAGGAAAGTTATTGTTAGATGCAACTTGTACACCAGCAGATATAAAATATCCAACGGATATAGGAATATTGAATGATGCCAGAGAAAAAACAGAAAAAATAATAGATAAGCGATATGAAGAAATAAAAGAAAAGAAAAGCCGAGGACTTATAGGGAAGTGGCAAGAAAAGAGTACTTAGCCATAGTAAAAAAACGTCGTGTGTCAAAAAAAGAAAGAAGAAAAGGAACAAAAAAACAACTAGTAGTCTAAGGCGTAAGTTAAGATACTATTATTAGGCAACCGATAAAAAGATAAATATAGGTATATAGGAGAAAAAGTCATGCCCCGATTAGCCCCCAAAGAGTTAAAGTTGGAAGCAAAAGAACGAGAACATCTAGAAAAACTGATAAATCGTCATACAACAGAGCAGCAAATTGCCTTAAGGGCAAAAATAGTGCTTCTGGCAGATGAGGGAGAAAATAATCGAGAAATTGCTAGAAAATTAAAAATCAGCCGAAAAATGGCAAGTCAATGGAGAGAAAGATGGATAGCAGGACAGAAAAGTGAAATAGAAATAACAGAAAGAATCAAAGATGCTGAACGTAGTGGAGCACCCGCCAAGTTTAAACGCGAACAAATCTTGAAGTTGTTCAAATTAGCCTGTGATGACCCAAAGAATTATGAGCGTCCGATAAGTCACTGGACAGGACGAGAATTAGCCGAGGAATTAGTAAAGCAAGGAATAGTGGAAAGTATATCTCCTCGACAGGTAGGAAGATTATTGGAAGGAGCAGATATTCATCCGTGTCAACTTAAAGGAATGGGTTCCCAAATTTGTTGATTGAGAGCGGCCTTTTCTCGATGTCGCTTTCTCTCAGCTTTGACCAAACCAAATAACTTAGCACGTTCAGCCAGATAGGTTACTGTATCAGGCTTTTCTCCTCTAGCAATAGCCTTCGCTACATAGGGCTTGCTGAAAAAAGCTGAAACCTTTACGGAGAAAAATAGTAGGCGAATTAAGAACCGCTAGAATGCACGAAAATAGGGTAGAATGCCTCAAAACCATTGCATTAAGAAGAGAGAAAGCAGATGTACCGAAAGCAACAGTACTCAATTGAAACACCAGAAAACTTGAAAAATCTGTTCGGCGGGCAGTTAGACGAAGAAAATCGTTGGATAGAAATGTCAAAAATGATTCTTTGGGAAGAATATGAGGAAGAATATGCAAAAAACTTCACAGAAAAAAAAGGAGCCCCAGCCAAATCATTTAGAATGGCATTAGGAGCATTAATTATCAAAGAAATTTCAGGAAAAAGTGACAGAGAAACAGTAGAACAAATAAAAGAGAACCCTTATTTACAGTACTTTATAGGAATGGAAAGCTATAGTAGCAAAGAAGCATTTAATGCGTCAATGATGGTTCATTTTCGTAAAAAAATAGGAATGGAATTAATAAATAAAATTAATAAAGAAATAGAAAAAAAGCGACGGGTGTAGCGTCAGAAAAAAAAGAAAATGAAGGAAAGTTATTGTTAGATGCGACTTGTACACCAGCAGATATAAAATATCCAACGGATATAGGAATATTGAATGATGCCAGAGAAAAAACAGAAAAAATAATAGATAAGCTGTATGAAGAAATAAAAGAGAAAAGGAAAGAAAAGCCGAGGACTTATAGGGAAGTGGCAAGAAAAGAGTACTTAGCCATAGCAAAAAAACGTCGTGTGTCAAAAAAAGAAAGAAGAAAAGGAACAAAAAAACAACTAGGATATATAAAAAGAAACTTGTCTGATATAGAAAAAATGATAGAAGAGGGAGCAAAGTTAGAAAAACTAACGAAAAAAGAGCAAGAAGAGCTTGTAACGATAGGAAAAGTGTATGAGCAACAGTTAGAAATGTATGAAAAAAAGACAAATAAAGTAGAAAACAGAATTGTGAGTGTAAGCCAACCTCACGTGCGTCCAATAGTGCGTGGAAAAGCGGGAAAAGCAGTAGAGTTTGGAGCTAAAATATCGGCAAGTAATGTGAATGGCTTTGTCTTCTTAGACAAATTAAGTTGGGATAATTAGGGCTTGCTGAAAAAAGCTGAAACCTTTACGGAGAAAAATAGTAGGCGAATTAAGAACCGCTAGAATGCACGAAAATAGGGTAGAATGCCTCAAAACCATTGCATTAAGAAGAGAGAAAGCAGATGTACCGAAAGCAACAGTACTCAATTGAAACACCAGAAAACTTGAAAAATCTGTTCGGCGGGCAGTTAGACGAAGAAAATCGTTGGATAGAAATGTCAAAAATGATTCTTTGGGAAGAATATGAGGAAGAATATGCAAAAAACTTCACAGAAAAAAAAGGAGCCCCAGCCAAATCATTTAGAATGGCATTAGGAGCATTAATTATCAAAGAAATTTCAGGAAAAAGTGACAGAGAAACAGTAGAACAAATAAAAGAGAACCCTTATTTACAGTACTTTATAGGAATGGAAAGCTATAGTAGCAAAGAAGCATTTAATGCGTCAATGATGGTTCATTTTCGTAAAAAAATAGGAATGGAATTAATAAATAAAATTAATAAAGAAATAGAAAAAAAAGCGACGGGTGTAGCGTCAGAAAAAAAAGAAAATGAAGGAAAGTTATTGTTAGATGCGACTTGTACACCAGCAGATATAAAATATCCAACGGATATAGGAATATTGAATGATGCCAGAGAAAAAACAGAAAAAATAATAGATAAGCTGTATGAAGAAATAAAAGAGAAAAGGAAAGAAAAGCCGAGGACTTATAGGGAAGTGGCAAGAAAAGAGTACTTAGCCATAGCAAAAAAACGTCGTGTGTCAAAAAAAGAAAGAAGAAAAGGAACAAAAAAACAACTAGGATATATAAAAAGAAACTTGTCTCATATAGAAAAAATGATAGAAGAGGGAGCAAAGTTAGAAAAACTAACGAAAAAAGAGCAAGAAGAGCTTGTAACGATAGGAAAAGTGTATGAGCAACAGTTAGAAATGTATGAAAAAAAGACAAATAAAGTAGAAAACAGAATTGTGAGTGTAAGCCAACCTCACGTGCGTCCAATAGTGCGTGGAAAAGCGGGAAAAGCAGTAGAGTTTGGAGCTAAAATATCGGCAAGTAATGTGAATGGCTTTGTCTTCTTAGACAAATTAAGTTGGGATAATTACAACGAATCGGGAGATTTACAAGCGCGAATAGAAGAATATAAAAGGGAAACAGGATGTTATCCGGAATCGGTTCATGTGGATAAAATCTATCGAACAAAAGCGAATCGAGCTTATTGTAAAGAAAGGGATATAAGAATGAGTGGTCCCCGATTGGGAAGACCGCCGAAAGAGGTGAGCAAAGAAAAAAAGAAAGAGGCACGCTCAGATGAAAGAGTGCGTAATGCCATTGAGGGTAAATTCGGACAGGGAAAGAGGAAATTTAGTCTTGGTCGAGTGATGGCCAAACTACCTGAGACCTCGGAAACGGTAATTGCGATGAACTTTTTGGTAATGAATCTTTCTACTCTACTTCAGAAGACAAAAAGTAAAAAGTTGTAGAGTCGTTTTTCTTGTGAAAAATGGTGTTAATTTTCCTCTCTTTTGTGAGGAGTGATTTGTGTTGACCTTTTTAGACAGAAAGGAACAATAGATTAAACAAAATCTGTATTTTGATTTGTTTCCATAAGGATAAGTTATCTATGCTTTTTCAGTCCATACTTCCCTAACCCACATTTCTTTCGTTTTTTGACTTTTTCAGCAAGCCCTATTTAAATGATTACCTTTTTTGACTCTTTCATTTACCTCGTTAAGTATTTCTACTTATTGCAAAGGTGAGATGCTCCCAGAAATTATTTCTAGAAGCAATGATGACGGTAGCGGAATTATTTGAAAGGAGTGCAGAATCTCTCCAGTTATTTACAGATGGAGAAAAGCGATATAGTCAACTGCTATTTAATATTTGTCACGAAGTATTAAGGACTGGAAAGCGAGGTCGTCCCACCAAAGTATTACCGAAGGGTCTTGTGGTAAGACTAAAAAATAAGAGTAGTAAACGTCGAGATTCTGAGGGTAAACTAAAGAAAGTAGAAACTCCGAAACCAGAACATCCAGAGACAACAGAAAAACCAGAAGAAAAGGACGTCCATGCCAACCACGTTGAGGCATTTAATAGTGCTATCCGACGCTATTTAGCCGCCTTTCGTCGTCGTACAAATACTTATGCTAAATCTGTTGTGGGATTACAGCGAGTCCTAGATATTTTCTGGATCCCACATTCCGCAGGTTGTCGAAGAGGAGCACTAGTTCACGCGAGCTAGTATCGGTACTTGTGCATTGATTTCGGGCAAGGATAAAAAATGTCAATAAAGTTCTAAAATGGAGTCTTGTCTTAGATAGAATCAACAGTAAAAATGAATAACCTAAATATTAAAGACCTCGACCACTTAGGAATCGTAGCGGGAATTATAGATGAAATGGGTTTAGTAGAAATTATCGATGAGGAAGTGGGAACTCATCCTCAAGAAAAGCTCAGTGTAGGTACAATAGTAAAAGCAATGATATTAAACTGCTTAGGATGTATCAATGCTCCGTTATATTTGTTGAGTGAGTTTTTTAAAGGAAAAGCATTAGAACACCTATTAGGAGAAGGAATAAAAGCAGAAGATTTAAATGATGACAAGCTAGGAAGGTCATTGGATAAGGTATTTGGAGTGGGGGTAAAAAACCGGTTCACGAAAATAGTCCTAAAAGCGGCAGCAATCTTTGGAATAGAACAAAAGTCAAAGCATTTAGACTCAACCTCAATGTCTGTACAAGGGAAGTATAAGGAAAGGATAGAAGATGAGGAAGACGAGCAGACAAAAGCCATAAAAATAAAATTTGGTTATTCCAGAGATAAACGACCAGACCTAAAACAGTTTATGTTAAATATGATATGTAGTGGAGATGGTGGTCATTGGTGTCAACTTAAGCCAAAATGCCTACTCACAAAAGATTAGCCTAAAAGCAGGCGGAAGTAAGAGTAGGCTGAAAAAAAGGTTAGTATATAAAAAAGTGAGCAAAAAACAAATGGCAAGACAACATCCTCGGAGAAAAGGAAACCCAGACTTACGTCGTAAGACAAATCAGCCAGGGGTAGAAATCCCTGAAATAACAAAAGAGTTGTTTGAATTACTAGAACCCACAATGTTTACACCATTAAAATATTTACAGGGAACTCATGAGAAAATGATGAGAGATAGGGTATTAAATTTACCAGTAATGGTGGCATTAGTGTTAAGTATAGTGTATCGTCAAATAGCGGGTATAAGTGAAGCGGTAAGACTGTTAGAGGAAGAGGGATTGCTATGGGTAGCATCATTAAAAGTAAGCAAACAGGCAGTATCAAAAAGAATGATGAATGTGCCAGCCGAAATATTTGCAATATTACTAAAAGAAGTGTTAGAAAAAGCAGCCGAAAAAGGGAAGAAGCTCCAAGTAGGAGAAAAATGGGAAAAAATAAGAGAAAAGTTTAGTGCAGTGTGGATAGCAGATGGCTCAACGCTAGAGCAGATAAGGAAAAATATGAAAATAAGTAAAGAAGAAAAGAGTAAATTGGGGGGTAAAATAATGATGGTAGTGGAAGCCTTTACCCAAAGACCCGTTACTTTATGGTACACAGAAAATGATAAATCAAATGATAAAATATGGTGTAAAGAATTGGCAGCTAAATTACCAGAAAATGGTTTAATTCTCGTAGATATGGGATTTTTTAGCTTTGTGTGGTTTGATTTGTTAACAGAAGCTAAAAAGTTTTTTCTAACCAGATTTAGAGCGGGTACATCTTACAAAACCAAACAAGTATTGTCTCAAGGTAGTCATTACAGAGATGAGATTATCATTATGGGAAATTACCGTTCTAATCCTTGCAAGCATCCGGTGAGATTAGTCTCAGTATTATGGGGAACAATCTGGTATCAGTATTTAACAAATGTGTTGTCTCCCGAACAACTGTCCGCCGAAGAGGTCTGTGATTTATATCGAAGACGATGGACAATCGAAGAAGCCTTTTTATTAACGAAAAGACTTTTAGGACTAGCCTATTTATGGGTAGGGAATAAGAATGGTGTCCAAATCCAGATTATTTGCACTTTGATTTTCTATACGGTCTTAAATCAATTGGTAGGGGAAGTGGCGATTGCTCTAAATCAACCGAAAGAAAAAATCTCAGTAGAGATGGTGTTTCGGAGTCTATACTATGTAGCGAAGGCTATTGCTAGAGGAGAAAAGCCTGATACAGTAACCTATCTGGCTGAACGTGCTAAGTTATTTGGTTTGGTCAAAGCTGAGAGAAAGCGACATCGAGAAAAGGCCGCTCTCAATCAACAAATTTGGGAACCCATTCCTTTAAGTTGACACGGATGAACAAGGGGCTACCCCTCTCGGTTTTCATTACCACTTAACTGGGCAATTAAGCCTTGATTCCTCTTGCTTGGAAGCCGCATCTAAACGGGCTGGACGTTTTATTTTAGCTACTAATGTTCTTGATTCTCAGGTTTTGAGTCCCGACCAGATGTTGGCTGAATATAAGGCTCAACAAAACACCGAGCGCGGCTTTCGCTTTCTCAAAGACCCTTTCTTTTTTGCCTCTGCTCTTTTTCTCAAGAATCCTCAACGCATTATGGCTTTGATGATGATTATGGTTGTCTCTTTATTGGTTTATACTTTGGCACAACGTCGCCTACGACAGGCTTTGGCTCTTGCCCATCAGACTATTCCTAATCAAAAGGGTAAACCGACCGCCATTCCCACTCTGCTTTGGGTCTTTCAGTCTTTTCTGTTTATCCGTTGGTTAGAGATTGACGGCATTCAAACTATCGTTAATTTGACCTCCAAACACAAACATATTCTTTCCTTTCTTGGCTCTTCATGTCAAAAGTACTACTTTGTCTCTTGACTTACCTGCGGAATGTGGGCTAGAACATCAAAGACAACTGCATAGTCGCAACGGTAGGGATAATCTTCAAACTCTATTCGGTGCCATCAAAATACCTAGTGACAATCAAATCCGCAATATTCTGGATAAAATCAAAGCCAATTCGTTATTTGTGGTGTTTAGTGACATTTATCAACTACTAACAGCAATTCTAAATTTGCGCTGTAGCAAGAGTTTCAGGTTTTAGTTCGCGTAATACGGGGTAAAATTCAACGGGATTAACAAGTTCATTTTACGAGTCTTCAGGCTTTTAGGCGCAATAGTACATACAGGATTGCCCCAAAAACCCCCTTTGAAATGTTCTTTAAATCCCTAAAAGGCTTGCTGTGTCTAAAACTGAGAATTGCTGAGACTAATCACTGCTTTTTGCTGAGGTGAGACAATTACAGGTAAAATTGCCGAATGAAAGTAAGTCACTGTCCCGTTTTTATGGGTTCGATGGGAACATTGCTCACAGTGGATATTTTGGGAGGAGAAATACTCTGTGCCATCTAGCGGAATTAGTAATTGCTTGTCTAACACCTCATACCGAGTCAATATTCCTCTGGTCTTTAGTAGTTCAGCAATTCTCAGTTTTAGACACAGCAAGCCTTTTAGGGATTTAAAGAACATTTAAAAGGGGTTTTTGGGGCAATCCTAGGCGTACTATTGTGCCTAAAAGCTTGAAGACTCGTAAAATGAACTTGTTAATCCCGTTGAATTTTCCCCCGTATTACGCGAACTAAAACCTGAAACCCTTGCTACAGCGCAAATTTAGAATTGCTGCTCACCCTACTCTCTATGAGTTTTTGGACTATGCCGAGAAGATTGGGGAAGTTTACTCTTTCCATGAGCGTCGTCGTCATGGTCGCGATTGGCATGACTATCATTATCGTTGGACTTATCACTTGCCCCTAAAAGATGGTTCCGCCGCCCTCAATACTCATTGGTTTGAGGTCACTGTTACTCGCCGTTCTGACGGTCAGGTTCTCTTTCACAACGATTGGATTACCGACCTTTTTCCCCAAGCCGATAACATTGTTGAGTTAGTCAGTGTCGCTCGCTCTC
Source organism: Woronichinia naegeliana WA131 (assembly GCA_025370055.1). Lineage (NCBI taxonomy): Bacteria > Bacillati > Cyanobacteriota > Cyanophyceae > Synechococcales > Coelosphaeriaceae > Woronichinia > Woronichinia naegeliana. The sequence continues at coordinate 274,914 of CP073041.1, read as the reverse complement.
GTTGGAAAACCGAAAATGAGAACCACAGGGTAATCGCATATTAGTAGAGTGGAATCAAAAAAGAAATCTAGCTTAAAAATAGACTATATCAAAAACTAAAAAGAGAAGAAAATCAACTTAAACTCTAAAAGATTAAGTAACTGGACAGTGGGAAGTTCTCGAGCAGGGTAAGTGAGAAAAGAAAATCGGACATGCGATACCCAAGAGTGCCGTTATGTCCGAAACTGGCTGATATAGAAAATCGATAGCCAGTGCTATCTATCAATTATGCAACTATGTCAGCGACTAGAGCAAATCCTAGAGAATCTCCGTCCCGCCTTTAGCCGAGAAGCAACGTACCAATGGTTTATCCTATTAGCCTGGGGAGTAGTGCTCAACAGCCAACCGAGCGCAATAACAAGCTATGTCAATGCCTTAGGGTTAACAGAGAGCTACTACCATCAGGCACTACATTGGTTTGAATCCAAGGCATTTAACGTCAAAGGACTGACCTTGGGATGGTCGAAGTGGGTAAGTCAGCATGAAAATCTATATCGAATCAAGGAAAAACGAGTGTATGTGGGGGATGGAATCAAAGTGGGGAAAGAAGGGCGCAAGATGCCAGGGGTAAAACGACTACACCAAGAATCCGGAAATGTGGCGAAGCCAGAATGGATAAGGGGGCATTACTTCAATGCCTTGAGTGTTTTGGTGGGGGTGCGACCTTTAGTTGATAAAAGCTGTTGTAATCAGGGTTCTACAGGGAACCCATATTGATCAAGTTTTGCCCAAAATTGACTCCATCGTTCCTTGGTCAATACCAAAGCTCGTAGGCTCAAAATAATTCCTGCTCCTTTTTCCTTCCATCGCATCCCTGAACAACATAATCGTTGTTTGACCAACGTCTTACAAGCTGCTTCCGTAACACCTGAACCAATCGGATACTTTTTCTCTATGTATTCAGCATAATCCATTTGATGCTGATGATTCTCGTAATAAGTAATCGCCGCTTGTAGTTTCTCGGTAAGATTCTTAGAATGACTTTTTTCTTCTTTGACTTCTTTCATCAGATTTAGCAGTTCTCCTGCTTTTCCTTTTTCATGCTTGAGTTCTCGACAATTTTCAGTCAACCATTCTTTTTGTTTTGACACGGTATTCGGATGCAACGCTTCTGCCAAGGCACCTAAGTAACCAGAGGCATGATAGAAATCTAATATCTGTTCTTCCGTTTGCTTTTCTAAAAACTTCCAATTTGATTCTGCCCCGTCTGCTATCCCGACCAATGTTGCCTCTGGATAACGGTTTTTCGCTCGCTCAATTTCTCTTTCTAATCTTTCTAGAAAACTCTTTTTTCCATACTCTGGTGCCGCACCTAGATAGATTGTAGGTTGACGTTCGCCTTCACTATCGTATAGGGAAACGGTTCCCACCATTGCTTCACGGTAGCCATCCTCACACATCAGCATACAGGTTCCATCTAATCCTATTCCCACTGTTGCAATTTGGCTATCCTCCTTGGGCGGGGCATAACTCCACGCTTCTTCTTTTGCCTGTACCACACTTCCTACTGCTTCACTCAATCTTTGGATATAGGATAGCGCTACTTTTCTACCATGATTTTCTAATAAATCATTTTTCACCTCTTTGCCTGCCATCCCTGACATTTTTGAGGATACCTGTTTTGCCAATAATGGCGTTGATGTTATGATTATCCTTGCTTCTCTTTCTAAGGGGCAATACGTTTTTCCTCAAAGGTGAACGCTGATATACATGACGATTCACTATAACCTCACCATAAGGTGTTTGATATTCTTTCGGTTGCTCTCCCTTACTCTTCCAGATTTCTTCACCGATTTTTAAGGGTGAACCATCTGTATCTAAATATTTCAAGGCTTCTTTGCTGGCGATGCAACCTACTTCGTTTAAGCCTTTTTGAATATTTATTTCTGTATCCAACATTGAACGACTTAGTTCTAATGTTAGTTCTATTTTTATCTTTGAACCCTCTACATTAATTAGTTTTGCTGTCATCATTGTTTCCTCTTTGTCACTTTTCATCTCATGTTAACACTTTTCTTTTCCTTCATCAACTAAAGGTCGCACCCTTTGGTGGGAGCAGGAAAAGCCTGCTTTGCCTTGCCCTTAGTGTTGCGGCTAGACGATGGCATCAAGTCCAAAGCAACGGCAAAGGAAGGGAAAAAAGGCAGCAAAAAAGAGAAGACTACTCTAGTCACGAAAATGGGGGAGCTTTGCACTACCTACGCGGGTGCGACCTTTAGTTGATAAAAGCTGTTGTAATCAGGGTTCTACAGGGAACCCATATTGATCAAGTTTTGCCCAAAATTGACTCCATCGTTCCTTGGTCAATACCAAAGCTCGTAGGCTCAAAATAATTCCTGCTCCTTTTTCCTTCCATCGCATTCCTGAACAACATAATCGTTGTTTGACCAACGTCTTACAAGCTGCTTCCGTAACACCTGAACCAATCGGATACTTTTTCTCTAAGTATTCAGCATAATCCATTTGATGCTGATGATTCTCGTAATAAGTAATCGCCGCTTGTAGTTTCTCGGTAAGATTCTTAGAATGACTTTTTTCTTCTTTGACTTCTTTCATCAGATTTAGCAGTTCTCCTGCTTTTCCTTTTTCATGCTTGAGTTCTCGACAATTTTCAGTCAACCATTCTTTTTGTTTTGACACGGTATTCGGATGCAACGCTTCTGCCAAGGCACCTAAGTAACCAGAGGCATGATAGAAATCTAATATCTGTTCTTCCGTTTGCTTTTCTAAAAACTTCCAATTTGATTCTGCCCCGTCTGCTATCCCGACCAATGTTGCCTCTGGATAACGGTTTTTCGCTCGCTCAATTTCTCTTTCTAATCTTTCTAGAAAACTCTTTTTTCCATACTCTGGTGCCGCACCTAGATAGATTGTAGGTTGACGTTCGCCTTCACTATCGTATAGGGAAACGGTTCCCACCATTGCTTCACGGTAGCCATCCTCACACATCAGCATACAGGTTCCATCTAATCCTATTCCCACTGTTGCAATTTGGCTATCCTCCTTGGGCGGGGCATAACTCCACGCTTCTTCTTTTGCCTGTACCACACTTCCTACTGCTTCACTCAATCTTTGGATATAGGATAGCGCTACTTTTCTACCATGATTTTCTAATAAATCATTTTTCACCTCTTTGCCTGCCATCCCTGACATTTTTGAGGATACCTGTTTTGCCAATAATGGCGTTGATGTTATGATTATCCTTGCTTCTCTTTCTAAGGGGCAATACGTTTTTCCTCAAAGGTGAACGCTGATATACATGACGATTCACTATAACCTCACCATAAGGTGTTTGATATTCTTTCGGTTGCTCTCCCTTACTCTTCCAGATTTCTTCACCGATTTTTAAGGGTGAACCATCTGTATCTAAATATTTCAAGGCTTCTTTGCTGGCGATGCAACCTACTTCGTTTAAGCCTTTTTGAATATTTATTTCTGTATCCAACATTGAACGACTGAGTTCTAATGTTAGTTCTATTTTTATCTTTGAACCCTCTACATTAATTAGTTTTGCTGTCATCATTGTTTCCTCTTTGTCACTTTTCATCTCATGTTAACACTTTTCTTTTCCTTCATCAACTAAAGGTCACACCCACCTACGCCTACGCAGAGGCGGGAAGCTATGTGATTTTGGATGCTTACTTCGCTTGTGGAGCAGTGCTCAAAAGTTTTCGCCAAAATGCCTTGCATCTCATCACCCGAGTGCGTTGCTCTACAGTGGCATATGCTCCCTTTTCTTCCGTTCCGACCTTGAGGGGGAGGGTGCGACCTTTAGTTGATGAAGGAAAAGAAAAGTGTTAACATGAGATGAAAAGTGACAAAGAGGAAACAATGATGACAGCAAAACTAATTAATGTAGAGGGTTCAAAGATAAAAATAGAACTAACATTAGAACTAAGTCGTTCAATGTTGGATACAGAAATAAATATTCAAAAAGGCTTAAACGAAGTAGGTTGCATCGCCAGCAAAGAAGCCTTGAAATATTTAGATACAGATGGTTCACCCTTAAAAATCGGTGAAGAAATCTGGAAGAGTAAGGGAGAGCAACCGAAAGAATATCAAACACCTTATGGTGAGGTTATAGTGAATCGTCATGTATATCAGCGTTCACCTTTGAGGAAAAACGTATTGCCCCTTAGAAAGAGAAGCAAGGATAATCATAACATCAACGCCATTATTGGCAAAACAGGTATCCTCAAAAATGTCAGGGATGGCAGGCAAAGAGGTGAAAAATGATTTATTAGAAAATCATGGTAGAAAAGTAGCGCTATCCTATATCCAAAGATTGAGTGAAGCAGTAGGAAGTGTGGTACAGGCAAAAGAAGAAGCGTGGAGTTATGCCCCGCCCAAGGAGGATAGCCAAATTGCAACAGTGGGAATAGGATTAGATGGAACCTGTATGCTGATGTGTGAGGATGGCTACCGTGAAGCAATGGTGGGAACCGTTTCCCTATACGATAGTGAAGGCGAACGTCAACCTACAATCTATCTAGGTGCGGCACCAGAGTATGGAAAAAAGAGTTTTCTAGAAAGATTAGAAAGAGAAATTGAGCGAGCGAAAAACCGTTATCCAGAGGCAACATTGGTCGGGATAGCAGACGGGGCAGAATCAAATTGGAAGTTTTTAGAAAAGCAAACGGAAGAACAGATATTAGATTTCTATCATGCCTCTGGTTACTTAGGGCTTGCTGAAAAAAGCTGAAACCTTTACGGAGAAAAATAGTAGGCGAATTAAGAACCGCTAGAATGCACGAAAATAGGGTAGAATGCCTCAAAACCATTGCATTAAGAAGAGAGAAAGCAGATGTACCGAAAGCAACAGTACTCAATTGAAACACCAGAAAACTTGAAAAATCTGTTCGGCGGGCAGTTAGACGAAGAAAATCGTTGGATAGAAATGTCAAAAATGATTCTTTGGGAAGAATATGAGGAAGAATATGCAAAAAACTTCACAGAAAAAAAAGGAGCCCCAGCCAAATCATTTAGAATGGCATTAGGAGCATTAATTATCAAAGAAATTTCAGGAAAAAGTGACAGAGAAACAGTAGAACAAATAAAAGAGAACCCTTATTTACAGTACTTTATAGGAATGGAAAGCTATAGTAGCAAAGAAGCATTTAATGCGTCAATGATGGTTCATTTTCGTAAAAAAATAGGAATGGAATTAATAAATAAAATTAATAAAGAAATAGAAAAAAAAGCGACGGGTGTAGCGTCAGAAAAAAAAGAAAATGAAGGAAAGTTATTGTTAGATGCGACTTGTACACCAGCAGATATAAAATATCCAACGGATATAGGAATATTGAATGATGCCAGAGAAAAAACAGAAAAAATAATAGATAAGCTGTATGAAGAAATAAAAGAGAAAAGGAAAGAAAAGCCGAGGACTTATAGGGAAGTGGCAAGAAAAGAGTACTTAGCCATAGCAAAAAAACGTCGTGTGTCAAAAAAAGAAAGAAGAAAAGGAACAAAAAAACAACTAGGATATATAAAAAGAAACTTGTCTGATATAGAAAAAATGATAGAAGAGGGAGCAAAGTTAGAAAAACTAACGAAAAAAGAGCAAGAAGAGCTTGTAACGATAGGAAAAGTGTATGAGCAACAGTTAGAAATGTATGAAAAAAAGACAAATAAAGTAGAAAACAGAATTGTGAGTGTAAGCCAACCTCACGTGCGTCCAATAGTGCGTGGAAAAGCGGGAAAAGCAGTAGAGTTTGGAGCTAAAATATCGGCAAGTAATGTGAATGGCTTTGTCTTCTTAGACAAATTAAGTTGGGATAATTACAACGAATCGGGAGATTTACAAGCGCGAATAGAAGAATATAAAAGGGAAACAGGATGTTATCCGGAATCGGTTCATGTGGATAAAATCTATCGAACAAAAGCGAATCGAGCTTATTGTAAAGAAAGGGATATAAGAATGAGTGGTCCCCGATTGGGAAGACCGCCGAAAGAGGTGAGCAAAGAAAAAAAGAAAGAGGCACGCTCAGATGAAAGAGTGCGTAATGCCATTGAGGGTAAATTCGGACAGGGAAAGAGGAAATTTAGTCTTGGTCGAGTGATGGCCAAACTACCTGAGACCTCGGAAACGGTAATTGCGATGAACTTTTTGGTAATGAATCTTTCTACTCTACTTCAGAAGACAAAAAGTAAAAAGTTGTAGAGTCGTTTTTCTTGTGAAAAATGGTGTTAATTTTCCTCTCTTTTGTGAGGAGTGATTTGTGTTGACCTTTTTAGACAGAAAGGAACAATAGATTAAACAAAATCTGTATTTTGATTTGTTTCCATAAGGATAAGTTATCTATGCTTTTTCAGTCCATACTTCCCTAACCCACATTTCTTTCGTTTTTTGACTTTTTCAGCAAGCCCTACTTAGGTGCCTTGGCAGAAGCGTTGCATCCGAATACCGTGTCAAAACAAAAAGAATGGTTGACTGAAAATTGTCGAGAACTCAAGCATGAAAAAGGAAAAGCAGGAGAACTGCTAAATCTGATGAAAGAAGTCAAAGAAGAAAAAAGTCATTCTAAGAATCTTACCGAGAAACTACAAGCGGCGATTACTTATTACGAGAATCATCAGCATCAAATGGATTATGCTGAATACTTAGAGAAAAAGTATCCGATTGGTTCAGGTGTTACGGAAGCAGCTTGTAAGACGTTGGTCAAACAACGATTATGTTGTTCAGGGATGCGATGGAAGGAAAAAGGAGCAGGAATTATTTTGAGCCTACGAGCTTTGGTATTGACCAAGGAACGATGGAGTCAATTTTGGGCAAAACTTGATCAATATGGGTTCCCTGTAGAACCCTGATTACAACAGCTTTTATCAACTAAAGGTCGCACCCGAGGGGGAAAGGACGACCACGGCTTTGGGGGAGTTCAATAAAACTAGAAAGCCTGTTTGCTCTTGTGGAGGATTTTCCCACCGCTAAAGTCTGGCTCTATGGTCAACAAGTCTCCGTTTCTTATCAGTGCTTTGAGTTCCACTGGGATAGTCCCCATCAGCTCGTTAAGTTTGTCCTCACCCAATTGCCCAACGGACAAAGACTGATTCTGCTTTCTACTGACCTCTGTTTGACTGGACCTGAGATTATTGCCGCTTACGGTCTCCGATTTAAGATTGAAGTCACTTTTCGTCAATTAATCCATCTTTTGGGCGGCTTTGCCTATCGTTTTTGGCTTAAGGCTCTTCCTACTTTACCGACCTGGCCTAGTGGTCTGTCAAGCTAAAGATTGTGAATTTGAGGGAAAATGGAGAGGCTATTCATTACCTCAACAGATATCGTAATAAGTAACCATGCTCAAGACCTATATTGTCCGATTAAGTCAAGAAGAACGTCAGACCCTAAAAGATTTGGTATCCATCGGCAAAGGAGCGGCTTACAAAATTAAGCACGCCAATATTCTGTTAAACATTGATGTGAATGGACAAGGATGGACGGATGAGGAAGCTGCCGCCGCCTTTAGTTGTCACCGTAACACAGTCGCCAATCTCAGGGAGCGATTGGTCAATGAAGGTGTGGAGTCAGCATTAAGCCGCAAGCCCCGCAAAACGCCGCCTCGTCAACCGATTATTGATGGAGAGGTAGAAGCAAAACTAATCGCCTTACGTTGTGGAGAACCGCCTGCTGGTCAAGCCCGTTGGACATTGAGGTTACTAGCCGACAAGGCGGTCGAGTTAGAAATTGTGCCAGCAATTAGTCACGAAACCGTGCGTCAAGTGTTAAAAAAAACGAACTAAAACCTCATCTGCGACAGATGTACGTGATTCCACCAGAAAAGAGTGCCGAATTTGTGTCTAACATGGAAGATGTTCTAGAAATTTATCACCGACCCTATGACCCCAATTGTCCAGTGATTTGCATGGATGAGCAACCTATACAATTGGTCAAAGAAACCCGCCTTCCTCTACCAGCCAAACCTGGACAGCCAGAGGCGCATGATTACGAATATGAACGCAATGGAACAGCCAATATCTTTATGTTTACAGAACCCTTGTCTGGGTGGCGAAAGACAGTTGTCAGTGAACGTAGAACATCGGTTGACTGGGCAACAGAAATTAAGAATTTACTCGATAACGACTATGCTGATAACGACAAAGTCATTTTAGTATGTGATCAGCTAAATACTCACAAACTTGCCTCACTATATGAAGCATTTGAGCCTTCCACGGCTCGTCGTCTAGTCGAACGGTTGGAAATTCACCATACCCCAAAACATGGCAGTTGGCTTAATATTGCTGAAAACGAGCTGTCCGCAATGACTCGGCAATGCCTAGCTCGTCGAATTCCAGATCGGGAAACTTTAGAGCAAGAAACAACGGCTTGGTACACTCAGCGCAATCATTCCCAAAAGTCGGTAGATTGGCAATTCACGACGGCTGAGGCTCGTATCCGTCTCAAGCGTCTTTATCCACAAATAGAAAATTGACAGACCACTAGCAATCTTATCCTCCCTGACTATCCCCAAACTGTTCAGACTCAGATTTTAAACAAAGTAGAAGCCTTTGAGCGTTTTGTTAATCTTCATGTCATTGTTCTCGGCTTACTTCAAATTCTTTCCTTAGAGTTACCCCAGGGGATTTGGGCTAATTTCCCTCGCTGGTTTCGGACTCTACCCTCCCATGGCTATCCTAGTGAACGCATTGCTCAACTAGCCATCCAACATCAAGCCCCAATGATTTTTCCTCAAAGTCCACCTAGTCTGCTTTTGCCTAAATTCCTTGCCGCTAAACTTGACCCTTTTCCAAGTCCTGATAGACTTACTTTGGCCGCATAGTCATTACCTTCTCTGCCATCCATAAACTTCCCACTGTCCAGTTAAGTAATTTCGCTAATTCATAATTGTTGGTGTCAATATTTTGCCAATCCTCCTATTTGGGGCTTGCTGAATAAGGATGAAATCCTTGCTAGACAATACTTTCAGGCATTTTACAAACGATCAGATGCAAGGTTATGGCATTTGGAGGCTCAAAATCCATGCACTTTGCTGGAAAAATGTGAGGTAAAACTGGAAACTGAGCTCTGAAGTCACCATTTTTCGCGCCCTGTGGCATCTAGGTTCGTTTTGTGGACTTTTTCAGCAAGCCCTATTTGAAGCTAAATATACTCATGAATATCACTCCCGTGAACTAGCTGCTAAAACCTGTAGAAGAAAATTGTTGTCCATCGCCGCCAAATAACGCTTCATCTTCAAGCTTTTTTGAGATGGCTCATGTTTAAGCAAATTAATACTTAAACGACGGAGCAAGCCCAAATTATCAGCCGCATTACCTTGACGCACTCGACTCGCATCCTCATTAAAAGTGACATCTAAAACCCAATGCAGACTATTTTCAATACTCCAGTGAGAACGAATCACATGGCTATGACGTTCGGCATCCGTAGGAAGACTGCTAATATAATAGCGAAACGTCTCTGTTGTTTTATGACCGAATTGAGTTTTACTTTTAACCATCACAACAGTTGCTAAACCGACCCACTGATTTTGGCGATGCAATGCGGAAAGCTGATTGATTGACACTCAGGGCAAACGCATCTTATCCGAGTAAAACCTTAAGGAGATAGTCCTCGTCCCAACCAGCGCGTAGCCGTTTATTCTTGATACCAAGTTTCAGAGTATTTTCCTTTGTGAGCAAGTTAAGAGCGATATGGCGTAAGACGGCTAAATTCTCAGGAGCAAAATCCTTACGAATGCGACAAGCATCCTCGTTGAAGGCCAAGTCTAGAACCCAATGTAAAGAGTTTTCTATCAACCAATGACTACGAACAGATTGGGATAATTTTTGAGCATTACTCGGCAGGCTACTGATATAGTAGCGAGTCTCATACTCTGTTTTGTCTTTCAATCGTCTCTCCGCTTTAATCATACAGATGCTCGTCAACTTTGCCCATTTCTCCCCACCCAGCAAAAATTCTGTTTGTTCCATCGTCCAGCAACGGCGAATTTCAATCCGTCCATGTCCCTTGTCTATTGTTTGATGAAAATCATGCTTAATTCCCACAAAATTAACCGATTGAGCATGAGCAAATAATTGTTCAACATCCTCACATAAATTACCTTGATTGCCTTTCAATGCCAAAACATAATCTCCCCCTCGCCCTACTATCTGTTGGGCAATCTTTGTCTGAGTTCCCATGGCATCAATCGTTACGATACAACCTTTGACCTCTAGCATTTTCAGGAGTTTAGGAATCGCCGTGATTTCATTCGATTTGCTTTCCACCTTGCACTGTCCTAGTACTAGACGATTTGCTGTTGCCCATGCACTTACCATCTGAATTGCGCCCTTTCCGTTGGCATTGTCATAGGAGTGGCGAAGGGTTTTGCCGTCAATCGCTATCACTTCTCCTTCACTTACCTCCGCTATACTTTTGACCCAATGCAGAAAACAGTCTTGAAATTGCTCTGGATTCAGACTAGCAAATACACGCGCAAACGTATCGTGGGAGGGGATGCCATTCGGCAATTCCAAAATTTTTTTTAGCCATTGATGTTTAGCCTTGCCGAAACTTTCCATGGCTACCCAACCTTCTGCTCCACAAATAACGGCTAAGATGGCAATCGTTAGAATATCAATGAGTTTATGCCGTTTTGTTCGTTCGATGCGAGGGTCATCTATTTCGGCAAAGTGTTCTACCAGTCTATATTTGGGTCGGAGTTTCATCGCTTTTGTTTTCTATGCACTTTCCCTTATTTTCCCTTATCCATCCCTCTATAATGTTCTTGTATCTGTATCATTTTTAGATGCGTTCGCCCTGACTGAATCGCTGACTTCTAGGATAATTTCCGGTTGTCATGTCAGTATAATAATAGTGATCGCGGTATGATGGGAACGCTGGAAATTCTGGAGAATGCCTAACCATGACTGAGATCCAAACTGCCTCTTTTGGTGCCTGGAAATCACCCATTAATGCTGATGCCATTTTAGCGGGAAGTATTGGTTTAGGAGCCGTTGCACTGGATCAGGGTGGGATCTATGGGTTAGAGTCCCGACCGACGGAAAAGGGTCGTAGTGTCTTAGTTCAATATTATGCTGATGGTAGTCAAACGGATCTTACGCCAGCCCCCTTTAATGTACGAACCTGTGTCCATGAATACGGTGGTGGTTCTTTCTTAATTGTCAACGGCACAATTTATTTTAGTCATTTTGCAGATCAACAAATTTATTGGCAAACGGCAGATCAGGAACCGCGATCGCTGACTAGAGAGGCTAATAAACGTTATGCAGATTTTATTTTAGATGAAGCAAGAAACCGTTTAATTGTGGTCTGTGAAGAGCATGGGGATAATGGTTCTGAACCCAGTAATTATTTAGCGACCGTCGATCTAGCCACCGGAACCGTTCAAACCCTAACGTCAGGCTATGATTTTTATTCTTCTCCTCGCTTAAGTCCTGATGGTCATCAACTGACCTGGATTACCTGGCAGCATCCTGATTTGCCCTGGGACAGTACCCAATTATGGTTAGCGGATCTGAATGAAGAAGGGCAGTTAGAAAATATTGTTTGTCTAGCTGGTCAGACGGAAATTGAAGCAATTTCTGAACCCAAATGGTCGCCGGATGGGATGCTCTATTTTGTCAGCGATCGCGGTGGTTGGTGGAATTTCTATTGTTATAATGGCGGAGAAATTGAAGCCGTTTATTTAGCTGAAGCCGAATTTGCCTATCCTCATTGGGTGTTTGGTTTATCGACCTATCTTTTTCTCAATGATCAGCAAATAATTTGCACCTATAGCCAAAATGGTTGTTGGTATTTGGGAGAACTGAATCTAGATAGCCGACAGTTAACAACCTTTACGCTTCCCTATAGTGATTTTTCCTCATTAACCCATCAAGGAGAAACGGTATTTTTTATTGGTAGTTCTCCGACTAGCTCTGCGGCGATCATTGCTTTTAATGTGGTCAGTCAAGATTACCGAGTCATTAAAAGATCGAGTGATTTGACAATTGATGTTAACTATATTTCCGTGCCTGAAGCGATTCGTTTTCCAACCGAAAAAGGTTTAACTGCCTATGCCTGGTATTACGCCCCTAAAAACCCTGATTATCAAGCTCCTTTAGGAGAATTACCTCCGCTCGTTGTTAAAAGTCATGGTGGCCCCACCGCCGCATCTTCTAATTCTCTGAGTTTAAAAATTCAATATTGGACGAGTCGAGGATTTGCCTATTTAGATGTTAATTATGGTGGCAGTACGGGTTACGGTCGGGCCTATCGTCAACGTTTGGATGGCCAATGGGGAATTGTGGATGTGGATGACTGTGTGAATGGGGCTAAATATTTAGTCAATCAGGGCAAAGTTGATCCGCAAAAGTTGGCCATTTCGGGTGGTAGTGCGGGGGGTTATACGACCTTAGCCGCTTTAACTTTCCGAGATACCTTTAAGGCCGGAGCCAGTCATTATGGGGTCAGTGATCTAGAAGCTTTAGCCAAAGATACCCACAAGTTTGAGTCTCGTTATCTAGATCGTTTAATTGGTAAATATCCTGAAGAACAAGCTCTTTATCAGGCGCGATCGCCCATTCATTTTACCGATAAGTTAGCCTGTCCAGTGGTCTTTTTCCAAGGTTTAGAAGATAAAATTGTGCCGCCTAATCAAGCAGAAATGATGGTTGAAGCGTTGAAACAAAAAGGTTTACCTGTTGCCTATGTGGCTTTTGCGGAAGAACAACATGGTTTTCGCATGGCGGCTAATATTAAACGAGCATTAGAGGGTGAATTTTATTTTTATTCACAGATTTTTGGATTTACCGTAGCAGACGAGATCGAACCTTTAGAAATTTTAAATCTTACCCCGTCGCAATAATTTAGGGGCCATCCAATTCCAGCTTAACTTCTCATCTCTGCATAAACTGAATCGCCTATTCTCAACTGAGAGACCATCGAAAATTATGACCTCCTTTATTGTCACTGTTCCCGCTACGACTGCTAACCTGGGCCCTGGTTTTGATTGTTTAGGGGCTGCCCTTAACCTTTATAACCAAGTCACCTTTACCATTCCCTCTGAGGCGATCGCCGATCTAGTCATTACCGTCACCGGCGAGGAAGCGGATCGCGTTAGTACTGATGAAAGTAATTTACTTTACCAAGCCTTTCTGAAATTCTACCAATCTATTGAACAAACCCCGCCCCCCATCCAGATCGAGATTAATTTGGGAGTTCCCCTGGCTAGAGGCTTAGGCAGTTCCGCTACTGCTATTATTGCGGGCTTAGTGGGAGCCAACGTGATTGCGGGTAAACCCCTTCGTCAGGCTGAAATTTTGGATTTAGCGATCGCAATGGAAGGCCATCCCGATAATGTCGCACCGGCCCTATTAGGAAGTTGTCAATTGTCTGTCGGTAGCGATGAAGATTGGCGTATTGTGCCGTTAACTTGGGATTCAAGACTGATTCCGATTGTGGCCATTCCCAACTTTGAATTATCCACGGAAGCCGCCCGTGCCGTTTTACCGCTTCAATATTCCCGTGCCGATGCCATTTTTAACGCTTCCCATTTAACCCTTTTAGTACAAGCATTAAAGTTGGGTCGAGGAGATTGGTTAACGATCGCGATGGAAGACAAAATTCATCAACCCTATCGCCAAAGTTTAATTCCTGGCTATGCGGCGGTTAAAGCTGCTGCTCTCGAAGCGGGAGCCTATAGTCTTGTGATCAGTGGAGCCGGGCCCACTCTATTGGCGATCGCGCCTATTGAAAAAGCCCCCACTGTCGCCACCACGATCCAACAGGTTTGGCAGACGGAAGGCATCAAAGCCGAAACTAAGGTTTTGGAATTAGATCTCTGGGGTGCAAGAGTCAAAGAGTTAAATTCTGATTAAGATATCAAGTTAGGTTAGGTTTATTGGTTAAAACGATTCTTTGATATTAGGATGGGTCAGAGCGATCACTTTTAAAGTCCTAACCCATCTAAAAACTACTTCTGCTGTTTTAAAATAACTTGGATTAAACCCGTTAGTGATTGACTGAGGATAGCCAGTAAAATTGCGATCGCCAAAATAATGCTGGTGGGTGATTCTCCATTTTTGACGAGAGTTTGGGGATCAACGGGGTTAGAAAGTTGGGCAGGTTGGGCTTGAGTCGTTTTCATAAGAAAAGGATGGGAGTTTGGAAACTCAGCGTCTTTAGACCTGAGAGGAAAAACGACTCAGGGGAATTTATTCCCCTTGCGCTATAATTTAGGTGTGAGTAGGAACAACTATCTACGCATTGAACCCTCCTAGTGTGGTGAAATCCCAGCTAATCGAGTAAGCCTATTGAGAGGTGACACAGACAATGGCAAGCAATGGCAGGTGGGGGAGCGTACCAAACTGGCTGAGTGATGGACTCTGAAAACAAGCAAAAAAAGAAAGGTAAACACAATGGCAGCACCGCGAGGTAGTTGTTTTGAGTGATAGAGGTGCTTTGACTACACCTTTGAGGCTCAAACTTTGGGCTATTCAAGAATCTCAGTGTCTTCAGACCTGAGAGTGTCAAACCTGAGTTTATTTTCTAGAATCAGAACGATGCGGGCAATGGTTCAGTCTGATTATTGGAATTGCATCAAACCCCTGTGCAGCAAGGGATACAACGATTTTTGCCCTGAATCACTAAAATCCTTACAGGGCAAGACTTTCAGGCTATTTAACAACTAGGCTGAACCAGTGCCTCCCAGACACTTTAACTTTAAATCGTCAACCAATTTTCTCTCACGGTTTAGTCTTTAACCTAGAGATAGCAGGAATCGCTGCTAAAAAAGCTATGATATCAACAGATAGAATTTTAATGCCCCTCAACAGTGACACAGCCTTCCATGAGCGAGAGAACCCTATTCGATAAAGTCTGGGACTTACATACCGTCAAGATTTTGCCATCAGGCCAGACCCAACTCTTTATTGGACTGCATTTGATTCACGAAGTTACCAGCCCCCAAGCCTTTGCCATGTTACGGGAACGGAGTCTTCAGGTGTTGTATCCCGATCGCACGGTGGCAACGGTGGATCATATTGTGCCGACGGATAGTCAGGTGCGTCCGTTTAAGGATGATCTAGCGGAAGAAATGATGCAATCCCTAGAACGCAATGCTGAGGAAAATGGGATTCGTTTTTATAATATTGGGTCGGGCAATCAAGGCATTGTCCATGTTATTGCGCCGGAACAGGGTTTAACCCAACCAGGAATGACGATCGCCTGTGGAGATTCCCACACTTCTACTCACGGAGCCTTTGGCGCGATCGCTTTTGGCATTGGCACTTCGCAAGTACGAGATGTATTGGCCTCCCAAACCCTGGCCTTAGCCAAACTGAAGGTGCGTAAAATCGAAGTCAATGGTGATTTGGCTCCTGGGGTTTATGCCAAAGATGTGATTTTGCACATTATTCGTAAACTAGGGGTCAATGGTGGAGTCGGTTATGCCTACGAGTATGCCGGATCGACCTTTGCCGCTATGTCAATGGAAGAGCGCATGACAGTGTGTAATATGTCCATTGAAGGGGGAGCCAGATGCGGTTACATTAACCCCGATCAAGTCACCTTTGATTATTTACAGGGTCGAGATTTTGCCCCGACTGATGTGAATTGGGAGCAAGCGGTTCAATGGTGGCAGGCGATCGCCAGTGATGAGGATGCGGTCTATGACGATATTGTCACCTTTAAAGCTGAGGAGATTGAGCCGACTGTGACCTGGGGCATTACTCCTGGTCAGGGCTTAGGGGTGAGCGAAACCATTCCTAGTCTCGAAAATCTGCCCGACAGCGATCGCGTTTTAGCGACTGAAGCCTATCAATATATGCAGCTTAATCCGGGAACACCTATTCAAGGCACAAAAATTGATGTCTGTTTTGTGGGCAGTTGCACCAATGGACGTTTGAGCGATCTCCAAGAAGCGGCCAAATTTGCCAAGGGACGACAGGTGGCTAACGGGGTCAAAGCCTTTGTCGTACCAGGTTCCGAACGGGTTAAAGCCGAAGCCGAA
The DNA here is from genome assembly GCA_025370055.1 of Woronichinia naegeliana WA131. Classification (NCBI taxonomy): domain Bacteria; kingdom Bacillati; phylum Cyanobacteriota; class Cyanophyceae; order Synechococcales; family Coelosphaeriaceae; genus Woronichinia; species Woronichinia naegeliana. The sequence goes on along the minus strand of CP073041.1, from coordinate 258,925 downwards.
GCCCAGGGATTAGATCAGATTTTTGTGGCTGCTGGTTTTGAATGGCGCGATGCCGGTTGCTCCATGTGTTTAGCCATGAATCCCGATAAACTGCAAGGCGATCAGATTAGTGCCTCGTCCTCTAACCGCAACTTTAAAGGTCGTCAAGGTTCGTCAACGGGTCGTACTTTGCTGATGAGTCCGGCGATGGTAGTGGCTGCTGCGGTTACGGGGCAAGTCACCGATGTGCGGGAACTGCTTTAGCGCATTCAGATTGAGGGCTAGATTATTAAGTTTTAGTCGGTTAATAACTAACTTCTTAATAGTGAATGCCCGCTTCCTGTAAACGTTGTAAGGCTTCCCCTAAGCGATCGCAATCTGCAATCAAACTAATCCGCACATACCCTTCGCCCCCTTCCCCAAAGGCACTCCCTGGCGTAAACACAACCCCCGTACTTTCTAAGACATTGAGGGCAAAATCTGCTGAACTTAAGCCTGGGGGACAGGGAATCCAAAGGTACATCGTTGCTTTAGAAGGGGTCAGATTCCAGCCCAGTTCTCCTAACCCTTTCACCATAAAATCTCGCCGTTTTTGATAGCGATTTTGGGCTTCTAAAATATAACTTTCTGGTAACTGGAGGGCAGTTTCGGCTGCTTTTTGGACAACACGAAAAATACCATAGTCAAAATTGGTTTTTAGGGTTCGTAAGCCTTGAATAATATCAGCATTACCGACCACAAAGCCCACTCGCCAACCTGCCATTGTATAGGTTTTGGACAAGGTATGAAATTCCACACTAATTTCCTTGGCTTTGGGAATTTCTAATAGGCTAGTGGGTTGATAGCCATCGAAGGCTAATTCTGCATAGCAAAGGTCATGAACTAGGAGAATTTGATAATGATGGGCCCAGGTGACAATCTCCTCAAAAAAAGCTTTGGGGGCAACGGCACTGGTGGGATTATTGGGATAGTTAAAAAAGAGTATTTTGGCCTGTTGGGCTACCTTTTCAGGAATGGCGGCGAGATCAATTAACCAATCTTTTTCCGCCGAGAGCAGGAGGGGATAAATTTTTCCACCGGCAATAACTGGCCCACGAAAATGAACAGGATAGGAAGGACTCGGAACTAAGACCACATCCCCTGGATTGATATAGGTCAGGGCTAAATGGCCTAAACCTTCCTTGGAGCCGATCAGGGGTAAAGCTTCACTGTTGGGATCAAGTTCGACTTGGTAACGTCGGTAATACCACTGGGTAATGCTTTCCCGAAAGCTGGCCATGCCTTCAAAGGGTGGATAGCCGTGGGTTTGAGAGTCTCCCAGAGCCGCGATCGCCGCATCAATAACCGGTTGAGGGGCTGCCCCATCAGGATTTCCCATCCCTAAATCAATTAAATCTAGGCCTTGTTCTCTGGCGATGGCCTTTAATTCATCAAGACGAGCAAAAACGTAGGGGGGAAGGGCTTTTAACCGATCTGCACGGCTAATCCAATTCAAACTCATTTGCAGGTGACAGTTTATACAGGTAATCAACCATTGTCGCACCTTAAGGTCTCTCTTGGTCAGGGAAATTTTAAGGTTTTCCAAAACGGCGATCGCGGGTTTAGACGCTTTTGTCCTGGGAAATTTACAGTATGAGGTCAATGTCTCTGAGGAACGAATGACATAAAAGAGACGGAAATAGATACGATGGTTTAAACTCGCATCAGTGGGGCGTTGCCGAATCTTCAGCCGAAAACCCTACTCTGAATCCAGGCAGCGATCGTCGTCTCAACTCTCATCAAAAAGCGATCGCAGACCTCGTTTTAATTCTGTTCTCAGGAGAAAAGAGTATGCTAGTCGGTATAGCACGCTGTTTGGAATATTATACGGAAAACTTCTTGCGATCACGCTATTTGGGAGTATTATATAGAAAGATTATGAATAAGATCCTTATTTGGGGTAATATATGGAAAGTTTCCGTATAATTCATAGTTATGCCGTAAGTCTTTGATTGGGGTGGGAGCAAGTATCTGGCTAAATGCACTAATACTGTATATACGTTTACTGTATATACGCTATGGGCTTTTATTGGTTGACAAGAACAAGAATTCAGTTTGAACATGATCAATATTTTTTACTCTTGGCAGTCTGACTCACCATCATCAACAAATCGTAATTTTATTAAAAGTGCTTTAGAAAAAACTATTCAATCGTTGAAGAAAGGAAGTGAAGATATACAAGTTGAGATGCGTGTAGATACTGCTACAGATGCGCTACCCGGTTCTCCAGATATTGCTGCTTCTATCTTTGAGAAGATATCAAATAGTCAAATATTTCTCTGTGATGTCACGATTATCAACTCTCCGTCCACAGTTGAAAAAATAATAAGATCTTTAACCAAGAAAATTGTGAGACAAACCCCTAATCCTAATGTTTTGGTTGAGTTGGGTTTTGCTGTTAGTTGCTTAGGTTGGGACAAAATTATTTGTGTTGTAAATACTGCTCAAGGCAAAGTAGAAGATTTACCATTTGATATTCGTGGTAGGCGAATGTGTGCTTACCGCTATCCAGATTCTTCCAAATCGAAAGAAGAGATTAAAAGTCAATTAGTAGGAACGCTGAAATATGCGCTTATAGATATTATAGGAAGCCTTGAAGCTGTTCAAAATATTGAGTTAATCAATGTGATTATTTCAAAAAAGTTTTGTGATCGTGTTAACTATCTTGGAGTTTTCTTGAATTACTTTCTTGCAGATGAGCTGGGTCATGAAGCGGCAGAAGAATTAGTTAATAACAGTGTTTGTACTGTTGTTGAGCATTATGACCCAGCTTCTGTTGACTCTATTATTAGCGTCTTTACAAAGAAGAATCTAGATGAACCGTCTAACTTGCCTTCATCTTCAGGAGAAAGAGCTTCTTGGAAGGAGTTTTTTATTGTAGCCCTAGAAAAAATTAGTAACGAATCTGAGATTTTATTGATGAAATATGGTAGTTCAGGAGATCAAACTTTAATTTATGAATTAGAAAGGATCAAAGATTTTACTGGAAGTGTAATAGGTGCTGCTCATAGTAATGATTCAAAGTATATGAAGGAAACATATGCGGATGAGGTAAGGCGCAAAGTATATGCAGAATCTACGCTAAAACCCTACTTTTTGGAACTAATTGGGATACGTATGCTTGCAATCAGGTATCTTAGCTCTCCTAGTACGACAGCTAAGATACAGCCTAAAGTTCTACCTGGCGAAACATTGAAAATTCAGTCATAGCTCTACACTACGACCTTAGACACAAACGGCATAACAACCCTGGTGCACCGGATTGACCTAAGCCGCTTGCGGGATGGCAAAGCTTCATCAAGAAAAACCCATGAAAAATTCTATCACAATTGATCCAGATATTTGCAATGGAAAACCCATTATCGCTGGCACAAGAATTTCCGTACAAACCGTTATGGAGTTTTTGGGAGCAGGAGATTCCATTGAAGAAATCCTAGAAGAATATCCTTCCCTCTCCAGAGAAGATATTTATGCCTGTCTCCAATTTGCTACAAAATTAATGGCCAATCATTATGAAATCCGAAAAGTCGCATGAATGGATTTTTATTGGATGAAAATCTGCCTTCTAAAATACAATTTGTGCCATCATTACCGATTATTCATGTTTCAGCTTTAGGCAAAAGTTTCAGCGATACAGAAATTTGGCAATATGCTAAGGAAAAAAATCTAGTAATTATCACTAAAGATGTAGATTTTTCAGATAGGCTAATGCTAGATTCCAACCCGCCTAAAGAGTCGTTCATCTCCGCTTTGGAAATATGCGAAAACGTGAATTTCACCAGTTTTTAGCTCATATTTGGACACAGATTGAAGAATTAATTGTCGATCACAAGTTAGTTAACGTTTATCTAGATCAAATTGAAGCATTTAGATAGGGCGATCGCTGTTTTATCATTTGTAATTGACATGAGCGATCGCCTACCCTTCACGGTTATTTTATTTCGCATAACTTGTCATTCTGAGTTTGTATTAAAATCCTGATATGTTAAAATTGAGGTAAAATGTGGAGTATTATTTTTCTGAACATGCTAAACAAGAAATAGAACGCCGTTTTATTCCCTTAGAACATATTGAATCAACTCTAAATACTCCCCAGCAAATTACCGAGGAACGCGAACAAAGACAGTGTTATCAATCTCTCGTTACAATCAATAATAAGCCGTTTTTACTTCGCATTATTGTCAATCACGAAAGCCCAAAAAAAGTTATCACACTTTATCTAACAACAAAAATCAAAAAATATTGGAGATAACCATGAAAATTCATTATGACCAAGACGTTGATATTCTTAGAATCTTACTCACAGATGCCGCTATTGAAGAAAGTGACGAAGTAGAAACAGGTGTGATTTTTGACTACGATAATCAAGGTGATGTTGTTGGTATTGAAATTTTAGATGCCTCTAAACGCAATACTCAATCTCGTCCACTAGAATACTCCATTTCCAGTGTTTAGGATAATCTTGTTTGGAGAAATAAGATCGCAGTTTTGTTGTTTGTAATTGACATGAGCGATCGCTGTAGCGAATCATCACAGCTTCTCATTATTGCTTTAATGTTAAAATGAAATAACTACTTTTAGGTTTTGCTATGCGTGCGATTGAAACTACTGGTATCCTAAATACCCAAGGACAAATCCAACTTGATCATCCCATTCCCCAAGAAAAAGCCAGGTTTGTGCGTGTTATTCTTTTGATGCCAGAGGATGAACTCAATGAAAAAACCTGGCTAAATGCTGTTGCAGATAACCCTAGCTTTGCTTTTCTGCATGATTCAGAAGAAGATATTTATACTCTTGAAGATGGACAACCTGTGGCAAATGAAGGGTAAAATCGTTTTAATTCAATTTCCCTTTGATGATTTATCTTCCAGTAAAGTTCGTCCTGCTTATTGTCTAACAAATAAAATTGGAGTCTATCAACATATTATCTTTGCTCTAATCACCAGCCGTATTCCCGAAAGCCCCCTCCATACAGATATTATCCTAAGACCAGAAAATCCAGATTTTATGATGAGTGGTCTTCGCAAATCATCAACCATCAGGCTTGATCACTTGGTAACACTTCGAGCCTCACTTATTCAGCGTGAGCTAGGATTATTATCCTTAGAAACTCGAACCTTAATTGTCAATATTTTATATGATATTCTACGCTCCTAAAAAGTGCGATCGCTGTTTTATCATTTGTAATTGACAAGAGCGATCGCCGTTCTTTAACATATTTTTTCCATCAATCTCTTTTTCCAGTATTCTGTTTTAAAATAGACACAGACAGCGAAACCTCGTTGACCGTATGAAAATTGAGTCCATTGTCTGTCCCGAATACATTGAAGAGAAACTTCAGGTAAAACATGGGGTTACACGCCATGAGGCTGAACAGGTTTTGCACAATTTTCCTCGCTTTCGCTTTGTTGAAAAAGGTCATACGGTCGGAGAAAATGTCTATGTCGCATTTGGACAAACAATTGAGGGCCGATATTTATCCGTATTCTTTATTTACAAACCAGAAGCAAGAACGGCTATTATTGTTAGTACCCGTGATATGAGCAGGAAGGAGCGCAAGGCTTATGAACGCAAATAAATTTAGTAGTCTTTCCAAGTCAAGTACTGATGCACAAATTGGTGAATTTTGGGATACCCATGATTTTACTGATTTTGACACTGATGCTCCTGATATTGAGTTTGAGGTCGCTTATTCTGTCCCCCTTGAGGTCGATTTGTTTAGTGAAATTGAGAAACAAGCTCAACAAAGAGGAGTTGAGGTTGAAGCCCTGGTGAATCTTTGGTTACGACAAAAGCTTTCTGAACAAGCGATGGGTTAATTGAGGGCGATCGCCGTCTCAGTTCTCATCAAAAAGCGATTGTCCCCAATTATAAACTGCAAAATACTTGATCGCCGTCTCAACTCTCATCAAAAAGCGATCGCTCTATTAAAAATTTCCAGAATACAAATTTAAACCTTCAATAAAGCGAAAATCTTTAAGATTTAATGTGTATAAATCAAGATTGTAAACTAATGCAGTGGAAGCAATTAAAGCGTCGGGAATAGATAATTTATGACTTAGAGAATAAGTCTCCATTAATTCAATAAATTTTGTAGATACAACAATGTCAACTGGAAAAATGGTGAGGATTTCTAGATGCTTTCTGATTTTTCGTAATTCTAATTTATTGATAGCACCATAATACAATTCAGCTTGAGTAATAACACTAATTGCTAACTGACTAATGCCAATGTGACGAAGCTCATTAACAACTTTGCCATTGTTTTTATAAAACTCAATGATAATATTGGTATCACATAAAGTCATTAGCTATCTTCCTGCCAAGCCTTTTGACGAATGGTTTCCGCCGTAATTGTTCGATTGTCCCAAAGTCCCGCTAGGGCAAAAAAATCTTGCTCATTATCAATTTTTGTTTGGTTCTGTTCTTGGATTTCGACAGAGTTGACAAAATCTAAAGCAGTCAATAGCCTTGATAACATCTCTGCTTTATCGGTATCTACGACTTGGACGATTAGCTGTTTCATAAATAGTTGACTGGAAATATGCCTAGCTCCATTATAGGAAAATTCTGACTTAACAGATCGCCCTTTACAACCTCATCAAAAAGCGATTGCACTCAATCATAAGCTGCAACATACTTGATCGCTGTCTCAACTCTCATCAAAAAGCGATCGCTGTCTCAACTCTCATCAAAACGCGATCGCTGAAAGTACGGCCACGCAGATCGCCCTCACTGTAGGTTAAATTGAGAAATCCGAACGTTATCCGAGTTAGGGTCAATAAATTTTTGTCAGCAATTCTAAATTTGAAAAATCAGGAGGAATTAGTGGCGGGCAGAGAGTCAAATGGCTCAAGCATAAAATCAAGAAGGTGTTGCCAGCTATCAAAGACAAAATAGGTAGGGCTTGCTGAAAAAGTCAAAAAACGAAAGAAATGTGGGTTAGGGAAGTATGGACTGAAAAAGCATAGATAACTTATCCTTATGGACTGGACAGTGGGAAGTTCTCGAGCAGGGTAAGTGAGAAAAGAAAATCGGACATGCGATACCCAAGAGTGCCGTTATGTCCGAAACTGGCTGATATAGAAAATCGATAGCCAGTGCTATCTATCAATTATGCAACTATGTCAGCGACTAGAGCAAATCCTAGAGAATCTCCGTCCCGCCTTTAGCCGAGAAGCAACGTACCAATGGTTTATCCTATTAGCCTGGGGAGTAGTGCTCAACAGCCAACCGAGCGCAATAACAAGCTATGTCAATGCCTTAGGGTTAACAGAGAGCTACTACCATCAGGCACTACATTGGTTTGAATCCAAGGCATTTAACGTCAAAGGACTGACCTTGGGATGGTCGAAGTGGGTAAGTCAGCATGAAAATCTATATCGAATCAAGGAAAAACGAGTGTATGTGGGGGATGGAATCAAAGTGGGGAAAGAAGGGCGCAAGATGCCAGGGGTAAAACGACTACACCAAGAATCCGGAAATGTGGCGAAGCCAGAATGGATAAGGGGGCATTACTTCAATGCCTTGAGTGTTTTGGTGGGAGCAGGAAAAGCCTGCTTTGCCTTGCCCTTAGTGTTGCGGCTAGACGATGGCATCAAGTCCAAAGCAACGGCAAAGGAAGGGAAAAAAGGCAGCAAAAAAGAGAAGACTACTCTAGTCACGAAAATGGGGGAGCTTTGCACTACCTACGCAGAGGCGGGAAGCTATGTGATTTTGGATGCTTACTTCGCTTGTGGAGCAGTGCTCAAAAGTTTTCGCCAAAATGCCTTGCATCTCATCACCCGAGTGCGTTGCTCTACAGTGGCATATGCTCCCTTTTCTTCCGTTCCGACCTTGAGGGGGAAAGGACGACCACGGCTTTGGGGGAGTTCAATAAAACTAGAAAGCCTGTTTGCTCTTGTGGAGGATTTTCCCACCGCTAAAGTCTGGCTCTATGGTCAACAAGTCTCCGTTTCTTATCAGTGCTTTGAGTTCCACTGGGATAGTCCCCATCAGCTCGTTAAGTTTGTCCTCACCCAATTGCCCAACGGACAAAGACTGATTCTGCTTTCTACTGACCTCTGTTTGACTGGACCTGAGATTATTGCCGCTTACGGTCTCCGATTTAAGATTGAAGTCACTTTTCGTCAATTAATCCATCTTTTGGGCGGCTTTGCCTATCGTTTTTGGCTTAAGGCTCTTCCTACGGGCGTGACCTTTAGTTGATGAAGGAAAAGAAAAGTGTTAACATGAGATGAAAAGTGACAAAGAGGAAACAATGATGACAGCAAAACTAATTAGGGCTTGCTGAAAAAGTCAAAAAACGAAAGAAATGTGGGTTAGGGAAGTATGGACTGAAAAAGCATAGATAACTTATCCTTATGGAAACAAATCAAAATACAGATTTTGTTTAATCTATTGTTCCTTTCTGTCTAAAAAGGTCAACACAAATCACTCCTCACAAAAGAGAGGAAAATTAACACCATTTTTCACAAGAAAAACGACTCTACAACTTTTTACTTTTTGTCTTCTGAAGTAGAGTAGAAAGATTCATTACCAAAAAGTTCATCGCAATTACCGTTTCCGAGGTCTCAGGTAGTTTGGCCATCACTCGACCAAGACTAAATTTCCTCTTTCCCTGTCCGAATTTACCCTCAATGGCATTACGCACTCTTTCATCTGAGCGTGCCTCTTTCTTTTTTTCTTTGCTCACCTCTTTCGGCGGTCTTCCCAATCGGGGACCACTCATTCTTATATCCCTTTCTTTACAATAAGCTCGATTCGCTTTTGTTCGATAGATTTTATCCACATGAACCGATTCCGGATAACATCCTGTTTCCCTTTTATATTCTTCTATTCGCGCTTGTAAATCTCCCGATTCGTTGTAATTATCCCAACTTAATTTGTCTAAGAAGACAAAGCCATTCACATTACTTGCCGATATTTTAGCTCCAAACTCTACTGCTTTTCCCGCTTTTCCACGCACTATTGGACGCACGTGAGGTTGGCTTACACTCACAATTCTGTTTTCTACTTTATTTGTCTTTTTTTCATACATTTCTAACTGTTGCTCATACACTTTTCCTATCGTTACAAGCTCTTCTTGCTCTTTTTTCGTTAGTTTTTCTAACTTTGCTCCCTCTTCTATCATTTTTTCTATATGAGACAAGTTTCTTTTTATATATCCTAGTTGTTTTTTTGTTCCTTTTCTTCTTTCTTTTTTTGACACACGACGTTTTTTTGCTATGGCTAAGTACTCTTTTCTTGCCACTTCCCTATAAGTCCTCGGCTTTTCTTTCCTTTTCTCTTTTATTTCTTCATACAGCTTATCTATTATTTTTTCTGTTTTTTCTCTGGCATCATTCAATATTCCTATATCCGTTGGATATTTTATATCTGCTGGTGTACAAGTCGCATCTAACAATAACTTTCCTTCATTTTCTTTTTTTTCTGACGCTACACCCGTCGCTTTTTTTTCTATTTCTTTATTAATTTTATTTATTTATTAATTCCATTCCTATTTTTTTACGAAAATGAACCATCATTGACGCATTAAATGCTTCTTTGCTACTATAGCTTTCCATTCCTATAAAGTACTGTAAATAAGGGTTCTCTTTTATTTGTTCTACTGTTTCTCTGTCACTTTTTCCTGAAATTTCTTTGATAATTAATGCTCCTAATGCCATTCTAAATGATTTGGCTGGGGCTCCTTTTTTTTCTGTGAAGTTTTTTGCATATTCTTCCTCATATTCTTCCCAGGGAATCATTTTTGACATTTCTATCCAACGATTTTCTTCGTCTAACTGCCCGCCGAACAGATTTTTCAAGTTTTCTGGTGTTTCAATTGAGTACTGTTGCTTTCGGTACATCTGCTTTCTCTCTTCTTAATGCAATGGTTTTGAGGCATTCTACCCTATTTTCGTGCATTCTAGCGGTTCTTAATTCGCCTACTATTTTTCTCCGTAAAGGTTTCAGCTTTTTTCAGCAAGCCCTAAGTAAAGAAGAAAAGAGTAAATTGGGGGGTAAAATAATGATGGTAGTGGAAGCCTTTACCCCATTGGTGTCAACTTAAGCCAAAATGCCTACTCACAAAAGATTAGCCTAAAAGCAGGCGGAAGTAAGAGTAGGCTGAAAAAAAGGTTAGTATATAAAAAAGTGAGCAAAAAACAAATGGCAAGACAACATCCTCGGAGAAAAGGAAACCCAGACTTACGTCGTAAGACAAATCAGCCAGGGGTAGAAATCCCTGAAATAACAAAAGAGTTGTTTGAATTACTAGAACCCACAATGTTTACACCATTAAAATATTTACAGGGAACTCATGAGAAAATGATGAGAGATAGGGTATTAAATTTACCAGTAATGGTGGCATTAGTGTTAAGTATAGTGTATCGTCAAATAGCGGGTATAAGTGAAGCGGTAAGACTGTTAGAGGAAGAGGGATTGCTATGGGTAGCATCATTAAAAGTAAGCAAACAGGCAGTATCAAAAAGAATGATGAATGTGCCAGCCGAAATATTTGCAATATTACTAAAAGGAGTGTTAGAAAAAGCAGCCGAAAAAGGGAAGAAGCTCCAAGTAGGAGAAAAATGGGAAAAAATAAGAGAAAAGTTTAGTGCAGTGTGGATAGCAGATGGCTCAACGCTAGAGCAGATAAGGAAAAATATGAAAATAAGTAAAGAAGAAAAGAGTAAATTGGGGGGTAAAATAATGATGGTAGTGGAAGCCTTTACCCAAAGACCCGTTACTTTATGGTACACAGAAAATGATAAATCAAATGATAAAATATGGTGTAAAGAATTGGCAGCTAAATTACCAGAAAATGGTTTAATTCTCGTAGATATGGGATTTTTTAGCTTTGTGTGGTTTGATTTGTTAACAGAAGCTAAAAAGTTTTTTCTAACCAGATTTAGAGCGGGTACATCTTACAAAACCAAACAAGTATTGTCTCAAGGTAGTCATTACAGAGATGAGATTATCATTATGGGAAATTACCGTTCTAATCCTTGCAAGCATCCGGTGAGATTAGTCTCAGTATTATGGGGAACAATCTGGTATCAGTATTTAACAAATGTGTTGTCTCCCGAACAACTGTCCGCCGAAGAGGTCTGTGATTTATATCGAAGACGATGGACAATCGAAGAAGCCTTTTTATTAACGAAAAGACTTTTAGGACTAGCCTATTTATGGGTAGGTAATAAGAATGGTGTCCAAATCCAGATTATTTGCACTTTGATTTTCTATACGGTCTTAAATCAATTGGTAGGGGAAGTGGCGATTGCTCTAAATCAACCGAAAGAAAAAATCTCAGTAGAGATGGTGTTTCGGAGTCTATACTATGTAGCGAAGGCTATTGCTAGAGGAGAAAAGCCTGATACAGTAACCTATCTGGCTGAACGTGCTAAGTTATTTGGTTTGGTCAAAGCTGAGAGAAAGCGACATCGAGAAAAGGCCGCTCTCAATCAACAAATTTGGGAACCCATTCCTTTAAGTTGACACGGATGACTACGGCTGCGACCATCTATGAATGCTTGACCACTCGTTAATTCTTCTGTTCCTTTGCGGATTGTTCGTCTATTCCACCCTAATTCGCGTTCTGCGAAGGTTTGTCCCCCTATTCCCAAACCTTGTACAACCTGTGCCATGAATTGTCTCCTGTCGCTACCTTTTAGTTTTTTGGCTGTTTCGATGTACAGCGATTTTAGGTCTTCACTGATTTCCGTTACTGATTTTTTCAGCATACAATTTACCTTTTTGTTAAAACTGTCTTTTGCTATTCTATCGGATCATTTATTTTATGGCTATCTCTAACCTTTTTAAAAACAGTCCGTCGGAATTGGTCTGAATCCCTTGATTCGCTGGTTCCTTTTTTTTACGTTGTTTAATCAGGAGATGAAATCGAATTTTGCATACATCTAGAAACCAGTGTGAATCAATGTGTTAAAAATTGCATCTTGATAGATTCATACGGTAAATCAGCAACGCCGAAATTTTAAAGGGGAAAGTTTGGATGTCTGAGGATTTTGATTAACCTTGAATTTACCCGTCACGTTTGCAGATACCAAGACTTATATTGCTCTTCCCTCCCATCATGGCGATCCATTTGATCGAATGTTGATTGCCCAGGCGATGAATTATTTTTTGATTAGGAAAATATTAGCTGAAAATTCAAATAGTTCTGAGTTTGCTTGGCTGTTTTCATTTTGCTTGATGTAGAGATTTATTTGTATTTAGGGGAGAATAGTCGGGATTTTCTGAAATAGGTCGGTTTGTATAGGAAGTTGGGAAGGGAACGGTAGCTTTGGTAAAAAATTCATCTCCCAATTCTGGAATATCTGAGTAATCAATATCCTCATCTGTCATTAGATCAATTTTGGTTAAGTCGCTTTTGATAGATTTTTTGTTCACGATGGTTTGCCTTTCTCATGGAAATAATACGAGTTTTATTTTGGCGAGGAGTATGGACAATCACGACCACTCGACCTTCTAATTTGCCTAATGTGATTAATCTGGATTCATTGTAGGCAAAGCGAGGGAGCATCTCACCTTTGCAATAAGTAGAAATACTTAACGAGGTAAATGAAAGAGTCAAAAAAGGTAATCATTTAAATAGGAACAGCGATGACGAAGGACTTGTGGTACATTGTCAGAATTCCAACTCGCACCAGTAATTTTAAGACGATGACCAATTTGTTTAACTTGAGATTCGACAGAGCCAGAGCCAATGGAAATGCCCTCTGCCTGCAAATAACCATAATTGACAATCCGATGTTTATGCTTGTTTAAATAAATGATAAAATTCTCAGCTTGAGGCTCTGACCATCCCTCAAAACAGGAGATAGCGGCATCCACTTCACCCGTCCAAAGAAAAGACTTGACCTCCTCAATTCGCTGGAATGACCCCCCAACTTTATAGAGGTTTTCAATTAAGTGATACCAGTCCAAAATTTCAATTCGCTCATGTTTCTGTCCTATCTCACGAAATAAGTTCCAGATACCATCATGTCCATCTCCCAAACAAATTAAAGGCTTAGCCAAAATTTGAGAATTAACCAAATCTAATAAAGCCGAGTTATCTTGAAAAAAGGCAGCTACCCCCAATTGATGAAAACTGACTCCTTTATAATCACGCCAAATTAAGGGTTCTCCCTTGGGAGTTCTGAGTCGTACCTTCCCACCATCTATGCTAATTTCTTCGACTTCTGTGTTAGAGGGTAATTCTTCAAAATGATAGCGATGTACAAGGCGTTGTTGCGTACTGTGAGAAACAGCAATTCCCGTCAATGATTGGATTTTCTTAGCTGCTTTTTCATAAGACTCATCGCCACTCAGTAGCAAACAGTTCTTCTCTAACATTGGACTCATCTGAGTTCGAGGCTTTAGTTCTAATTTCTTCGCTTGTTTTTCTGTAATGGGCAATTCCCCCAAAATACTTTTTACTGTTCGTATCCGACCTGTGGTTTCCTCGGTACTTGTTTTGACAAAAAAATACCTATTTCTGGGTTGACATACTGAATCATTAAGTCTCTGACAGTCTCCTCTATTTCGCCCAAATTATTAAATGTTTTAACTTGAGATTGTTGATAGAGACATTCTCCCAACTCTTGACATAACTCTTGAATCCTTTTTTCATTTTCTGATAACACTGATAACATGAGATTGTTCCTCAATTGGGATAGATTTTGGAAAGTGGGTCTCGACTATTATACTCTCATTTCTTTTTTTGATAAAGTTCGATAAAGTTCAAAGTCTTATTTTTCTGCCCCATAAGTATTAATACTTATGGCATAAATGAGATGCTCCCGTTGTCCTTTCCCATTATCCTTTTTTTCTACAACCCTTACCTCGCCTTAAATTTAGAATTGCTGGAGAAAGTAGGGTCTTAGCCATTGGATTTAAATACTATTGCGATATTGGGGATTAATCAGACTATTAGTAGTTTTTGGAACATCTACTGAATTAGGAATGACTCCACTTCTTTTCAGCACATTACCCGAAGCAATAATTACCTTTTTCTGAGCATCACCAATACGGGAATCTTTTAAATTCGTGCGTTCTAATTGTTTAGCCGCCACCGCAGGACTAAGTTTAGATTCTTTCTCTAAAACATCCTGTAATTGAGCTTTATTTTGTACCGACCATTTTCGAGCTTTTTCATAGGCAATCAGCACTTTTTTAACGGTATTGGGATATTTTTGAGAAAATTCTTCACGAACATTTAACACCCCATAACTGTTAAAATTTGGCTCACGGAAAAATAAACGAGAACCATTTTCTACTTCGGTTTTTGCCATGTGAGGATCAAGTCCCGCCCAGGCATCCACATCACCTTTTTCGAGAGCCGCTCGACCGTCTGCGTGTTGCAACAAAACAATTTCCACCTCTTTAGGACTTAAGCCACATTTATCCAAAGCTCTGAGCAGAAAAATATAGGGATCAGTTCCCTTGGTGGCGGCAATTTTTTTGCCTTTGAGGTCTTTAACCGATTTAATGGGCGAACCTTTTTTAACCACTAAAGCCGCCCATTCAGGTTTAGAAAAAACATAGATAGACTGGATAGGATTGCCATTGGGTGTGACCTTTAGTTGATGAAGGAAAAGAAAAGTGTTAACATGGGATGAAAAGTGACAAAGAGGAAACAATGATGACAGCAAAACTAATTAATGTAGAGGGTTCAAAGATAAAAATAGAACTAACATTAGAACTCAGTCGTTCAATGTTGGATACAGAAATAAATATTCAAAAAGGCTTAAACGAAGTAGGTTGCATCGCCAGCAAAGAAGCCTTGAAATATTTAGATACAGATGGTTCACCCTTAAAAATCGGTGAAGAAATCTGGAAGAGTAAGGGAGAGCAACCGAAAGAATATCAAACACCTTATGGTGAGGTTATAGTGAATCGTCATGTATATCAGCGTTCACCTTTGAGGAAAAACGTATTGCCCCTTAGAAAGAGAAGCAAGGATAATCATAACATCAACGCCATTATTGGCAAAACAGGTATCCTCAAAAATGTCAGGGATGGCAGGCAAAGAGGTGAAAAATGATTTATTAGAAAATCATGGTAGAAAAGTAGCGCTATCCTATATCCAAAGATTGAGTGAAGCAGTAGGAAGTGTGGTACAGGCAAAAGAAGAAGCGTGGAGTTATGCCCCGCCCAAGGAGGATAGCCAAATTGCAACAGTGGGAATAGGATTAGATGGAACCTGTATGCTGATGTGTGAGGATGGCTACCGTGAAGCAATGGTGGGAACCGTTTCCCTATACGATAGTGAAGGCGAACGTCAACATACAATCTATCTAGGTGCGGCACCAGAGTATGGAAAAAAGAGTTTTCTAGAAAGATTAGAAAGAGAAATTGAGCGAGCGAAAAACCGTTATCCAGAGGCAACATTGGTCGGGATAGCAGACGGGGCAGAATCAAATTGGAAGTTTTTAGAAAAGCAAACGGAAGAACAGATATTAGATTTCTATCATGCCTCTGGTTACTTAGGTGCCTTGGCAGAAGCGTTGCATCCGAATACCGTGTCAAAACAAAAAGAATGGTTGACTGAAAATTGTCGAGAACTCAAGCATGAAAAAGGAAAAGCAGGAGAACTGCTAAATCTGATGAAAGAAGTCAAAGAAGAAAAAAGTCATTCTAAGAATCTTACCGAGAAACTACAAGCGGCGATTACTTATTACGAGAATCATCAGCATCAAATGGATTATGCTGAATACATAGAGAAAAAGTATCCGATTGGTTCAGGTGTTACGGAAGCAGCTTGTAAGACGTTGGTCAAACAACGATTATGTTGTTCAGGGATGCGATGGAAGGAAAAAGGAGCAGGAATTATTTTGAGCCTACGAGCTTTGGTATTGACCAAGGAACGATGGAGTCAATTTTGGGCAAAACTTGATCAATATGGGTTCCCTGTAGAACCCTGATTACAACAGCTTTTATCAACTAAAGGTCGCACCCTTGCCATTCGCTTTACCAATTAAAGCCACCGCTCCAGCCGTTGATCCAAAATCTAAACTGCGAGCATTGAGAAATTCCAAAGCTTTATTACTACCCTGACTCAAAACCCACTCAACCTTGATGTTGTCTTTCTTTAAACTTTCCTCTAGCCAACCCTTTTGTTTTAAGACGAGACTGACAGGATTGTAATAGGCATAATCAATACGAATGACCTCTGGCTTGGCTCCTTGACTGGCGGCCATGCCTTGAAATAATCCAACTGTTCCCAGCAGAGTGATGGAGAAAATTAATAGGAAAGTGCCGAACCATCGAGGCAAGAGCTTTCTTAGATTGGGGGCGATCGCCGAAAAATTCATAGGGGCAAAAGCTAAAATAACAGCAAGTTGATTGAATTTTAGTGGATTGCTGTCTTTTGGGGTAGCGTGCAGATAAACTGACGTGTTATTTTCGTTATCCAGTCCTAAAACATCTCTAAACCATTTTTGACATATTTACGACACATTTTTGACACAATCCTGACACGATTCGTTGACAAAGCCAATTTAATAGCCCTATAATCCGTGAATTGTGAATTAATTACGAAAATCCGATCAAGATACTGTGGTTAGGATGGTTCTGTGTGAATAAACAACCCATTGTGACAATTGTTCTCAGTTTTATACTGAATTTAATTCAAGCTGCGATTAATTTGAGTTCCCGTTTGCTGAAAATATTCCAATCAGGGCGACAAGAATTTAAAATTTATGGCGGTCTTTTTCTCTGTGGATTGTTGTTGACTCTGACCCTAGCTGCCTGTGATGGCGAGGGTTACGGGGGAGATGTCAAACTTAACCTAGTCTCTTTTTCCGTAACCGAAGCGGTTTATAAGGAAATCATCCCAAAATTTGTTGAACAGTGGAAAAAAGAACACAACCAAAACGTCACAATTGAAACCAGCTATGGCGGTTCTGTCGCCCAAGCCGATGATGTTATTGCCGGCAAACAAGAAGCAGATGTTGTCCATCTTGCTCTGCCGTTGGATGTGATCAGACTGGCAGAAGCGGGCTTGGTGAACGAAGATTGGCAAATCAGGTTTCCCCGACGAGGCATCGTAAGTCAGTCGGTAGCGACGATTGTGACCCGTAAAGATAACCCCAAAAATATTAAAACTTGGGCAGATTTAGCTAGCGACGATATAAAGCTTGTTTCAGCCGATCCTCAAACCTCTGGAATCGCTATCTGGCAGTTTTTAGGGCTGTGGGGTTCTGTCACTCAAACTGGTGGTGAACCAGAGCAAGCCCAGCAATTTGTCACCAAAGTCTATCAGAATAGCCCCAACCTCGTTCAAGATGCGCGGACTGCCAGCGACCTTTTCTTCAAACAGGGTCAGGGCGATGTCCTAGTCACCTACGAAAACGAGGTATTTTTAGCCGAGAAAAACCAACCGAATACCAGTTACTTTATTCCGCCCGTTAATATTTCTATTGATAATCCTGTGGCGATCGTTGAAAAAAATGTGGATAAGCATCGCAATCGCAAAGTGGCAGAAGCCTTTGTAGATTTCCTCTATTCCCAGGAAGCTCAGGATGAATTTACTACGTTCGGCTACCGTTCGGTTAATCCCTTTGTTGCTGTTGCGACTGAGTCGAAATTCCCACCGATTGAAACCCTGTTTAATGCTCAAGATTTGGGCGGTTGGTCTTTGATTGAAAAAGAGTTTTTTGCCAAGGGAGCTATTTTTGACAAAATCAGGGCAAATTCCCCTGCCTAAACTCTAATAATCTATTCTCTTAATCCCTTTTTAAGTCTATGAAACTATCCCGTCTTTTTTATCTTATTCCTCTCTTGCTGACCACTGGACTGATGACGGGTTGTGGCAAGTCAGAAGGTGGGGATCAGCAGGTGAGTGTGGATGGAGGGGCTGTGGGCTTTGCCTTGGCTCTTGCGGTTGCCGAAGAATACCAAAAAGTCAATCCCAATGCCAAAGTCGGGGTAGCTGCTAGTGGTACGGGGGGTGGATTTGCTCGGCTCTGCAATGGCAGTATTGATATCGCGGTGGCTTCCCGCGTCATCAGAAGCTCGGAATCCAAGGCCTGTAAGCAAGGGGGGATTGAATATGTGGAGTTGCCGATGGGTGCGACCTTTAGTTGATGAAGGAAAAGAAAAGTGTTAACATGAGATGAAAAGTGACAAAGAGGAAACAATGATGACAGCAAAACTAATTAATGTAGAGGGTTCAAAGATAAAAATAGAACTAACATTAGAACTCAGTCGTTCAATGTTGGATACAGAAATAAATATTCAAAAAGGCTTAAACGAAGTAGGTTGCATCGCCAGCAAAGAAGCCTTGAAATATTTAGATACAGATGGTTCACCCTTAAAAATCGGTGAAGAAATCTGGAAGAGTAAGGGAGAGCAACCGAAAGAATATCAAACACCTTATGGTGAGGTTATAGTGAATCGTCATGTATATCAGCGTTCACCTTTGAGGAAAAACGTATTGCCCCTTAGAAAGAGAAGCAAGGATAATCATAACATCAACGCCATTATTGGCAAAACAGGTATCCTCAAAAATGTCAGGGATGGCAGGCAAAGAGGTGAAAAATGATTTATTAGAAAATCATGGTAGAAAAGTAGCGCTATCCTATATCCAAAGATTGAGTGAAGCAGTAGGAAGTGTGGTACAGGCAAAAGAAGAAGCGTGGAGTTATGCCCCGCCCAAGGAGGATAGCCAAATTGCAACAGTGGGAATAGGATTAGATGGAACCTGTATGCTGATGTGTGAGGATGGCTACCGTGAAGCAATGGTGGGAACCGTTTCCCTATACGATAGTGAAGGCGAACGTCAACCTACAATCTATCTAGGTGCGGCACCAGAGTATGGAAAAAAGAGTTTTCTAGAAAGATTAGAAAGAGAAATTGAGCGAGCGAAAAAACGTTATCCAGAGGCAACATTGGTCGGGATAGCAGACGGGGCAGAATCAAATTGGAAGTTTTTAGAAAAGCAAACGGAAGAACAGATATTAGATTTCTATCATGCCTCTGGTTACTTAGGTGCCTTGGCAGAAGCGTTGCATCCGAATACAGTGTCAAAACAAAAAGAATGGTTGACTGAAAATTGTCGAGAACTCAAGCATGAAAAAGGAAAAGCAGGAGAACTGCTAAATCTGATGAAAGAAGTCAAAGAAGAAAAAAGTCATTCTAAGAATCTTACCGAGAAACTACAAGCGGCGATTACTTATTACGAGAATCATCAGCATCAAATGGATTATGCTGAATACATAGAGAAAAAGTATCCGATTGGTTCAGGTGTTACGGAAGCAGCTTGTAAGACGTTGGTCAAACAACGATTATGTTGTTCAGGGATGCGATGGAAGGAAAAAGGAGCAGGAATTATTTTGAGCCTACGAGCTTTGGTATTGACCAAGGAACGATGGAGTCAATTTTGGGCAAAACTTGATCAATATGGGTTCCCTGTAGAACCCTGATTACAACAGCTTTTATCAACTAAAGGTCGCACCCGTTGCCGATGGCTCTTGATGGTCTGGCGTTGGTAGCAAACCGAAACAATAAGTTTCTTAAATGCTTAATGCGAAAAGAGTTAAAGAAAATCTGGGAGACGGACGCAGAAGGCAAGATCGTTAGCTGGAACCAGGTTAACCCCGACTTCCCCAACGAGAGAATTTTATTGTTTGCTCCCCCAGTGGATTCAGGAACGGCGGATTATTTCACTCAGTCCATCACCAAAAAAAGGGGGAATATTCGGAGCGACTATACGCCCATCCGTGTCAACTTAAAGGAATGGGTTCCCAAATTTGTTGATTGAGAGCGGCCTTTTCTCGATGTCGCTTTCTCTCAGCTTTGACCAAACCAAATAACTTAGCACGTTCAGCCAGATAGGTTACTGTATCAGGCTTTTCTCCTCTAGCAATAGCCTTCGCTACATAGTATAGACTCCGAAACACCATCTCTACTGAGATTTTTTCTTTCGGTTGATTTAGAGCAATCGCCACTTCCCCTACCAATTGATTTAAGACCGTATAGAAAATCAAAGTGCAAATAATCTGGATTTGGACACCATTCTTATTACCTACCCATAAATAGGCTAGTCCTAAAAGTCTTTTCGTTAATAAAAAGGCTTCTTCGATTGTCCATCGTCTTCGATATAAATCACAGACCTCTTCGGCGGACAGTTGTTCGGGAGACAACACATTTGTTAAATACTGATACCAGATTGTTCCCCATAATACTGAGACTAATCTCACCGGATGCTTGCAAGGATTAGAACGGTAATTTCCCATAATGATAATCTCATCTCTGTAATGACTACCTTGAGACAATACTTGTTTGGTTTTGTAAGATGTACCCGCTCTAAATCTGGTTAGAAAAAACTTTTTAGCTTCTGTTAACAAATCAAACCACACAAAGCTAAAAAATCCCATATCTACGAGAATTAAACCATTTTCTGGTAATTTAGCTGCCAATTCTTTACACCATATTTTATCATTTGATTTATCATTTTCTGTGTACCATAAAGTAACGGGTCTTTGGGTAAAGGCTTCCACTACCATCATTATTTTACCCCCCAATTTACTCTTTTCTTCTTTACTTATTTTCATATTTTTCCTTATCTGCTCTAGCGTTTAGCCATCTGCTATCCACACTGCACTAAACTTTTCTCTTATTTTTTCCCATTTTTCTCCTACTTGGAGCTTCTTCCCTTTTTCGGCTGCTTTTTCTAACACTCCTTTTAGTAATATTGCAAATATTTCGGCTGGCACATTCATCATTCTTTTTGATACTGCCTGTTTGCTTGCTTTTAATGATGCTACCCATAGCAATCCCTCTTCCTCTAGCAGTCTTACCGCTTCACTTATACCCGCTATTTGACGATACACTATACTTAACACTAATGCCACCATTACTGGTAAATTTAGCACCCTATCTCTCATCATTTTCTCATGAGTTCCCTGTAAATATTTTAATGGTGTAAACATTGTGGGTTCTAGTAATTCAAACAACTCTTTTGTTATTTCAGGGATTTCTACCCCTGGCTGATTTGTCTTACGACGTAAGTCTGGGTTTCCTTTTCTCCGAGGATGTTGTCTTGCCATTTGTTTTTTGCTCACTTTTTTATATACTAACCTTTTTTTCAGCCTACTCTTACTTCCGCCTGCTTTTAGGCTAATCTTTTGTGAGTAGGCATTTTGGCTTAAGTTGACACCAATGCTATACGCCCAGTTATAACCAAAACACCGTCATTCAAGGGGTGATTGGGAATACCTTTGGATTCGGCTTTGCGGGGGTTGCTTTCTTTATGCAAAGCCAAGATAGGGTAAGTGCGGTGGGGCTGGAAAATTTAGGGGGAAAAAAGTGTGTTAAACCTCTACCCCTGGATAATGTCAAGCGCAATATTTATAGCCCCCTGACTCGCCCTCTGTTTATCTACGTCAGCAAAAAGGCCTTAGATAGCAAACCTTCCGTTGATCATTTTGTGCGTTTCTTTGTTGACAATTCTTGGAAGTATGTGGATGGCGTGGGCTATGTACCGTTACCTGACCTTGCCTATGTGAAAACGCTGGAAAGATTTGAAAAACGAAAAACGGGATCGACTTTTAAGGATGCCAAGCCTGGTCAACCCATTATCAATTTTCTTTAAGGAGGAAATCTTAAGATCATGACTCTAAGTCCTAGTGCCTTTGATGATGACTCTCTTTTTTCTGGGGATAATTCTCTGGTTAAACAGGCGGGTGACGATATTCCCGAAAAAATTATTGGCAGTATTTTGTTCATCTGCGCTTTCGTGTCTGTGGCCACAACCTTTGGCATTATTGCCATTATCTTTACGGAAACTCTGGATTTCTTCAAAGATGTGACCCTAGCCCAGTTCTTTTTGGATACCCAATGGACTCCTCTCTTTGTGACTCCCCGTTTTGGTATCTGGCCCTTGATCAACGGAACATTTTTAACTTCGGCGATCGCCATTGGCGTGGCTGTGCCGTTGGGATTATCTTCGGCTATTTACCTAGGGCTTGCTGAATAAGTATAGAACCTTTGCCGGATAATGCTTTCAAGCATTTTAAAAACGATCAGGTGCAAGGTTATGGCCTTTGGAGGCTCAAAGCCCATGCACGTCGTTGGAAAACTGGGGGTTGAAATTGGAAACAACTCTCTGAAGTCACCATTTTTCGCGTCCTGTGGCATCTAGGTTCGTTTTGTGGACTTTTTCAGCAGACCCTACCTAGCAGAATATGCGTCTCCGAGGTTGGCTTCGATTCTTCGTCCAGCCGTGGAAATATTGGCAGGTATTCCAACGGTGGTTTATGGTTACTTCGCTTTAATTTTTCTCACCCCTACCTTACGCAATATTCTACCCGTAGAGGTTTTTAATGCCCTTAGTGCAGGATTAATGATGGGGATTATGATCACTCCCACTGTCGGTTCGATTAGCTTAGATGCGATTAATTCTGTCCCCCGTTCTCTGAGGGAAGGTTCCTATGCCCTGGGGATTACCAAACTAGAAACAATTTTTAAGGTAGTTTTACCTGCTGCTTTATCAGGCATTATGGCTTCCATTATTTTAGGGGTTTCCCGTGCGGTGGGGGAAACTATGACGGTGCTAATTGCGGCAGGGGCGCAACCCCGCTTAACTTTCAATCCTCTGGAGTCGATCGCCACTATGACCGCTTTTATGGCTCAGGTTTCGGGGGGAGATGCCCCCAGGGGAAGTTTCAATTTTAAATCCATGTATGCAGTCGGGGCGGTGCTTTTTGTGATTACCCTAATTCTGAATATTGGCAGTTACTGGATTTCTAATCGCTTTAAGGAAAAATACGATTAATTACTGATTAATTATTGACTAATTACTATGGTTAAATCTTCGACCACAAATAATAATACGGCTATTTTTGATGACCAACTACAACGGCGAGAAAGGATCGGAAAAATCTTTGAGTATGTTTTCTTAATTGGATTACTCCTTGGTTTATTTGTTCTTGCTTTGTTAATACTCAATATTCTCCATGATGGTTTGGGGCGATTGCTCACCCCAGGTTTTCTCACGGAAACGCCTTCTCGTTTTCCCGATCGCGGAGGGATTCGGCCAGCGATTATCGGCAGTCTCTATCTAGGACTAATTGTAATTGTGGTAGCGGTTCCGATTGGTGTGGGAGCGGCTTTGTACCTGGAAGAATATGCCCCTAAAGCCTGGTGGACAGCTCTGATTGAGATCAATATCGGCAACCTCGCGGGAGTTCCATCCATTGTCTATGGGTTGCTCGGCCTGGGGGTTTTCAACTATTTGTTGGGTTTTGGATCGACTTTAATTTCAGGGGCTTTAACCTTGGCATTACTGTCTTTACCCGTCATTATCGTGACCGCCAGGGAAGCAATTCGAGCCGTTCCCGATTCTCTCAGACAGGCTTCCTATGGGCTGGGAAGCACGAAATGGCAAACGATACAGCATCATATCCTGCCCTATGCCATCCCAGGTATTTTAACAGGGGTGATTATTTCCGTTTCCCGTGCCATTGGGGATGCAGCTTCCCTAGTGGTAGTGGGCGCAGTGAGTTTTCTTACCTTTAATCCAGGTTTGTTCCAACGTTTTATGGCTCTGCCAATTCAAATTTTTAGTTATGTTTCTCGTCCCGAACCTGGTTTTGCTAATGCGGCGGCAGCAGCCATTATTGTTTTAATTCTCTTAATTTTATTTCTGAATGCGATCGCCATTGTGATCCGTCAACGCTATTCTACTGTTCATTAATGCCCCCTAAATCCCCCAATTCTAGGGGACTTTTAACTCAAAATTTAAGGCGGCTAAAAAACATTTTTCTTGATTTCCAATTTGCTTAAGGAGCAACCACCATGACCACCCATCTTAATACCGACAATAGTGTTTTTGATGCCGAAGGCGTTAAGGTCTATTACAACGGTTTTCTAGCTTTAGTTGATGTTTATATTAAAATTCCCAGCCAACAAATTATTGCCTTTATTGGCCCTTCTGGTTGCGGAAAAAGTACCCTCTTGCGTTGCTTTAATCGTATGAATGATTTAATTCCAGGAGCAAAAGTAGAAGGTAAATTAATTTACCGCGATAAAAATATCTATGATCCCAAAATTAATTCGGTTAAATTGCGGCGACAAGTGGGCATGGTTTTCCAACGCCCCAATCCTTTCCCCAAATCTATCTATGAAAATATTGCCTACGCACCTAGAACTAATGGCTATCAAGGCGATTTGAATGAATTAGTCGAATCTTCTCTCCGTCAGGCAGCGATTTGGAATGAAGTTAAAGACAAGCTAAAAGACAAAGGCACGACTTTATCAGGAGGACAACAACAACGGCTCTGCATTGCCCGCGCGATCGCGATGAAACCCGATGTTTTATTAATGGATGAACCCTGCTCTGCCCTTGATCCAATTTCTACCCGACAAGTGGAAGAACTGTGCTTACAACTAAAAGAGCAATACACCATTATTACTGTGACTCACAATATGCAACAGGCAACCAGAATTGCCGATTGGACAGCTTTTTTTAATACGGAGAGTGATGCTCAGGGTAAACGACGGGGAAAATTAGTAGAATTTGGCCAGACGGAGCAAATTTTTAATAATCCCCAAACCCAGGAAGCAGGAGAGTATATTAGCGGGCGTTTCGGCTAAATAGTATTACTATTAAAGGCAAAAGGCGCGTTAAGTAACGCATTCTACAGCTAACTTGCGTCAACCCAACCTACGGCGATGGCGATCCATACAGTTAGTATTAAAATAAAGAACCAGCAATTCTCAATGATTACAAATTTCACTGAATGCCAACGGTAATTAGAATTGGACACTTTCGGTTTCACTTCTATTCTGATGAAGGTTCCGAACTGCCACATATTCATGTTCGTTCTCCTGATGGCGAATGTAAATTTTGGCTTGAACCGATGATCATTTTAGCTTCCAATCGTGGTATTCCTTCCCATGAGCTACGTGAACTAGAGAGGCTAGTTTATAAAAATCAAGACCTTTTAAGGAGTGCTTATCGTGATTTCCACAACCGTTAATCCTATGATGACCATTGAGCCTGCCGCCATTCGAGCTTGGGCAGAAGAACGCATGATATACGTTGAACTCAGTGATGGACGTATTATCGGTTTTCCTGGCGATCGCTTCCGCATCTTGAAACAAGCAACGAATGAGCAATTGGCGGCGGTTAAGGTTGAAGTAAACGGCTATGCTCTACGGTGGGAAGAGTTAGATGAGGATATTACAGTTCCTGGGATTATCGCTGGTCATTTTCAGTTACCACCTTTCTAATCCGTTTTGACAGTTCAAGCAATCGTAGGATGTGTTAGCGTAGCGTAACGCAATATAATATGAAAATGTATAGCATTAAATGATAAAAGGTGCATTGAGTAACGCACCCTTGTATGTTGGAAGGTGGAGGGAAAGGAGTTATCCTAACCTCAAGAAGAACAAGAAAAAGAGTGACTCTGAACCCAACCTAAAGCAAAAAGCTTGCTTCGTAGATAAAGAGCCTCTTATTTGTTCTTCGGAATGTCACCTTCCGCAGACTGGACAGTATCAACGTGGCTTTTCTCAAAAAACCTAGTATTTGCAAGGATAGCGCGGCAGAGTGACAACTATTTTTCTGACTCACAAGGAGTTAAACCATGAGCGAAAAAGAAGCCATTCTCGGCATAGATATTAGTAAAGAAAAATTCTCAGCCGCCTTACTCAAAGGAGAGAAAAAAAGTCAGGTTAAAGAATTTGCCAATAACCTTGAAGGGTTCGAGCAACTCAAAAAATGGTTGGAGCAAAACCAACTGGAAAGAGTTCATGCTTGTTTAGAGGCAACTAGTACGCACGGCCATTCAGTAGCAACTTATTTACACAGTTTAGGTCACATTGTCAGTATTGTTAATCCTGCCCGAATTAAGGGATTTGCTCAAAGTCGCTTGAGTCGAACAAAAAATGATCAAGCAGATGCCACAACGATTGCACGATTCTGTGCAGCCCTTAAACCACAAGCTTGGACACCTCCAAGTCCAGAAATGGCACAATTACAGTCTTATAGCCGTCGATTAAGAGCGTTAGAGCAGATGGCAACTCAAGAAAAAAATCGTTTAAAAACAACAGTTGATGAGAGTCTCATAGAAGATATTGAAGCTCATCTTGTGTTTTTAGAAACTCAAATTGACAATGTAAAAAAGCGACAAAAAGAATTGTTGAACGAATATAGTTCCCTAAAAAGTCAAGCAGATTTATTGACTTCGATTGTAGGAATTGGTGAGCCGACAGCAATGACCATTCTGGCAGAAATTGGCGATATTAATCAGTTTTCTTCTGCTCGTCAATTAGCGGCATTTGCGGGTTTAACCCCTCAAGAGCATCAATCGGGAACCTCTGTTAAAGGGAAAACTCGGTTGTGTAAAATTGGTAATCCTCATTTACGTAGGGCTTGCTGAAAAAAGCTGAGACCTTTACGGAGAAAAATAGTAGGCGAATTAAGAACCGCTAGAATGCACGAAAATAGGGTAGAATGCCTCAAAACCATTGCATTAAGAAGAGAGAAAGCAGATGTACCGAAAGCAACAGTACTCAATTGAAACACCAGAAAACTTGAAAAATCTGTTCGGCGGGCAGTTAGACGAAGAAAATCGTTGGATAGAAATGTCAAAAATGATTCTTTGGGAAGAATATGAGGAAGAATATGCAAAAAACTTCACAGAAAAAAAAGGAGCCCCAGCCAAATCATTTAGAATGGCATTAGGAGCATTAATTATCAAAGAAATTTCAGGAAAAAGTGACAGAGAAACAGTAGAACAAATAAAAGAGAACCCTTATTTACAGTACTTTATAGGAATGGAAAGCTATAGTAGCAAAGAAGCATTTAATGCGTCAATGATGGTTCATTTTCGTAAAAAAATAGGAATGGAATTAATAAATAAAATTAATAAAGAAATAGAAAAAAAGCGACGGGTGTAGCGTCAGAAAAAAAAGAAAATGAAGGAAAGTTATTGTTAGATGCGACTTGTACACCAGCAGATATAAAATATCCAACGGATATAGGAATATTGAATGATGCCAGAGAAAAAACAGAAAAAATAATAGATAAGCTGTATGAAGAAATAAAAGAGAAAAGGAAAGAAAAGCCGAGGACTTATAGGGAAGTGGCAAGAAAAGAGTACTTAGCCATAGCAAAAAAACGTCGTGTGTCAAAAAAAGAAAGAAGAAAAGGAACAAAAAAACAACTAGGATATATAAAAAGAAACTTGTCTCATATAGAAAAAATGATAGAAGAGGGAGCAAAGTTAGAAAAACTAACGAAAAAAGAGCAAGAAGAGCTTGTAACGATAGGAAAAGTGTATGAGCAACAGTTAGAAATGTATGAAAAAAAGACAAATAAAGTAGAAAACAGAATTGTGAGTGTAAGCCAACCTCACGTGCGTCCAATAGTGCGTGGAAAAGCGGGAAAAGCAGTAGAGTTTGGAGCTAAAATATCGGCAAGTAATGTGAATGGCTTTGTCTTCTTAGACAAATTAAGTTGGGATAATTACAACGAATCGGGAGATTTACAAGCGCGAATAGAAGAATATAAAAGGGAAACAGGATGTTATCCGGAATCGGTTCATGTGGATAAAATCTATCGAACAAAAGCGAATCGAGCTTATTGTAAAGAAAGGGATATAAGAATGAGTGGTCCCCGATTGGGAAGACCGCCGAAAGAGGTGAGCAAAGAAAAAAAGAAAGAGGCACGCTCAGATGAAAGAGTGCGTAATGCCATTGAGGGTAAATTCGGACAGGGAAAGAGGAAATTTAGTCTTGGTCGAGTGATGGCCAAACTACCTGAGACCTCGGAAACGGTAATTGCGATGAACTTTTTGGTAATGAATCTTTCTACTCTACTTCAGAAGACAAAAAGTAAAAAGTTGTAGAGTCGTTTTTCTTGTGAAAAATGGTGTTAATTTTCCTCTCTTTTGTGAGGAGTGATTTGTGTTGACCTTTTTAGACAGAAAGGAACAATAGATTAAACAAAATCTGTATTTTGATTTGTTTCCATAAGGATAAGTTATCTATGCTTTTTCAGTCCATACTTCCCTAACCCACATTTCTTTCGTTTTTTGACTTTTTCAGCAAGCCCTACGTAAGGCTCTTTATTTTCCTGCCTTGAGTTCTATGCGTCATTGTTCTCCCATCAAGGACTTGCGAGAACGGTTTTTAGAGGCAGGAAAAAATAAAATGCAGATCGTTGGGGTTGTAATGCACAAACTCATTCGGATTGTTTACGGGGTTCTCAAGTCAGGGAAACCGTTTGACCAGACTAAGTTGGCTCTTCCTAACGTTGTTTTAGAGGAGGAAACTGATTTTTTGCCTGCTTCCCCTTGACACTTAACACAGTATCTACGAGATCGCACTAATCGCACTACAATTCATCAATCGTCACCAATCCCCCTTCTGTAAACTGAATCACCAACTCTTGTTCATCTAGCAAAGCGGTTCCAAGCAGAGGTCGCCTTCCTGTGGCAATGACCAAGACATCCCGTTCCATACCATCCCAAAGGACAGTCGCTTCGTGAAGTGGTAGTGATACTTCGCTGTTATCTGCCAAATTTGCAAAAGTATCGTGTCTAAAGGTTAAACCCATTAGTGAAACTGCTTCTAAGGGAAGGCACAATTCCCCTGTGAATCCTGTATCGATGACAAACTCAATGGAGATAGTTGATCCATTTGGCAACAAGAACGTTAGAGCGACCGTTGCGTTTCTATTGGTCACAATTCCAGAAATCACTGGTAAACACGCTCCATGACACCACCAAAGGAGACAGCAACATTGTATCCAATCCGAATCCCAAAGAGGCGGGCATTTGGGTGCTTCTTGCTGAGGTCACGGGATGCTTGTAGTCCAGTTTTATCAATCTCATAATCACCTGTCCCAATGTCGATGATGACCATCTTGCCGATATTTTCTTCGACCTCGACCTTTTGGCGGATTCCGTTCTCGTACAGTTGCTTTGCCCGACGCGCAACTTCTTCGCGGCTTAAAAGGATTGTTTGCATACGCTGACTCCCCGATCGCAATTCGGCTTTTTTAGACCTCTCTATCGTATCTTACAGGTTAGTGGGATTGATCTTCTTCAGGATCTTTATCGCTAGTGTCAGGTTGGGTTTCGTGTCTTAATCTAATCTACGCGATCGCACTTTTGAAGAAGCGATTGATAATATTACAGAGGCGATTGAATTATACGTTGAAAGTTTGCTCGCTGATAATCAACCCATTCCGAAAGAGGATTTAATTGTTAAGCGATTAAGTATTTTCGTATGAGCAATTTTCTGAGTGTAAAGGCTAAGGATTTTATTAAGGTTAGGACTTACGCATTGACAAAAGTTGCTCCCTGTGCATCACGGAAAATTGGTATCTACTGTTACCTTATGAGAGGTTTTCAGTAAGATGGGTCGGGTTTGTTGAACATTTTTTCACTTCATACAGATTTTCTCAAAGTGGCTCAAATGGCGCAATTGCGTTGCTACACAATTTTGTTATTCTGTCAATGCGTAACTCCTAAAGGTTATCAAAAAATTAGGTTTTTATCTGGATCGACAAAAAGGCAGTCATGCGATTTACAAAGACAGTCGTGGCAATCGGGTGGTTATTCCGCTTCATTCTGGTAAAGATATTAAACAAGGTACGTTAATGGGAATGATTGAAGATATTGGTCTTGATAAAGAAACGTTTTTTGATTTATTGGTCAAATAAGGCAAGGTAATGTTCTAGATCTGTGAGCAGCATTTCTGAAAGACAGCGAGTCTATTCGTTGTGATGTTTCTTATCCACAGATTCAGAACACTACTGAGCGACTATTACCACTAAGTCATCCATATCAACACTTATGAAAATACAACTGGTTTACCCTCAGCTTTCGCGTCGCCCTTAGTATAGGCAACACCATCAACCTTGAGTCCTTCTGCATTGAGCAGTGTGATCGTACCGCCCTTATTTGACAGTTGTGCTCCATCTCCACTGAGTTGAAATACACTTGCTGATCCTGGTTCGATCAAACCAGAGATCGTTTCGGCTTTATCTTGTTGGTCGAGGATCTGCCAATTAGTTAGATCTAAAGTCTTATCGGAAATGTTCAGGATCGTTACGAACTCATGTCCAGGGTCATCACTACGTGGATTGACCATTGCTGCAATGATTCGTGCCAAGCGATATGGGGAATCAGGAGCAACCACTGGCCAAGGATCGATCGTTCCAGTGGCGGGAATTGGGATTTCAGGAACTCTTGGGGCTCCATCGATTGGTGTCGCAGTTTTTTCGTCAGTGTGCCAGACTTGATTCTGAAATTTCAGGAAAAGTGCTGAAGCTCTGCCTGATTTAGGAAAATCAACAATAAGAGCACCGTCGCGGAAGGTACCTTTGCCATCACCTTTGCCACCCTGATTCATGTGAATTAGATGAGTTCCGTTCCCAGGCTCAAAGTTAAAGTATTGATCTGGTTTATCATCTTCAGGACCCCATCGTTCGCCAAAAGCGTAAACAACCGCATCTTCCGAGATCGCTTGTTGGAGGAGATCTTCTACAAACTCGAAGAGATCATTGTGGGGACCTGGCTTAGTATGCACGATCGGTTTCATATCCGTTGCTCGGAAGATGTTACTGCGGATATAGTCGATCGCCGCACCGTCCTTAACCCCATCTTTTAGGTCATTCCAACCTTCAGGTAGTTCGCGTGCGCGATCAACAACTGGATGCTTAATATCGTTTAATATCAAATATTCAATCAGCCGTTTTTCGATCGGTCCGCGGCTCGATCTTACGTTAATAGCAATGCGGAAACTCTCGCCATTGACTTTCATCAGAAGCTCTGAGTGAGGATCTTGGTCATCGTCTCGTTTATATTGAACGGCTGTTCCTTTCAAAACACCATAGTTTTTCATTAGGGGACTCCTTTAAGTATGTGTAAATAACAATACAGCAAATCAATCTCGTTTAAGCAAAGAGTTCGCGATCGCGAATCTTTTGAGCATTACGATAGTCCTCATCCCACCAAGGTTTCTCGCCAGTCTGACGCGGTGGCTTTTTGAGATGAAGAGTTCTTTGAGCATCCTGCGCTTCCTGCTGCACCACTCGGAAATGATAGTGGTCGATGATTCGCACTGCCTCAACAACATAAGAAACAGCGATGCGGCGGTCTTTGATCAACAACAAATTTTCACCATTTTTAGTGTCTGCTGTTGGCGAAAAATTGTAGGAGCCGAGGTAGACTCTGGCAGTCGGCTTGTCGAAATCAATGACGACAAACTTATGATGCATTCGAGTGCCGCCGCCACCCGTTGGCTCAGCAGAAAACGGCTTAGGGATATTTTTTGTTAGGGCAGCTGGAAAAACTGGCGCAAGATTACCGTCTGGCTTTTGGAGATCGAGACCGCCAATTTTCTTATCGGAGATGCCATAAACAAAGATATTCTCGTCCTTTAGGATCTTCTCAATCGCATCTCTAATCGCGCCTTTGGTTTGATATAGGAATGCCAGCGAAAAGAACAAGCAGGAGGTTGTGTGTCGATTAATATCATCACCGATTGTCTGGAGGAGTGCGTTTGCTGAACTATGGGGCGAAAAGGCCACGCGAGCGTCAATCGACGGTAAGTTCAGATCGTTCCACCCAGCGGATGAAGTATCCTCGAAGTCTTTAGGCTGTTGCCAGTAATTTTCAAACGCGCTTGTAAATACCTTGACAGCATCAATTCCTTGTAAAACTACCGCGTTATTGGCTTGCACGAAAAAACCGCGCCAACTAAAATTAGTCGAGCCACAGACAACAGTCTGAATTGTAGGACTATCGACGATGATGATTTTATTATGCTGGAGTGATGACATGTGTTGCCGTTTCACTGCCTCTGCACCTGCTGAGACAATCAGTCGCTCCTCTGCCTGATTCTCACTAGAGCCTTCCTCTTTGTGATCTTTGCTGTCGTCGATGATGATGCTCAATCGCGATCCAAGTTGCTCCAAGCGGTTAACGATTTCAGATTCGTTCAAATCGAAGGCAATAACCTTGACTTCAGCATTTTGATCAGCAATCGCTTGATCGAGCACTTCAAGAATCGCACTTCTCGCCTCAAATCCCATCCAGTCTAAAGCCTCTTT
This sequence comes from Woronichinia naegeliana WA131, assembly GCA_025370055.1. Lineage (NCBI taxonomy): Bacteria > Bacillati > Cyanobacteriota > Cyanophyceae > Synechococcales > Coelosphaeriaceae > Woronichinia > Woronichinia naegeliana. The sequence goes on along the minus strand of CP073041.1, from coordinate 226,851 downwards.
CGCTTTGGGATGGGAAGGCTCAAAGTTTAAGCCATCGGCTGCCTTTGCAGGCAACAAGGTGGAGATATCTCCCGCCGACTGATATTGCTCGACAAATGCTTGCGACGATACGAAACCGCGAGTGAATGCGACATTGAGAACGTCGGGATAGGTTTCGCGCCGAAGCTCGATCACAGCCTCTTGGAAGTCGCCATAACTCAATTCATCTTGGGCATTCATAAATACCGGAAAAACTCGATAAACAAATCCACCCGGACTATTAGCATTGCGCGGGAAATGTACCCAACGGAATTTCTGAATAGGTGAAAGTCTAGTCGAGATCTGATTTGGATTGACTTGGCCATCAACATCTGGAAAACCGAGACGATTCCTTAATACAAAAAACTTTTGCCCATTAGGTTCCTTATACTCGATGGCAAAGCCCACAAAGTCTGATGGTGGTTCACCTTTCTTCCAGTTCATAGCTAGAAGTAGCATACCATCGCCACGATGAAGCTTTAACGTGAAAAGTGCTTCAGTATTTCGTCCACTGACTTCAAATTCACTAGCCATACAATGCTCTCTAAGGGTGAGTAATAGATTTCCAGCATAGACTGGTACAGATTTTTACACTTGGTAGCCACGAGAATGATTTTTTTGTTCAAATCTTCAAATCAAAGACGAGCGGAATACAACAGATTTTTACACTTGGTAGCCACGAGAATGATTTTTTTGTTCAAATCTTCAAATCAAAGACGAGCGGAATACAATTGATTCAGGTAGAGCTACGTAACAATAATCGTACGAAAACTTTCCATATATTACTCCAAATACAGATTTTCTTAAGAATCTTTCCGTATATCACCACTTTAAAATGGAACGATTACAGGGAAATCTCTTTATAATCACTCAAAAAGCTCATTGTACAAACTAGCATACTTTTTTATGAACTGTGTTAATACGTCCAGTTTTGTTTAGTCTGCAAGCTATAGGTTCCATCTCTCACATTCACTCGTTTAGGAATCAGCCTTAAATCTCGAAAAACATTCGCTTGATGCTGTAGAGCAGTCAGTGAAGGCTCATCAATGGGAATAATAGCTCGTTCGATGCTACGTTGTTGTAAATTTGCCAGAACATGGGGATCGAGTTCATGGTGTTCTGTCAATCGTTGCGCCGCTTCTAATTCCTGTTTCTTCGCCCAAGCTCCCGCCTCGTTTACTTCTTCTAAAATCACCTTAAGTAGTTCAGGATAATCACGGACTAACTCTGGAATAGCGTAATACAAAGTCGGTACTTCCAAAGAGACATTATCCCCAAAAATACTTTCTAGGTCTGCAATCAATCGTCCTGGATAGGCATTGCGGGTTTCCGTCGGTGTATAGGGAACCCAAACCACCCAGGCATCTACCTCTCCCCGACGAAATTGAGGCAGGGCATCGGGCTGAGTTAGATAAATTGGCTCAATATCACTAAATTCAAGTCCCACTTTTTCTAAAGCACGGATCAAGACATAATGCGCGCTGGAGCCTTGATCAAACGCGATCTTCTTACCCTTCAAGTCTGCTAATGATTGAATCGGAGAATCTTCTAAAACCAAGATCGCTTGACCCTTGGGTGCGGTATATTTTTCCCTCGCCACCCGTACAAACAGATGTTCCGCCGCCTGGGAAAAAATACTGGCTGTTCCACCACCACCGCAAAAATCAATCGTTCCGTTGCTGAGTGCTTCGATGAGAGAAGAGGCAGATAAAAAACTTGACCAGGTAATCGTCAGTCCAAAGGGCTGTAAACGTTGTTCCAGAAAACCTTGACTACGAAGAACTTCTAGATTGGTCATTCCTTCTGGATAGCCAATTTTGAGTTGCTTGAGTTTTCGTGCTTGTTGCGCTAAGGGGGTGTTATCTGTGGGAGCAGAACGTTTGAAAAACCAACGATCTAACACAACACAAAAAAGGATTCCTCCGACAAATAATCCGATGGTTTCTAATAATCGGGGTGTTGAAGTTTTAGGAAATTTGAAGCCTAGTAAAGAAAGGGCGTTATCATTTGCTTGAGAAGCAGTTTCAGCAGAACTATTAAATGCCAAACTCAAGATTCCGACGGAGACAAAGCCGATCAAAAATAGAATGGCAAACTTGTGGGTAGGCGATCGCCGCATAATTGATTTAAGCGATCGCAAAGCGGCACTGCGTGATCGCAATATTTTTTGATCAGTGCGTCCAAATAAACGGTCAATTAAATGCTTAATCATCATTAAAACAAGTAAATAATTAACAAAATAAAATTTTCTGAATAGACACTTAATACATTTAAATAGATTAAACAGATCTAATTTTTTATTGAAGAACTGATTGATAAAATGTTAAAATCGATTAAATGACCAATTTGCTTGGCTCTCAGTATAACGCCGTCTATCGACTAGATCATCGAAGTCATTCCATAAAAATAATTGATGATTAAAATGAATCATTTGTTACACGTAAAAATCTTGACAGAGTGTTAAGCTTCGAGGGCTATTTATAACCTAGCTTAATCACGTCAGAATACGAGTTATAACCCATACACAAAGCTCATTTTCGGTTCTCCTGAACAAAGAGTGATAATTAAAGCTTATCATGAAAAGCAAGCTAAAAAACGATTTCGCATATTATCAAAGTTCATAAATCCATAAGCTTGACGCTTGATTAGTTTAAGACGATTATTGATGCCTTCCATTGCCCCATTCGTCGTTCGACTCAAAAAGTAGTTACAAATAGAGTCCAAATTCCTACGAATTGTGCTAATTACATCTGTATAAATGCTCTTTGCATTCTCTAACCATTCTGTAAATTTTAATCTTCCTTCTTCCTTATCATTTACTTTTTCATATATCTCTCTAAATGACTCTTTATATTCATACGCTTTACGCAAACGAGCAGATTGCTTTAACACCAATTCTAGTTTTTCTAACTCTTCCTCTTTTAGGTCTTCTTTATTTTTTAATAATAGCCACTTTTCTCCCTTGATTTTTACATTCAATTTTGTCTGTTTACGGATTTTATTCAATTCTTCATTCAACGCCTTCATTACATGAAATCTATCTGTTACAATTACTGCATTCGGAAATACTTTTTCTATTACTTTAGGAAATCCTCCCCACATATCTACACTCACTTGTTCTACTCCTTCCCTCACCTCTAATTCTTTCTTCATCAGCACTTCGATGATTTTATCTTGTTGATGACTATCTATCACTTCTATTAATTCTCCTTTCTCTATATCTCCTAACACTGTTACAAAATTCTGATGACCTTTTCGTTTCGCTATTTCATCCATCCCGAGGTGTTTTACTCCTTGCCAATCTTTTTTTTTAGCTTCACATTGACGTTGGTAAATTCCATTCACTTGATCCCATGATAGAGATTCCTCTCTACCTACTTGTTCCACACTGCTCACATTTACTCGTCCATAAATATATTCTTCATACCTCACTGTGTATTTCCTACGGGCTTCCATAAATTCTAGATTTTCTGTAAAAAACCTTTGACAATCTTTACAGTAAAATTTACGACGAGGGACTTTCAGATATACCATTTGACCAGAGATAGACAAGTCCCTTACTAATACACTGTTCGTCTGATGTAATTCATCCGTTAAGCTACCACAATAATTACATTTGACTTCTTCCTCTTGACAACTCAGTATTAAAAACGCTTGTTTTCCCTCTTGAATCACATTTCTTATGTTTACTTTTGGTAAATTCAGAAGATTTTCCAGAAAAAATAACATTGATGTCGTCCTCATATAGTGTATCTTATTATACATCTTCTACCGCAAAGCCAGAAGAACCCATTTTCTCTCTTCAATATTCTAGGTTATTTAATGGAATGAAATAAGTCACCTCAATTTCGCGATCGCTACTGGGATTATAAAAAAAAGCTGAATCAGTTATGGATTGGTTAATCGAAACAATAAAGATCGGGTTAGCGGCCGCTGTAGCGACAACCTTTGATGACAACATTTATCTGACGGGCTTTTTTAGTGAAGTGAATCGTACTTTTCGCCCTAAGCACGTTGTTGTCGGTGAACTGATCGGTTTTACCGCTCTCATCAGTATTAGCTTAGTTGGTTTCCTGATTGGTTTAGCGATTTCATCAGATTGGATTGGGTTACTGGGAATTCTGCCAATACTCATTGGTTTGAATAATTTACGCCTTCTAATTGTCAATAAAAAAGATGATTCAGCTAAAGATAAATCAACCAATCTCAAACAGAATGCCAGATTTCACGGCTTTGATTCCCGTGAGCGATCGCTTTTGGACGTAATCCAAGACCGCCAAACCTATAGAGTTTCTGCTGTCACTATCTCCAATGGGGGCAATAATTTGGGTATTTATATTCCCTTATTTGCCAGTAGTAGCCTGCAAAGTTTGGCGGTCATTGTTCCCATTTGTTATCTGATTGTTTGCACCTGGCTCTTTATGTCCTATCACCTCACTCGAACTCCTGGCATTGCTCTCGTACTCAGTCGTTATGCAAGTAAGCTTTTTCCTTTTGTGTTGATGTGGTTAGGTTTACGCATCATTCTAGACAACCAATCCTACAAGCTTTTTTTACCCCAATAATCTTACTAAAGGGGAAGTTGAAACTGCGACCGCAATTTTAAGCCGATATTCGTTCCGAGCTGGACAGTGGGAAGTTCTCGAGGCGTGTAAGTGGAGAAAAGAAAATCGGACATCCGATACAAAAGAGTGCCGTTATGTCCGAAACTGGCTGATATAAGAAAATCGATAGCCAGTGCTATCTATCAATTATGCAACTATGTCAGCGACTAGAGCAAATCCTCAATAATCTCCGTCCAGCCTTTAGCCGAGAAGCAACGTTCCAATGGTTTATCCTGTTAGTCTGGGGAGTAGTGCTCAACAGCCAACCCAGCGCAATAACTAGCTATGTCAATGCCATTGGCTGAACAGAGAGCTACTACAATCAGGCTCTACATTGGTTTGATTCCAAGGCGTTTAGGGTCGAAGGACTAACTTTACAATGGTCAAAGTGGCTAAGTCAGCATGAAAGTCTATACAGAATTAAAGGGAAACGGGTGTATGTGGGTGATGGCATCAAAGTGGGGAAAGAAGGACGCAAGATGCCAGGTGTAAAACGACTACACCAAGAATCGGAAGATGTGTCCAAGCCAGAGTGGATAAGGGGTCATTACTTCAATGCCTTGAGTATTTTGGTGGGAGTAGGGAAAGCCTGCTTTGCCTTGCCCTTAGTGTTGCGGCTAGACGATGGCATCAAGTCCAAAGCAACCGAGAAGGGGGAGGGAAAAGGCAAAAAAAAGGTGAAGACGAGCCTGGTGACAAAAATGGCTGACCTTTGTGTTACTTACGCAGAGGCAGGGAGTTATGTAATTTTGGATGCTTATTTTGCTTGCGAACCAGTGCTCAAAAGTTTTCGCCAGAACGCCTTGCATCTAATCACAAGAGTGCGTTGCTCCACCGTCGCCTATGCCCCCTTTTGTTCCGTGCCGACGCTGACGGGGAGAGGACGACCACGGATTTGGGGGAGTTCGATAAAACTAGAAAAGCTGTTCGCTCTGGCGGCGGACTTTCCGACAGCTAAAGTCTGGCTCTATGGTCAACAAGTCACGGTTTCTTATCAGTGCTTTGAGTTCCACTGGGATAGTCCCCATCAGCTCGTCAAGTTTGTTCTGACCCAATTGCCTAACGGACGACGACTGATTCTGCTTTCTACTGATCTCTGTTTGACTGGACCTGAGATTATTGCCGCTTACGGTCTCCGATTTAAGATTGAAGTCACTTTTCGTCAATTAGTCCATCTTTTGGGCAGCTTTGCCTATCGTTTTTGGCTTAAGAGTCTTCCTACTTTACCTACCTGGCCCAGCAATCTTATCCTCAGTGACTATCCACAAGCTGTTCAGACTCAGATTTTAAACAAGGTAGAAGCCTTTGAGCGTTTTGTTAACCTTAATGCCATTGCTTTAGGGCTACTTCAAATTCTCGCCTTAGAGTTACCCCAGGGGATTTGGGCTAATTTTCCTCGATGGTTTCGGACATTACCATCCTATGGCTACCCTAGTGAACGGATTGCTCAACCTGACTTTTCCCGTTAAGTGCGGATTGCAAGCTGCCAGCCTTGGCAAAGGTCATGCAACTTCAACCAACCGCGCCAAAGGACTTGGATACCGAGAGGAGTTTTACGACGATGTTCAAGATAACCACCAAGAAAAGCAACAGACTCGACAGCCCAAGCAACAGTCAAAATAGGGGGAAGTTTTTGAGAGGCGGCTGCTTTTAACACCTGAAGTTGAAGAGGATTAAGAATTTCAATCGCGAGAGCATCGGGCTGGGTACGATGAAGATAAGTAACGTGTAAAAGTTCAACAGCAATGACACTTAAAAAACCCAAAAGAGTTTTCATTCCATCAGAGGCAAGTCGATAACGCTCACTCTGACAACCAGACTTAAGGACTTTATGAAATTCTTCAACCCGCCATCGGTAGGTGTACCAACGAAGAATAGTGACAGCCATCTCAATAGTCTCAACAACTTCTGTAGTCAGAAGCATCCAAGATAAAGGAGTTTCGCCTTCGGGACAATCGATTTCTGTCGCATAAACAGCATAGACATTCAACGGGTCACGATTATCAAAACGATAGGGAGTTCGTAGATTAACTGAGCAAAATCGGACGGCAAGCTTAACCTTCCGTGCTTTTCTTTTTCCTGTACTCGGAATCTCGATTTCTTGATGAAAACGAATCGGTTCTGATTCCAAATGTTGCCAAAGTCGTTCACTATTTTTGTCTAAACTACGATTATGAGACGCTCTGACCAGCACTCCTGTATGCTTGAGTTGACGCACTGAGTCAAAGACTTCTGAAACATCTCCTTCTCTGTCAAATACATGAATTACCCTCGTTGAACTTTCTACCTGTTTCTCACAGGTGTTTAGAGCCTCTACCCATTTGTAGGATTCTTTTTCCTCAAATGGTCTTTGACGAGCTGCTTTTCTTTGTTCTTTCTGTCTTTCTTTTTTCTGCTTCGCCGTTTCATCTGTTGGGGGCTTTTCTTTTACCTCCCTATTCCACAGTTTTTGCCATAATAAACCTAATACTTGTCCTTTTTCTGGCTCAATTGCTAAAGCACTATGCAGTATTAATCCATTCCCTCCTTTTCCAGTCGGCCCATACCCTTCCCTTTTTTCCTTGATATTGCGATAATCTAAGAAGGTCGTATCTCCGACTGATAGCATTATCTTATATTCTTCTACGGCGGCAGTTGTCATTTCACAGTGCGGCTCTATTATCTTGACAAAGTCTGTTTTCGGATTCCCAAAAATTCATAGGCCCTCTTTAACTCGTTTCCTCCCTTAAACACTTCTGATAAGGCTTTTCCAAACCCCTCACTTAACTTTTTCCCAATCGAGAAGGCACGATTGTTTAGCCTCTCGTCTCCCAATTCACAACTGGCAAAGTTTTTTGTCCACCATTCCAACATTTTTTGACCTGCCCTTTAAGATTTTCTCCATTTTACAGTCTCATACTCCCTTCATCCTTTGTTTTTGAAATTTGAACGATAAGCGGGATGATGGCTTCAGAATATTTTTTTCCTGTCAAGAGAATCATTACTCAAACCCTTGCCAGATAAAGCCTCTAGAAGTTTGCATTGCTGGATTTTGGACTTAACGGGAAAAGTCAGATTGCTCAACTAGCCCTTCAACATCAAGCCCAAATGATTTTTCCTCAAAGTCCACCCAGTCTGCTTTTGCCTAAATTCCTTACCGCTAAACTTGCCTCTTCCCCAAGCCCTGATATGCTTACTTTCGTCGCATAGTCATTACCTTATCTGGCATCCATAAACTTCCCACTGTCCAGGTTCCGAGCAAAGCAAAAACAATCCAAAGCCAACCGTGTAACTGGACTCGCGGCATTTGAGTTAAGAGGGACATTGAGAAAAGCGAAACTAATTGCTGTTAATGAGAGCAAAAAAATAAAAGTTTGAATTTTACTTGCTTTTTTGCCTAGCAAATTTAATAAGTTGCTGATTTTCCTAGAAACCTGTTGAATTATGGAGTTCTTTTTTGAATGAATTCAGGTAATGCGACAAATTAGGTTAATGACCTAACTCCCCATCTAAAAACTAGCAAATGTTATCAAATGGACTATTGCTTGCCGTTATTCAGGGCATTTAAGTTTTACTGTAACTTGAATAGTCGTAAAATTCAATTAAAAACGTATTGAAAATGTATTCAACAACCATTTGTTTTTCGCATGGTCAGAGAAAGAAGGTGGCTAGATCCATTCCGTAAAGCGATTTTCTAGTGAGATCTGTGAATCGAAAAATCTTGAGACAATGGAATTTGATCATTTTTGTAGCCTAATCTACATATTCTCTATCTATTTTTAGTAGTTTATGTTAGAGTCATGAATGTACTGCTGAGGACAAGATCATGATGAAGGATGCCCAGGGGCTTGATGTCTCCACTGTCTCAATGGAAGCTGTTGCGGAGCTTAACCGTTACACAGAGTATTGTCTCAGTTATGATCATCGGGCTGAATCTGCTATTCTCGCGGCGATCGCGGCTGATCCCAGTAGTGTTTTAGCCCACACCCATGCGGCGGCCTATTATTTTTCCCAAGAAAGTGCAGACACCTGGCAACAGGGAATCGCCTATTTGAATATCGCCAAAAAAGAAATTGAGAGAGCGAATGAACGGGAAAAACATTACTTTTTAGCCACTGAAGCTTGGGCCTTTAAGGAAATCGATCTGGCAGTCAGCTATTGTGATCAGATTGTTGAAGCCTTTCCCCAGGATATTTTTGCCGTTCAGCGATCGCAGTATCATTATTTTTATTTGGGTGATAAGCAGAACTTACTCGATGTGGGAGAGAAAGCGTTATCTAGTCACGCTGATAATCACTATCTCTTGGGAATGCTGGCTTTTGGCTTGGAACAGTGCCGTTTTTTGGCTTCTGCTGAAAAAATTGCTCGACAAGCGGTGGAGATGAGTTTAGAAAGCGGTAATCCTGATCCCTGGGCTGTTCACGCAGTTGCCCATGTCATGGAAACTCAAAACCGTCACGAAGAAGGCATTCACTATTTGGAAAGTCTGGCCCATACCTGGGAAAATTGCAATTCCATGCTCTACACCCATAATTGGTGGCACATTGCTTTATTTTATTTAGCCAAAGGCAATATCCGTAAGGTTTTATCGCTCTATGATCGACAGGTTTGGGGAAAGGCTCAGAAAGAATCTCCCAAAGATCAAGTGGGGGCAATTTCTCTGTTATTACGTTTGGAATTACTGGGCATCAATGTCGGCGATCGCTGGGAGAAAGTTTCTGCCTATCTCCGACCCCGATTGCATGAACACGCCCTTCCCTTTCAAGATTTGCATTATATTTATGCCCTAGCCCGCTCTGGCCAACGAGTATTAGCCGAGGTAATGTTAGCCAGTATGGAAGAATATGCCCTTCAAGTTAAACTGACCCTGAGAAAATCCTGGATAGAAATTGCTCTTCCTGCTGCCAAGGGTGCGATCGCCCATGCGATCAGGGATTGGAAAACAACCGAAAAATTATTTAAACCGATTCTTCCTAACCTATATAAAATTGGTGGTAGCCATGCTCAACGGGATCTTTTCCAAAAAATTTATGCCGATGCCTGTCAAAAAGGGTTAGAAAGAACGACACCAATTTATTCTTTTACAAAACGCCAGTCTCAAGTTATTCATTCGTATCCAAAAGCGATCGCTCTATCATAACGTTGGATGATCGTTTGGTAATCCCTCTCAGTCACAGGAGTATAGCAATGGACTTGGGCTTTGGTCATTGCGGTTTGCAAAATAGGATCAGGTTGTAGCAAAATCCTTTGTAGTTTCTGGATAAATTCTTGATCTAGGTTGGCTGATGCGACTAAGGGCGGAATAGGAGAAGGAATAGACTCAATTATCCTGATTTTTTGATTAATTTGAGGATATTGACGAATCTCTTCCTCTAAAACTACGCTATCGATCGCCGCACAATCGGCCAAACCTTGGATAATCCATTGCAGCGATCGCTGGTGAGAGCCTGACGCTTTAGTATTTTCAAAAAAATTAGGGAGATAGCCTTTTTCGATCAGCCGATGTCGAAGTAAATAGTAGCCACTATTCGATCCGCGATCGTTATAGCAAAAGCTTTTTCCTGCTAAGTCCTGCAAAGTGTGAATTTGACTGGCACGAGAGACCACGACATCTGCAAAATAAATTGGTTGATTTTGATAACGCCGCGATCGCATGATAGGAGCGACTACCAATTGTAACGGTTGCTTTGCAGATCGATTATGTCTAAGCAAAGGTAAACCGCAAATAAAAGCGAGATCGACTTGATTCTGTTGCAACATGGGATCAACCAAGGGATCGCAAGTGGCTTGACTCAAATCAATTTTCTGATTTAACTGACGGGATAAACTATCAGCAACGGCTTGATAAAACCAGAACAAATTTGGCGATAAATAGGAAATCATTTTCATTATTAAAAATTTCTACTTTTCAGATTCCTAAATATCCCAATTCGATAAGAAATAATCTAACTTAAGAGCCACTGGCAGAAATAATAGATTTAGGTTGAGAAATTGACCCAAAACCTTCCCCAAAGGGTTGTAATTCGTAGTTAGAATTGATTGAAGATGGTTGATACAAGGGTAAACGGGGAAATAACAATTCAGCAACGCGATAGGCTTCTTCTAGATGAGGGCAACCCGACAAAACAAAGGTTTCAATGCCTAATTGATAGTATTCCAGCATTCGGGCAACAACGGTATCAGGATCACCCACTAAAGCGGTTCCTGCCCCATCTTGGACTAATCCAACCCCTGCCCAAAGATTAGGACTAATTTCTAAATTATCTCGGTTTTCCCCATTGAGTTGACTCATGCGTTTTTGACCTTCTGAATCAGTTTGAGCAAAGGATTGCTGAGCTTTGGCGATCGCGCTATCATCCACATATTGAATCAATTCTTCGGCGGCGGCCCAAGCCTGGGACTCTGTATCTCGAACAATAACATGGAGACGAATCCCAAACCGTACCGTTCGGCCTTCTTTTGCCGCTAATTCTCGAACTTTAGCAATTTTTTGGGCAACTTGATAGGGTGGTTCTCCCCATTGGTGTCAACTTAAGTCAAAAGCCTTACTAAATAGGGCTTGCTGAATAAGTATAGAACCCTTGCCGGATAATGCTTTCAAGCATTTTAAAAACGATCAGGTGCAAGGTTATGGCCTTTGGAGGCTCAAAGCCCATGCACGTCGTTGGAAAACTGGGGGTTGAAATTGGAAACAACTTTCTGAAGTCACCATTTTTCGCATCCTGTGGCATCTAGGTTCGTTTTGTGGACTTTTTCAGCAGACCCTACCTAGCCTATCATTCAAAAATAAGATGCGTTTGCCCTGGCAAACTTTGCTTTTAGTTAACGTGACATACTCCCAGCACTAACCGCTTAGGCGGTACAGTGTGGGCTTCTCCCACCAGAAAGTCGTTCTACGATGGAACTGGACTGGAGCGTTTTATAGTGAGACGATGCCCAACCCCACTTTTTGAAATTTCTTTTTCATCCTATTTGAACCATGCAACGGAGTCGCTTGTTATTGATCGAATCTTCTTCATTGAAGAAGTGCCAACAATCAGAGGCTTATCAGACATCTTACGGGAAGGAAATCAACCCTTATGGCAATCAGGTTCTTTATTGCCTTGTCCAAATAATAGCACTTTTTGTTAATCTTCGCGGCATTGAGCCACTCGATTAACTCGACTTTCATCCCATTGCTCACCTGTCGGTAGAGCGTGGGGCTTCCCATCGAACTAGCTAAAATAAGGAAGCGATTCAACGATAGCTTGAATGCCATCAATCTCTACCCTGGATTTTTCCCTTTAAACGTTTAACGTTCTTTGACGTTCAGGGAAAAGCGTAATCAGTAATTGATTAATATAAACCTGTCCCACTACAGGCTGTTTTTCCTTAAGAACCGTATCTACCGGCATCACAAATTCAGGGGCGATCGCGGGTTCTGAGGGCAATTCAGGCTCAGGTTCAGTTTCTACAGGTGATTCAGGAATGGGCAGGGAATCATTAATAACTTCTTCTGTTTCCCAGGGGGAAGAAATGTTCGCAGCAGGAGAAACGGTTTCTGGTTGCCAAGCTCTAGAAGTATCCCCCAACAGTGAGCCTGGCGCGATCATCGTTAAAGGTTCAATGGAAGTATTAATAATGGTGGTTTTTGTACCGACACAGGCCCCTTGGCCAACGGTGGAGCGACCCATAATTAAAACCCCTGGCCCCAAAGTCACTGCCGATTCGATATCCACAATGCCCGCATAGGCATTAATCACCGTTCCCATACCAATACAGGAACCGGCACCGATCAGAATTTGACTATTGGGAGCCGCTTTCAGCACAACACCGGGGGCCACTACCGCCGTTTCATGAATGGACACATCGCCACTCACAAAATATTCCGATTGGCTCACAATTTGGACGGGCGGTAGGCGCATAGGTTAATTAGGGGCGTTGGATGATGGTTTCGAGAACCCGACGTTTGGCGTTAGTATCAATGCCGAGGAGCCGTACATATTCCCCTTGGTGATCCGCTAAGCAGGCTTCCAAAGAACGTAGGACATCTGCTTCACGGGTACTGGTAATGGGAGAACAGCTTTCCCAGGATTTAGCGCGAAAACGACGTTGATCCGTATGCTCCGTACCAATTTTGTAACCCTGGGCTAACAGCGATCGCACTTGGTTAATGACGGTGGCTGCTAATTCAGGTTTACTAGAGGCGTTGCCATAGCTATTACGGTCGGTATTGCCGTTGTAAGCAGGGGTAGGGGCGGGTGAACTGGTGGCTCGACTACCGTTACCGTTACTGACGGACTCATCAGGACGTTGAATGATCGTTTCCAATACCCGACGTTTTGCCTTGGTGTCCACCCCAATTAAACGAACATATTCCCCTTGATGCTCGGCCAAGCAAGCTTCCAAACCGGCGATGATCTCTGCTTCTCGACTACCACTGATGGGAGAACAGCTATCCCAGGATTTAGCGCGAAAACGGCGTTTATCGGTATGCTCGGTGCGAATGCTGTAGCCCTGGGCTAACAAGGAACGAACTTGGGCGATCGTTTCTGAGGAGATACCAGTTGCGCGAGCAGCATTTCCGCCTAAACTGACCTTAGCGGTATTACCAACACTGGCCCGACCAACCGTTTCGTTACCAGGACGTTGAACGATGATTTCTGCGACCCGCCGTTTAGCGACCGGATCAATGCCAATAATGCGGACATATTCCTGGGGATATTCAGCAAGGAAAGCTTCTAGACGTTGAATAGCTTCCCCTTCCCTGGCACTTTCAATCGTACCGCCCCCTAACCAGGAGCCTGTTTTAAAACGACGGGCATTGGCGTGTTCTAAGCCAATTTTGCAACCTTGATGGATTAAGGCTCGCAGTTGACCAGCCGCATCGGGCTTAAGACCTGCCAGGCTACTATTGCTATGACCGTTAGTACTGTAACTGCTGGTTTTTGTGGTGCGGGAAGGTGAACCAGGCGTATCGCCTGGACGTTGGATAATGACTTCGACCACCCGACGTTTGGCTGCCTTATCAATGCCAATTAAGCGGACGTATTCCCCTGCATAGCTATTTAACCAGCCTTCAACGGTATTGAGAACTTGGTCTTCTCGATAGCCATCGGCAGTGCCGCAACTGTTCCAGGATTTGGTTTTGAACCGCCGTTCATTGGCGTGTTCACCGCCCACACTGTAGCCCTGGGAGAGCAGAGCGCGGACTTGATTTCTGATGTCGGAACTGACACTCATTGTTGTTTCCCCTGAATTTATATAGTTAGTCTTATTAACGCCTTCTATAGAACGAGAAATGGTTTCCCGAATGGGCGTAATACAAGCCGCAGCTTCCTCACCTTGATAACTTGCCCTGAGAGCTTGATTAATCTCTATGACGTGTTGAGCATAGGCGCGATCGCGGTCTTGAACATTAGGCAGTTGATCCGCCTGTTGTTGGTTAGTAATCACCGCCCCCGAAGGGACAAACTTGCCACTGGGAATTTCCACATCTTGGATCAGCGCGTGCATCATTACCACACAATCAGCCCCAATCCTGGCATTGAATACCGTTGATCGAAAACCAATAAAGGTGCGATCGCCGATATAAGCGGGGCCATGAATAAGAGCCAAATGAGTGATACAAGCACTCTGACCAATCCAAACTGAATAGTCCTGGCCATCGTCCCCCATCACCCGACCTTGTTCTAGCCCATGAATAACCACCCCGTCCTGAATATTGGCGTTATCTCCAATAGCAAAAGGCGTTCCTTCATCAGCCCGAATCGAAGTCCCAGGCGCGATCAGAACTTTTGCCCCTACCCTCACATCCCCAATCAGATTAGAGAAAGAATGAACGTAGGCTGTTTCATCAATACGAGGTTCAGCTAGATTTTTTGACCAAGGCGTGGCTGGAGCCGCCATTTTACGGGCTGCCATGTGACTCTATCCCTATTTACTATCCACTGAATTTACTGTCGAAATTCATCTTTTTTGTTATACAAAGAGCGGTTTTCCACCGTGACGGTATCAATAATGCCAACCACCATTGCATCAAGAGGACGATCTTCATTGCCACTATCAATGCGGGCAGCACTACCCTTTGTGACCAAAACCCATTCGTTAATTCCCGCTCCCACGATGTCCGCGGCCACCTCATAGTTAGGTAGGGGTTGGCCTTGAGCATCAATGAATTGGACAATCAGAAGTTTAACTCCCGTAAGACTACGGGTTTTATAGGTACTTACCACCGTGCCAAGCACTTTGGCAATTTGCATAATTTAACAATTGCCTATTAAATGCGTCTTAGAGGACGAGGATTAACACTTTCGCGAAATTGTTCTACAGCCTCGGTATAGCGAATCGGCAGAACATATTCCAGGTTTTCATGGGGACGGGCAATAATGTGGTTAGACAGGACTTCACCGCCGTTAACCCGCAGCGCGTTTTGAATACCGGCTGACACCGAGGCTTGTACCTCAGACACATCACCCCGCACAATGACAGTGACCCGACCACTACCAATTTTTTCGTAACCCACTAGCGTAACGCGAGCCGCCTTAACCATAGCATCGGCCGCTTCTACCACAGCCGGAAAACCTAAGGTTTCTACCATTCCAACAGCAATTGACATAATCAGTTCGCTCTCCTAGAGACATTTGAGATAGGGGGAAGTCAGTTTCTGGCGTTTATTCAGACTCCAGACTGCTGACAGAAAGAGGATTCAGTCCTTAATAATTACGGAATTGTTCGACTTCTTCGATATAGCGAATTGGTAGAACGTATTCCAGGTTTTCATGGGGACGGGCAATAATATGGGTAGAAAGGACTTGACCCCCATTAACGCGGTTAGCCGCTTCAATACCCGCAGAGACAGAAGCTTGTACTTCCGATACATCCCCCCGAACAATGACGGTGACTCGTCCACTACCAATTTTTTCATAACCGACTAGGGTTACACGAGCCGCTTTTACCATCGAGTCGGCTGCTTCTACCACTGCCGGAAACCCAAGGGTTTCAATCATTCCTACTGCAATTGACATAGTTAATTTCCTTGCTTACGTTAAGCCAGATTAATAAACACGACAGCCTTCGCTCGATTGAAGAGCAGAATGTAAAATTCTCCAAACGTCTAGTTCCTCAGAGATCGGAAAATCCCTTTGGGGGTTTGTCAACTCCCAACAAACTGAGCCTGATTCTGAATGGCGAACCAAGCGGAAGAAATTTTACAAGAGTAGCTTTATTTATTCACTCTATGAAAAGCATAGGAAACCTTGGCCCCTTTGACAATATAAAAGATCATGATATTTTTTAATTTTATGGTTAATGAAAGTTAATCATTGCCTCGGAACGCAGCAAACTCTCACCATTCAGGCGAATTACAGCGATCGCGATTCAGCCGTCAAGCATTACTCTCTATACTCTTACAGAAAATTAAGACTCGTATTTTGAGTGCTCAGGAAAACAACTTTTTACAGATTGAGAATTCTTTTATCAGATCAGAGAAATGGGTAAAAACCTCTTCCTTTAGCGATAGCGGAGGACGACTTTATATGGGATTGACACTTTTAACTACGAATAGCTAGAATGTAAAGCATGGAAAAAGCTTTTAGATTTCGATTTTACCCGACCCCAGAACAAGAGTCGCTATTGCGGCGCACCTTGGGCTGCGTAAGGCTGATTTACAATAAAGCTCTCCATATCAGAACTCAAGCGTGGTATGAGAAGCAGGAGAGAGTCGGGTATCCCGATACCTCTCGTTTGTTAACTCAATGGAAGAAGGAAGAAGACCTTGACTTCCTTAATGAAGTTAGCTCTGTCCCACTGCAACAGGGACTTAGACACCTCCAAACCGCTTTCACTAATTTCTTTGCAGGAAGGGCAAAATACCCCAACTTCAAGAAGAAGAGAAATGGTGGTAGTGCAGAGTTTACAAAAGCAGCCTTTAAGCTTAAAAACAAAGAAGTTTACCTTGCTAAATGTTCTGACCCATTACCAATCAGGTGGTCTAGACAACTGACCGAGGGATGCGACCCCAGTAGCATCATAGTAAGCCTTCACCCTTCAGGACGTTGGCACATCTCGATTAGGTTTGACGATCCAACAACCAAGCCTCTACCTGTCAGCGAAAATGCGATAGGGATAGATTTGGGGATAACAAGCTTAATTGCAGATAGTAATGGGGGTAAAGTCACAAACCCCAAGCATTTCAAAAAGCATCGTAAACGCTTAAAGAAAGCTCAAAAGAACCTTGCTCGTAAGCAAAAAGGTTCTAAAAACAGAGAAAAGGCAAGGATTAAGGTCGCTAAAATTCACCTTAAAATCTCTGATTCTCGAAAAGATTTCTTGCACAAAACAACGACCCGTTTGGTACGCGAAAATCAAGTGATTGCCGTTGAGTCGTTGGCTGTTAAGAATATGGTTAAAAACCACAAACTTGCCCTTGCTATCTCCGACAGTGGATGGGGTGAGTTGATTCGACAATTGGACTACAAGTGTCGCTGGTATGGGAGAAAATTAGTTGCCATTGACCGATGGTTTCCCAGTTCTAAACGATGTAATTCTTGTGGGCATATTGTCGAAAAAATGCCTCTTAATGTCCGTGAATGGCAATGCCCTAAATGTGGGGTAAACCATGAGCGTGACATTAACGCCAGCAAAAATATTTTGGCCGCTGGACTAGCGGTGTCAGTCTGTGGAGCGACCGTAAGACCAGAACAGAGTAAATCTGTTAAGGCAGGTGCTATGAAACAGAAACCTAAATCGTGAGGTTTGGGAATCCTCGTGCGTTCACGCCGAGGAGGATGTCAAAAATTCTTAATAACTTTTCTTAAAACAGCATTTTTACCTAGTAGCATGTCAACTTTATTTTGATGGGTTGCTAGATTCTCAAAGCCTTGCCAAAATAGACTTACGGGTTCTTGTAACCCCTCATTTCAAGCTTGACAGACCACTAGTTTGGTTCGTTCTAGCACCCATAGTGTAAAATCGACTTCGGGCGAAGGTAGTTTTGCAAGACCAACAGACATAATTGCTTATTCCAAAAACACCTTATGGAGATAAGCGGACTCGAACCGCTGACATCCTGCTTGCAAAGCAGGCGCTCTACCAACTGAGCTATACCCCCAGCAAAAGCAATATCTAATGCACTAGAAAATTGCTGACTTTCGCTATTATAGCCATAGGTGTTAAAAATAATCAAGTTTTTTCTGAAAATCCATGACCTATCTGGTGACGACCTTCTACAAATTTGTTGCGCTCACTGCCCTAGAGGCTAAACGGACAACCTGGCGAAATTTTTGTCAACAGAGGGGAATTAAAGGTACGATTTTATTGGCATCCGAGGGAATTAATGGTACTTTAGCTGGTTCCCCTGAAGCAATAGAGGCGATATTAACTCTTTTACGTTCTGAGCCAGGCTTGAGCGATCTTCAAACTCAAGAGGCTTGGACAGAGACATTGCCCTTTAAGCGCATGAAGGTTAAACTCAAACCCGAAATTGTCACCCTCGGTCGCCCGGATATTAACCCAAATGATCAAGTAGGGATTTATGTCTCTCCCCAGGAATGGAATGCCCTCCTGCAAGATCCAGAGGTGATTGTGATTGATACTCGCAATGGTTACGAGGTGGAGATCGGCACGTTTCAAGGGGCCACTAATCCGATGACGAGAGAGTTTAGAGAGTTTCCTAACTATGTTGCTGAAAACCTTGATCCTAAAAATTATCCCAAGGTTGCGATGTTTTGTACGGGGGGAATTCGCTGCGAGAAGGCTTCTGCTTTTATGGTACGCCAAGGCTTTGAAAAAGTGTACCATCTCAAAGGGGGAATACTGAACTATTTAGCGACGATCTCTCCCCAAAAAAGTCTGTGGCAGGGAGAGTGTTTTGTCTTTGATGAACGCATTGCCTTGAAACATGGTTTAAGCGAAGTGGGTGATGAGGGGCGGTTTTAGCGATCGCCGTTTAGCGAGTAAACTGTTACACTGAAAAATAAGCCTCTTGACACGATTTGGGAGGATGGATATTAGCGATCTTAAAAAGGGAGACTTAAATTAACCCTTTTTCTAAAATTCTCTTAGGAACTGAAACAATTATGGCTAACTTTCATGCGTTATTGATCGGAATTGATTATTATGAGCCAAATCCTTACTATAAAAGTCTTAAGGGGGCGGTGCGAGATATTGATAAGGTAGCGAGTTATTTAGAAAAATCTTTGCAAATTGAAGCTGAACAAATTATCCGATTAACCTCTCCTTTACCTGATAAAAATTCTCTTGCAGATGTGCGATCGCTGCGTCTGGAAAGGCCGCCTACCTATGAAAATATTGTGGAGGCTTTTAACACGATTACGGAAACAGCCCAAGCCCAGGATTTGGTTTATATTCACTATTCAGGTCATGGGGGACGGGTTAAAACCATTTTTCCTGATTTGAAGGGAAAGGGGCAGTTTGATGAGGGTTTAGTGCCGATGGATGTGGGCGATCGCGGTCGTCATTTGCGGGATGTGGAAATGGCGACTTTGCTCAAACGGATGACGGATAAGGGGTTATTAGTCACGGTTATTTTTGATAGTTGTCATTCGGGGGGAGCAACGAGGGGCGATGGTGATATTCGGGGGGCGAGGAATGGGGAAACCGATACCCAGGACAGGCTGACGGATAGTTTAGTCGCTTCCCAGCAAGAATTAGCAAATAATTGGTTGAAGCTAACACAAAATGAAGCAAAAGATAGCTGGTTGCCTAATCAGAGGGATTACGTTTTTCTGGGGGCTTGTCGTCCGACAGAGTTTGCCTACGAGGCGGCTTTTGATGGTAAAGAACGCAATGGAGCTTTAACCTATTGGATGATTGATACACTGGTTAATAATCAAGCCCCGATGACCTATAAATCCCTTTATAACCGTGTGAAGGGGATGATTCAAAGTAAGTTTCCTAATCAATTACCGATGTTACTAGGAGAGGGCGATCGCCTGGTGTTTGGGGATAAACAGGAGTATAAACCCTATACATTAGTTGTTACTAATGTTTCGGAAGATCAAACGGAAATTACCCTAGATGCGGGAATGTCGTCAGGTTTGGGAGAAGGCTGTCGTTTTGCCCTTTATCCGACCGATGATCTGACGGATAAAACGAAACAAATTGCCATTGTGGAATTGACGGATGAGATTGAAGCGGATAGTTCAACGGCACAAATTTTAAGGGTTGATGAGGGGGGAATTCCTATTAAGGGAAAAATCGAACCTGGGACTTCGGCGGTGATGGTGGCGGCTCCTGTTAATTTAATTCGCAAAGTGCGTTTATTTACGGAAAAACAAGCGGGAGATTTGGAACAAGATTTGCCGATTCATTTAGTGGAAAAACAAGTCGAGGCTTTAGCTAAAGTTCGTCAGGCTTTGGCAGGAAATGGTTGGGTTGTGGAAGTTGGAGAGGGGGAAGAAGCTCATTTTCAAGTGGCAGTTGGGAAGGAAGGTGAGTATGAAATTTGTATGGGAATGCCGATTAAAAATCTGCGTCCTACTTTAAGCATTGATGATCCGACTGCGCCGCAAAAGGTGGTGGATCGGTTGGTGCATTTAGGCAAGTATCAATCGGTTCAGGAGTTGGATAATCCTGCTTCGGAGTTGACGGATTATTTGGAGTTTGAGTTATGTGATAAGACGAAAAAGCCCTTTCCTGATTCCCAAAATGTTTCGCTGAAACCAGGGGAAGTTGCTTATTTAAGGGTTAAAAATACTTACACACGAACTCTTAATGTTGCTGTTTTGGATTTAGAGCCGACCTGGGAAATTTCTCAGGTTCCCGTGCAAGGAAATATTGCTTCCTTTTTACCGTTAGATGCTGGGCAAGAAACCTTTACTAAGTTGCGTTTACAATTGCCTGCGAATTATCAACAAACAAAGGAGGTTTTAAAGGTTTTTGCGACGAAGGGTGTGGCTAATTTTCAGTGGTTAATATTGCCGTCTTTGGATGAGCAACCTGCAACCAGGGGAATGAGTCTTAATGATGGTTTGCAAACCCGAAGTATCGGTCAATCGGTTAATCCGTTAAATAGTTTGTTGACGGCGATCGGGAGTGATGTGGATAATCCACCGACGTTAACTCGTGCTATGGTTCCTCAGAGTGATCCAGAGGCGGAATGGGTCACTAAAGACATCGTAATAACGGTGCGATCTTAAATTATTCGACTGGTTACAAGTTGTAAAAGTTTTAAGTGTGTATTCCATTTATATGTTATTTTCCTTAAGAAAATTTTGGAAAAACATTAAATCTCTACCGTGTAAAATTTTAAAACCTCTCTTTGGTTTAATTTCCTTATGCTTGTAGCGAAAATATTAAATTTGTAATAGAAACCGTTGGTTTGTGAGCAAAACATCCTTCATTCTCCATCCGCTTGTGGCGGGCAAACTCTAATTATTGGCTAATGCAAAAAATAACTTGGTGTTTTTATGTTAAGTTTTGTATTTTTACGTTAAATATTGTGAATGACTCGAATTAAATAGCTATATTCTATGTTACAAGTATCGTGTGTAGGATTATCTTTTTGATACTGATTTTAGTTTTGTCAGACTTGTCGCTTTAAGTGCTTAGACAAAATTATTTACACATAGCGATCTTTGTACAGCAAGGTTTTTAGCTTTATCTAAAGGGTAATTTATTTTACATCACTACTGGGTGCGACCTTTAGTTGATAAAAGCTGTTGTAATCAGGGTTCTACAGGGAACCCATATTGATCAAGTTTTGCCCAAAATTGACTCCATCGTTCCTTGGTCAATACCAAAGCTCGTAGGCTCAAAATAATTCCTGCTCCTTTTTCCTTCCATCGCATCCCTGAACAACATAATCGTTGTTTGACCAACGTCTTACAAGCTGCTTCCGTAACACCTGAACCAATCGGATACTTTTTCTCTAAGTATTCAGCATAATCCATTTGATGCTGATGATTCTCGTAATAAGTAATCGCCGCTTGTAGTTTCTCGGTAAGATTCTTAGAATGACTTTTTTCTTCTTTGACTTCTTTCATCAGATTTAGCAGTTCTCCTGCTTTTCCTTTTTCATGCTTGAGTTCTCGACAATTTTCAGTCAACCATTCTTTTTGTTTTGACACGGTATTCGGATGCAACGCTTCTGCCAAGGCACCTAAGTAACCAGAGGCATGATAGAAATCTAATATCTGTTCTTCCGTTTGCTTTTCTAAAAACTTCCAATTTGATTCTGCCCCGTCTGCTATCCCGACCAATGTTGCCTCTGGATAACGGTTTTTCGCTCGCTCAATTTCTCTTTCTAATCTTTCTAGAAAACTCTTTTTTCCATACTCTGGTGCCGCACCTAGATAGATTGTATGTTGACGTTCGCCTTCACTATCGTATAGGGAAACGGTTCCCACCATTGCTTCACGGTAGCCATCCTCACACATCAGCATACAGGTTCCATCTAATCCTATTCCCACTGTTGCAATTTGGCTATCCTCCTTGGGCGGGGCATAACTCCACGCTTCTTCTTTTGCCTGTACCACACTTCCTACTGCTTCACTCAATCTTTGGATATAGGATAGCGCTACTTTTCTACCATGATTTTCTAATAAATCATTTTTCACCTCTTTGCCTGCCATCCCTGACATTTTTGAGGATACCTGTTTTGCCAATAATGGCGTTGATGTTATGATTATCCTTGCTTCTCTTTCTAAGGGGCAATACGTTTTTCCTCAAAGGTGAACGCTGATATACATGACGATTCACTATAACCTCACCATAAGGTGTTTGATATTCTTTCGGTTGCTCTCCCTTACTCTTCCAGATTTCTTCACCGATTTTTAAGGGTGAACCATCTGTATCTAAATATTTCAAGGCTTCTTTGCTGGCGATGCAACCTACTTCGTTTAAGCCTTTTTGAATATTTATTTCTGTATCCAACATTGAACGACTGAGTTCTAATGTTAGTTCTATTTTTATCTTTGAACCCTCTACATTAATTAGTTTTGCTGTCATCATTGTTTCCTCTTTGTCACTTTTCATCCCATGTTAACACTTTTCTTTTCCTTCATCAACTAAAGGTCACACCCTCACTACTTATATTTCTTTACAAAAACTCTTTTATGATAGACAACATCATTGATATTGAAAAAAAGATAGAGAAAGCAACCTCCTTGTTATTTAGGCAAGAAGAGCGTCTCACAAAGATTATCCAGGAATGCCATAGGCTAGGGTTTACAGTTGCCTCAATTCAATTAATTCGTCCTGAAGAACAAATTATCGAAGCTGTAACGGGAGAGGCTTGGGCAGGCAAAGCTAGGCATTATTTAGAACCCAACCCTGATTTAAGAGATATTCAAGCTGATATTTGTCAAACGTGTAAAACAGAGATTATTGCTGGCTGGGATAAAAAGGGTCGGTTTGATAAATGGGTTTATAAAGAAAATAATCACCAGAATATGGTACGAATTTTTACACCCCTGATTTTAATTCAGAATCATGAAGGTGCGAATGATCAAGAATGGTTTGATAAATTTGAAGGAAAGTGGACTACTCCCCGTGATGTGAATGAAGATTGGTTTAATCAAGGGAAAGAACATGAACCCAACGGTAACGGTCAGCAAGATGTTGTAGGGATTTTTCTACCAGTATCGAAACTAGAATCCTATAAGGGTCATGAAGTTAAAGTGATCGGAACGATTGAAGTTGGATATAACAATCCGCGAAAGCCGATTGAATTAGATGAAGTAAATAAGCTGATTGCGAAGGCGGGGCGATGGGCTTTGGAAATTCGTAAAACCCAACTTCCTTCGGTTTTAGAGAGTATCGCTAAAGTTGCTATGCAAGCAGTTGAAGCTGATGCTACTAATCTTCATTTTTTGGAAGGCTTGCCAGCTAAATCTTCTGTTCTAGAAATTGGTTCTCATGGAAATATTCAGGAAAAATTACTAGAAGTTAATCTGGACTCTATTCCTTACACTTACACTGTTTTTTGTGGTCATATCGGTCGTGATTTTATTCGAGAATGTACATCAAGAAAGAATGGTCGAGGTTTAGAGGCAATTCGTGACAATAAAATAATAATAGTACCAGATTTTTCCCAAGGTCAACAGATTAAAGATCTGGAAATTTATAATCCTAATGCTTTTAGGCAGGGAATTAAAACAATTGTAATTGTCCCTTTAATAGTGCAAGAATATACAAGCGAAGACAAATATCAAGGCTGTTTGTATATTCATTTTAAGCAAGAAAAGCATTTTAAGTTTAAGCAAGAAAAGCATTTTAAGTATCCTGATCCTTTTAAGAAAGACCAGCTAATTGATTGGTTAAAATTGTTTGGCAATCGTTTGGAACAAGCTATTCATTATGCGATGGTCTATGAGCATCAACGGGATAGCAGAACTCAGTTTATTGTGCTTCATTCTGTGGCTCAATCTTTAACAAATAGTCTAGCTAAAGAGGATTTATTAGAGCATATTGCCTGGAGTACCCTTAATGTTTTAGCGGCTGACACTATCACTATTTATAGATATATTCAAGCTAGTGATTTCTTTCTTTCGTCACCAGCTAGGGCAGGACGGCTAAAAGGTGATCACCAAGACGAAGAAAATATTAGCAGCAAGGACGTACCGTATAAGCTCGTCAGAAGGGCAAAGAATGTTTATTCTACTGATGAGGATTATCAAGAGGTATTTGGTGAATCTAATTTCACTCAAAATGAAGGCATTCAGGCAACGGCTGGAATTCTATTGAAAGTCAATGAACAAATTGTCGGTACACTTTTGGTTAATTATCGCAGACCGCATAAATTTACAGCTGATGAAAAAGGAATTCTTGAAACGTTGGCTGCTTCAGCTGCAATCACCATTACGAATCAGCAATGGCTAAATGATCGTCAAAAATGGCTAGAAAATCGTCAAAAATGGCTAACTGCTTTAAGTGATATTAATCGCTATATTAAAACCACTCTCAGCTTAAAAATCCTGCCAGAGGATGATCGGCGATTGCTAACATTAATTATGCAGAAATCCCAGGAATGTACTGGTGCAGATCTAGCTGACATACGTATTTTCGACCAGGAAAAACAAGAATTAGAAATGAAAGTTTGGCATCCAGCAAGTGATCCTAATCCGTCTTCAATTCACACTAAATTAGGAGAAGGAATTACAGGATGGGTTGCTGAAAATCGGAGGACAGCGAATGTCCCTGATGTTCAGACGGATAATCGTTACAAATCTATCTATGAAAAAAAATCTCGTTCTGAGTTATGTGTTCCCTTAATAGATCAAAAGCTTCTATTTGGTGTTATCAACTTAGAAAGCTATCGTAAGGCAGCATTTGATGAAAGAGATGAACAAATGCTAGAAGCTCTAGCAGATCAAGTAGTTATTGCTATTCAAACTTTCACAAATAAAGAACAACTAATTAAAACTAAAGCTTTGATTGAATTTGCAAACGTCACTAATTCTTTAATTCTTAAGATTAATAGTGAAATGGACGAAATTCGCAAATTGGCAGGGGAGCTTTATGATTTGAATTCTCCTGATAGTGAGGAAAGAGAAAAAGCATGGAAAATTTTCGTTTCATCTGCTCGAATTGCTCAAAAAGCACAAGGTATGCAAGTGTGGATTCAAGAGGAAGATAAGGTATTAATCAATGTCTGTAGTATAATAGACGATATTTTACTACAAATCGGCAGTTTACCGCCTGAAATTATTAAGGAAAATCAACTTCCTGATGATCTACCAAATGTTTACGCTGGGATCAAGCAATTGACCGCTGTTTTTGAAGTTTTAATTCGTAATGCTCTTAATGCTATGCCAGAAGGGGGAGTTCTATCACTGGGGGGACAACGGATTAATGGTGTAGGCATTAATGGCCAAAAAGAAACTTCTGTAGAAGTTTGGGTTAAGGATACAGGAAAGGGAATTTTAGCAGAGCATCTGAGGCGAGTCTTTAGTATTGAATACAGTAGCATCGTCCAAGAGGAGTTTGGAAATCCTAGCACTTCTGAAAAAAAAGGAATTGGAATTGGATTATCAATTGCCCAGACTTATGTTCAAAGTTTAGGAGGTTTTATTAGTGTTAAAAGTGAAGTAGATAAGGGATCTAAATTTACTGTTACTTTACCAATTAAACCAAATTCAATGTCAGTTAACGACTAATTACTAGGAGATTAATTATGTTAGAAAAAGAGCTTAATTCCTCAGAAAGAAAATTGATTGTTGAAGATAGCGTTGAATCGGTTAATAACCTGTATGCTTTATTAATTGGGATTAACGAGTATAAATATGTTACGAAACTTTCCTATGCGGAACCTGATGCTGAGGCATTATTTAAAGTTTTAATTGATAATGGTTATTCTAGTAATAATATAAGGAAAGTCACAGATAAAAGAGCTACAGAGCCTAATATAGATGGAGGCTTGCGCTGGTTAGCCGACGCTACCAAAAAAGGAGGCACAGCAATTATATTTTTTGCTGGACATGGGGTTTCTATAAATGGTGGGCTACATTCTGGGGAATATTTATGTCCTGTGGATGCTGAAGACGATAGGGTTCATGAAACTTGTGTTTCTCATACAAATTTCACAGAGGCTTTGGGTTCTATTAATGCTGATTATTTAGTTATTTTTTTAGATACCTGTCACTCGTCAGGAATTGGAACACTACAAGGGCATTACAAGGGTTTTTCTCCTGAAACGAAGCACCAAATGCTTAATAAAGAAGGGAGAGTTATTATCACTTCTTGCGGACCTGATGAAGT
Source organism: Woronichinia naegeliana WA131 (assembly GCA_025370055.1). Lineage (NCBI taxonomy): Bacteria > Bacillati > Cyanobacteriota > Cyanophyceae > Synechococcales > Coelosphaeriaceae > Woronichinia > Woronichinia naegeliana. The sequence continues at coordinate 200,551 of CP073041.1, read as the reverse complement.
ATCATCGGAATTCCGTTTTTTAGAGAATACTTTCCTTGAACATGGTTTATTTACTTACTATTTATTAGAAGGACTAAAAGGGGCTGCTGCAAATGAGAAGGGAGAAATTAGGGTTATTAGCTTATATGAATATATTTATAAAAATGTAACGCAACATAATGGGAAAGCTATAAAATCCACGCCACAACATCCATTTATAAATGCTGCAACTCAGAATTTTATTATTGCTCAGTCTCCTCCTAAAAAACAATTAATACAAAAACTTCCTGAAATTGGAATAAATGAATTATGGGAAGCCATGAAAACTAATTTTGATAGGCAAGCTTTTGAGATTTTATGTAAGAATTTTAACGAGAGTCTCCTTAGCTTGGAGGGTGAAGATCTTGAGCTAAAAATGCTTTATTTTATTAATAATTGCAAAAAAAATTGTAAGTATGATGATTTAGTAAAGGAGGTACGCCAATATCTTTTTCTGGCTCGTCAATACTCTTAGTACGATCGCTGATCTGTAGGTTAGGTTAACAACAGGAAACTAAACATCCCACTGTTAGAATTATTTAGCACAGACGATGAAGTTTGCGAAAGCGATCATTTTGGATTAGTGCGGTCTGCTTCGCAGTGCCTTCGACAACGCCGTTTCTTTTCAATCCTCAATTAAGCAACTATTACAGACAACCGAACGGTAAAACAAAAGCTTTATATTTTTTATTTAGGGGGAATATTCACAAAAATCCGCAGCGATCAGAACTCATCATGTTTTTGGTATTTAGCTAGGAGTTGGTGTTAATATGTTTGTTAAGTATCGTCAGGAGCCTAGTTAACCGTGCTACTTACCAGAATAACCCTTGATCCCCAAAAAGAAGGCGGGAAACCTTATATCCGAGAACTGCAAATACCTGTGGCAACAGTGGTTAGTCTGTTTGCAGAAGGAATGCGAGATCAAGAGATTCTTAATGCCTTTCCTGGCTTAGAAAAAGAAGACATCCAAGAGGCTTTATATTACGCGGCTCAGGCTATTCAATACAACGGAGAAAATAAAGAAATCCTACAGAAAATCTCAAGAAAGGAAAATTTTTCTTTGTCTTTATCTCAGTTACCCTATGTCAGTGATGAAGAACAAAAAGATATTGAGGAACATTTTGGTTCACCATCAGATTATGATAGAGCAGATTTTGTGGATATGACGGATTGGGTGAAAAATGAAGTTAGTCCTGAGTAAAAATGCTATCAAATTTCTTAAAAAAATCTCGGTAAAAGAAAGTGAAAAAATAAAAAACAAAATTTCCTTCTTACTGAGTTTATCGGAAAAATCAGAATCCATAATCTATGAAGAACTGGATGTCAAACCCTTAAAGGGAGATTGGGAAGGTTTCTCAAGACTTAGGATTGGCAAGGTTAGAGTTATCTTTACAGTTGACCTTATGCAAGATGAATTATTGATTTATGCGATAGATTTTAGGGGAGATATTTACTAATTTGTCAACATCATAAAGGCTGAATTATATGATAAAAACTTGTCCGATTTGGTATTACCCAAAAACTAGAGCGATCGCCGTTTCCATCCTAATTTTTATAAAAAGCGATCGTTTTGGATTAGTGCGATCCCTCTTCTGATTCTGGTCTTATAAAAAGCGATGATTTATGAGATTTTAATAACATTAAATCGCAAAGTAAACATCATTTCTGTAACGTAATTTTTGAGAAAAATCAATAAAAAACAGGAAAATATACCAAGCGAATCTACAAAAGCTAAGATATAATGGCAGAAAAAAGCAGATAACTATAATGGTAAATCTAGAGACAATCCAACAAGAAATTGCGTCTCTTCCCCTCGACGCACAAAAGACCATTCTCGAACTTGTAGATGTCCTAAAAAAACAATATTCTCCCAATCCCCAGGAAACAAAAGAACAAACAACAGAAGATTGGTCTGACTTTATTGGTTGTATAGAAGCCGAACCAGACCTTTCACAAAACTATAAAACCTATTTAACGAGTGAACTGAATCAACAATATGATCATAGTTGATACGGGGTTCTGGCTTGCCCTTGCCAATCAAAAAGACTCACTTTATCCACTCGCAAAAAAGCAATTTCAAAAATTAATAAATGAACAATTTATTACAACCTGGTGCGTCGTCACGGAAACTTGCTATTTACTGCAAAAACGAGTGGGAATAGATGCCCCAAAAATCTTTATTCATAAAATCTCTATAGGAAAACTACAGGTATTCGATCTCAAAATTAAACATTGCCAACGCATTGAAGAACTGATGCAAAAATATAGAGACTTGCCAATGGATTTCGCCGACGCATCTTTAGTTATTTTGGCAGAAGAATTAGGTTCAGGTCAAATTCTTTCCGTTGATTATCGAGATTTCAATACCTATCGTTGGAAAAATACGGAACCATTTCAAAACCTTTTTCAAGAATGAATATAAATTAGTGCGATCGCGGTTCTAATTCTAGTTTTATAAAAAGCGATCGCCCTTAATTAAACAATCTATAATGGATTAGGGAATTTTTATTGAACGATTGTAGTTATGGCACAAGCTCAGGAACCGAACGACAACTATGAAGTGGAGCGTCAATTGAGGAGTCTTAATCGGCGTGTAGAACGTCTGGAAGATACACAAGTGACGGGAAGAGAGCTAAATCGAGGCTTTGATCGGGTTTATGAGGAGATTGATCATCTCGAAGATAAAGTTGATCGTCTTCAATCGGACTTTGAAGGGTTTCGTGATGAGATTAATCAAAAATTAGATACGATTTTACGACATATTACGGGAATCAACTAAACACCGATCGCCCTATAATCCCAATTTCAAACAGCGATCATCTCTCTCAAATCCGATTTAAAAAGCGATCGCCCCTTGTTCTCACCTTTTAAACAGCGATCGCGGTTCCAAATTCTGTTTTTATAAAATGCGATCATTTTGAACTGGTGTGTTAGTCTATATTATTAGAAAAAAAGACATAGGGAGTAATTACTTTGCCTGCTAGAGATTCCAGTCACGAAGCAGTTAAACAGGCAGTCATTAATGATGGTTGGGTAGGGTGCGACCTTTAGTTGATAAAAGCTGTTGTAATCAGGGTTCTACAGGGAACCCATATTGATCAAGTTTTGCCCAAAATTGACTCCATCGTTCCTTCGTCAATACCAAAGCTCGTAGGCTCAAAATAATTCCTGCTCCTTTTTCCTTCCATCGCATCCCTGAACAACATAATCGTTGTTTGACCAACGTCTTACAAGCTGCTTCCGTAACACCTGAACCAATCGGATACTTTTTCTCTATGTATTCAGCATAATCCATTTGATGCTGATGATTCTCGTAATAAGTAATCGCCGCTTGTAGTTTCTCGGTAAGATTCTTAGAATGACTTTTTTCTTCTTTGACTTCTTTCATCAGATTTAGCAGTTCTCCTGCTTTTCCTTTTTCATGCTTGAGTTCTCGACAATTTTCAGTCAACCATTCTTTTTGTTTTGACACTGTATTCGGATGCAACGCTTCTGCCAAGGCACCTAAGTAACCAGAGGCATGATAGAAATCTAATATCTGTTCTTCCGTTTGCTTTTCTAAAAACTTCCAATTTGATTCTGCCCCGTCTGCTATCCCGACCAATGTTGCCTCTGGATAACGTTTTTTCGCTCGCTCAATTTCTCTTTCTAATCTTTCTAGAAAACTCTTTTTTCCATACTCTGGTGCCGCACCTAGATAGATTGTATGTTGACGTTCGCCTTCACTATCGTATAGGGAAACGGTTCCCACCATTGCTTCACGGTAGCCATCCTCACACATCAGCATACAGGTTCCATCTAATCCTATTCCCACTGTTGCAATTTGGCTATCCTCCTTGGGCGGGGCATAACTCCACGCTTCTTCTTTTGCCTGTACCACACTTCCTACTGCTTCACTCAATCTTTGGATATAGGATAGCGCTACTTTTCTACCATGATTTTCTAATAAATCATTTTTCACCTCTTTGCCTGCCATCCCTGACATTTTTGAGGATACCTGTTTTGCCAATAATGGCGTTGATGTTATGATTATCCTTGCTTCTCTTTCTAAGGGGCAATACGTTTTTCCTCAAAGGTGAACGCTGATATACATGACGATTCACTATAACCTCACCATAAGGTGTTTGATATTCTTTCGGTTGCTCTCCCTTACTCTTCCAGATTTCTTCACCGATTTTTAAGGGTGAACCATCTGTATCTAAATATTTCAAGGCTTCTTTGCTGGCGATGCAACCTACTTCGTTTAAGCCTTTTTGAATATTTATTTCTGTATCCAACATTGAACGACTGAGTTCTAATGTTAGTTCTATTTTTATCTTTGAACCCTCTACATTAATTAGTTTTGCTGTCATCATTGTTTCCTCTTTGTCACTTTTCATCCCATGTTAACACTTTTCTTTTCCTTCATCAACTAAAGGTCACACCCGTTGGGTAATTACGGATGATCCCTATGTTATTTCCTATGGCGATCGCTTTTTGTTTGTTGATTTAGGTGCAAGCCGCTTTATTGGCATTTGTCGCGGCGATCAACGCATTGCGATTGAAATTAAGCAATTTAAAGGTCAATCCCAGGTTACTGATTTAGAGGAAGCTATTGGTCAATATTTATTGTATAAAATCTTGCTCAATCAAGTTGATAGTTGATCCAGACCGTGATCTCTATCTAGCAATTTCTGAAACAACCTATAATGATATATTTCGTGAACCCATTGGCCAAGTGGCGATCGCCGAAATTCCGCTAAAACTTCTTATTATCAATATTGAGCATCAGGAGATTATTCAATGGATACCTTAAAAACTTATCAAGAAATTATTAAACAAGTGATTAGTGATTATGCAAAACTGCGGCCATCTCACGGCGATATTCATCTTGATCCAGTATTTGATGATCATCATAGTCGTTAGAGATAGCCATAAAATAAATGATCCGATAGAATAGCAAAAGACAGTTTTAACAAAAAGGTAAATTGTATGCTGAAAAAATCAGTAACGGAAATCAGTGAAGACCTAAAATCGCTGTACATCGAAACAGCCAAAAAACTAAAAGGTAGCGACAGGAGACAATTCATGGCACAGGTTGTACAAGGTTTGGGAATAGGGGGACAAACCTTCGCAGAACGCGAATTAGGGTGGAATAGACGAACAATCCGCAAAGGAACAGAAGAATTAACGAGTGGTCAAGCATTCATAGATGGTCGCAGCCGTAGTGGGCGCAAAAAAATAGAAACAAAATTACCGAATATCTTAGAAGATATAAAGTCGATAGTGGAGCCGAAAAGTCAAACAGACCGAAGTTTTAAAAGTACGCGATTATATACGAGAATAACAAGTGAAGAGGTGCGTAGGCAACTGATTGTACAATCAGGTTATCAAGAGGAAGAACTACCATCATCGGAAACAATCAGAAGAAAATTGAATGATTTGGGGTATAGCTTAAAAAGAGTATTAAAAAGCAAACCGAAAAAAAAGATAGCAGAAACGGAAGCTATTTTTGAACAAATCGAAAAAATCAACAGGGAAGCAGATGAAGACCCAAAGACATTGCGTATATCGCTAGTAGTCCAAGGCGTAAGTTTGGGTGCTATAAAATTTAAGCAGCCAAAACCTTCCCCCGATACGTCCATCAAAAGGGCTTCGCCATAGTGCGGTTAAAATAGTCGATGAATTCAAGAACTGGACAGTGCGAAGTTCTAGGAAAATCAACGAGTTTACTAGGGTTTCAGCCCCCAACGTCCTTCACCCCTCTTCCAGACTCATAATCGCTGAAAGGCTTTCAATGCAAGGCTTTTAGGCATTTTGTCAAAATGTCTGACAGAGAACTTCGCACTCTCCAGTCAAGAATTTGCGTTCTTAAATCATCTTGACTGAGAAAATTTCCTCGTTTCAGTAACTTACGCATTAAAATACCAAACCAAATCTCAATTTGATTGAGCCATGAACAATGCTTCGGTGTGAAGTGAAAAACAATTCGATGATTGGGGTCACTGAGAAAAGTTGCTCTACTCGCCATTGATTGAAGGATGCCACTCTTGCCCTTCTCTCCTAATTCAAGATTAAGTCCCTCAAATTCTGCTACATAGCGAACCAAAGATTCTGACTGATGGGTATTTAGGCAATCCATGCTCAAGTGCCATTTTGCTACATCAGGGCTGGTGGCAATGGTTTTTTGGATATGGCTTAAATAGGGCTTGCTGAAAAAGTCAAAAAACGAAAGAAATGTGGGTTAGGGAAGTATGGACTGAAAAAGCATAGATAACTTATCCTTATGGAAACAAATCAAAATACAGATTTTGTTTAATCTATTGTTCCTTTCTGTCTAAAAAGGTCAACACAAATCACTCCTCACAAAAGAGAGGAAAATTAACACCATTTTTCACAAGAAAAACGACTCTACAACTTTTTACTTTTTGTCTTCTGAAGTAGAGTAGAAAGATTCATTACCAAAAAGTTCATCGCAATTACCGTTTCCGAGGTCTCAGGTAGTTTGGCCATCACTCGACCAAGACTAAATTTCCTCTTTCCCTGTCCGAATTTACCCTCAATGGCATTACGCACTCTTTCATCTGAGCGTGCCTCTTTCTTTTTTTCTTTGCTCACCTCTTTCGGCGGTCTTCCCAATCGGGGACCACTCATTCTTATATCCCTTTCTTTACAATAAGCTCGATTCGCTTTTGTTCGATAGATTTTATCCACATGAACCGATTCCGGATAACATCCTGTTTCCCTTTTATATTCTTCTATTCGCGCTTGTAAATCTCCCGATTCGTTGTAATTATCCCAACTTAATTTGTCTAAGAAGACAAAGCCATTCACATTACTTGCCGATATTTTAGCTCCAAACTCTACTGCTTTTCCCGCTTTTCCACGCACTATTGGACGCACGTGAGGTTGGCTTACACTCACAATTCTGTTTTCTACTTTATTTGTCTTTTTTTCATACATTTCTAACTGTTGCTCATACACTTTTCCTATCGTTACAAGCTCTTCTTGCTCTTTTTTCGTTAGTTTTTCTAACTTTGCTCCCTCTTCTATCATTTTTTCTATATCAGACAAGTTTCTTTTTATATATCCTAGTTGTTTTTTTGTTCCTTTTCTTCTTTCTTTTTTTGACACACGACGTTTTTTTGCTATGGCTAAGTAGGGCTTGCTGAAAAAGTCCACAAAACGAACCTAGATGCCACAGGGCGCGAAAAATGGTGACTTCAGAGATCAGTTTCCAGTTTTACCTCACATTTTTCCAGCAAAGTGCATGGATTTTGAGCCTCCAAATGCCATAACCTTGCATCTGGTCGTTTGTAAAATGCCTGAAAGTATTGTCTAGCAAGGATTTCATCCTTATTCAGCAAACCCTAAGTACTCTTTTCTTGCCACTTCCCTATAAGTCCTCGGCTTTTCTTTCCTTTTCTCTTTTATTTCTTCATACAGCTTATCTATTATTTTTTCTGTTTTCTGGACAGTGGGAAGTTTATGGATGCCAGATAAGGTAATGACTATGCGACGAAAGTAAGCATATCAGGGCTTGAGGAAGAGGCAAGTTTAGCGGTAAGGAATTTAGGCAAAAGCAGACTGGGTGGACTTTGAGGAAAAATCATTTGGGCTTGATGTTGAAGGGCTAGTTGAGCAATCCGTTCACTAGGGTAGCCATAGGATGGTAATGTCCGAAACCATCGAGGAAAATTAGCCCAAATCCCCTGGGGTAACTCTAAGGCGAAAATTTGAAGTAGCCCTAAAGCAATGGCATTAAGGTTAACAAAACGCTCAAAGGCTTCTACCTTGTTTAAAATCTGAGTCTGAACAGCTTGTGGATAGTCACTGAGGATAAGATTGCTGGGCCAGGTAGGTAAAGTAGGAAGACTCTTAAGCCAAAAACGATAGGCAAAGCTGCCCAAAAGATGGACTAATTGACGAAAAGTGACTTCAATCTTAAATCGGAGACCGTAAGCGGCAATAATCTCAGGTCCAGTCAAACAGAGATCAGTAGAAAGCAGAATCAGTCGTCGTCCGTTAGGCAATTGGGTCAGAACAAACTTGACGAGCTGATGGGGACTATCCCAGTGGAACTCAAAGCACTGATAAGAAACCGTGACTTGTTGACCATAGAGCCAGACTTTAGCTGTCGGAAAGTCCGCCGCCAGAGCGAACAGCTTTTCTAGTTTTATCGAACTCCCCCAAATCCGTGGTCGTCCTCTCCCCGTCAGCGTCGGCACGGAACAAAAGGGGGCATAGGCGACGGTGGAGCAACGCACTCTTGTGATTAGATGCAAGGCGTTCTGGCGAAAACTTTTGAGCACTGGTTCGCAAGCAAAATAAGCATCCAAAATTACATAGGGCTTGCTGAAAAAAGCTGAGACCTTTACGGAGAAAAATAGTAGGCGAATTAAGAGGGTGTGACCTTTAGTTGATGAAGGAAAAGAAAAGTGTTAACATGAGATGAAAAGTGACAAAGAGGAAACAATGATGACAGCAAAACTAATTAATGTAGAGGGTTCAAAGATAAAAATAGAACTAACATTAGAACTAAGTCGTTCAATGTTGGATACAGAAATAAATATTCAAAAAGGCTTAAACGAAGTAGGTTGCATCGCCAGCAAAGAAGCCTTGAAATATTTAGATACAGATGGTTCACCCTTAAAAATCGGTGAAGAAATCTGGAAGAGTAAGGGAGAGCAACCGAAAGAATATCAAACACCTTATGGTGAGGTTATAGTGAATCGTCATGTATATCAGCGTTCACCTTTGAGGAAAAACGTATTGCCCCTTAGAAAGAGAAGCAAGGATAATCATAACATCAACGCCATTATTGGCAAAACAGGTATCCTCAAAAATGTCAGGGATGGCAGGCAAAGAGGTGAAAAATGATTTATTAGAAAATCATGGTAGAAAAGTAGCGCTATCCTATATCCAAAGATTGAGTGAAGCAGTAGGAAGTGTGGTACAAGCAAAAGAAGAAGCGTGGAGTTATGCCCCGCCCAAGGAGGATAGCCAAATTGCAACAGTGGGAATAGGATTAGATGGAACCTGTATGCTGATGTGTGAGGATGGCTACCGTGAAGCAATGGTGGGAACCGTTTCCCTATACGATAGTGAAGGCGAACGTCAACATACAATCTATCTAGGTGCGGCACCAGAGTATGGAAAAAAGAGTTTTCTAGAAAGATTGGAAAGAGAAATTGAGCGAGCGAAAAACCGTTATCCAGAGGCAACATTGGTCGGGATAGCAGACGGGGCAGAATCAAATTGGAAGTTTTTAGAAAAGCAAACGGAAGAACAGATATTAGATTTCTATCATGCCTCTGGTTACTTAGGTGCCTTGGCAGAAGCGTTGCATCCGAATACCGTGTCAAAACAAAAAGAATGGTTGACTGAAAATTGTCGAGAACTCAAGCATGAAAAAGGAAAAGCAGGAGAACTGCTAAATCTGATGAAAGAAGTCAAAGAAGAAAAAAGTCATTCTAAGAATCTTACCGAGAAACTACAAGCGGCGATTACTTATTACGAGAATCATCAGCATCAAATGGATTATGCTGAATACTTAGAGAAAAAGTATCCGATTGGTTCAGGTGTTACGGAAGCAGCTTGTAAGACGTTGGTCAAACAACGATTATGTTGTTCAGGGATGCGATGGAAGGAAAAAGGAGCAGGAATTATTTTGAGCCTACGAGCTTTGGTATTGACCAAGGAACGATGGAGTCAATTTTGGGCAAAACTTGATCAATATGGGTTCCCTGTAGAACCCTGATTACAACAGCTTTTATCAACTAAAGGTCGCACCCAATTAAGAACCGCTAGAATGCACGAAAATAGGGTAGAATGCCTCAAAACCATTGCATTAAGAAGAGAGAAAGCAGATGTACCGAAAGCAACAGTACTCAATTGAAACACCAGAAAACTTGAAAAATCTGTTCGGCGGGCAGTTAGACGAAGAAAATCGTTGGATAGAAATGTCAAAAATGATTCCCTGGGAAGAATATGAGGAAGAATATGCAAAAAACTTCACAGAAAAAAAAGGAGCCCCAGCCAAATCATTTAGAATGGCATTAGGAGCATTAATTATCAAAGAAATTTCAGGAAAAAGTGACAGAGAAACAGTAGAACAAATAAAAGAGAACCCTTATTTACAGTACTTTATAGGAATGGAAAGCTATAGTAGCAAAGAAGCATTTAATGCGTCAATGATGGTTCATTTTCGTAAAAAAATAGGAATGGAATTAATAAATAAAATTAATAAAGAAATAGAAAAAAAAGCGACGGGTGTAGCGTCAGAAAAAAAAGAAAATGAAGGAAAGTTATTGTTAGATGCGACTTGTACACCAGCAGATATAAAATATCCAACGGATATAGGAATATTGAATGATGCCAGAGAAAAAACAGAAAAAATAATAGATAAGCTGTATGAAGAAATAAAAGAGAAAAGGAAAGAAAAGCCGAGGACTTATAGGGAAGTGGCAAGAAAAGAGTACTTAGCCATAGCAAAAAAACGTCGTGTGTCAAAAAAAGAAAGAAGAAAAGGAACAAAAAAACAACTAGGATATATAAAAAGAAACTTGTCTCATATAGAAAAAATGATAGAAGAGGGAGCAAAGTTAGAAAAACTAACGAAAAAAGAGCAAGAAGAGCTTGTAACGATAGGAAAAGTGTATGAGCAACAGTTAGAAATGTATGAAAAAAAGACAAATAAAGTAGAAAACAGAATTGTGAGTGTAAGCCAACCTCACGTGCGTCCAATAGTGCGTGGAAAAGCGGGAAAAGCAGTAGAGTTTGGAGCTAAAATATCGGCAAGTAATGTGAATGGCTTTGTCTTCTTAGACAAATTAAGTTGGGATAATTACAACGAATCGGGAGATTTACAAGCGCGAATAGAAGAATATAAAAGGGAAACAGGATGTTATCCGGAATCGGTTCATGTGGATAAAATCTATCGAACAAAAGCGAATCGAGCTTATTGTAAAGAAAGGGATATAAGAATGAGTGGTCCCCGATTGGGAAGACCGCCGAAAGAGGTGAGCAAAGAAAAAAAGAAAGAGGCACGCTCAGATGAAAGAGTGCGTAATGCCATTGAGGGTAAATTCGGACAGGGAAAGAGGAAATTTAGTCTTGGTCGAGTGATGGCCAAACTACCTGAGACCTCGGAAACGGTAATTGCGATGAACTTTTTGGTAATGAATCTTTCTACTCTACTTCAGAAGACAAAAAGTAAAAAGTTGTAGAGTCGTTTTTCTTGTGAAAAATGGTGTTAATTTTCCTCTCTTTTGTGAGGAGTGATTTGTGTTGACCTTTTTAGACAGAAAGGAACAATAGATTAAACAAAATCTGTATTTTGATTTGTTTCCATAAGGATAAGTTATCTATGCTTTTTCAGTCCATACTTCCCTAACCCACATTTCTTTCGTTTTTTGACTTTTTCAGCAAGCCCTACATAACTCCCTGCCTCTGCGTAAGTAACACAAAGGTCAGCCATTTTTGTCACCAGGCTCGTCTTCACCTTTTTTTTGCCTTTTCCCTCCCCCTTCTCGGTTGCTTTGGACTTGATGCCATCGTCTAGCCGCAACACTAAGGGCAAGGCAAAGCAGGCTTTCCCTACTCCCACCAAAATACTCAAGGCATTGAAGTAATGACCCCTTATCCACTCTGGCTTGGACACATCTTCCGATTCTTGGTGTAGTCGTTTTACACCTGGCATCTTGCGTCCTTCTTTCCCCACTTTGATGCCATCACCCACATACACCCGTTTCCCTTTAATTCTGTATAGACTTTCATGCTGACTTAGCCACTTTGACCATTGTAAAGTTAGTCCTTCGACCCTAAACGCCTTGGAATCAAACCAATGTAGAGCCTGATTGTAGTAGCTCTCTGTTCAGCCAATGGCATTGACATAGCTAGTTATTGCGCTGGGTTGGCTGTTGAGCACTACTCCCCAGACTAACAGGATAAACCATTGGAACGTTGCTTCTCGGCTAAAGGCTGGACGGAGATTATTGAGGATTTGCTCTAGTCGCTGACATAGTTGCATAATTGATAGATAGCACTGGCTATCGATTTTCTTATATCAGCCAGTTTCGGACATAACGGCACTCTTTTGTATCGGATGTCCGATTTTCTTTTCTCCACTTACACGCCTCGAGAACTTCCCACTGTCCAGCTGTTTTTTCTCTGGCATCATTCAATATTCCTATATCCGTTGGATATTTTATATCTGCTGGTGTACAAGTCGCATCTAACAATAACTTTCCTTCATTTTCTTTTTTTTCTGACGCTACACCCGTCGCTTTTTTTCTATTTCTTTATTAATTTTATTTATTAATTCCATTCCTATTTTTTTACGAAAATGAACCATCATTGACGCATTAAATGCTTCTTTGCTACTATAGCTTTCCATTCCTATAAAGTACTGTAAATAAGGGTTCTCTTTTATTTGTTCTACTGTTTCTCTGTCACTTTTTCCTGAAATTTCTTTGATAATTAATGCTCCTAATGCCATTCTAAATGATTTGGCTGGGGCTCCTTTTTTTTCTGTGAAGTTTTTTGCATATTCTTCCTCATATTCTTCCCAGGGAATCATTTTTGACATTTCTATCCAACGATTTTCTTCGTCTAACTGCCCGCCGAACAGATTTTTCAAGTTTTCTGGTGTTTCAATTGAGTACTGTTGCTTTCGGTACATCTGCTTTCTCTCTTCTTAATGCAATGGTTTTGAGGCATTCTACCCTATTTTCGTGCATTCTAGCGGTTCTTAATTCGCCTACTATTTTTCTCCGTAAAGGTTTCAGCTTTTTTCAGCAAGCCCTAAATAGTCTGCCTCTGTGCGAGTATTTCCGACTGTAGAGCAGATTACTTGACCCTTGGCCACATCAAAACTGGCTATTAACGTTTGAGTGCCGTGACGAATATATTCAAATTCTCGACCTTGAATCTTCCCCTGAGACATCGGAAGGTCTGGTGCTTTCCGCTCTAATGCTTGAATTCCCGTCATTTCATCTAGAGAAATAGTCTTTTCTCCCTTTTCCTCTCCTAAAATTGCACTCTCATAGGCTTGGCAGATATCATTCACTTTTTCCCCAAAATTTGGGTCAGGGGGGGATTCAGCCAGTATCCTGACTGATGGGGTTTAATATCTGCTTCTTCCCATAATCTTCCTACCTGTCGAGGAGATATACTTTCCACTATTCCTTGCTTTACTAATTCCTCGGCTAATTCTCGTCCTGTCCAGTGACTTATCGGACGCTCATAATTCTTTGGGTCATCACAGGCTAATTTGAACAACTTCAAGATTTGTTCGCGTTTAAACTTGGCGGGTGCTCCACTACGTTCAGCATCTTTGATTCTTTCTGTTATTTCTATACCTCGCACGGTGATAATTTGCGTTTTTTAGTTCAGCCCCCCTAGCCCCCCAAGTTTTGGGGGAACCATTCTCTATTTATCGGTTTCAAAGTCCCCCAGCATTGGGGGATTCAGGGGGCGAAAATCTCAATCCATGACCTGCCAAGTATATTTCACTTTTCTGTCCTGCTATCCATCTTTCTCTCCATTGACTTGCCATTTTTCGGCTGATTTTTAATTTTCTAGCAATTTCTCGATTATTTTCTCCCTCATCGGCCAGAAGCACTATTTTTGCCCTTAAGGCAATTTGCTGCTCTGTTGTATGACGATTTATCAGTTTTTCTAGATGTTCTCGTTCTTTTGCTTCCAACTTTAACTCTTTGGGGGCTAATCGGGGCATGACTTTTTCTCCTATATACCTATATTTATCTTTTTATCGGTTGCCTAATAATAGTATCTTAACTTACGCCTTAGACTACTAGATAATCAGGAATTTATTAATCGAGGAGTATTAGTTGCACTGATTGTTGCTCTCATTGGTGGTGCGGCTAAACTGTTTGGATGGTTGCCGACCAGTTAAACTCTCTCAATTTTGAGTCTTGAAAGCTTTTTATCTTCACGGTAAGGGGCTATCGCTTTGCGATCAAAAACCTACTCAAGAAATGTTTTCACGGTTCCATTCGGACTTAATACCAAACGCACTGTTTGTTCTTCTGGCATTGGTAAAGGAGAGACAAATTTTTGTCCTTGATTAGGCATCGGCACTTGGGATAGATAAAGACTAGCAGCCTTGCCCAACGGAATAGATTGATCGAGAGAACCATCGGATTTAATACGAAGACGATATTCCAAGGTTTGACTCAAATTATCAGGGGGTTGCCATTTCTCTTGAAAATAATTTCTGATTTCTGCTACCTGGGGAATTGTATCTAACAAGTTTGTATTATTGTTTGTGGGGGCAACTAACGGTTTGACACCTGGGGGTAGAGCCGATTGGCTGGGAGTCTGGGAATTCATGGCCAAGGGGGGAAGCTGGGGGGCAGAGGGGATAACTTGACCCTGAAAATTGGGAATTGGTGCGCCCTGGGGTGGCAAAATAGGTAAATTAGCCTGGGAATTGACAGGCGGAATGAAGGGATTCGCCATCGCACTGCCTGGTGGTGGCGGCGGTAGATTGGGGTTGCCCGTTGCTGGGACGATCATAATGGTTTGACTGGGAGGGGCTGGCGGTACGGCGGGGGGAGGCGGTAAAACTCTAGCGGGAGGAACCACTAAATTAACGGTGGGATTACGAGGAGGAGGACTGGCGGCGGCAATAGTCGTAGGAGGCGGTAGGGGATCACGAAGCGCGAGGCTAGTGGGTAAGCTGGGGTTAGAGGGTGGGTTTTTAGACGGTGCGGGGGGAATGGGCGGTAAGATCTCTGTAAAGGTGAACTGGGTATGAACCGGTAACATCGGCGTAATATTGCCTACCTCGACAGAACGAGGAGAAAAAACTTTTAGGCCTGCTCCGGCTAAACCAACTGCAATGAGTCCCAGTAGGGCCGCCCCTGTCCAAACCCAAAAACTTTTTCCTTCTGTGGGCGATCGCTCTTCTGACTTCGGTGCGAGGTCACGACCATATTCTTCTAGGGCATTGGTGAGATCGAGCAGTTGAGAAGTGGTCAGCAAGACTAAGGGGTTAACATGGGAAGGACTTTCCAGCAGGCCAAAACAAAATTGATGGCTGAGTAATCCCTGGGGTGTCAAAGAAAGGGAATCAGACGGTGCATAGAGCAAAGGTTCGACAGTGGCGACACAAGCCGATGAGGGTGTATTTGTCGACCGATGATGGCTACAGGTTTGCTCTAAAAAATTCTGAATATAACCACTAACCACATCACATAATCGATCTAACTGAACGCGATCGCCTTTAACGGTTACTTGACGATCTTCCGAGAGACGCGGATCATCAAAACGTAATTCAAAGCGAAAATCCTGGGGAAAATGCGGGGAATGCCAGCCGAAGAGAGATTGTTTTGCCCAAAGTTCTAAAGTACAAGTCGGTGGTGTATAACGGTGTAATACCCGATCAGCCAGCAGTTTCATTACCCCATCCCTGAACCTTTTCTAACAACACTAACCATAAACGGCGATGACCATTGATCGCACCATAGAACATCAAATCAATTAACTGTTTAAATGCAAACCGTTCCCAATCCCTGGTTTCCACTACAGCGATCGCCTGATAATCTTGATAAAATCCGCGAAAACGCCCTAAATACTCTCCCAATAAAGCCGTTTTAGCCGCATCCTTTCCTTGTTCCTGCATTTGCTCCATCAACGTCACCGCCCGCCGCAATAGTTCCTGATGTTTTTGGGCTAAATGACAAATAATCAGTACCAAAGATCGCGCTGCTTCGAGGGAAAGGGGGCGATCAAGACAGGAACCCCATTGGCGAGGCTGGGAAAGGGTCTCGGCTGTTCCAAGTTCTAGGGAAAAATGCTTCAGATGCAACTCCTGTACACTTTGCTCAACTAAATTCACCTCCAACTCCGTTAGGGCAATCAACGCCAAAAACAAAACATCTAAACGCCGTTGAATCTGACAGAGTTGTTCCTCATTGGGGGAATGCACCAAGGGCAAATCTTGCCAATTAGAGGAAACCGACTCAACGCGAACCGAAGACGACATCCCAGGGAATCTCCTGTGACACTACATGATTACAATATTCTAGACGGGACTACATCCAAATTAGGAGCAATCAATGAGTTTTGAATCGGCGGCGGACGCAGCTATCCAACAAAATTTAGAGCAATTTGTCGTCGTTTTATCGGTTTCTCTTACGGTCGCAACTCTTTCACGGATTGTTCCTTGGCTACGCAAAATTCCCTATACCCTGCTGCTTGTCATTGTAGGTTTAGGTCTAGCCTTCGTGGATGTGCGCTTAGTTAATCTCTCACCTCAATTGATTCTTGAAATTTTTCTCCCCCCCCTGCTTTTTGAAGCCGCCTGGAACGTGCGCTGGCGAGATTTGAAATCGAATTGGTTTCCCGTCACCCTTTTCACCATTTTTGGTGTCATTATTTCCATCATCATCATCGCCTTTGGTTTAAGTCAATTCACCAACTTAACCCTACCCACCGCCCTTTTAGTCGGAGCCAGTCTTTCTACCACTGACCCCGTTTCAGTCGTTAGTCTCTTTCGGCAATTGGGAGCCAGTAAGAAATTAAGCATTCTCATGGAGGGCGAAAGTTTATTTAACGATGGGGTTGCCGTTGTTGCCTTTGTGCTGCTAGTTAGTCTGCCCTTTGGCTCAGAATTATTATCGTTACCCGTTATTCTGCCGCTATTCTTTAGCTTTGTGGGCATTGGGGTGGGAATTGGCTGCATTATTGGTTTTGGTATTTCCTATCTAACCCAACGTTTTGATCTTCCCCTAGTTGAACAATCTTTGACTTTGGTTTCTGCCTATGCGACCTATCTAATTACGGAAGAATTGGGCGGATCAGGGGTCATCGGTGTGGTGACAGTGGGCATTATTTTGGGGAATTATGGCTCACGCAATGGGATGAATCCCCGCACCCGTTTATTGGTATCGGAATTTTGGGACTTTCTGGCTTTTTTCGTCAATTCCATTGTCTTTCTCTTAATTGGCGATCAGGTTCGACTGGCTAGTTTGGCCGACAATGTGACGGTGATCTGCGTTGGCATTGGAGCCGTTTTAGTCTCTCGCTTCATTACTATTTTCGGCTTAAGTGGACTCAGTAATTGGTTAGTCAAATCCCAAATCGGTTACAAGGAGCAAACGGTTCTTTGGTGGGGAGGATTACGGGGATCGGTTTCAGTGGCACTGGCTCTCAGTGTACCGGCCTCTTTGGCCCAACGTCAGGAGATTATTAATACGGTTTTTGGAGTGGTACTGTTTACGCTGTTGGTGCAGGGTTTGACCATTCAAGGGATGTTAGAACGTTTTAACTTGATTGGCGATCAGGCTTTAAAACAGGAATACTCGGCACTGTTAGCCCGTCAGTCTGCTTTACGGCGAGTCTTGGATTATCTGGATAAATTGGCCTTTGCTGGGGATATGAATACTCCCCTTTATCAGCCGAAAAGAGTATTGGTGGAAGAACAATTAAAACAGATTGAAGAGGAGCTTAAAAAGCAGCAGCTTGCCCATCCTAATTTGGAAAGTTTGATGATGGAACAGTTAGAAGAAACGCTTTTAAATATCGAGGCCGATACCTATGCTGAGTTTATTCGCTCTGGACGTTTAAATCAGGATTTGCCCCCCGTATTGCAAGAGATTTTTATTGAGAAAGAAACCATTTCTTCTTAGGGTATTTCTGTTTTTAAAAACTTTCTCAGTTGCTTAAATCCTCTAATTCTGGCAGAAAATAACCTTTCTAAGCCCCCTAAATCCCCCAATTCTGGGGGACTTGTTGATATAAATGCTGTTAACAATTGCCTTAATGTTTCAAGACCTTGATCGCCTGTTGTAGCTGAGACTGAGTATGATTGGCCATTAAGGTGAAACGGATGCGGCTGGTGGGAACAGTGGGCGGGCGAATGGCGGGGGCAAAAATGCCTTGATTTTGTAACTGTTGGGCCAAGGCGAGAGCTTGTTCGGGGCTATCTAGTTCTACACAAAGAATGGGAGAATGGGAGGGCAACAGTTTATGGGCAATTGAGGCTAAATGGGTTTGAAAATATTGCACATTTGACCAGAGATTTTGTAATCGTTCCGGTTCCTGTTGAATGACCTGAATGGCGGCGATCGCGGCGGCGGTATCTGCGGGAGAAAGGGCTGTGGTATAAATCCAACTGGCTGCTCGATTACGTAAAAAGTCAATTAACTGAGCGGTTCCAGCGACATAACCCCCTAAACTACCGAGAGCTTTACTAAGGGTTCCCATTTGCACAATCTGGGCAGTTTGACAGTGAAAATATTCTCGACAACCCGAACCAGTTTTTCCCATCACGCCGGTGGCATGGGCTTCGTCAATTAAGACCATACAGTTAT
Source organism: Woronichinia naegeliana WA131 (assembly GCA_025370055.1). Taxonomy (NCBI): domain Bacteria; kingdom Bacillati; phylum Cyanobacteriota; class Cyanophyceae; order Synechococcales; family Coelosphaeriaceae; genus Woronichinia; species Woronichinia naegeliana. The sequence continues at coordinate 182,213 of CP073041.1, read as the reverse complement.
GGGACTGGGCTAGGGCAATGATTTCAGGTAAAGGACAAAGGTCGCCATCCATACTAAACACACCGTCACTGAGGATTAAACAGCGTCGATAATGGGGTCGCTCTTGGTGCAAATATTGGGCTAACTGTTCAAGATTATTGTGTGGATATTCTCGATAGGCTGCGCCACTGAGTTTGGCCCCATTTTTAAGACTGGAATGATTATATTGATCGCCAAGAATTAAATCGCGCTGTCCGACTAGAGCAGTAATGGTTCCCAAGTTAGCTAAATAGCCAGAACTAAAAACTAAGGCTGCCTCCGTTCGTTTCCAGTCCGCGATCGCTGTTTCCAGTTGACTATGGAGAGAACGATGGCCGCTTAATAGTCTCGACCCTGTACTGCCAGTTCCCCAGGCTTGAATGGCCGTGATCGCCGCTTGTTTGAGACGAGGATCATTGGCCAAACCCAGGTAATCATTACTGGCAAAATTAATCAGCGATCGGCCATCTCTTTGGATCGTGGGGCCAGGGGGACTTTCTAGCGGTTTTACAGAACGATACCAAGCGGCTTTATGAATAGTTTGCATAGCCCGATCAAGCCATTGGTAAGGATCATTGCTCACGGTATATTCCACCTGTCAAATCTGGTTCTTCGGTAGGTATTATGCAATAAGCTTATCAAAAGGCCTTTTTCTGTCAAGCTCCCAGTTTATGTACTTTATTTTTGAATTGGCGTAAATTAACTTAAAAGAGCAATAAAAAGGGCTTATAGTATTAAGCCCCTGCAAAAAAAATTAGACGGTAATTAACTCCTTAGAAAGAGGCTTGAAGCTTAAACGTTCAGATTCTACACCTACCAAAATCGTGTCCCCCGCTTGATATTCACTCCGTAAAAGAGCCTTGGCGATCGCTGTTTCTAAATAGCGTTGAATAGCTCGTTTTAAGGGTCGCGCCCCATAGACCGGATCGTAACCAATATCAGCTAGAAAATCTACCGCCGCTTCAGAGAGTTTCAAGCCAATTTTTTGCTCCGTTAAACGGGCTTCTAAGCGTTTAACTTGAATCTGAATAATATTGCGTAATTCCGATTTTTTGAGACCATGAAAAATAATGGTTTCATCTACCCGATTGAGAAATTCTGGACGGAAATTTTCCCGCATCACTTCCATGACCCGCGATCGCATTTCTTCGTATTTAGAATCATCCCCCGCCAGGTCTAAAATGTATTGGGAACCCAAATTACTGGTCATAATAATGATGGTATTTTTGAAGTCCACCACATGACCCTGAGCATCGGTTAAACGCCCATCATCGAGGATTTGTAACATCACATTAAAGACATCACCATGAGCTTTTTCAATCTCATCAAAGAGAATTACCGAATAGGGACGACGACGAATTGCTTCCGTTAATTGACCGCCTTCTTCATAACCCACATAGCCTGGAGGCGCACCCATTAAACGGGAAACCGTATGTTTTTCCATGTACTCGGACATATCAATCCGAACAATGGCTTCTTCCGTATCAAATAAACTTTGGGCTAAAGCCTTTGCTAATTCAGTTTTACCCACCCCTGTAGGGCCAAGAAAAATAAAACTGGCAGTGGGACGATTGGGATCAGAAAGCCCCGCCCGCGATCGCTGAATGGCTTCGGCAACAGCAGTGACAGCTTCCTCTTGACCAATAACGCGATCGTGCAATTCATCCTCTAAATGTAAGAGTTTTTCTTTCTCCGATTCCACTAATTTACTGATAGGAATACCAGTCCATTTGGAGATAATTTCGGCAATATCGGACTCTAAAACTTCCTCGCGTAAAAGAGATTTTCCAGAGGTTTGTTTCTCTGCTAATTGGTCTTCAAAGGTTTTAACTTGGCGTTGCAATTCCGTTAATTGTCCAAAGCGTAATTCGGCAGCTTTATTGAGATCGTAATCCCGTTCGGCCTGTTGCACTTCCAGATTAACTTGATCAATTCTTTCCTTGACAGTGCGAATTTTATCAATGACTTCTTTTTCTGATTGCCATTGACCATTAAGTTTTGATTGATCTTCCTTGAGATTAGCTAACTCTTTTTCTAGTTTTTCTAAGCGTTCCTTAGACGCAGGATCATTTTCCCGTTGTAAAGATAAACGCTCCATTTCTAACTGCAAAATTTTACGATCAACTTCGTCTAATTCCTCTGGTTTAGAGGTAATTTCCATCTTTAACTTAGCCGCAGATTCGTCCATTAAATCAATAGCTTTATCGGGCAAAAAGCGATCGCTGATATAACGATTCGATAAAACCGCCGCCGCCACTAAAGCACTATCAGCAATTTTAACGCCATGATGGACTTCATAACGCTCTTTTAAACCGCGTAGAATAGAGATAGTATCTACCACATCGGGTTCATCTACTAAAACCTCTTGAAAACGCCGTTCCAAAGCCGCATCTTTCTCAATATATTTACGATATTCATCCAAAGTTGTCGCGCCAATACAACGCAATTCTCCTCGCGCTAACATCGGTTTTAATAAGTTACCCGCATCCATCGCGCCCTGGGTTGCCCCAGCACCGACAACGGTATGAATTTCATCAATAAAGAGAATAATATTACCCTGACTTTCGGTAACTTCTTTTAATACCGCTTTGAGTCGTTCTTCAAATTCACCGCGATATTTTGCCCCCGCAATTAATGACCCCATATCCAAAGAAATTAACTTGCGATCGCGGAGAGAATCGGGAACATCGCGGTTAATAATGCGTTGGGCTAATCCTTCGGCAATAGCAGTTTTACCGACTCCAGGCTCACCAATTAAAACGGGATTATTTTTGGTACGACGAGATAGGATTTGAATGGTACGACGCACTTCATCGTCTCGACCAATCACAGGATCGAGTTTACCTTCACGGGCTAATTGGGTTAAATCGCGCCCGTATTTTTCGAGAGATTCGTATTTACCTTCGGGATTTTGATCGGTCACTTTTTGACTGCCTCTGACTTGTTGAATAATTTCTTTTAATCGCCCTTCGGTAAGTCCCATTTCCTGATAGAGAATCTTACCAAAACGGTCATCTTTAGCATAGGCTAAAATTAGGTGCTCAATGGAGATAAATTCATCCCCAAATTCTTTACGATAATTTTCCGCACGGTCTAATAAACTGTCTAAACTCCGCCCTAGATAAACGGATTCACTGGGTTGATTAACATGGGGTTGCCGTTTAATAAAATCATCGGTGCGATCGCGGAGTCTGGGAACACTAATATTGGCTTTATTAAAGATACTTGTGCCGAGTCCTTCCTGTTCAAGGAGAGACTTAAATAAATGTTCACTTTCGATCTGTTGTTGTTTATTTTGTTTGGCTATATCGGGTGTCCGGGCGATCGCTTCCCAGGCTTTTTCGGTAAATTGGTTGGGATTGGTGGGTTGCATAGGCTTTCGTATAGGAGATTACAGTCTTTATTGTAAGGGGCAATTTGCGGGGTTGGAAGACGGTTTTCCCGATAAGCGAGTGGGGTTTTCCCGTTTTTAAAATTTTAAATCGCTATAAAAGCTGTATAAATCCCTCTTGTTGAAAATGGCGATCAGTTGTTAATGCGTGAGTGATCTTTCGTTGTTTCATTAGGACAAAACTAACGGCATCACATAAAGAATAGGTTTTATCAGCCCTGTTAAGCAACAGTTTCATTGCTTCTTTATGTAACTTTTCACTAACCCAAACCGTCTCAATATTAGGATCATTGAGTAAATCTGACAAAAATTCTAAGACTGGTGATCGCGGAAAACGACGAGCAATTGCTAGGGCTACTAATTCAGCTAAAATGTAGTTATGGGTTAATAATTTACCATCATAATTATCAAGAAATTGAACCGCTTCTTGATGTTTGGGTTCATCAAAATGAAGATAACAAAGCAAGCCCGATGTATCCAAAAGCATAGGTTATTTAACTCTCATTTGCATAAATCTTTGCCAGGTCTGCATCTATAGATTCATTATCTATACCAGTTGCATAACCTAGACTGATACTGCCCGCATGACTTTTGAAACGTTGCCTTGCTTGTTCTTGTTGCGTGTTAGTTGACTGCTTTTCAACGCTATCAGAGTTGCCGAGTTTTGTGATTATCCAATCGGTGACAGATAATCCGATCGCATCAGCTTGATGTTGTAAAGTGTTGTAAACTTCATCACTGAGTTCTAAGGTTAATTGCTGACTCATGGGAAACCGTTAATTTTCAATTACGATATAATCATTATAACTTTTCTCTCCCTTACGAACAAAAATGATTGAGCTTATGAATCAAAATTTTGATATGGATGATGATTTACGTCCTGAGTATGATTTTACTCAACTGACCTTTATTGCCAGAGGAAAAGATCGCAAGCCGAGTCGCAAACAGTTGACAGACCTCGATCCCTGGACGAAAAGTTTAATAGGCGTTATTCAACCTGATTCAGAAATGTCTTTAGCTGATTATGTAGATTATTTGGAGGATAAATACGAATAATACGATCACCGATCAATATGTTTCCTTCTCCAACGCGATCGCAGACCTTATTTTAATACTGTTCTCAGGGGCGATCGCGTTGCAGCCCACATTCCGCAGGTAAGTCAAGAGACAAAGTAGTACTTTTGACATGAAGAGCCAAGAAAGGAAAGAATATGTTTGTGTTTGGAGGTCAAATTAACGATAGTTTGGTCGTGTTCTAAACCTGTGGAAAAGAGTAATAATAAATAAATGTAAATCTTAAAATTGGTGTGCCATGCTATTCAAAGCAATTGTTTGCCCAAGTTGTCAAAGTACGGATATTGTGAAACACGGCCCCTCTGGGGAGGGGAAAGAGCGTTACAGATATCGTAATACAGAATGTAAGCGTTGCACATTTATCTTAAACTATACTTATAAAGGTTATTTGCCAGAAGTAAAGGAAAAGATTGCCGAAATGGCAATGAATGGTAGTGGCATAAGGGATACAGCCCGTGTGCTGAGGATTAGTCCATCAACAGTGATTAGTGAACTAAAAAAAAAGAGTCTAGTTTAGTATTCGTCAACGAAAAAAAACTAGCAGAACTGGAACCCAGTCAGAGTATTGTAACGCTCTGCCAATGGAATGACGTGGAAGCAGAACTCGACGAAATGTGGGGTTTTGTGAAGAGCAAAAAAGAGCAAAGATGGTTATGGCACGCTATTGCTCATAAGACAGGTGAGATATTAGCTTATGTTTTGTCTGGTCACAAAGACGAAGCATTTCTAAGGCTAAAAGAGTTGTTAGAACCTTTTGGTATTACTCAATATTATACAGATGGATGGGGGGCTTACGAACGACATATTGAGCCAGCATTGCATGAGGTGGGTAAGTATAATACTCAAAAAATCGAACGAAAGCACTTGACATTAAGAACTCGAATAAAGAGATTAGCGAGAAAAACGATTTGTTTCTCCAAATCTATTGTGATGCACGATATTGTCCTTGGATTATTTATCAATCGCTTTGAATTTGGATGTCTTATTTAGATGTGCTTCCACAGATTCAGAACACTACCTATTATCGGACTGGAGACGTTGAGCACTTTCGACCACAAGCCATCGTTGCTGTTCACCCCCATATTCCGAAGCCCTCACTTGCCAACGATAACCGTCCTGTTCACCCTGCTGCCATTGGTCTTCTGATATATTTGCCAAAGTCTCAGTGGCTTCTTTCAGAGGGACACGACTTAACCATTGAATTGACCTCGCCATGCCCACATTTTCCGCCGTATAAAAAGCTCCATCAATCACCGATAAACCTTCCATATTCAACGTTTCTTGACAGTCTTTGATTATCTGGGGAAACACCTTTTTATCCGATTTATTGCCATCTCCTAATTGCATAAAGAGAGGGACACCACCATCTCCACTACATATCATATTTAGGGCTTGCTGAAAAAAGCTGAGACCTTTACGGAGAAAAATAGTAGGCGAATTAAGAACCGCTAGAATGCACGAAAATAGGGTAGAATGCCTCAAAACCATTGCATTAAGAAGAGAGAAAGCAGATGTACCGAAAGCAACAGTACTCAATTGAAACACCAGAAAACTTGAAAAATCTGTTCGGCGGGCAGTTAGACGAAGAAAATCGTTGGATAGAAATGTCAAAAATGATTCCCTGGGAAGAATATGAGGAAGAATATGCAAAAAACTTCACAGAAAAAAAAGGAGCCCCAGCCAAATCATTTAGAATGGCATTAGGAGCATTAATTATCAAAGAAATTTCAGGAAACTGGACAGTGCGAAGTTCTAGGAAAATCAACGAGTTTACTAGGGTTTCAGCCCCCAACGTCCTTCACCCCTCTTCCAGACTCACAATCGCTGAAAGGCTTTCAATGCAAGGCTTTTAGGCATTTTGTCAAAATGTCTGACAGAGAACTTCGCACTCTCCAGTCAGGAAAAAGTGACAGAGAAACAGTAGAACAAATAAAAGAGAACCCTTATTTACAGTACTTTATAGGAATGGAAAGCTATAGTAGCAAAGAAGCATTTAATGCGTCAATGATGGTTCATTTTCGTAAAAAAATAGGAATGGAATTAATAAATAAAATTAATAAAGAAATAGAAAAAAAAGCGACGGGTGTAGCGTCAGAAAAAAAAGAAAATGAAGGAAAGTTATTGTTAGATGCGACTTGTACACCAGCAGATATAAAATATCCAACGGATATAGGAATATTGAATGATGCCAGAGAAAAAACAGAAAAAATAATAGATAAGCTGTATGAAGAAATAAAAGAGAAAAGGAAAGAAAAGCCGAGGACTTATAGGGAAGTGGCAAGAAAAGAGTACTTAGCCATAGCAAAAAAACGTCGTGTGTCAAAAAAAGAAAGAAGAAAAGGAACAAAAAAACAACTAGGATATATAAAAAGAAACTTGTCTCATATAGAAAAAATGATAGAAGAGGGAGCAAAGTTAGAAAAACTAACGAAAAAAGAGCAAGAAGAGCTTGTAACGATAGGAAAAGTGTATGAGCAACAGTTAGAAATGTATGAAAAAAAGACAAATAAAGTAGAAAACAGAATTGTGAGTGTAAGCCAACCTCACGTGCGTCCAATAGTGCGTGGAAAAGCGGGAAAAGCAGTAGAGTTTGGAGCTAAAATATCGGCAAGTAATGTGAATGGCTTTGTCTTCTTAGACAAATTAAGTTGGGATAATTACAACGAATCGGGAGATTTACAAGCGCGAATAGAAGAATATAAAAGGGAAACAGGATGTTATCCGGAATCGGTTCATGTGGATAAAATCTATCGAACAAAAGCGAATCGAGCTTATTGTAAAGAAAGGGATATAAGAATGAGTGGTCCCCGATTGGGAAGACCGCCGAAAGAGGTGAGCAAAGAAAAAAAGAAAGAGGCACGCTCAGATGAAAGAGTGCGTAATGCCATTGAGGGTAAATTCGGACAGGGAAAGAGGAAATTTAGTCTTGGTCGAGTGATGGCCAAACTACCTGAGACCTCGGAAACGGTAATTGCGATGAACTTTTTGGTAATGAATCTTTCTACTCTACTTCAGAAGACAAAAAAGAAAACAAAAAGTAAAAAGTTGTAGAGTCGTTTTTCTTGTGAAAAATGGTGTTAATTTTCCTCTCTTTTGTGAGGAGTGATTTGTGTTGACCTTTTTAGACAGAAAGGAACAATAGATTAAACAAAATCTGTATTTTGATTTGTTTCCATAAGGATAAGTTATCTATGCTTTTTCAGTCCATACTTCCCTAACCCACATTTCTTTCGTTTTTTGACTTTTTCAGCAAGCCCTATTTAACATAAACTGTTTTAGGTCTGGTCGTTTATCTCTGGAATAACCAAATTTTATTTTTATGGCTTTTGTCTGCTCGTCTTCCTCATCTTCTATCCTTTCCTTATACTTCCCTTGTACAGACATTGAGGTTGAGTCTAAATGCTTTGACTTTTGTTCTATTCCAAAGATTGCTGCCGCTTTTAGGACTATTTTCGTGAACCGGTTTTTTACCCCCACTCCAAATACCTTATCCAATGACCTTCCTAGCTTGTCATCATTTAAATCTTCTGCTTTTATTCCTTCTCCTAATAGGTGTTCTAATGCTTTTCCTTTAAAAAACTCACTCAACAAATATAACGGAGCATTGATACATCCTAAGCAGTTTAATATCATTGCTTTTACTATTGTACCTACACTGAGCTTTTCTTGAGGATGAGTTCCCACTTCCTCATCGATAATTTCTACTAAACCCATTTCATCTATAATTCCCGCTACGATTCCTAAGTGGTCGAGGTCTTTAATATTTAGGTTATTCATTTTTACTGTTGATTCTATCTAGTAGTCAGTCAAGGTAGAACTGATGGATAAAGCCGCTTGAGTTTGATGCGAGCATCATCAGTGGTAAATTGCCAATCAATGGTACGCAATTGTTCATTTCGGTGTTTTTCCCAAGCAGCAATTTCATTGTTGAGAGTTTCCTTGTCAGGAATACGACGGGCTAAACATTGACGAGATAAAACGCTCAACTCAATCTCAGCCATGTTGAACCAACTACCATGCTTAGGGGTGTAATGAATATCCAGTTTGTCAAGGATACGCTTGGCTTCTTGGGGTTCAAAGGTCTCATATAAGGCATAGGAAACATTAGTATTCAGGTTGTCGTGAATAAGTGTTATCTTTTCGGCTTCTGGATGATAAATATCGACCAGAGATTTCAGTTGATGAGCATAATCTTTTTTAGTACGACGTTCGGTTACTTCTACGTGTCGCCATCCAGCTAGGGGTTCAGAAAACATAAACAAATTGCTCACCCCATTCCGTTCATATTCGTAGTCATACCTTTCTACCTGTCCTGGTTCGGCAACTAAGGGCGTTTTGTTCTCCTTGACCAATTGTTTGTTGGTTTCGTCAAAGCAAACTACGGGATGCTTGGGGTCATAAGGACGTTTGTAAATAGGGCTTGCTGAAAAAGTCAAAAAACGAAAGAAATGTGGGTTAGGGAAGTATGGACTGAAAAAGCATAGATAACTTATCCTTATGGAAACAAATCAAAATACAGATTTTGTTTAATCTATTGTTCCTTTCTGTCTAAAAAGGTCAACACAAATCACTCCTCACAAAAGAGAGGAAAATTAACACCATTTTTCACAAGAAAAACGACTCTACAACTTTTTACTTTTTGTCTTCTGAAGTAGAGTAGAAAGATTCATTACCAAAAAATTCATCGCAATTACCGTTTCCGAGGTCTCAGGTAGTTTGGCCATCACTCGACCAAGACTAAATTTCCTCTTTCCCTGTCCGAATTTACCCTCAATGGCATTACGCACTCTTTCATCTGAGCGTGCCTCTTTCTTTTTTTCTTTGCTCACCTCTTTCGGCGGTCTTCCCAATCGGGGACCACTCATTCTTATATCCCTTTCTTTACAATAAGCTCGATTCGCTTTTGTTCGATAGATTTTATCCACATGAACCGATTCCGGATAACATCCTGTTTCCCTTTTATATTCTTCTATTCGCGCTTGTAAATCTCCCGATTCGTTGTAATTATCCCAACTTAATTTGTCTAAGAAGACAAAGCCATTCACATTACTTGCCGATATTTTAGCTCCAAACTCTACTGCTTTTCCCGCTTTTCCACGCACTATTGGACGCACGTGAGGTTGGCTTACACTCACAATTCTGTTTTCTACTTTATTTGTCTTTTTTTCATACATTTCTAACTGTTGCTCATACACTTTTCCTATCGTTACAAGCTCTTCTTGCTCTTTTTTCGTTAGTTTTTCTAACTTTGCTCCCTCTTCTATCATTTTTTCTATATCAGACAAGTTTCTTTTTATATATCCTAGTTGTTTTTTTGTTCCTTTTCTTCTTTCTTTTTTTGACACACGACGTTTTTTTGCTATGGCTAAGTACTCTTTTCTTGCCACTTCCCTATAAGTCCTCGGCTTTTCTTTCCTTTTCTCTTTTATTTCTTCATACAGCTTATCTATTATTTTTTCTGTTTTTTCTCTGGCATCATTCAATATTCCTATATCCGTTGGATATTTTATATCTGCTGGTGTACAAGTCGCATCTAACAATAACTTTCCTTCATTTTCTTTTTTTTCTGACGCTACACCCGTCGCTTTTTTTTCTATTTCTTTATTAATTTTATTTATTAATTCCATTCCTATTTTTTTACGAAAATGAACCATCATTGACGCATTAAATGCTTCTTTGCTACTATAGCTTTCCATTCCTATAAAGTACTGTAAATAAGGGTTCTCTTTTATTTGTTCTACTGTTTCTCTGTCACTTTTTCCTGAAATTTCTTTGATAATTAATGCTCCTAATGCCATTCTAAATGATTTGGCTGGGGCTCCTTTTTTTTCTGTGAAGTTTTTTGCATATTCTTCCTCATATTCTTCCCAGGGAATCATTTTTGACATTTCTATCCAACGATTTTCTTCGTCTAACTGCCCGCCGAACAGATTTTTCAAGTTTTCTGGTGTTTCAATTGAGTACTGTTGCTTTCGGTACATCTGCTTTCTCTCTTCTTAATGCAATGGTTTTGAGGCATTCTACCCTATTTTCGTGCATTCTAGCGGTTCTTAATTCGCCTACTATTTTTCTCCGTAAAGGTTTCAGCTTTTTTCAGCAAGCCCTAAATATCCAGCACATTTTCCATGCAACAGACGAATTCTGCATTGGCTTCGGGGGGAATCACCCAACATTCCTTTAACCAAGGCTTTAGTTCGTTTTTTTTAGAGTTTGACGCACTGTTTCATGGGAAATGCCTTCTACATGACCCAACTCCACCATCTTGTCTGCTAACAATCCCAATGTCCATGCCCCTCTTCCTTCTGGTGCTTCTGTGCAGGCAATTGCAATCAAACAGGCTTCTTTTTCTCCATCTAACAATCGTGGTCTTGCCTTTAAGGGCGTTCGACGCGATATACTTCAAACGTTCATAATCTGAGATTTATCAAAGCGTTGAAATCGTAAGGTGAGCAGAGAATCAAGCTCCTCCTTATATTTTACGTTAGCATCCTCAAGACATCCTGAAATTGCTGCAGAAAACTGCGTAAAATCTTCATAATATTTTGCGTATAAACACTTCTTCTTCACAAACTTCCACAGTCTTTCAATTAAATTCAAGTTAGGAGAATAAGGAGGTAAGTACAGTAACTCTATTCCTAATGATTCTGCCAACTCCTGTACAATTCGGCATTTTTGATAACGAGCATTGTCTAATACCAACGTAATCGGTATTAATAGTCCTAATTCTGCTATCTTTTCTAGGAGTTCACAAACCTGAGTTCCCGTAATATAAGAACTGTTCGTTACCATAATTACTTCATGGGTAATTGCATTTAATGCTCCTAACACATTAAAACGTTTTCTCCCTGATGGTGACTTAATAAAAATCCTCTTGAAGCACCATATAAAATTTACAAATGCTCCCATTACAAAATGAGAGGCATCTACAAAGAAAACTGCCCTTTTTCCTGCTTTTGCCTCTTCTAGCCTTGGTTCTAGCTCTTTTTCTCTATAGCTATTCTGAGCTTCTACATCTGCTTTTGATGGAATTGTTCCCACCTTTAGACACCTCATTCCTATTGACTTTAAAAATTTTCTGACTTGCGTCGGACTTCTTTTTATTCCTGTTAATTCTTCTATTCTTTTTACTGCTTCATTTATTGTTGCTGGTGGATTTGACTCAAAATATGCCTCAATTGTCCCTTGATGCTCTGTTAACTCGCTTTTCGGGCGATTAAATTTTATTTCTTTTAGTTTTTCTATCCCGCCCTCTTGATAATCACGGATATAGCTTGTCACCGTATTTACTGAAACTCCTGCGAATTGAGCAATTTTTTGATGAGACAATCCCTGACTTTTTAGCCATAAAACTTCCATCTTTAGCTGCACTCTAGGATGCGGGTGATTAAACCGACCGTAAGACAACAGTCTTTTGTCTTCTTCTGTAAATTCTAACTTAATCATTTCTCAGCCTCTTGACTAATTTTTCTATTTTTATTATATTATCTCTTATTTTTAGAATTCGCAACCTGTGACCGTGTTTAGTATAGAGCTGATTCTACGCTTTCTTCTACAAACTTTTGTCGTACTCTTTCTATAGTGCTAACACTGATATCCAGCGCTTCACTGATTTCTTTATCTCTTAATCCTCCTTTTTCCTGATTTATGTCTGCTTTTAGCAGAATACGAGCATGGTTGACTCTATACGCAAGAGATTTTCCTTTGGTTGTTATACTTTCCAATTCTTTTCTTTCTTCTTGCTCCAGAGCAACTATGTATTTTTTTTTTAGCCATGATTTCTCTTGAATGTTTAGGTCTTCCCCATTCTCACACTTTTTACCCATCAAATCAAGGATGACTGACCACTAGTACTATGTGGTCGAAAAGAGCAGAAATTATTTCTAGAAGCAATGATGACGGTAGCGGAATTATTTGAAAGGAGTGCAGAATCTCTCCAGTTATTTACAGATGGAGAAAAGCGATATAGTCAACTGCTATTTAATATTTGTCACGAAGTATTAAGGACTGGAAAGCGAGGTCGTCCCACCAAAGTATTACCGAAGGGTCTTGTAGTAAGACTAAAAAATAAGAGTAGTAAACGTCGAGATTCTGAGGGTAAACTCAAGAAAGTAGAAACTCCGAAACCAGAACATCCAGAGACAACAGAAAAACCAGAAGAAAAGGACGTCCATGCCAACCACGTTGAGGCATTTAATAGTGCTATCCGACGCTATTTAGCCGCCTTTCGTCGTCGTACAAATACTTATGCTAAATCTGTTGTGGGATTACAGCGAGTACTAGATATTTTCTGGATGGTTCATAACTTTGTTCGCAGCCATTTTACGACTAGAGAAGTTCCTGCTGTAGCTCTCGGTATAATTGAAAAAGGGTTAACTTGGGAGGACTTACTCCAAATTCGCCTGATTTCTTGAACCTCCCGTATTGCAACGTTTATAGCTTCTAGCTAGACGATACCAGTGCCGCTCTGGCTTGAACAGTTACTTGCGCCCATAAAGCTCAATGAAACTCAAAGATTAGTATTAGAAAAAGCCTAGAAGGTTGGCCCTATAAATTAAATAGATGGCCAATCGTTATAATAAGGAAACCCAACATTTCCACACAAACAATATTCCCTTCCAAAATTAATTAACATCATTCTTGTTTAATTTGTTGGGTTGCTTTCTTTTTTTTAATTTGTTGGGTTGCCTGCCTTAATCCAACCTTGTATGTTGGGAATGGAGGATAGGAGTTATCCTAATCTCAAGAAGAACAAGAAAAAGAGTGACTCTGAACCCAACCTAAAGCAAAAAGCTTGCTTCGTAGATAAAGAGCCTCTTATTTGTTCTTCGGAATGTCACCTTCCGCAGACTGGACAGTATCAACGTGGCTTTTCTCAAAAAACCTAGTATTTGCAAGGATAGCGCGGCAGAGTGACAACTATTTTTCTGACTCACAAGGAGTTAAACCATGAGCGAAAAAGAAGCCATTCTCGGCATAGATATTAGTAAAGAAAAATTCTCAGCCGCCTTACTCAAAGGAGAGAAAAAAAGTCAGGTTAAAGAATTTGCCAATAACCTTGAAGGGTTCGAGCAACTCAAAAAATGGTTGGAGCAAAACCAACTTGAAAAAGTTCATGCCTGCTTAGAAGCCACCAGTAACTACGGCCATTCAGTAGCAACTTATTTACACAGTTTAGATCACATTGTCAGTATTGTTAATCCTGCCCGAATTAAAGGATTTGCTCAAAGTCGCTTGAGTCGAACAAAAAATGATCAAGCCGATGCCACAACTATTGCACGATTCTGTTTGGCACTTAAACCACAAGCCTGGACACCCCCAAGTCCAGAAATGGCGCAATTACAGTCCTATAGTCGTCGTTTAAGAGCTTTAGAGCAGATGGCAACTCAAGAAAAAAATCGTTTAAAAACAACAGTTGATGAGAGTCTCATAGAAGATATTGAAGCTCATCTTGTGTTTCTAGAAACTCAAATTGACAATGTAAAAAAGCGACAAAAAGAATTGTTGAACGAATATAGTTCTCTAAAAAGTCAAGCAGATTTATTGACTTCGATTGTAGGAATTGGTGAGCCGACAGCAATGACCATTCTGGCAGAAATTGGCGATATTAATCAGTTTTCTTCTGCTCGTCAATTAGCCGCATTTGCGGGTTTAACCCCTCAAGAGCATCAATCGGGAACCTCTGTTAAAGGGAAAACTCGGTTGTGTAAAATTGGTAATCCTCATTTACGTAAGGCTCTTTATTTTCCTGCCTTGAGTTCTATGCGTCATTGTTCTCCCATGAAGGATTTGCGAGAACGGTTTTTAGAGGCAGGAAAAAACAAGATGCAGATAGTTGGGGTCGTGATGCACAAACTCATTCGGATTGTTTACGGGGTTCTCAAGTCAGGGAAACCGTTTGACCAGACTAAGTTGGCTCTTCCTAACGTTGTTTTAGAGGAGGAAACTGATTTTTTGCCTGCTTCCCCTTGACACTTAACACAGTATCTACCAAATGATGGTAATCTACTTGTGATAGAAACAGGGCAAACGCATCAAAATTCTAGACTCTTTATTTGACAAGCCTTTTAGCATTTCATAAAAAATCAATAATGATTGCTGAAACCTTTACCTAGCCTATCATTCAAAAATAAGATGCGTTTGCCCTGGTGATGGAAAAGAGCGATCGCGGTTCATGTAAAAAGTTAGTAAGATAGGAAGTGTCGCATTTGCCATCTAAGCAGAGAGCAGTCCCCATGACCGTTGCCACTTCTCCGCCGATTCTTACTGAAAACCAACGTTTTGTCTTACCGGGTCTCCATGCCTGGCAGGATTTTAAGACGATTCAAGGAGTGATAGAACTGCAACCCGGACTGCGTATGACCTATCTAGACGGAGTAATTGAGTTCATGACCCTGGGTGAATACCACGAATCTATTAAAACGCTGATTGGATTTTTGATCGAATATTATCTGTTCACTCAAGGCATTGAATTTTTTCCTGTGGGTAGTGCGACCCGTGAATCTAAAGAGAAATCCGTCTCTTTTGAGCCAGATGAATCCTATTATCTAGGAGAAAAACAAGAGCATCCTGATTTGGCGATTGAAGTTAATATCACTAGTGGTAGTCCTCAAAAACTGGACAAATATCAACGGCTTGGTATTCGAGAAGTTTGGATTTGGCAAGCTGAAAAATTGGTGATTTACACTTTGGAAGGTGATCGCTACCAGAAAACTCCAACCAGTAAATTACTACCGAATTTAGATATTGCACTACTGGAGGAATGCGTAATGATGCCTTCCAGACTGGAGGCAATCCAACGGTTTACCACTCGATAAAAATAAGCGGTAATTATCTGGAGTCATGAGGAGTTGGTGAGCATAGACAATAAAGTTTTAGAAAAGTGATCGCGTTATCAATTCTCATCAAAAAGTGATCGCATTGCGTTGATTGTATTGCCAAGCCCACAGTTGATCACCGAGGGAAAAGTGCCACCATTCCCCAGGATGTCGCAGAAAACCGACCGATTCCATCAAGTCATTTAATAAACAGCGATGGTGATGATAAATTTGAGCCTCTTGAGCCGTTGCTTGTTGGTAAAAATTAGGGGCTCTTCTGGATTGACGTTGAAAAATGTATAATAAGATACCCTATATGAGGATGGCATCAATGTTATTTTTTCTAGAAAATCTGGTAGATTTGCCAAAGGTAAAAATAAGAAATGTTATTCAAGAAGGAACAGAGGCTTTTTTGATACTGAGTTGTCAAGAGGAAGAAGTCAAATGTAATTACTGTGGAAGATTAACCGATGAATTACATCAGACCAACAATCTACTCATAAGGGATTGGGAGCATCTCACTTACGCAATAAGTATTAATACTTATGGGGCAGAAAAATAAGACTTTGAACTTTATCGAACTTTATCAAAAAAAGAAATGAGAGTATAATAGTCGAGACCCACTTTCCAAAATCTATCCCAATTGAGGAACAATCTCATGTTGGTAGTGTTCTGAATCTGTGGAAGCACATCTAAATAAGACATCCAAATTCAAAGCGATTGATAAATAATCCAAGGACAATATCGTGCATCACAATAGATTTGGAGAAACAAATCGTTTTTCTCGCTAATCTCTTTATTCGAGTTCTCAATGTCAAGTGCTTTCGTTCGATTTTTTGAGTATTATACTTACCCACCTCATGCAATGCTGGCTCAATATGTCGTTCGTAAGCCCCCCATCCATCTGTATAATATTGAGTAATACCAAAAGGTTCTAACAACTCTTTTAGCCTTAGAAATGCTTCGTCTTTGTGACCAGACAAAACATAAGCTAATATCTCACCTGTCTTATGATCAATAGCGTGCCATAACCATCTTTGCTCTTTTTTGCTCTTCACAAAACCCCACATTTCGTCGAGTTCTGCTTCCACGTCATTCCATTGGCAGAGCGTTACAACCCACATTCCGTACTTGGCAACAAGAATTTTAATTAATACGAACAAGTCTAGATTAGCAGAAGTGCTTCCCCACAAAGGTTTCAGGAATCACAATCTGCTGATCAACAAAAGTACGCCTCTTTATGCAGTACAAAAGCACTGATAAACGCACTACTATAGTCTTTCCTTCTCCGTCTATATCTAGGGCTTGCTGAAAAAAGCTGAAACCTTTACGGAGAAAAATAGTAGGCGAATTAAGAACCGCTAGAATGCACGAAAATAGGGTAGAATGCCTCAAAACCATTGCATTAAGAAGAGAGAAAGCAGATGTACCGAAAGCAACAGTACTCAATTGAAACACCAGAAAACTTGAAAAATCTGTTCGGCGGGCAGTTAGACGAAGAAAATCGTTGGATAGAAATGTCAAAAATGATTCCCTGGGAAGAATATGAGGAAGAATATGCAAAAAACTTCACAGAAAAAAAAGGAGCCCCAGCCAAATCATTTAGAATGGCATTAGGAGCATTAATTATCAAAGAAATTTCAGGAAAAAGTGACAGAGAAACAGTAGAACAAATAAAAGAGAACCCTTATTTACAGTACTTTATAGGAATGGAAAGCTATAGTAGCAAAGAAGCATTTAATGCGTCAATGATGGTTCATTTTCGTAAAAAAATAGGAATGGAATTAATAAATAAAATTAATAAAGAAATAGAAAAAAAAGCGACGGGTGTAGCGTCAGAAAAAAAAGAAAATGAAGGAAAGTTATTGTTAGATGCGACTTGTACACCAGCAGATATAAAATATCCAACGGATATAGGAATATTGAATGATGCCAGAGAAAAAACAGAAAAAATAATAGATAAGCTGTATGAAGAAATAAAAGAGAAAAGGAAAGAAAAGCCGAGGACTTATAGGGAAGTGGCAAGAAAAGAGTACTTAGCCATAGCAAAAAAACGTCGTGTGTCAAAAAAAGAAAGAAGAAAAGGAACAAAAAAACAACTAGGATATATAAAAAGAAACTTGTCTGATATAGAAAAAATGATAGAAGAGGGAGCAAAGTTAGAAAAACTAACGAAAAAAGAGCAAGAAGAGCTTGTAACGATAGGAAAAGTGTATGAGCAACAGTTAGAAATGTATGAAAAAAAGACAAATAAAGTAGAAAACAGAATCGTGAGTGTAAGCCAACCTCACGTGCGTCCAATAGTGCGTGGAAAAGCGGGAAAAGCAGTAGAGTTTGGAGCTAAAATATCGGCAAGTAATGTGAATGGCTTTGTCTTCTTAGACAAATTAAGTTGGGATAATTACAACGAATCGGGAGATTTACAAGCGCGAATAGAAGAATATAAAAGGGAAACAGGATGTTATCCGGAATCGGTTCATGTGGATAAAATCTATCGAACAAAAGCGAATCGAGCTTATTGTAAAGAAAGGGATATAAGAATGAGTGGTCCCCGATTGGGAAGACCGCCGAAAGAGGTGAGCAAAGAAAAAAAGAAAGAGGCACGCTCAGATGAAAGAGTGCGTAATGCCATTGAGGGTAAATTCGGACAGGGAAAGAGGAAATTTAGTCTTGGTCGAGTGATGGCCAAACTACCTGAGACCTCGGAAACGGTAATTGCGATGAACTTTTTGGTAATGAATCTTTCTACTCTACTTCAGAAGACAAAAAGTAAAAAGTTGTAGAGTCGTTTTTCTTGTGAAAAATGGTGTTAATTTTCCTCTCTTTTGTGAGGAGTGATTTGTGTTGACCTTTTTAGACAGAAAGGAACAATAGATTAAACAAAATCTGTATTTTGATTTGTTTCCATAAGGATAAGTTATCTATGCTTTTTCAGTCCATACTTCCCTAACCCACATTTCTTTCGTTTTTTGACTTTTTCAGCAAGCCCTATCTAGTGTTGTGATGGCTAATGATGCCTGCATATAGCGTGTAAATTTTAAATTATTTATTTTCTTCTAATTGGTACGGAATATGGGTTACAATACTCTGACTGGGTTCCAGTTCTGCTAGTTTTTTTTCGTTGACGAATACTAAACTAGACTCTTTTTTTTTAGTTCACTAATCACTGTTGATGGACTAATCCTCAGCACACGGGCTGTATCCCTTATGCCACTACCATTCATTGCCATTTCGGCAATCTTTTCCTTTACTTCTGGCAAATAACCTTTATAAGTAGGGCTTGCTGAAAAAGTCAAAAAACGAAAGAAATGTGGGTTAGGGAAGTATGGACTGAAAAAGCATAGATAACTTATCCTTATGGAAACAAATCAAAATACAGATTTTGTTTAATCTATTGTTCCTTTCTGTCTAAAAAGGTCAACACAAATCACTCCTCACAAAAGAGAGGAAAATTAACACCATTTTTCACAAGAAAAACGACTCTACAACTTTTTACTTTTTGTCTTCTGAAGTAGAGTAGAAAGATTCATTACCAAAAAGTTCATCGCAATTACCGTTTCCGAGGTCTCAGGTAGTTTGGCCATCACTCGACCAAGACTAAATTTCCTCTTTCCCTGTCCGAATTTACCCTCAATGGCATTACGCACTCTTTCATCTGAGCGTGCCTCTTTCTTTTTTTCTTTGCTCACCTCTTTCGGCGGTCTTCCCAATCGGGGACCACTCATTCTGGGTGTGACCTTTAGTTGATGAAGGAAAAGAAAAGTGTTAACATGAGATGAAAAGTGACAAAGAGGAAACAATGATGACAGCAAAACTAATTAATGTAGAGGGTTCAAAGATAAAAATAGAACTAACATTAGAACTAAGTCGTTCAATGTTGGATACAGAAATAAATATTCAAAAAGGCTTAAACGAAGTAGGTTGCATCGCCAGCAAAGAAGCCTTGAAATATTTAGATACAGATGGTTCACCCTTAAAAATCGGTGAAGAAATCTGGAAGAGTAAGGGAGAGCAACCGAAAGAATATCAAACACCTTATGGTGAGGTTATAGTGAATCGTCATGTATATCAGCGTTCACCTTTGAGGAAAAACGTATTGCCCCTTAGAAAGAGAAGCAAGGATAATCATAACATCAACGCCATTATTGGCAAAACAGGTATCCTCAAAAATGTCAGGGATGGCAGGCAAAGAGGTGAAAAATGATTTATTAGAAAATCATGGTAGAAAAGTAGCGCTATCCTATATCCAAAGATTGAGTGAAGCAGTAGGAAGTGTGGTACAGGCAAAAGAAGAAGCGTGGAGTTATGCCCCGCCCAAGGAGGATAGCCAAATTGCAACAGTGGGAATAGGATTAGATGGAACCTGTATGCTGATGTGTGAGGATGGCTACCGTGAAGCAATGGTGGGAACCGTTTCCCTATACGATAGTGAAGGCGAACGTCAACATACAATCTATCTAGGTGCGGCACCAGAGTATGGAAAAAAGAGTTTTCTAGAAAGATTAGAAAGAGAAATTGAGCGAGCGAAAAAACGTTATCCAGAGGCAACATTGGTCGGGATAGCAGACGGGGCAGAATCAAATTGGAAGTTTTTAGAAAAGCAAACGGAAGAACAGATATTAGATTTCTATCATGCCTCTGGTTACTTAGGTGCCTTGGCAGAAGCGTTGCATCCGAATACAGTGTCAAAACAAAAAGAATGGTTGACTGAAAATTGTCGAGAACTCAAGCATGAAAAAGGAAAAGCAGGAGAACTGCTAAATCTGATGAAAGAAGTCAAAGAAGAAAAAAGTCATTCTAAGAATCTTACCGAGAAACTACAAGCGGCGATTACTTATTACGAGAATCATCAGCATCAAATGGATTATGCTGAATACATAGAGAAAAAGTATCCGATTGGTTCAGGTGTTATGGAAGCAGCTTGTAAGACGTTGGTCAAACAACGATTATGTTGTTCAGGGATGCGATGGAAGGAAAAAGGAGCAGGAATTATTTTGAGCCTACGAGCTTTGGTATTGACGAAGGAACGATGGAGTCAATTTTGGGCAAAACTTGATCAATATGGGTTCCCTGTAGAACCCTGATTACAACAGCTTTTATCAACTAAAGGTCGCACCCCTCATTCTTATATCCCTTTCTTTACAATAAGCTCGATTCGCTTTTGTTCGATAGATTTTATCCACATGAACCGATTCCGGATAACATCCTGTTTCCCTTTTATATTCTTCTATTCGCGCTTGTAAATCTCCCGATTCGTTGTAATTATCCCAACTTAATTTGTCTAAGAAGACAAAGCCATTCACATTACTTGCCGATATTTTAGCTCCAAACTCTACTGCTTTTCCCGCTTTTCCACGCACTATTGGACGCACGTGAGGTTGGCTTACACTCACAATTCTGTTTTCTACTTTATTTGTCTTTTTTTCATACATTTCTAACTGTTGCTCATACACTTTTCCTATCGTTACAAGCTCTTCTTGCTCTTTTTTCGTTAGTTTTTCTAACTTTGCTCCCTCTTCTATCATTTTTTCTATATCAGACAAGTTTCTTTTTATATATCCTAGTTGTTTTTTTGTTCCTTTTCTTCTTTCTTTTTTTGACACACGACGTTTTTTTGCTATGGCTAAGTACTCTTTTCTTGCCACTTCCCTATAAGTCCTCGGCTTTTCTTTCCTTTTCTCTTTTATTTCTTCATACAGCTTATCTATTATTTTTTCTGTTTTTTCTCTTGCATCATTCAATATTCCTATATCCGTTGGATATTTTATATCTGCTGGTGTACAAGTCGCATCTAACAATAACTTTCCTTCATTTTCTTTTTTTTCTGACGCTACACCCGTCGCTTTTTTTTCTATTTCTTTATTAATTTTATTTATTAATTCCATTCCTATTTTTTTACGAAAATGAACCATCATTGACGCATTAAATGCTTCTTTGCTACTATAGCTTTCCATTCCTATAAAGTACTGTAAATAAGGGTTCTCTTTTATTTGTTCTACTGTTTCTCTGTCACTTTTTCCTGAAATTTCTTTGATAATTAATGCTCCTAATGCCATTCTAAATGATTTGGCTGGGGCTCCTTTTTTTTCTGTGAAGTTTTTTGCATATTCTTCCTCATATTCTTCCCAGGGAATCATTTTTGACATTTCTATCCAACGATTTTCTTCGTCTAACTGCCCGCCGAACAGATTTTTCAAGTTTTCTGGTGTTTCAATTGAGTACTGTTGCTTTCGGTACATCTGCTTTCTCTCTTCTTAATGCAATGGTTTTGAGGCATTCTACCCTATTTTCGTGCATTCTAGCGGTTCTTAATTCGCCTACTATTTTTCTCCGTAAAGGTTTCAGCTTTTTTCAGCAAGCCCTAAGTATAGTTTAAGATAAATGTGCAACGCTTACATTCTGTATTACGACATCTGTAACGCTTTTTCCCCTCCCCAGAGGGGCCGTGTTTCACAATATCCGTACTTTGACAACTTGGGCAAACAATTGCTTTGAATAGCATGGCACACCAATTTTAAGATTTACATTTATTTATTATTACTCTTTTCCACAGGTTTAGAACACGACCCGCTTAGTAAAAAGGGGGCGGAATTGTATGAAGCCCACATTCCGCAGGTAAGTCAAGAGACAAAGTAGTACTTTTGACATGAAGAGCCAAGAAAGGAAAGAATATGTTTGTGTTTGGAGGTCAAATTAACGATAGTTTGAATGCCGTCAATCTCTAACCAACGGATAAACAGAAAAGACTGAAAGACCCAAAGCAGAGTGGGAATGGCGGTCGGTTTACCCTTTTGATTAGGAATAGTCTGATGGGCAAGAGCCAAAGCCTGTCGTAGGCGACGTTGTGCCAAAGTATAAACCAATAAAGAGACAACCATAATCATCATCAAAGCCATAATGCGTTGAGGATTCTTGAGAAAAAGAGCAGAGGCAAAAAAGAAAGGGTCTTTGAGAAAGCGAAAGCCGCGCTCGGTGTTTTGTTGAGCCTTATATTCAGCCAACATCTGGTCGGGACTCAAAACCTGAGAATCAAGAACATTAGTAGCTAAAATAAAACGTCCAGCCCGTTTAGATGCGGCTTCCAAGCAAGAGGAATCAAGGCTTAATTGCCCAGTTAAGCGGTAATGAAAACCGAGAGGGGTAGCCCCTTGTTTCGGTCTTCCTCCCTTGGCATAGTAAGGAATAGTCTGAACCTCAACTTGACTGAGTTGATGATAAGTCAAGGTTTTTGGCCAGAGTTGAGCCTCAGTAAGAGCATCGGCCTCACAAGCAAAATTCTGTCCACAAAGTTTCTGCCATTCTTTTTTGACAACTTTATCGGCTTTCTCAATTTTTTGACTTATAGCTTTATTATCGGACTGGAGACGTTGAGCACTTTCGACCACAAGCCATCGTTGCTGTTCACCCCCATATTCCGAAGCCCTCACTTGCCAACGATAACCGTCCTGTTCACCCTGCTGCCATTGGTCTTCTGATATATTTGCCAAAGTCTCAGTGGCTTCTTTCAGAGGGACACGACTTAACCATTGAATTGACCTCGCCATGCCCACATTTTCCGCCGTATAAAAAGCTCCATCCATCACCGATAAACCTTCCATATTCAACCTTTCTTGACAGTCTTTGATTATCTGGGGAAACACCTTTTTATCCGATTCATTGCCATCTCCTAATTGCATAAAGAGAGGGACACCACCATCTCCACTACATATCATATTTAACATAAACTGTTTTAGGTCTGGTCGTTTATCTCTGGAATAACCAAATTTTATTTTTATGGCTTTTGTCTGCTCGTCTTCCTCATCTTCTATCCTTTCCTTATACTTCCCTTGTACAGACATTGAGGTTGAGTCTAAATGCTTTGACTTTTGTTCTATTCCAAAGATTGCTGCCGCTTTTAGGACTATTTTCGTGAACCGGTTTTTTACCCCCACTCCAAATACCTTATCCAATGACCTTCCTAGCTTGTCATCATTTAAATCTTCTGCTTTTATTCCTTCTCCTAATAGGTGTTCTAATGCTTTTCCTTTAAAAAACTCACTCAACAAATATAACGGAGCATTGATACATCCTAAGCAGTTTAATATCATTGCTTTTACTATTGTACCTACACTGAGCTTTTCTTGAGGATGAGTTCCCACTTCCTCATCGATAATTTCTACTAAACCCATTTCATCTATAAATTCCCGCTACGATTCCTAAGTGGTCGAGGTCTTTAATATTTAGGTTATTCATTTTTACTGTTGATTCTATCTAAGACAAGACTCCATTTTAGAACTTTATTGACATTTTTTATCCTTGCCCGAAATCAATGCACAAGTACCGATACTAGCTCGCGTGAACTAGTGCTCCTCTTCGACAACCTGCGGAATGTGGGATGAAGCAATGTTACGGAAGCAATCGGTAAACATCCGTCAAATGAGCAAAAACCGTGCCGAGCAAGTAGGTTACTACCGCTTTTTGGAGAATGACAAGGTGACAGTATCAGAGCTAATACAAAGCTTATCAGAGCATTGTGAGCAGCAAGTAGAAGGCTTACACGTATTAGCAGTAAATGATACGAGTGAAATTAACTTGGAGGCACACAGAGGACGACTGAAGACAGAAGGGCAGGGAGTAGTGGGAAATAACCGAGACATAGGCTTTTTTCTGCATCCGACGCTAGTACTAAATGGCGAAAATGGCTTTCCCTTGGGAATAAGTTCTGCATCCCAAATCAGGGCCGCACCAATTCGACATTTCACCGAATAAGCGGGATTGCGACCTTCAATTTTGGCCAAAACGATCGCCCTGGTATCGCCAACCACGCGATTTAAACGAACCAAAGGCGTTCGTCCAATGGATAAACTATTAGTCTGTAAACCACTTGGTAACTCCCAGCATTCAAGACCGGTAAACGCAATTCACTATAAATTCCACAAAACACAGTAAATTGACAAGAATATTGTAGAATTCTCTATGGCTATATACTAATGCCAAAATCACGGATTAAGTCAATCCGTCAGGAAATTACACAAATCTTCATATTTCATCAAGAACTGCTAAAACTGATTTAGGAATCAACTTATCCTTAAACCAAATGACCTGGGCTGGAGTTTGGTTAATATTCACACCTGCTTTTTCCAAATTTAACCGTTCCGATACTGCCAAAATTAAATTATTTACCTGGGCTTTTCTGACTTGAGCAAACTTTTTTTGTAAATATTCCGGTCGCCAGTAGCCCACAATTTCTAATAGATAAACTCGTCCATCGGGGTGAACTAGACGGAAATCGGGAATCATCACACTTCCTGGAATGGGAATCAGATCCACTTCTCTTTCTAATTGCCATTCAGATTTGAGTTTTTCCCAACCCTGAGCAAAGGATTCCTCTAACATACTGTCGTAGGTTTTGCCTGCCGCATAGTGACTGACTAGGCCACAGCGATCGCTGAGTTCAAAACGAGTATTTTTCGTTTCTCCTGAATAACTATCCCGATCTTGCAGACTAGCTTTCAGATTCCATTTGCTAACGTGCAGGAGAGCCGGAATCATTTTAGCTAGGGACAAACCATAACGGGTATTGGCCTTAAATAAACTGGTGGGGCCATCAATGGTAATCGTAAAACCGGTGTCGGCATCGCCTTCAATATAGGCCATCAGTTGGAATAATTTCAGATAACGAAATAGTAATTTATACTCTCCTGGATCATTACGATGGGCATGGATAATTAGATGATGAGCGCGATAGAAAACCCCTTGCACCTGGGACAAATTATAACGATGTAATAGAGCTTCAGGAGTCGGAGCGACAAAATCAGTCATAATCCGGTTTTCGGGTAAGTCGGCATACAGCCCCCGTTCTATTTCCTCTGGTAAAACCTCCCGTCCCAATTCCGTCGAAAAATGGTGGGCAATTCGTTCTAATACAGGTTGTCGAGTTAGGGGAATAATCAGATGGGTGGCGGCTTCCCCAAAGACTTTTTGACGTAAAGCGATCGGCTCTAAAGGACTAATAATTTCAAAGGTGGAAAAATGACTTTTGAGGAGATGGGCCAACCCTCGTTTAATGCGATATTGGGGACTATCCCCTTCTAATTCTCCTAATTTACTGTCTAATTGCCCCTGGGTTTCTCCTACAGCACTGTGAAAACAGCTGATTTGCTCCAGGGCTAAGGCGATCGCATTATCATCTAAAGCTAACTTTTTGGGAATAATTGTGTCTCCATTGCGACGATAAATGAGGAGATCTGAGGGTAACATAGGATAAGGGAAGTCCTGAAAGGTGATAAGAAAAGCTCTTTAAGCGATTTAGATGGATTTTATATTACTTACAGTTTATAGGTGAATCCCTAGGTGAATCCTAATTTCATTTCTCTTGCTTCTTTACCCTGCCCCACACCTGCATTATGACCAGAACACAGTCACTACCTATTTTTAATCCACTCGAATGTCGTCCTGACAGTTATCAAGGTTGGTATCAGCAGGGCAATGGACTTTGGGAACAGGGCCGTTTTGCCGAAGCCTTGATGAGTTATGACAGAGCATTAGAATATTATCCCAATGATTACTGGGCTTGGTACAAACGAGGTATTACCCTAGAACAATTGGGACGTTACCAGGAAGCCACCGAAAGTTATAGCAATGCCACCCAAATTCAGCCCAATAACTATTGGGCTTGGTACGATCAAGGTTGTATTTACCTTCAGGAATTAAAGGATTATCCCCAAGCTATTCAAGCCTTTGAGCAAGCTCTAGCCGTTTTACCCGATGATTACTGGGCCTATTATCGAATGGCAGAAGCTTACCGTTTGGATGGCCGTTACGAAAAAGCCTTGGTTGCCCTGGATAAATCCTTGGCCGTTCGTCCCCATGATTTTTGGTCATGGTATCGGCGGGCTGACTGTTTGCGCCATTGGGGGCGTTTTGCCGAAGCTCTCAAAAATTACCAAAAGGCCTTAGAAATTAAACCCCATGATTATTGGGCCTGGTATCAACAGGGGCAAATTTTCCAAAAAATTAATCGTTGGCAAGAAGCCATTCATTGTTATCAAAAGGCCCTAGATTGTAACCCCGACGATGATTATTCCTGGTACGACCAATGTCTATGTCAGGCCTTATTGGGCAATTTGGACGAATCCTTGTATTGTCTAGAGCGAGCCGTCGATCTTGCTCCTCGTACCTATTTGGCCTTAGCCCAAGCTGAAACAGCGTTAATGGGGTTACGGGAAACCCCTCGTTATCAAGCTTTTTTGTCCGAGAATCAACAATACCTAGAACAAGCTGTGTTTCAATAGCTCAATGAACTGCAACTTTTTTCTACCTGTAAATAATTCGGGCACTGGTATCGTCTAGCTAGAAGCTACAAACGTTGCAATACGGGAGGTTCAAGAAATCAGGCGAATTTGGAGTAAGTCCTCCCAAGTTAACCCTTTTTCAATTATACCGAGAGCTACAGCAGGAACTTCTCTAGTCGTAAAATGGCTGCGAATAAAGTTATGAACCATCCAGAAAATATTTAGGGCTTGCTGAAAAAAGCTGAAACCTTTACGGAGAAAAATAGTAGGCGAATTAAGAACCGCTAGAATGCACGAAAATAGGGTAGAATGCCTCAAAACCATTGCATTAAGAAGAGAGAAAGCAGATGTACCGAAAGCAACAGTACTCAATTGAAACACCAGAAAACTTGAAAAATCTGTTCGGCGGGCAGTTAGACGAAGAAAATCGTTGGATAGAAATGTCAAAAATGATTCCCTGGGAAGAATATGAGGAAGAAGGTAGTGTTCTGAATCTGTGGAAGCACATCTAAATAAGACATCCAAATTCAAAGCGATTGATAAATAATCCAAGGACAATATCGTGCATCACAATAGATTTGGAGAAACAAATCGTTTTTCTCGCTAATCTCTTTATTCGAGTTCTCAATGTCAAGTGCTTTCGTTCGATTTTTTGAGTATTATACTTACCCACCTCATGCAATGCTGGCTCAATATGTCGTTCGTAAGCCCCCCATCCATCTGTATAATATTGAGTAATACCAAAAGGTTCTAACAACTCTTTTAGCCTTAGAAATGCTTCGTCTTTGTGACCAGACAAAACATAAGCTAATATCTCACCTGTCTTATGATCAATAGCGTGCCATAACCATCTTTACTCTTTTTTGCTCTTCACAAAACCCCACATTTCGTCGAGTTCTGCTTCCACGTCATTCCATTGGCAGAGCGTTACAATACTCTGACTGGGTTCCAGTTCTGCTAGTTTTTTTTCGTTGACGAATACTAAACTAGACTCTTTTTTTTTAGTTCACTAATCACTGTTGATGGACTAATCCTCAGCACACGGGCTGTATCCCTTATGCCACTACCATTCATTGCCATTTCGGCAATCTTTTCCTTTACTTCTGGCAAATAACCTTTATAAGTATAGTTTAAGATAAATGTGCAACGCTTACATTCTGTATTACGACATCTGTAACGCTCTTTCCCCTCCCCAGAGGGGCCGTGTTTCACAATATCCGTACTTTGACAACTTGGGCAAACAATTGCTTTGAATAGCATGGCACACCAATTTTAAGATTTACATTTATTTATTATTACTCTTTTCCACAGGTTTAGAACACGACCTAAATCTTCTGCTTTTATTCCTTCTCCTAATAGGTGTTCTAATGCTTTTCCTTTAAAAAATTCACTCAACAAATATAACGGAGCATTGATACATCCTAAGCAGTTTAATATCATTGCTTTTACTATTGTACCTACACTGAGCTTTTCTTGAGGATGAGTTCCCACTTCCTCATCGATAATTTCTACTAAACCCATTTCATCTATAATTCCCGCTACGATTCCTAAGTGGTCGAGGTCTTTAATATTTAGGGCTTGCTGAAAAAAGCTGAAACCTTTACGGAGAAAAATAGTAGGCGAATTAAGAACCGCTAGAATGCACGAAAATAGGGTAGAATGCCTCAAAACCATTGCATTAAGAAGAGAGAAAGCAGATGTACCGAAAGCAACAGTACTCAATTGAAACACCAGAAAACTTGAAAAATCTGTTCGGCGGGCAGTTAGACGAAGAAAATCGTTGGATAGAAATGTCAAAAATGATTCTTTGGGAAGAATATGAGGAAGAATATGCAAAAAACTTCACAGAAAAAAAAGGAGCCCCAGCCAAATCATTTAGAATGGCATTAGGAGCATTAATTATCAAAGAAATTTCAGGAAAAAGTGACAGAGAAACAGTAGAACAAATAAAAGAGAACCCTTATTTACAGTACTTTATAGGAATGGAAAGCTATAGTAGCAAAGAAGCATTTAATGCGTCAATGATGGTTCATTTTCGTAAAAAAATAGGAATGGAATTAATAAATAAAATTAATAAAGAAATAGAAAAAAAAGCGACGGGTGTAGCGTCAGAAAAAAAAGAAAATGAAGGA
This sequence comes from Woronichinia naegeliana WA131, assembly GCA_025370055.1. NCBI lineage: Bacteria > Bacillati > Cyanobacteriota > Cyanophyceae > Synechococcales > Coelosphaeriaceae > Woronichinia > Woronichinia naegeliana. The sequence goes on along the minus strand of CP073041.1, from coordinate 153,511 downwards.
AAGTTATTGTTAGATGCGACTTGTACACCAGCAGATATAAAATATCCAACGGATATAGGAATATTGAATGATGCCAGAGAAAAAACAGAAAAAATAATAGATAAGCTGTATGAAGAAATAAAAGAGAAAAGGAAAGAAAAGCCGAGGACTTATAGGGAAGTGGCAAGAAAAGAGTACTTAGCCATAGCAAAAAAACGTCGTGTGTCAAAAAAAGAAAGAAGAAAAGGAACAAAAAAACAACTAGGATATATAAAAAGAAACTTGTCTGATATAGAAAAAATGATAGAAGAGGGAGCAAAGTTAGAAAAACTAACGAAAAAAGAGCAAGAAGAGCTTGTAACGATAGGAAAAGTGTATGAGCAACAGTTAGAAATGTATGAAAAAAAGACAAATAAAGTAGAAAACAGAATTGTGAGTGTAAGCCAACCTCACGTGCGTCCAATAGTGCGTGGAAAAGCGGGAAAAGCAGTAGAGTTTGGAGCTAAAATATCGGCAAGTAATGTGAATGGCTTTGTCTTCTTAGACAAATTAAGTTGGGATAATTACAACGAATCGGGAGATTTACAAGCGCGAATAGAAGAATATAAAAGGGAAACAGGATGTTATCCGGAATCGGTTCATGTGGATAAAATCTATCGAACAAAAGCGAATCGAGCTTATTGTAAAGAAAGGGATATAAGAATGAGTGGTCCCCGATTGGGAAGACCGCCGAAAGAGGTGAGCAAAGAAAAAAAGAAAGAGGCACGCTCAGATGAAAGAGTGCGTAATGCCATTGAGGGTAAATTCGGACAGGGAAAGAGGAAATTTAGTCTTGGTCGAGTGATGGCCAAACTACCTGAGACCTCGGAAACGGTAATTGCGATGAACTTTTTGGTAATGAATCTTTCTACTCTACTTCAGAAGACAAAAAGTAAAAAGTTGTAGAGTCGTTTTTCTTGTGAAAAATGGTGTTAATTTTCCTCTCTTTTGTGAGGAGTGATTTGTGTTGACCTTTTTAGACAGAAAGGAACAATAGATTAAACAAAATCTGTATTTTGATTTGTTTCCATAAGGATAAGTTATCTATGCTTTTTCAGTCCATACTTCCCTAACCCACATTTCTTTCGTTTTTTGACTTTTTCAGCAAGCCCTATTTAGGGCTTGCTGAATAAGTATAGAACCTTTGCCGGATAATGCTTTCAAGCATTTTAAAAACGATCAGGTGCAAGGTTATGGCCTTTGGAGGCTCAAAGCCCATGCACGTCGTTGGAAAACTGGGGGTTGAAATTGGAAACAACTCTCTGAAGTCACCATTTTTCGCGTCCTGTGGCATCTAGGTTCGTTTTGTGGACTTTTTCAGCAGACCCTATTTAGGTTATTCATTTTTACTGTTGATTCTATCTAAGACAAGACTCCATTTTAGAACTTTATTGACATTTTTTATCCTTGCCCGAAATCAATGCACAAGTACCGATACTAGCTCGCGTGAACTAGTGCTCCTCTTCGACAACCTGCGGAATGTGGGTTGCATCCCTCCCCTCAACAGTACATATCGCAAAGAACAGTACACAGAAAAAACACTGGAAAACTTCAAAAACCTGTTTGAGGGGAAATTGGACGAAGAAAATCGTTGGATAAAAATGCTAAAAATGATTCCCTGGGAGGAATTTGAAGGAGAATATGCTAAAAATTTCAAAGAAGAAAAAGGAGCACCAGCAAAGTCATTTAGAATAGCATTAGGGGCATTAATCATTAAAGAAATGTTAGGAATAAGTGATAGAGAAACAGTAGAGCAAATAAAAGAAAATCCGTATTTACAATACCTTATCGGAATAGAGAGCTACAGTAGCGAGGAGCCGTTTGAAGCATCAACGATGGTTAATTTTCGTAAAAGAATAGGGATGGAATTAACAAATAAAATCAATAAAGAAATGGTAAAGAAGGTTGAGGGAGTAGAAAAAAAAAGAAGAAAATGAAGGTAAGTTATTGTTAGATGCGACTTGTACACCAGCCGATATAAAATATCCAACGGATATAGGAATATTGAATCCCATATTCCGTACTAATTTTGAAAAAATAAAAATAGATTCAAAAATAGCAACAGAATAGTTAAAATAAAAAAGCTAACAAACCGAGGAGAAAATGACCCAATTAAACGTTAAAAATCTCGACCATTTAGGAATAATCGCGGCCGTAGTTGATGAGGGTGCGACCTTTAGTTGATAAAAGCTGTTGTAATCAGGGTTCTACAGGGAACCCATATTGATCAAGTTTTGCCCAAAATTGACTCCATCGTTCCTTGGTCAATACCAAAGCTCGTAGGCTCAAAATAATTCCTGCTCCTTTTTCCTTCCATCGCATTCCTGAACAACATAATCGTTGTTTGACCAACGTCTTACAAGCTGCTTCCGTAACACCTGAACCAATCGGATACTTTTTCTCTAAGTATTCAGCATAATCCATTTGATGCTGATGATTCTCGTAATAAGTAATCGCCGCTTGTAGTTTCTCGGTAAGATTCTTAGAATGACTTTTTTCTTCTTTGACTTCTTTCATCAGATTTAGCAGTTCTCCTGCTTTTCCTTTTTCATGCTTGAGTTCTCGACAATTTTCAGTCAACCATTCTTTTTGTTTTGACACGGTATTCGGATGCAACGCTTCTGCCAAGGCACCTAAGTAACCAGAGGCATGATAGAAATCTAATATCTGTTCTTCCGTTTGCTTTTCTAAAAACTTCCAATTTGATTCTGCCCCGTCTGCTATCCCGACCAATGTTGCCTCTGGATAACGGTTTTTCGCTCGCTCAATTTCTCTTTCCAATCTTTCTAGAAAACTCTTTTTTCCATACTCTGGTGCCGCACCTAGATAGATTGTAGGTTGACGTTCTCCCTCACTATCGTATAGGGAAACGGTTCCCACCATTGCTTCACGGTAGCCATCCTCACACATCAGCATACAGGTTCCATCTAATCCTATTCCCACTGTTGCAATTTGGCTATCCTCCTTGGGCGGGGCATAACTCCACGCTTCTTCTTTTGCCTGTACCACACTTCCTACTGCTTCACTCAATCTTTGGATATAGGATAGCGCTACTTTTCTACCATGATTTTCTAATAAATCATTTTTCACCTCTTTGCCTGCCATCCCTGACATTTTTGAGGATACCTGTTTTGCCAATAATGGCGTTGATGTTATGATTATCCTTGCTTCTCTTTCTAAGGGGCAATACGTTTTTCCTCAAAGGTGAACGCTGATATACATGACGATTCACTATAACCTCACCATAAGGTGTTTGATATTCTTTCGGTTGCTCTCCCTTACTCTTCCAGATTTCTTCACCGATTTTTAAGGGTGAACCATCTGTATCTAAATATTTCAAGGCTTCTTTGCTGGCGATGCAACCTACTTCGTTTAAGCCTTTTTGAATATTTATTTCTGTATCCAACATTGAACGACTGAGTTCTAATGTTAGTTCTATTTTTATCTTTGAACCCTCTACATTAATTAGTTTTGCTGTCATCATTGTTTCCTCTTTGTCACTTTTCATCCCATGTTAACACTTTTCTTTTCCTTCATCAACTAAAGGTCACACCCGTTGATGAACTAGGTCTAGTGGATTATATCAATGAACAGTTACAAGAAAATGACCGTGCGAAAATCAGTGCGGGTCTGGTGGTTAAAGCCATGATTCTCAATGGCTTAGGATTTATTAATTCTCCCTTGTATTTATTCAGTCGTTTTTTTGAAGATAAACCCCTAGAACATCTCTTAGGAAAAGGAATAAAAGCCAGCGACCTGAATGATGACCGTCTGGGAAGAGTATTAGATTTAATTTTTATGGCTGGCATCAGTCGTTTATTTGTAGGAATTTGGCTCTTCCCCCAACTGTGTGGAAAGTGTATAATAGTAATATCACAGTAGGAGGTGGAGTATGTGGATAAACTTGGATGAGCTACTAGGTTTGCCAAAGGTAACAGTCGTAAACTATCGAGAAATAGATGGTGCTTTGTTCTTAAAATTAAAAATGAAAAACGAAGTAATGGAATGTCCAAATTGTCATAAAGAATTGGAAGATATAAATCAAATAGAATATAATTTGGTTCGGGATTTATCCCTATTGGGAAAGAAAGTATATCTGGAAGTGCCCCGCCGCCAGTTCCATTGTGAAAAATGTCAGAAATACATAACAGAAAGACTGGACTTTATGCGGCTAAGAAAACATTATACAATTCGTTATGAAGAAAAGATTTATGAGCAAGTAAAAAAGAAAAATGTAGAAGAGGTAAGGCAAGAAGAAGAAATAAGTTGGGGAACATTGGAATCAATATTTGAAGAGTATGCAAAGCAGGCAGAAAAGAAGGAATGGGAATTACCAGAAAAGATAAGTTTAGACGAATTTAGTAATAGAAAAGGAAAAAAAGACTTTATTACAACAGTGATAGATATAAATAAAAAGGGTAATTAGTCACAGCAATAAGTGGGGCTTAATTCTCATTAAGCCCCAAAAATACTAGAGAGGAAGAAAGTCATCAATGGAAGAAGGAGAAAGACCAGAGGAAGATAAAATAAGAGATAACTGTTCGACCGCACTTTTACCTTGAAGTCTCATGGTTTCAAGAAAACTAAACATCATGGCAACAAGTTGTCCGCCCCAATGACTTCTAGCACCGCCACTAACCTTACGATGAATAACAACAGGACGCAAGGCTCTCTCGGCATCATTGTTATCAGGTTTAACTTCAGGAAAAGTAAGAAAAGTAAACCAATCATGCCAATAACGTCGAAAGCGATTAGATAACAATTGGGAATCACTTGCCCATCCCGTGGGCGGCGGATTATCCAGAACCTCTTGAAGTTGAGCTTCAACTAGGGGTCGCTGTTGTTGTAAAGCTTCTAAGCTCAGTTTGCCTTGATGATAATCTCGATGGGATTGACGAGCTTGCTCTAGAATAGGAAAAACTCTCTGAGCAAAAAGTTTATTTTCAGAAAAGTGGGAAGTTTCCAAGGCCTTCAATTCCCGCCCAATATGAGCCAGACATTTCTGTTTATGCTGGGCATTTTGGCGATGGTAAGCCCCCCAACAGTCCGTACTGAGAAGCCCATGAAAATCTTTACCTAATAGGGAATGAACCTCATCGGAACTCCGGCTGGGAGCCAGAAACAAAACACAAACAGAGGAGGAAGTAGCCACCCACATCCAATAGTTAACCCCATTGACGCGATAGCTGGTTTCGTCCACACAACGGACTCCAGGCTCCTGTATGTAAGTCCACCACTGTTCATAACTAGGATACAAGCTTTCGCAAAACCATCGGTGCATTTTAGCTAAACTCCCTTGAGACAGAGGAATGCCAAAGACCGTTTCTACCAAGTATCGTTGTTTTAGCCAAGTCAAATTTCCCCCATATCCCAGCCATCCCACTAAGCTGGATAAGGTTGCACCGTAGCTAAAATCTTCACGACATCCCAAAGGAAGTGGGGCATAACCTTCCCAATCACATTTTGAGCATTGATACTTTTCCCTAACATATTCCCTTACCTCTACTGGTTTACTGACTAATTCAGCTATTTGATTTTTTTTGATGATAGTCTCCTTTTGCTTTTCCACTGACGCACCACATTTTGGGCATTTTTCCATCCTTAAATCTACTATTTCATCTACCCGACCAAACCCGTTTCTGGTTTTACCCACATGGTCGTACTTTGGACCTCTTTTTTTTCCTTTTTGACCGAAGGTTTTGGCGACTTTCTTTTTGTAACCGTCACTGCTTGGGGGCTGAGAGCTATTTTCACTCGTTCTTTGGTTAAGCTTTTTCAGCTTTTCTTTCAACTTTTCTATCTCTTTCTTTAACTCTACCAATTCTTTTCTCAGCTTTTCGTTCTCTTCTTTTTCTTTCTGATAATCTTCATACCAATCTTTTGCCACTTCTTTTTGCCATGGCATTTTCACTTCTTCTTGGTTTAAGTCTGGAACTGGGTCTAGTTTTTTCATAGTCTCCCTATTCTAACCTATCTCTTTAACCGCCTTTCCTTTCTTCATTATTCTTTACTTTTTTCATTTGCTTCTCATTCTCAATAATTTCCTTCTTTATTGCGGTGACTAATTACTCAGTTTTTTCCTTACCCCCTGAATTTATTACCCCTCAAGACGGTTCTGAAAAGCAAGATTGTGAGCAAAATGCGGCGAAACGTTGGATAAGTAACCATGCTAGTTTGTTTGCGGGACAGAAGATAACTCTGCTAGGGGATGACTTGTACAGTCGTCAGCCCACTTGTCAGCACTGTCTCGACCACGATTTCAACTTTATCTTCGTCTGTTTACCGACTTCTCATCCCACACTCTATGAATGGTTAAACTATTTAGAAGCTAATGGAGAAGTCAAAACCACTCAACACCGACGTTGGAATGGGAAGTATTTCGAGATTTGGCACTGCCGTTATCTCAATCAGATTCCCCTGCGAGACCAACAGCCTGCTTTGTTGGTTAACTGGTGTGAGCTAAAAATCCACCGCGAATCCGATGCTCAACTTCTTTATCACAAGAGTTGGATTACCAATCATTTTCTCACCCCTCACATCGTTCTTGATGTCTGTCGTGCTGGACGGACTCGTTGGCGTACTGAGAACGAGAATCACAATATTCTCAAAAATCGAGGCTATCACTTAGAGCATAATTTTGGGCATGGTAAACAACACCTCGCCTCTGTTTTGCTTACCCTGAATTTGCTGGCTTTTCTCTTGCACACGGTTTTAGGTTTGGTTGATGAACGTTACCAGAGAATTCGCGTCCAACGCGGCACTCGTAAGGGATTCTTTCAAGATATTCTCTCTTTGACCAAATATCTGTTCTTTGAAAGCTGGCATCATCTTTTAGATTTTATGCTTGACGACTCAGTTTCTCTCGCTGTCTCGAATTCTTCCTAGTTGATTAATTGGCAATTTTCATAGCAAAACCCTTGCCAGTAAATACATCGAGCCTTTTGTCTCTTTGACTACATTCTGAATTTGGAATTGCTGATGATTCAAGCGGAGAGACGATTGAAAGACAAAACAGAGTATGAGACTCGCTACTATATCAGTAGCCTGCCGAGTAATGCTCAAAAATTATCCCAATCTGTTCGTAGTCATTGGTTGATAGAAAACTCTTTACATTGGGTTCTAGACTTGGCCTTCAATGAGGATGCTTGTCGCATTCGTAAGGATTTTGCTCCTGAGAATTTAGCCGTCTTACGCCATATCGCTCTTAACTTGCTCACAAAGGAAAATACTCTGAAACTTGGTATCAAGAATAAACGGCTACGCGCTGGTTGGGACGAGGACTATCTCCTTAAGGTTTTACTCGGATAAGATGCGTTTGCCCTGCTTCCAAATAGGCTCTTTAATTCCTAGCCTAGATCTCTAAAAGCATTTGACAGAGCTTGACAGGGGTGAGCAGACCTAAAAAAAATCTGCAATAACTGGGGATTTTTAGAGATCTCTTCTAATATTGGGGCAGATGACCTTGCCCTGACCCATTGGATAAAAGGAAAGCAATCATGAGTACAACCCAAGCCCCACCGCTTGTTTCCCTACAAGACCCAAAGGATGTTTCCATTGATGTCATTGGAGCCGAGTTATCCCAGATTTGGAATAGCTATCAACAAAACGAAGATGGTCTAGCGGCAACCAGAGCCACAACCTTTAGTTTTGTCGTCTATGAACCGGATTCCATTCAATCCCTACTCGCTGCTCTAGGATTTTATACCGGCCCCATTGATGGTATTGCTGGGCCACGCATGAATTCAGCAATTAAATCAGCCCAGAAAGCCTATGGGTTAACCATTACAGGTCAATCTACTCCTGAGTTTACGCAACGAGTCCGCCAGGAATTTGAGCAGGCCAAGGCCGCCGGAACTCTAACCACTGCTGCTCAACGTTTGGCCCAACCCTATTCTCCTGATTTAGAGGGAAGTGGCATTGCCGACGCGATCGCCGCTTCTAATCCTTGCCGTATCATTACCCTCTGTCCTACTGCCGAGGAAGATGAAGGTGTACAGGCTCAAGTCTCTGCCTACTGCCCGCTCCAAAAACGCAATAAAAATGCCCTGATCTGCTGTGAGTATATTACTTTGCGAGGCACGGCGGAAGCTTTAGAGCGAGTGGGGGGCATCATTGTTGAGTTAATGATCCCAGAATTACCCAAGTTTATTTGGTGGAAAGCCAGTCCCGATGCTGACTATAATCTCTTCCGTCGTTTAGCGTCTGTGGCCAATACGGTGATCATTGATTCCAGTATTTTTGCCGAACCCCAAACGGATATGGAACAAGTGACTCAACTGCTTAACCAGGGTTTAGCGATCGCAGATTTAAACTGGGCCCGTCTGGCTCCCTGGCAAGAACTGACAGCCGAGGCCTTTGATTCTCCCGAACGGCGATTTGCGGTGCGAGAAATTGATCAAATTTCCATTGATTACGAAAAAGGCAATCATGCTCAAGCCCTCATGTATCTCAGTTGGGTTGCAAGTCGTTTGCAATGGCGACCCCTTTCCTATAAACATGAACCTGGGGATTATGACATTCGGCGCATTCAATTCACCTCTGTGGATCAACGCTTGATCGAAGCTGAACTAGCCGGTTTACCGATCGCCGATACAGGGTCAGTTTTAGGCGATTTGATCAGCTTAAAATTAGGCTCTACTAATCTTCAGGCCGATTGCGGAACCGTACTTTGCTCCGGCACTATGGGATGTATGCGGATGGAAGCAGGGGGGGGAGCCCAATCCTATCGTATTCAACAGGTGACTGCCTTGGAAGATCAAAAAACAGAACAACTTTTAGGTCGCCAACTGCAACGCTGGGGACGGGATGTGCTTTATGATGAGAGCATGAGCCTAGTTCATGAAATTCTCCAAATTGCCACCCAATAAGCAGTTCATCCCCTAAAACTCCCACCGGCAAGGGGTTTCAACCCCTTGTTACCAAGCTTGCAAATTAAGTTGCTTAGAAGTTCCAAAAAGCGATCGCGTTCTAAAATTGTCTATGCTAGAAAAATGTACCGATTTGAATTCTGACCTAGACTATCCCACTGATGCTAGATACCCTTCAAACTCAACTTTATGCCATTGAACAATTTGCTAATGATCAGGTGGCTTGGCAATTAAATCATCTCAATGCCCTAAGTCTTGGCATTATTTTTCTAGCAGGATTATTGACCAGTTTAACCCCCTGTATGTTATCCATGTTACCCCTGACGATCGCCTATATCGGGGGCAAAGCAGAATCGGGACGGTGGCAATCTCTCTGGCAATCCTTCTGGTTTGCTTTGGGGTTAGCAACCACCTTAGCCGGACTAGGAATTCTGGCAGCCTCTATTGGTAAAATATATGGGCAAATTGGTCTAGGACTACCCTTACTGGTGAGTGCGATCGCCATTATCATGGGACTGAACCAATTAGAATTAATTTCTCTACGTCTTCCCAGCTTAGGCACAACCGACTGGATCAAGAGCGAATTACCCACTGCTCCTCGCGCTTTTTTGATTGGGCTAACCTTTGGTTTAATTGCCTCTCCCTGTAGCACTCCCGTCCTGGCCAGCTTACTCGCCTGGATTGCTGGAACCCAGAATGCAGTCCTCGGTGGCGGTCTATTGCTGGCTTATACCTGTGGCTATGTTCTGCCCTTGATTCTCGTTGGAACTTTTACGGGAACTTTAAAACAATTGTTGTCCTTGCGGCAATGGTCAGGTTGGATTAATTCCCTGAGTGGAACCCTACTGATTGGTTTTGGGGTGATTTCCCTGCTTTCGCGTTTTCCCCTAGATGCTTTCTAACATAGAATGCCGTCTAAAAAGTAAAAAAATATCAATAATCAGTTAAGTTAGTTAAAGAAATGTAAACTATTTTTCTCTTCGGCCATGACTGAAACCCAACCGACCCAAACTCCTAAACTCGAAGACCCCAAATTTGGCTTTAATGACTATACAGAGCGTTTGAATGGTCGGGCTGCCATGATTGGTTTTCTATTGATCCTACTGATTGAATACCTCACAGGGGAAGGCGTACTGGCCTGGTTAGGCTTAAATTAGGCTTATAATCACCCTCAATGAGAATGATAAGATGGAGGATGGCTAAGGCCATCTTTTTTGGGTAGTGATTCGATAGTAGTGGTGGCAGCTTAAGCCTTTGCTAATTGGGGCTTGCTGAAAAAGTCCACAAAACGAACCTAGATGCCACAGGACGCGAAAAATAGTGACTTCAGAAAGTTGTTTCCAATTTCAACCTCCAGTTTTCCAACGACCTGCATGGGCTTTGAGCCTCCAAAGGCCATAACCTTGCACCTGATCGTTTTTAAAATGCTTGAAAGCATTGTCTGGCAAGGGTTCTATACTTATTCAGCAAGCCCTAGCTAAAAAAATAGGGGAAATTTAATCTTCTTCGGTTAATCGCTCCAAACTGGCTCCCACATCATCTCCCTCGGAGACAATAATTGCAGCTAAAACCTTATCAATACGAATGCCATCCATATCCATCACTTCTAAGCGTAACCCTTTCGTTTCAAAGTGATCGCCAGATTGAGGAATTTTACCAAGACTTTCAATAATAAATCCCCCCAGGGTATGATAATTTCCCTCCTCTTCATTGGGTAAGGTTTCTTTCTCAAACAGTTCTTTAAATTCATCAATGGATAACAAACCATCCAGTAAATAGGAGCCATCTTCTCGTTGAATAATTTGTGGTTCTTCAATTTCATCATCATTGGGAATATTCCCTACGATCGCTTCGATTAAATCATTGAGAGTCACTAAACCTTCAATCCCGCCATATTCATCCGTAATCAAAGCAATATGGGTTCCTGACTGTCGAAACATTTCTAACACATTCAGCGATCGCGTACTCTCCGCAACAAAAAGCGGCGGTTGGGCCAAGGCTTGCAAACTGAGGGCGGCTCCCGACAATTGGGTATTGAGAATATCCTTAACCCGCACAAATCCCAGACAATTATCTAAACTATCCTGACCGACTGGAAAACGAGAATAGGGCGTTTCTAAAATTTCCCGTTGATTTTCTTCCCAAGGCGAATCCACATCTAACCAAATAATGGAAGTGCGTGGAGTCATCAAAGTTTTAATAGGGCGATCGCCTAACCGAAAAACCCGTTCCACCATCTCCTGTTCCGCCTCCTCAAACATTCCGGCTTGGGTTCCCTGCTCAATCAAAACGCGAATTTCTTCTTCCGTAATTGGGCTAAGTTCATTAGTACGAACTCCCATCAGGCGGAGTAAACCATCCGTTGAAACACCTAACAATTGCACAAGAGGAGAGGTAAACTTAGCCAACCAACTCATCGAAGGAGCGACAGAACAGGCTAACTCTTCAGGATGACTGAGGGCAATGCGTTTAGGGACTAATTCCCCGACCACGAGGGAAACATAGGTAATCAGCGTGACCACTAAAACAATACTGAGCGCATTGCTATAGGGAGACAAAAGGGGAATAGAGACTAAAACTTCTTCCAAGCGGCGGGCTACGGTAGCTCCCCCAACGGCCCCACTGAGAATGCCAATGAGTGTAATGCCAATTTGCGCTGCCGACAGAAAATCATTCGGAGAATTGGCTAACTTCAAGGCTAATCGCGCCTTTCTATTGCCTTGCTTGGCTAATTGTTCAAGGCGAACTTTACGAGCAGAAACGATCGCAATTTCCGATCCCGAAAAAACCCCATTAGCAATAATCAGACAGAGAATCAGGAACAGTTCAAGGGCAACAGAAGACATTCGTTGGGATGGAATGGGATAGCAAGACTAGAGACAAGCCTACCAACGAGACTCAAAAAAGCGGATGGGTAGAATTTAGCAGACACGATTAAAAAATATCAATGTTTTGCTAGTTGTCTATTCATTAGTCTTGAATGAGATTATAGGAACATTCGGGGAGATTGAAAAGCCTACCCCTAGAAAGCTGAGGCAAAAGCTATTCTCCACAGAGAGGAGAATAAAACCTATTGCTATACAGAAATGGGCATCCTGACGAAGACTGAGTGCAATTTAAAAATTATTATACCCCCAAGGGAATTCGAATCCCTGTCGCCTCCGTGAAAGGGAGGTGTCCTAGGCCTCTAGACGATGGGGGCATGATTGCCCGTTGCAGGTGTTAACCTTGCTTTAGACCTTTATTAATATAGCGAGAAGCCCAAAACTTGTCAATCATTTTTGATAATTTTTTTTGCGAAATGGCTCAGTCCTTAACCATGTCGCCATTGGCTAAACTTTTCTTTTACTTTTTCATCTAAACTATGGGCCAACAAACGACCCTGTTTATTCGGACGGGTACGATGCTGTTTTTGGCGTTGGTAGGTATTGGACTCTACTGCCTGGGCTAAATGTTTAGCGGACATCCATTCTGCTCCATACCCTAGAATCGTCAACTGTTGGGCCCGATCCGAGGTGGCCACAATCAAACGAGCCGGAATAACTTCGGTTTTGCGAGCATAGGAAGCACAGCGTTTTTCAATATAGGTATCCGCCGTTTGCATCCAATCAGTGAAATAGACAGACAAATGGGGGCCGTGCATTTCTTGGCTGCTAGGTGTTTTTTGATACTGGGAGTCAAAGACAATCTGGGTTTGGTAGCCCTGGTGAGTCGTAAAGTTAATCAGGGTTTCGATGAGTTCATCCCTGGCCATTTCTAACCCAAAGCGATCGCGGGTTAATTTGAGTGATGACCAACTACCGATAATGTTATAGCCATCTACAAGCAGTAAAGCAGCGTGAGCAGTAGTATTCATGAGTTTGGAGCAAGCGCATAGGGGAATGACGTAAAAACAGAACAATCTTCTATCTTAACAAAATTTTTACATTTTCTTACAAGTTGTTAAGATTTCTGTCTCCCTCACCTCCCCCGTCTCCCTGTCTCCCTCACCTCCCCCATCTCCCCTAAGCCGTCCGCACCACAACCCGACCGTAGGCATTGGTCGGTAAGTACCTTTGGGCCGCCTGTTGTAAATCCTGGGAAGTTAGAGATTGAATAGCCTGGGGATAACCTAGTGCTGGTTCTAAAGTTCTTAGATGAGAATAGTAATAGCCATAGAGATTGGCGCGATCGCTGGGTCGCTCATTACCCATGATAAAACGGTTAGCCACCTGAGTCCGAATGCGAGCTAACTCATTGTCCGTAATAGAATCTAACTGGATTTTCCGAATATGTTCCAAAATAGCTGCTTCGACCCGTTCAATATTCTCCTTGGGTAACTGGGCCACAAAATAAAATAAGCCCTGAACATCTTGGTTCATATTACTGACATGAATACTGTTCACCCATTCCTTTTCTTCCCGTAAATCTCGAAATAGACGAGACACTTTTCCTTTACCAAGAATCACCGCCAACACATCTAGCGCGTAGGTTTGGGAAAGATTTTGCAATCCTGGCACACGCCATAACATAATCAAACGAGATTGCTGAAGAGTCTCATTCACGATCTCGCGACTGATAATTTCCGAAAAAGAAGGTTCTGCTACTAATTTTGGGGCGGGAAGAACCTGGGAGGGTGATTTGATGGTGTAGGTCTGAGAAAAACTATCGGCAACTGTGGCAATTAACTCCTGAGCAGGCAAATTTCCCACCACCACGGCGGTCATGCGAGAGGGTTGATACCATTGGGCGTGAAAATCGCGCATCTGTTGAGGCTGGAGTTGCTCAATAATGGTCGTTTCTCCTAAAACAGGACGCTGGTAGGGTAAATTCTCAAAACCAATTTTGATCGCCTCTATAAAAATACGACGTTGGGGGTTATCCTCTGAGCGACGAATTTCCTCTAAAACCACTAACTTTTCCCGCTCAAAGGCTGCCGCCGCAATGCTGGGATTTAAAACAACTTCTAACTGTAGGGGGGCCAGGCTGGTAAAATCCTGTGGTGCAGTAGTGATATAGTAATGGGTATATTCCTGACTGGTGGCCGCATTCGTTACTGCTCCCCGTTCCTCGATCGCCTTTTCAAACGCTCCACTTTCCAAGCGAGGAGTCCCCTTAAATACCATATGTTCTAGGAAGTGGGCCATGCCATTGATCTCATCATTTTCCTGAATGGAACCGACTTGAAACCAAATATTCAAATTGACTGCCGCGACGGGCATCTGTTCTGCAATAATCGTTAAGCCATTGGGAAGGGTATAGATCGTGGGAGAATTAAGGGCTGGTGTGCGGAGCAGAGTGGAGGTCATGGACAAATCCTTCGTTAGGCTTACCTTCTCTATTCTAATCCTAGAGGCGGTTGGCAAAGAGTCAGAGATGACATAATTTGGGTAGTGTTCTGAATCTGTGGATAAGACCAATCGCAGTTATTGCGCTGACAACGTTCTAGAAAAGCGATCCACCGATCTAGCACATTACCGAAGTTGCGTTAGTTTAAATTCAGAGTAGGATCTAATGTCCTGCTATTTTCATATTCCTTAAAAGGTATTATAGAGATATCTGAATGACTCTAAAGATTACTTTGTTTTGATCTCGACTTAGTGTTTTAGATAATCTGGTGTCATTCGTATCGTAAGTTTGCTACCCTATTCCGAACTATTGAGCTATTTTTTGGTTACTTCATAATGCTGACTCATTTTCGTCAAGCGGTTCAATCCCAAGATTTTCTACTCACGGCAGAAGTCACTCCTCCCAAGGGTCATGATCCTCAACGGATGTTAGCGGTCTCTCAAGCCCTTAAGGGGCGGGTTCATGCCATTAATATTACCGATGGCAGTAGAGCGGTTCTGCGAATGTCCTCTCTGGCGGCCTGTATTTTGCTGCAACGGCAAGGCATTGAGTCTATTTGCCAAGTAACCTGCCGCGATCGCAATCTGATTGGTCTGCAAGCCGATTTAATGGGAGCTTCAGCCTTAGGAATCCAAACGATTTTAGCTCTTACGGGCGATCCGCTCAAGGCAGGCGATCATCCCCAGGCTAAGGCGGTCTATGATTTAGAATCGGTAAGACTGTTGAAATTAATTGAAAAACTGAATTTAGGTGTGGATGCCAACGAAAAACCGTTAACCGATGGTGCGCTCGATCTCTTGGCGGGGGCGGCTGTGGATCCTCAATCCAAAAGTTGGTCTGGTTTACAATCCCGTTTTGAACGAAAATTAAAAGCCGGAGCGCAATTTTTTCAAAGTCAATTAATTACCGATTTCGATTGTTTAGATAAATTTATGACCCAGGTTGCGGCGGGTTGTGGTAAGCCAATTTTAGCAGGGATATTTTTGTTGAAATCGGCTAAGAATGCTCAATTTATTAACCGTAATGTGCCAGGGGTTGACATTCCCCAACATTTGATTGACCGTTTAGCCCAAGCCAGTGATCCCCTACAGGAAGGCGTTAAAATTGCCGCCGAACAGGTTAAATTGGCCAAAGATCTCTGTCAGGGGGTGCATTTAATGGCGATTAAACGGGAAGATCTGATTCCGCAAATCCTGGACTTAGCCGGTATCCCACCGTTAACGAGTCAATAATTGAACTTTTTTTAACCCGCTTTTGAGTTTACGTCCTAATTTTTGTAAGGGAGAGGCGCGAGTTAGCTTTTGAGGGGCGCGATCGCTGTCTTTCAAAAAACGATAATAGAGAAAAATAGCTTGATAGCGAATGCCCACATCCTCTCCCTGACATAACCGCCTAAAATCCTGAGCAGGATAATTCATATAATGAAGACGATGAATAGGCTTTAAACCTTGCTCGTTATAAAGTACCTGATCAATCTCCACAAAGGGATCGGCATCAGCACAATTGCCCGTTCGATCCTGGGGATTAGAACTGAGGGTGAAATTATAACAAGGTCGCCCAGAGCGAAGGGTTAGATAATTAAACAAAAAAGCATCATCCCACCATTTAGGAAGCCAGTTAATTTCCTGCTCTTGAATTAATTTCTGACTGAATTTTTCTAATTCTGGGGCCGAAAAAATGCCTCGTTTGGAACCGAAAAAACTAGAACAATGAAGACTTTTCTGCACAACTTCACGGTCATAGATGGGATTGGCTTGTATTAATCCCAAATCTAAGGCAGTTTTACCCTCTGGTTTGCGATGTTCCCAATCATCAAAAACAAAATCAACGGTTTTTAATCGTTCAAATAATGGCTCTAGGGGCTTCATGGCCAAACTATCGGCATCATAATAGACAAACTCTTCAAAAATACCGTCGAAGGCGACAAATTTGCGATGATGGCCTTTTCCCCAGGGAGGTCGTGGCTGCTGTTTTTTTCGAGCGGCGGGATAGCTATCCCAGACTTTTTCGGCAAAATTTTCCCAGGCTTGGATAACCTGACTTTGCTCAAATAGGCTAACTTGCGGTCTTTGCTGAATTTCGGTAATAATTCTATCTAAACGGTCATCGAAGGGGATAACGCAGATCGGTATTTCTACACCGACATTTTTTTCAATACTATTGAGTAAGGCAATCAGTTGATCATAAACAACGTCATTGGCTAAGGTATAAATACCTCGCGGATTCATGATATTCTCTCCATACAAACCTTAAGCAATATCTTTAGCATAGCCTTTCCTGAGATGATTTCCCCTTCTATTACCGCTATTATTTGTACTCACAACCGCGATCGCTATTTGGGGGAAGCGATTGATAGTTTATTAGCCCAGGATTCTGAGAATTTTGAGGTCTTGGTCGTTGACAATGCCTCCACTGATCAAACTCAACAGGTTGTAGCATCACGTTCACACGATCAGCGTTTAACCTATCTCTATGAACCTCGTTTAGGCCTATCCCTAGCGCGGAATTGTGGTGCTAATCACAGTCAGTCAGAGATTTTAGCCTACCTTGATGATGATGCGATCGCCACGCCCCATTGGTTAAGCACGCTCCAAAAAGCCTATCAGGAAAACGAACAATTAGCGATCGCCGGTGGAAAAATTATTCTACGCTGGCCCGATGATGTGAAGATTCCTCAATGGTTATCCTTAGAAATGATGGGAGCCTTGGGGCATTATGACTTAGGAACAGAAACTCTCCAGATTAGCCAACCGGGACTAACCCCTAGAGGACTCAATTATTCCCTACGTCGCCGTTTTTTAGAACAAGTTGGTGGCTTTAATCAAGGCTTAGGGAGAATGGGTACTCAATTGTTATCGAATGAAGAACTCTATATGACCGAATTAGCTCTCCATCAAGGCCTAACAGTGGCCTATCTTCCCGATGCTCTGGTCTATCATCAGGTGGCTCCTGAGCGGCTAGAATATCAATGGTTTTTGCGACGAGCTTGGTGGCAGGGTATAAGTGAATGCCAACGCGAAAGCTTGACCGGATCGGCAACGATATCTCCTTTGCAGAAGGGGTTAGAGAATATGATCAGAGGCATCTATAAAGCCTTAAAATATTGGCAAGATACTGGCTTAAGATTTGAGAATTTTCTCTACGCCTACGGACAAATCGGTTATCTTAGTCAATGGTTGAAAATGAGTGTATTTCAACGATAAATTAACCCAAATATCTTAGAATATTAAAATATTAGCGAGACAGATTAACTGTTTAAGTTCCCCAGTATTGGGGGATTTAGGGAGCAATTCCAAAAACTACAGTTTTCAAGTTAGACAAGGTTTAACAAGATTTAAAATGATTACTAAAAAAGCGTTGATTTGTGGTATTTCTGGACAAGATGGAGCCTATCTGGCGCAATTATTACTGAGTAAAGGCTATCAAGTCTATGGAACCTCTAGAGATGCTCAGATGTCCTCTTTCCGTAATCTCAACTATTTAGGAATTCGAGAGCAGATTAAATTAGAATCAATGTCCTTAAATGATTTTCGCAGTGTGATTCAAGTCATTACTAAAAGTGATCCTGATGAGATCTATAATTTGGCAGGGCAAACCTCCGTCGGACTTTCCTTTGAGCAACCTGTTGAAACCCTAGAAAGTATTGGTACGGGAACCTTAAACCTATTAGAAGCGATTCGTTTTTTGGGAAAACCCATTAAATTTTATAATGCTGGATCGAGCGAATGTTTTGGCAATATTGGTAATCTTGCCGCCGATGAACAAACCCCTTTTCGTCCCCGTAGTCCCTATGGTGTGGCCAAGGCAACGGCTTTTTGGGAAGTTGCTAATTATCGAGAAGCCTATAATTTATTTGCTTGTTCAGGTATTTTATTTAATCATGAATCTCCGCTACGCCCTAATCGTTTTGTTACGCAAAAAATTGTTCAAGCCGTTTGTCGCATTTCCCAGGGCAAGCAACAGCAATTATCCTTGGGAAATTTGAAGATTCAACGGGACTGGGGCTGGGCTCCTGAATATGTGGAGGCAATGTATTTAATGTTGCAACAGGAAACGCCAGAGGATTTTGTTATTGCCACAGGAGTCACCTCTCGTTTAGAGGATTTTGTGGATCAAGCTTTTACTGCCGTTGGCTTAAATTGGCGAGATTATGTGCTCACAGATTCTAGTTTATTGCGTCCTTCAGATTTATCGATTAACTGGGGTAATCCCCAAAAGGCTAAGGAAAAATTAGGTTGGCAAGCGAAATGGATGATGCCCGATGTGGTTAAGGCCATGATGAGCCATGCCCAATTATCATTAAATTAGGTAAATAAGTGAACTTTAAAATAAATACATTTAAAATAAATATCTTAAATATCTTAAAACAAGATGAATTATTGGTTAATGAAATCGGAGCCAACAACCTATAGTATTGACACCTTAAAAACTGAAGGGGAAACCCTGTGGGATGGTGTACGCAATTATCAAGCTCGTAATTTTCTCAAGCAAATGCAGATCGGCGATCGCGCCTTTTTTTATCATTCCAATACCGCCATTCCTGGCATTGTGGGCTTAGCGGAGATTGTTGCCAACCAGGTGATTGATCCGAGCCAATTTGATCCCCAAAGTGACTATTATGACCCCAAATCTTTCCCCGATGCTCCCCGTTGGCACACTGTTAAAGTTGCATTTACACAAAAATTTCCCAGGATCATTACCCTCACCGAACTCAAGGCCCGCTTTAGTCCAGAGGAATTAGGGGTCGTCAAAAAGGGCAATCGTTTATCTGTTTTACCAGTGCCAACGGCGATCGCCGAACAAATTTTAAGTCTAGTCAGTCTAGGAGTGGGAGAAAACGAAACTTGAAACCGAGAGAAATAGTCTTAGGATGGGGTTTAAAGAGCATTAAAACTTGAGAAATTCCTATGCAGTTTAGCGAGATTGTGGAGAAATTGGGTACGGTCGTCAAAGCCTCTAGTTTGACAGTTCAGCCCGACCTCAACCCAGACATTCAAGGTGTGGCCGCCGTTGAAGAGGCTACTTCCCAGACCATCAGCTATATTGAGGGGGTAAAATTTGCCGCTAAACTCCAATCCACTGCGGCTAAGGCTTTAATCCTACCCATGGATGAAGGTTTACAGTCCCAAGCCAATCAAAGGGGAATTGCTTGGATCGCCTTATCGGATTCAAAATTGGGATTTGCCCAGGTAATTCGTTTCTTTTATCAACCCTTTCGTCCTCAAGGCAGTATTCATGCAACTGCCGTCATTGATCCCTCTGTTCAACTGGGTCAGGATGTCTATATTGGCCCCCAGGTAGTGATTGAAGGGGGTGTGACTATCGGCGATCGCGTTTGTATTCATCCCCAGGTCGTGATCTATCCAGAGGTGAGCATTGGGGCCGGAACGACACTACATTCCCATTGCACCATTCATGAACGGACGGCGATCGGAGCTAATTGTGTGATTCATAGTGGAGCCGTAATTGGAGCCGAAGGATTTGGCTTTGTACCGACGGCTGAAGGCTGGTTCAAAATGGAACAATCAGGGCGCGTGGTGCTAGAGGAGGGAGTGGAAATTGGCTGTAACAGTGCGGTAGATCGTCCGGCCGTGGGAGAAACCCGTATTGCTCAACAAACAAAACTCGATAACTTAATTCATGTGGCGCATGGTTGTCAGGTGGGTCAAGGCTGTGCGATGGCAGCCCAGGTGGGTCTGGCCGGTGGTGTGAAAGTGGGAAATCGCGTTATTCTGGCGGGCCAGGTGGGAGTGGCCAATCAAGTCAGTATTGGGGATGGAGCGATCGCCACGGCCCAAAGTGGCTTGCACAGTGATGTTGCGGCGGGAGAAATTGTTTCCAGTAGTCCTGCGGTTCCTAATAAATTATATTTAAAAGTTTCGGCTATCTATAAGCGTTTACCAGAGATGTATCAAGCCATTAAACAATTACAAAAAAAGGTAGGAGACTAGGCATTTTTGCTGATGGTGGGGTAGGCTGCATCATTTTTGCTAGAATAGCAGCATTCGCTTGGATTCCCAGCCGGTGCTTCTAAGGAAAGGCCAAGCTATCAGAACGTTTATAAAACAACCTATATCTATGTCTCTATTTGATTGGTTTGCCAACCGCGAAAAGGCCGAACCCCCGACCATTCAACCGCAACAGGAAAGGGAAATTGCCGATGGTCTCTGGACAAAATGTCCCGCCTGTGGGGTTTTAACCTATACCAAGGACTTGCAGGGGAATCAGATGGTCTGTGGAGAATGTGACCATCATCTGCGGGTGGATAGTGATGAACGCATTCGTCAATTGATTGACCCTAAATCCTGGCAACCTCTCAATGAACAATTACGCCCCACCGATCCCCTTCAGTTCCGCGATCGCAAAGCCTATAAAGACCGGATTAAAGAGACTCAAAAAAGTACAAAGCTCAGTGATGCTGTACAAACGGGTATCGGCAGACTGGATGGTCTACGTGTCGCTTTAGGGGTAATGGATTTTCGTTTCATGGGAGGAAGCATGGGATCTGTGGTCGGCGAAAAACTTTGTCGGCTGATTGAATATGCCACCCTAGAGGGTTTACCTGTCATTATCATTTGTGCCTCTGGGGGGGCCAGAATGCAGGAGGGAATGCTCAGTTTGATGCAGATGGCCAAGATTTCTGGCGCATTGCAACGTCACCATGATGCCAAGTTACTCTATATTCCGGTGCTGACCCATCCTACGACGGGAGGCGTTACGGCCAGTTTTGCGATGCTGGGAGATGTCATTATTGCAGAACCCAAGGCCACCATTGGTTTTGCCGGACGACGGGTAATCGAACAAACCCTGCGGGAAAAGTTACCCGATGACTTCCAAACCTCTGAATATTTATTACAACATGGCTTTGTCGATGCGATCGTGCCTCGTCCCCAATTAAAACGAATCCTTGCCGAATTGATTGGTCTTCATCAACCCTTCTTTCCTATCTTGCCTAACCTGAATACAGAGATTAAAGCGATAGAGACAGAAATTGTTTTTCGGCATGAAGAATTGAATAGCCCTAGCAAGGAAGAAATTGTGCCTTAAAAGTCGTAAGGAATGAAAAATAAATAACCTGGGCATTTTGCTGTTAAACAGATATGAAGCTTTTACTTTAGAACTTCAAATGCACAACTTAATAGATTTTCATTCCTAAATACTTAGCACGGTGATAATTTGCGTTTCTAAGTTTAGCCCCCTAACTACCCAACTTTGGGGGGAACTGTTCTCTATTTATGGCTTTCAAAGTCCTCTCGGTATTGAGGGATTTAGCGATTATCTTGTTTCAAAAGGTTAAGAAACAGGTCAAACCCCAGGAAGATGGTGTAAGATTCTATTGGATTTCGTAAGAAGCCGTTTCTAGAGTACTAGTGATTGGCAGTCCTTCCCCTGAACCGTCTCCAAATGCCTATATTTTCTAGGGTTAGAGCGTATTTACTGGGGCTGTTCTTCTCTCTTGTTTCGACGCACCTCGCCTGATCGCTGAAAGCCTTGATCTATCGTTGAGATGGGTCGAATGCTGACGGTGTAAGGGTTCTAGAACTCACTTTTTTCTGTTTTGACAGATTTTAGGAGGTAAAATGACAGTACAATTGTCACATACGTCGAATTGGCTATCTCTAAGATGCTCTGGACAGGGCTTCTAAGAAGCGACTCCCTACCGATTGGGTTAAATCGGATTAGTTGGAAACGATGATTTTACGGTAGTAATATTGGATCGAAAATCACTTAACACCCTACCGATTGGGTTAAATCGGATTAGTTGGAAACAAGTTTTTCATTTGCTTTAATCGTTAAGAACGATGACCCTACCGATTGGGTTAAATCGGATTAGTTGGAAACTGCTCGGAGGCAGCAATCAGGGTAAACTCTTGGAGAGCCGACCCTACCGATTGGGTTAAATCGGATTAGTTGGAAACGCAAGGGGACGGGGTGACTTGGTGACGGGGCGAATGGCGATTAATTATTTTTTCTGATTGCTTAAAACCCTTTTTAAAATCTCCCAGTCTCCCCCTCTCCCAGTCTCCAAAATCCCTAACGATTGGGTTAAATCGGATTAGTTGGAAACGTGTCAACTTTAGCGATACCGTCTGCGAACTCACCAGCACGCCCTACCGATTGGGTTAAATCGGATTAGTTGGAAACTGAATATTGATCACCTTGATTGATAGATTTCCTGTGATTCCTACCGATCGCGTTTATCGGATTAATTGGAAACAATTAACCTCTGGGCGCACGCCATCATTGGTGTCAACTTAAGCCAAAATGCCTACTCACAAAAGATTAGCCTAAAAGCAGGCGGAAGTAAGAGTAGGCTGAAAAAAAGGTTAGTATATAAAAAAGTGAGCAAAAAACAAATGGCAAGACAACATCCTCGGAGAAAAGGAAACCCAGACTTACGTCGTAAGACAAATCAGCCAGGGGTAGAAATCCCTGAAATAACAAAAGAGTTGTTTGAATTACTAGAACCCACAATGTTTACACCATTAAAATATTTACAGGGAACTCATGAGAAAATGATGAGAGATAGGGTATTAAATTGGGTACATCCCGGATAAAGTAGTACATAGAATCTGGGGTAAAATGGAAAAAAACTGATGAGCGAAAAAAGTATGTTACCGATTCCCCCAGAAGAAAAAGCACTGTTAAAACAGCATCTCACCGAATCAGCCCGTATCCTGCGCAAATATACGGAACCAGAGAAACAGAAGGACTTTGGAAGCATCGAAGTATACTTCAAACGTTCATAATCTGAGATTTATCAAAGCGTTGAAATCGTAAGGTGAGCAGAGAATCAAGCTCCTCCTTATATTTTACGTTAGCATCCTCAAGACATCCTGAAATTGCTGCAGAAAACTGCGTAAAATCTTCATAATATTTTGCGTATAAACACTTCTTCTTCACAAACTTCCACAGTCTTTCAATTAAATTCAAGTTAGGAGAATAAGGAGGTAAGTACAGTAACTCTATTCCTAATGATTCTGCCAACTCCTGCACAATTCGGCATTTTTGATAACGAGCATTGTCTAATACCAACGTAATCGGTATTAATAGTCCTAATTCTGCTATCTTTTCTAGGAGTTCACAAACCTGAGTTCCCGTAATATAAGAACTGTTCGTTACCATAATTACTTCATGGGTAATTGCATTTAATGCTCCTAACACATTAAAACGTTTTCTCCCTGATGGTGACTTAATAAAAATCCTCTTGAAGCACCATATAAAATTTACAAATGCTCCCATTACAAAATGAGAGGCATCTACAAAGAAAACTGCCCTTTTTCCTGCTTTTGCCTCTTCTAGCCTTGGTTCTAGCTCTTTTTCTCTATAGCTATCCTGAGCTTCTACATCTGCTTTTGATGGAATTGTTCCCACCTTTAGACACCTCATTCCTATTGACTTTAAAAATTTTCTGACTTGCGTCGGACTTCTTTTTATTCCTGTTAATTCTTCTATTCTTTTTACTGCTTCATTTATTGTTGCTGGTGGATTTGACTCAAAATATGCCTCAATTGTCCCTTGATGCTCTGTTAACTCGCTTTTCGGGCGATTAAATTTTATTTCTTTTAGTTTTTCTATCCCGCCCTCTTGATAATCACGGATATAGCTTGTCACCGTATTTACTGAAACTCCTGCGAATTGAGCAATTTTTTGATGAGACAATCCCTGACTTTTTAGCCATAAAACTTCCATCTTTAGCTGCACTCTAGGATGCGGGTGATTAAACCGACCGTAAGACAACAGTCTTTTGTCTTCTTCTGTAAATTCTAACTTAATCATTTCTCAGCCTCTTGACTAATTTTTCTATTTTTATTATATTATCTCTTATTTTTAGAATTCGCAACCTGTGACCGTGTTTAGTATAGAAGTCAGAACCCAGATGTTAGAAATTGTGGGGCCAACAATGGGGGAGTTTTTTTTTCAGAAGGGGGAAAAAAACGGTCTGGAAACAAGCGAAAAATCAAAACCCTAGTCGGAGAAGTGGAAATAAGCCAAAAACAAGCCAGAAAACTAAAGGTGTCGCCAAAAATCGTCTTAAGTCCAGGTTTAGAGAAATGCTGTCTAAGAGCCAGTGCGAAAGGGTGCGACCTTTAGTTGATAAAAGCTGTTGTAATCAGGGTTCTACAGGGAACCCATATTGATCAAGTTTTGCCCAAAATTGACTCCATCGTTCCTTGGTCAATACCAAAGCTCGTAGGCTCAAAATAATTCCTGCTCCTTTTTCCTTCCATCGCATCCCTGAACAACATAATCGTTGTTTGACCAACGTCTTACAAGCTGCTTCCGTAACACCTGAACCAATCGGATACTTTTTCTCTAAGTATTCAGCATAATCCATTTGATGCTGATGATTCTCGTAATAAGTAATCGCCGCTTGTAGTTTCTCGGTAAGATTCTTAGAATGACTTTTTTCTTCTTTGACTTCTTTCATCAGATTTAGCAGTTCTCCTGCTTTTCCTTTTTCATGCTTGAGTTCTCGACAATTTTCAGTCAACCATTCTTTTTGTTTTGACACTGTATTCGGATGCAACGCTTCTGCCAAGGCACCTAAGTAACCAGAGGCATGATAGAAATCTAATATCTGTTCTTCCGTTTGCTTTTCTAAAAACTTCCAATTTGATTCTGCCCCGTCTGCTATCCCGACCAATGTTGCCTCTGGATAACGTTTTTTCGCTCGCTCAATTTCTCTTTCTAATCTTTCTAGAAAACTCTTTTTTCCATACTCTGGTGCCGCACCTAGATAGATTGTATGTTGACGTTCTCCCTCACTATCGTATAGGGAAACGGTTCCCACCATTGCTTCACGGTAGCCATCCTCACACATCAGCATACAGGTTCCATCTAATCCTATTCCCACTGTTGCAATTTGGCTATCCTCCTTGGGCGGGGCATAACTCCACGCTTCTTCTTTTGCCTGTACCACACTTCCTACTGCTTCACTCAATCTTTGGATATAGGATAGCGCTACTTTTCTACCATGATTTTCTAATAAATCATTTTTCACCTCTTTGCCTGCCATCCCTGACATTTTTGAGGATACCTGTTTTGCCAATAATGGCGTTGATGTTATGATTATCCTTGCTTCTCTTTCTAAGGGGCAATACGTTTTTCCTCCTACTGAACGCTGATATACATGACGATTCACTATAACCTCACCATAAGGTGTTTGATATTCTTTCGGTTGCTCTCCCTTACTCTTCCAGATTTCTTCACCGATTTTTAAGGGTGAACCATCTGTATCTAAATATTTCAAGGCTTCTTTGCTGGCGATGCAACCTACTTCGTTTAAGCCTTTTTGAATATTTATTTCTGTATCCAACATTGAACGACTGAGTTCTAATGTTAGTTCTATTTTTATCTTTGAACCCTCTACATTAATTAGTTTTGCTGTCATCATTGTTTCCTCTTTGTCACTTTTCATCTCATGTTAACACTTTTCTTTTCCTTCATCAACTAAAAGTCGCACCCGTGCGAAAACATCCTACCAACAAGCAGAAGAAGATATAGAGGAGTTGATGGGGATAAAAGTAGGACATAGCAGTTTACATCGCTTGGTAGAACGGACAGAACTGCCCTTAGCTCAAGCTCAGTCAGAGAGTGCGGGGGTCAGTATAGATGGGGGAAAGATTTGTCTGCGGGGCGAGGAGAAGGAAGGGGGACAGTGGCGAGATTATAAACTGGTGAGTCTTCATGGCAATGTCTGTGAAGCCTTTTTCCAAGACCCAGAGGGCTTAAAGAATTGGAGCAATGTTCAACCTTTGTCTCCAATAGTGACCTTTTTGGGAGATGGTCATCCCGGAATCTGGAATGCGGTAGAGAGTTTCGCCACTCAATCGTGGCTGATACGACGAGAGGTGTTGGATTGGTATCATCTCAAGGAGAATCTGTTCAAAGTGGGTGGCTCTCTCAAACGGCTAGAAGCAGTGGAGCATTTACTGTGGCGGGGTTTTGTGAACAAGGCAATAGATGCGTTTGATGGAGTCAAAAGCAAGAGGGCAAAGAATTTTCAAGCCTATTTGACGAAGCATTATCAGCGTATCCCTGATTACCAATACTATCAACAGCTTGGTATTGTGATTGGTTCTGGTGATGTGGAGTCTAAGATTAAACAGGTGGGAGCTAGGGTTAAATTGTCGGGAGCACGTTGGCATCTTCATAATGTTTCTCGTATTCTTCGGCTACGATGTGCTTATCTCAATCACTCTCCTCTTTTGAGTGTCAATGTATTATCTTAAGTGGGATGCACCCTATCCACACTCACTTCCTCGACAGCTTCTCTTACCTCTAATGGTTTCTCCATCAGGGCTTCAATTATTTCATCTTTTTGATGACTATCAATTACTTCTATTAATTCTCCTTTTTCTAGGTCTCCTACCACTGTTACAAAATTCTTATGACCTTTTCGTTTCGATATTTCATCTATTCCTACTTTTTTTATCCCTTGCCAATCTTTTTTTTTCTTTTCACATTGACGTTGATAAATTCCATGAACTTTATCCCAAGATAGGGCTTCTTCTCGGCTTACTTGTTCCACACTGCTCACATTTACTCGATTATACACATATTCTTCATACCGCACTGTATATTTTCTACGTGCTTCCATAAATTCTAGGTTTTCTGTAAAAAACCTTTGACATTTTTTACAATAAAACTTACGACGAGGGACTTGTAGGTACACCGTTTGACCAGAAATGGGCAAATCCCTTATGAGTAGATTGTTGGTATGATGTAATTCATCGGTTAATCTTCCACAGTAATTACATTTGACTTCTTCCTCTTGACAACTCAGTATCAAAAAAGCCTCTGTTCCTTCTTGAATAACATTTCTTATTTTTACCTTTGGCAAATCTACCAGATTTTCTAGAAAAAATAACATTGATGCCATCTCATATAGGGTATCTTATTATACATTTTTCAACGTCAATCCAGAAGAGCCACCTGACAGAGGAGGAATTACAAAAACTAGAATTGGTGTTAAAGCAATCAAATCGTTTACGAAAAGCCTATGAGTATAAAGAATCATTTCGAGAGATATATGAAAAAGTAAAGGACAAGGAGGAAGGACGTTTAAAATTCACAGAATGGCTAGAGAATGCTAAAAGCATTTATACAGATGTAATTAGCACAATTCGGAGTCATTTAGACTCTATTTGTAATTAGGGCTTGCTGAAAAAAGCTGAAACCTTTACGGAGAAAAATAGTAGGCGAATTAAGAACCGCTAGAATGCACGAAAATAGGGTAGAATGCCTCAAAACCATTGCATTAAGAAGAGAGAAAGCAGATGTACCGAAAGCAACAGTACTCAATTGAAACACCAGAAAACTTGAAAAATCTGTTCGGCGGGCAGTTAGACGAAGAAAATCGTTGGATAGAAATGTCAAAAATGATTCCCTGGGAAGAATATGAGGAAGAATATGCAAAAAACTTCACAGAAAAAAAAGGAGCCCCAGCCAAATCATTTAGAATGGCATTAGGAGCATTAATTATCAAAGAAATTTCAGGAAACTGGAGAGTGCGAAGTTCTCTGTCAGACATTTTGACAAAATGCCTAAAAGCCTTGCATTGAAAGCCTTTCAGCGATTGTGAGTCTGGAAGAGGGGTGAAGGACGTTGGGGGCTGAAACCCTAGTAAACTCGTTGATTTTCCTAGAACTTCGCACTGTCCAGTCAGGAAAAAGTGACAGAGAAACAGTAGAACAAATAAAAGAGAACTCTTATTTACAGTACTTTATAGGAATGGAAAGCTATAGTAGCAAAGAAGCATTTAATGCGTCAATGATGGTTCATTTTCGTAAAAAAATAGGAATGGAATTAATAAATAAAATTAATAAACTGGACAGTGGGAAGTTTATGGATGGCAGAGAAGGTAATGACTATGCGGCCAAAGTAAGTCTATCAGGACTTGGAAAAGGGTCAAGTTTAGCGGCAAGGAATTTAGGCAAAAGCAGACTAGGTGGACTTTGAGGAAAAATCATTGGGGCTTGATGTTGGATGGCTAGTTGAGCAATGCGTTCACTAGGATAGCCATGGGAGGGTAGAGTCCGAAACCAGCGAGGGAAATTAGCCCAAATCCCCTGGGGTAACTCTAAGGAAAGAATTTGAAGTAAGCCGAGAACAATGACATGAAGATTAACAAAACGCTCAAAGGCTTCTACTTTGTTTAAAATCTGAGTCTGAACAGTTTGGGGATAGTCAGGGAGGATAAGATTGCTAGGCCAGGTCGGTAAAGTAGGAAGAGCCTTAAGCCAAAAACGATAGGCAAAGCCGCCCAAAAGATGGATTAATTGACGAAAAGTGACTTCAATCTTAAATCGGAGACCGTAAGCGGCAATAATCTCAGGTCCAGTCAAACAGAGGTCAGTAGAAAGCAGAATCAGTCTTTGTCCGTTGGGCAATTGGGTGAGGACAAACTTAACGAGCTGATGGGGACTATCCCAGTGGAACTCAAAGCACTGATAAGAAACGGAGACTTGTTGACCATAGAGCCAGACTTTAGCGGTGGGAAAATCCTCCACAAGAGCAAACAGGCTTTCTAGTTTTATTGAACTCCCCCAAAGCCGTGGTCGTCCTTTCCCCCTCAAGGTCGGAACGGAAGAAAAGGGAGCATATGCCACTGTAGAGCAACGCACTCGGGTGATGAGATGCAAGGCATTTTGGCGAAAACTTTTGAGCACTGCTCCACAAGCGAAGTAAGCATCCAAAATCACATAGCTTCCCGCCTCTGCGTAGGTAGTGCAAAGCTCCCCCATTTTCGTGACTAGAGTAGTCTTCTCTTTTTTGCTGCCTTTTTTCCCTTCCTTTGCCGTTGCTTTGGACTTGATGCCATCGTCTAGCCGCAACACTAAGGGCAAGGCAAAGCAGGCTTTTCCTGCTCCCACCAAAACACTCAAGGCATTGAAGTAATGCCCCCTTATCCATTCTGGCTTCGCCACATTTCCGGATTCTTGGTGTAGTCGTTTTACCCCTGGCATCTTGCGCCCTTCTTTCCCCACTTTGATTCCATCCCCCACATACACTCGTTTTTCCTTGATTCGATATAGATTTTCATGCTGACTTACCCACTTCGACCATCCCAAGGTCAGTCCTTTGACGTTAAATGCCTTGGATTCAAACCAATGTAGTGCCTGATGGTAGTAGCTCTCTGTTAACCCTAAGGCATTGACATAGCTTGTTATTGCGCTCGGTTGGCTGTTGAGCACTACTCCCCAGGCTAATAGGATAAACCATTGGTACGTTGCTTCTCGGCTAAAGGCGGGACGGAGATTCTCTAGGATTTGCTCTAGTCGCTGACATAGTTGCATAATTGATAGATAGCACTGGCTATCGATTTTCTATATCAGCCAGTTTCGGACATAACGGCACTCTTGGGTATCGCATGTCCGATTTTCTTTTCTCACTTACCCTGCTCGAGAACTTCCCACTGTCCAGTTAATAAAGAAATAGAAAAAAAGCGACGGGTGTAGCGTCAGAAAAAAAAGAAAATGAAGGAAAGTTATTGTTAGATGCGACTTGTACACCAGCAGATATAAAATATCCAACGGATATAGGAATATTGGCTCTACCGAACTTATGAGGTAAAACTAGATTATAAAACTTCAATAAAGTTCATGGGAAGTTTCTAAGTACAGGACAAAAAATGTAGGGAGTCGAGAAAAAGAGAAAAATTGGGTAGAGAAGGATTAAGAACAAGATGACGAAGATGGTCAAAACCAAGACGAAAAAGACTCTGCGCTAGGCGACCATGTTTCTTGAGGGGAATGGGATGAAGATGATGAATTGCTAGACCAGTTTTGAGAGACCAAGCCAAAGCTAAAGTCAGTAAAGCCAAAAGCTTACGAAGACGCTTGGGGTCAGTAAAGTGAGTAGATTCCAAGCAAAAGCCACGAGTCTTAAAGATGCCAAAAAGGGTTTCAATGCCCCAACGCAGGGCATAATCGTGAATAAGACCTTGGGAATCGGGATGTCCAATGACGATGAGTAGAGAATTATCAGGCAAGCGAAGAGCCTCTACAGAAACAGGATATCCCCAAACCCGACAACTCCCTTGAAGACGTTGAGATTCACTCTTTTGCAAGATGGGCAAAAATGACTTTGGCGGCCAAAAGCTTGCCATTGTGCTCAATCTTGTCCGTAGCCCGAATTCTCAGACAGAAAGCCAGTAGCGGTTCGAGCAGAAGATAGCGAAGCCAAGCCTGACCAATAAACTCACGGTCGCCACATAAACAACGAATCAGGGCGGTGGGAAAAATCTTGAGCATCTCCTCGATAAAACGCATTCGTTCATCACTGTTAGAATTGCCCTTTTTCTTGCTAAGCATCCACCACAAGATGGGAATGGCTACTCCTTCATGGACAATGCCGACAGTGAGGATATTATAACCATGACTGCCAAACTCCCAGGTTGTGCGGTCAATACTTAATACCCAAGGTTGAGGGATATCCAGCCAACTGACTACAATACGGGCAATGTGATGGTAATCCAGCTCAAATCCTGAGAAAAAGCGTTGTAAGCGTTTGTAATGAGAATCCACCAATGCCCGACCTTCAAAACCCAGGGCCAATTCTTTAAGGTTAACCGTTTTCACTTTGAGGAGGGCGAGTAAGAACAAGGCTAGGAAGGAGAGTCTGGCACCATGCCATCCCAAATGGGGTTTTAGGGCTTGTTTCAATGCGTTATATTGGTTCATGGGTTTTCTTACATTACGTTCATCTTCCATGAAACCCCTTTCTCGTATACTTTTCAAGCCTTTTGTCCTGTACTTAGGGGAAGTTTATGCTATAATTGCTGTAATCCTTTCTCAGAAATGGTTTTAAAGCATAATATAAAGTTTTGGATTTTCTCCAAAAGCATTTTATTGCCTTTCAGTTATCATTGTATTTTAATAAAGTTAACCTATGCCTTCTAATAGTGAATTAAGCCTTTTAACTAAATGTTTAGACTTAGATGATGTAAAAGTCATCAATTTTGGATTCATACCTGAGTTCGGTCTAGTCATTTCAGTGGAGAATAAATGTCCAATAGTAGAATGCCCTAAATGTTAAAGCAAAACGGGTAGAGTAAATAGAAATGATAGCCAGTTGATTAGAGATTTACCGATGATGGGTAAAATGGTTCATTTAAATATTAATCGTCGTCAAATGAGATGTCAAAAGTGCGGTCATAAATTTGTCGAAGAATTAAGCTATGTGAAGAAAAACAGAAAATTTACCAATAGAATGGTAGAGAAGATTATCAAAGAAGTCATCAATAGTGACATAAAAAATACAGCGCTCAATAATGAAGTGAGTGAGCAAGAAATTCAAACAATGCTAAAAGACAAAGGAGAAGAACTAAAAAAGGGGAAGCCAGTAGGGCTGAAAAAGTTAGGGATAGATGAAATAGCGTTAGAAAAAGGTAAGCAGAATTATTGTGCAGTATTAGTAAATATAGAAACGGGGGAGCTGTTGGCACTGGTATCGTCTAGCTAGAAGCTACAAACGTTGCAATACGAGAGGTTCAAGAAATCAGGCGAATTTGGAGTAAGTCCTCCCAAGTTAACCCTTTTTCAATTATACCGAGAGCTACAGCAGGAACTTCTCTAGTCGTAAAATGGCTGCGAACAAAGTTATGAACCATCCAGAAAATATCTAGGACTCGCTGTAATCCCACAACAGATTTAGCATAAGTATTTGTACGACGACGAAAGGCGGCTAAATAGCGTCGGATAGCACTATTAAATGCCTCAACGTGGTTGGCATGGATGTCCTTTTCTCTGGTTTTTCTGTTGTCTCTGGATGTTCTGGTTTCGGAGTTTCTACTTTCTTTAGTTTACCCTCAGAATCTCGACGTTTACTACTCTTATTTTTTAGTCTTACCACAAGACCCTTCGGTAATACTTTGGTGGGACGACCTCGCTTTCCAGTCCTTAATACTTCGTGACAAATATTAAATAGCAGTTGACTATATCGCTTTTCTCCATCTGTAAATAACTGGAGAGATTCTGCACTCCTTTCAAATAATTCCGCTACCGTCATCATTGCTTCTAGAAATAATTTCTGCTCTTTTCGACCACATTTTAAATGCCAAATAAAGCGGCTAGCCCTGTCCATGAGGACGATTGTCCACCCCTCAGAGGCACTTGCTTCTTTATTTTTTCCAACTTTTGTGTATAGTTCATCCCCTTCTATTACTAATTTAACAAATTCATTCACTAAGGCGTATAAAAATAATGTCTCTTGTAATCCTGATAATTTCTTTTCCCAATTCAATATTGTTGTTTTCGCGTAGCCGAATACTCGGGCTGCTGCATTTAATCCTATTCCTTCCATTCTGGCTTTTAATACTTTTACAATTTCACTTAATGGGGTTTCTAAGCCAGCGATTACGCTACCATAAGTCTCAGCAAAACAAGAACTACATTCTTGACAAATGAACATTTTACGTTCCCCGTTACCTTTCGTTTGATAATGAGAATGTATTTTTACTTTTTCACTATAGCAATGAGGACAGTTTTTCTTGAATAAGGCATCCTCTTTCTCTTGGCACAAGCCAACATCATTCAGGATTTCCATAGAGCTTTTCTTTAATATTGACATTGTTTTCTGTTTCCTTCTTCTTTGATATAATGACAATAATAATAGTATAATAAAAACGGGCCGATGTCTAGTCTTAAACTATTTTTCTATTTTCTCAAAGCCTTACACCATAACTTTTTCCAACTTTGATCAGACGATACCAGTTCCGAGCTGTTAGGGATATTAGAAAAGCGAAACAAGGAAGAATTGATAAAATACATGAAAGAATGGGGGGAAGAAGTGCTTTTAGGTATTGAGGAGGTAAGCATAGATATGTGGAGACCCTATCAAAAAGTGGCGGAAGAAATGATGCCAGAAGCGGAGGTAGTGGTGGATAGATTTCATGTAATGAAGCAGATTAATGAGGAGTTAGATAAAGCGAGAAGAAGTGCGAAAAGAGAAATGGAATTAAGGATCAAAAAAGCAAAAAACAAAAAGAAGAAACAGGAATTAAAAAGCCAGTTAGAAATACTTAAAAATAGCAAATATGTCTTACTGAAAAATCGGGAAGACTTGGAAGAAGAAGAGGTGAAAAAAATGGATGATATCCTAAAAAATTATGAGGAGCTGGGGAGTACGTATCGCCTAAAAGAAAAGCTAAGACAGATATTTAACACCTGTGAAAACTGGGCGGATGGTTTATTAAGAATAACCAACTGGATGCGAAAAGCGATATACTATTTACCGAAGAGTTGTGGGGTAATAAGAAGATGGTTAGGGGAGATAGTGGCTTATTTTGATAATAGAACAACTCAAGGGGTTGTAGAAGGAATAAATAATAAGCTAAAGGTAATTAAGAGACGCAGTTATGGGTTTAGAAACTTCGACAACTTTGTGCTACGATGTGAGCTAAGTTTTGCTTCTGTTTCTTAATTTTACCTAGCAACTCTGGTAGAACCGGAATATTGAATGATGCAAGAAAAAAAACAGAAAAAATAATAGATAAGCGATATGAAGAAATAAAAGAGAAAAGGAAAGAAAAGCCGAGGACTTATAGGGAAGTGGCAAGAAAAGAGTACTTAGCCATAGCAAAAAAACGTCGTGTGTCAAAAAAAGAAAGAAGAAAAGGAACAAAAAAACAACTAGGATATATAAAAAGAAACTTGTCTCATATAGAAAAAATGATAGAAGAGGGAGCAAAGTTAGAAAAACTAACGAAAAAAGAGCAAGAAGAGCTTGTAACGATAGGAAAAGTGTATGAGCAACAGTTAGAAATGTATGAAAAAAAGACAAATAAAGTAGAAAACAGAATCGTGAGTGTAAGCCAACCTCACGTGCGTCCAATAGTGCGTGGAAAAGCGGGAAAAGCAGTAGAGTTTGGAGCTAAAATATCGGCAAGTAATGTGAATGGCTTTGTCTTCTTAGACAAATTAAGTTGGGATAATTACAACGAATCGGGAGATTTACAAGCGCGAATAGAAGAATATAAAAGGGAAACAGGATGTTATCCGGAATCGGTTCATGTGGATAAAATCTATCGAACAAAAGCGAATCGAGCTTATTGTAAAGAAAGGGATATAAGAATGAGTGGTCCCCGATTGGGAAGACCGCCGAAAGAGGTGAGCAAAGAAAAAAAGAAAGAGGCACGCTCAGATGAAAGAGTGCGTAATGCCATTGAGGGTAAATTCGGACAGGGAAAGAGGAAATTTAGTCTTGGTCAAGTGATGGCCAAACTACCTGAGACCTCGGAAACGGTAATTGCGGTGAACTTTTTGGTAATGAATCTTTCTATACTTGGCACGGTCATGGATTGAGATTTTCGCCCCCTGAATCCCCCAATGCTGGGGGACTTTGAAACCGATAAATAGGGCTTGCTGAAAAAGTCAAAAAACGAAAGAAATGTGGGTTAGGGAAGTATGGACTGAAAAAGCATAGATAACTTATCCTTATGGAAACAAATCAAAATACAGATTTTGTTTAATCTATTGTTCCTTTCTGTCTAAAAAGGTCAACACAAATCACTCCTCACAAAAGAGAGGAAAATTAACACCATTTTTCACAAGAAAAACGACTCTACAACTTTTTACTTTTTGTCTTCTGAAGTAGAGTAGAAAGATTCATTACCAAAAAGTTCATCGCAATTACCGTTTCCGAGGTCTCAGGTAGTTTGGCCATCACTCGACCAAGACTAAATTTCCTCTTTCCCTGTCCGAATTTACCCTCAATGGCATTACGCACTCTTTCATCTGAGCGTGCCTCTTTCTTTTTTTCTTTGCTCACCTCTTTCGGCGGTCTTCCCAATCGGGGACCACTCATTCTTATATCCCTTTCTTTACAATAAGCTCGATTCGCTTTTGTTCGATAGATTTTATCCACATGAACCGATTCCGGATAACATCCTGTTTCCCTTTTATATTCTTCTATTCGCGCTTGTAAATCTCCCGATTCGTTGTAATTATCCCAACTTAATTTGTCTAAGAAGACAAAGCCATTCACATTACTTGCCGATATTTTAGCTCCAAACTCTACTGCTTTTCCCGCTTTTCCACGCACTATTGGACGCACGTGAGGTTGGCTTACACTCACGATTCTGTTTTCTACTTTATTTGTCTTTTTTTCATACATTTCTAACTGTTGCTCATACACTTTTCCTATCGTTACAAGCTCTTCTTGCTCTTTTTTCGTTAGTTTTTCTAACTTTGCTCCCTCTTCTATCATTTTTTCTATATGAGACAAGTTTCTTTTTATATATCCTAGTTGTTTTTTTGTTCCTTTTCTTCTTTCTTTTTTTGACACACGACGTTTTTTTGCTATGGCTAAGTACTCTTTTCTTGCCACTTCCCTATAAGTCCTCGGCTTTTCTTTCCTTTTCTCTTTTATTTCTTCATACAGCTTATCTATTATTTTTTCTGTTTTTTCTCTGGCATCATTCAATATTCCTATATCCGTTGGATATTTTATATCTGCTGGTGTACAAGTCGCATCTAACAATAACTTTCCTTCATTTTCTTTTTTTTCTGACGCTACACCCGTCGCTTTTTTTTCTATTTCTTTATTAATTTTATTTATTTATTAATTCCATTCCTATTTTTTTACGAAAATGAACCATCATTGACGCATTAAATGCTTCTTTGCTACTATAGCTTTCCATTCCTATAAAGTACTGTAAATAAGGGTTCTCTTTTATTTGTTCTACTGTTTCTCTGTCACTTTTTCCTGAAATTTCTTTGATAATTAATGCTCCTAATGCCATTCTAAATGATTTGGCTGGGGCTCCTTTTTTTTCTGTGAAGTTTTTTGCATATTCTTCCTCATATTCTTCCCAGGGAATCATTTTTGACATTTCTATCCAACGATTTTCTTCGTCTAACTGCCCGCCGAACAGATTTTTCAAGTTTTCTGGTGTTTCAATTGAGTACTGTTGCTTTCGGTACATCTGCTTTCTCTCTTCTTAATGCAATGGTTTTGAGGCATTCTACCCTATTTTCGTGCATTCTAGCGGTTCTTAATTCGCCTACTATTTTTCTCCGTAAAGGTTTCAGCTTTTTTCAGCAAGCCCTAAATAGAGAATGGTTCCCCCAAAACTTGGGGGGCTAGGGGGGCTGAACTAAAAAACGCAAATTATCACCGTGCGAGGTATACTCTACTTCAGAAAACAAAAAGTAAAAAGTTGTAGAGTCGTTTTTCTTGTGAAAAATGGTGTTAATTTTCCTCTCTTTTGTGAGGAGTGATTTGTGTTGACCTTTTTAGACAGAAAGGAACAATATATTAAACAAAATCTGTATTTTGATTTGTTTCCATAAGGATAAGTTATCTATGCTTTTTCAGTCCATACTTCCCTAACCCACATTTCTTTCGTTTTTTGACTTTTTCAGCAAGCCCTAATTACTTTTTAAGTCGAACAACGAATGGGGCGATGGAAGGAATTAATAATCGTCTGAAGCTAATTAAGCGTCAAGCTTATGGATTTGTTAACTTTGATAATATGCGAAGTCGCTTTTTAGCTTGCTTTTCGTGATAAGTTTTGATTATAACTCTTTATTCAGGAGAGCCGCTTATCAAAGAACTTAATCCAGTCATCACTGGCTGGTGCAACTACTATCAATAGACATCTCCAAAAACTGGAAAGCCTAGTCTAGCAAGCAGTGTAGCTAAATCTAGACTCAGTAGACTTCTTGGTACATAGACGAGTTTACAGGGCTTTCAGACCTCCAAATTCAATTCTGGCAAAAAACAATGACTCATCTTTACCTCAATTACCTGCCCTGATTCGCTACATTTTATAATGCTTAATATCAGCGCATTTATCCTTAGTCTCACCAATCCACATACTGTTGAGATTAATGACTTATATCTTCCCTTTCTTAGTCTAAATTTTTCTTGCATCACTTTGAATACTTTGAGCAATCGAATCATATGTTCAACCACTACTCGTCGAGACGATAACCAACTATTTCTTTCTTTTTCTTCTTTGCTTAATTCTCGCCCCTTTGGTTTCTTTTTTGGTGTTGTTAATTGGAATTCTCCCTCGTAGGCTTTATCACCTAGAAAGCCTTGTTCTTGATGGAATTTAGCCAATCTTTGACGTAATATTTGTACATCGCTCTTTGAACCTATTTCTCCTATCACAACATCCACAATCTCCTTGATTTTTGGGCAAATGATTATTTGGCTTTTTGAGGTATGCCTTTTTTGTTTACCTGAGTAGTATGGTTTTTGTGCCTCCTGCCCTAAAGGTCTTTCTACTGGTTGTTCTGTCGCATCCACTATTAGTTCATGTTGGATTAGCTCCTCTTTAACTTTTTCTATTTCTTCTGGCAACTTTTTTAGTTGTTCAAATAGACTTGCTGGTAAATTTTCTCCGAATAGTGACTGCCAATAATTGAATATATTATGGGCAGACGATTCACTTATTTCAAACATTATTCCTAGTAGCTGAAAGGTCGGATAATGCCTTAAGTAAACTAGCATTAAAACTATTTGCTCCTCCTCTGATAATTTCGGTTTATTTCCACCACCTGCTTTAATCAGTGTGGTTTTGCTTTCTTCAAATTCTTTTTTAAGTAATTTGCCATAGGTTATAAGCTCTAATAATTTTGTGTACTCTATTCCTAACAACCTCTTTGTTTCTTGAGGCTGTTTTTGAATATAAGCCCACATACAGATGTATTCAGGCATAGTTACTCCTGTCTAAATTTCTATGATTATAGCATATTTGTCGATTTTATAGTATTATGGAGATGTCTAATGGGTATGTTCCAAGGTCATCTTTGGAAAACTTGACCACATGATATGGATAAAGCTATGGGCTTGGTGTAAAAGGAGACATTCCAACAAGAACACAAAATGGATTAAAAACAAATACTTCAAGCGATTGACCTTTGCCGTAAGAGGAAAAATTGTTAGTCGAGAATGGCAGTTGTCAGAAGATGACAACATCTTGTTCAAACACTCGGACACACAAGTCAAAACTGGCTCGTATGTTAAAGTGAAAAGCACAAAGAGTCCATTCGACGGTGATTTGAAGTATTGGGGAACAAGGGGCAAACAGTTACCGGGAGTTCCCTCCAAACTTGTGAAACTTTTGAAGAAGCAAAAAGGTAAATGTGCTTATTGTGGACAACTATTCATAGGGGACGACCTCATAAAATTAGACCACATAATCCCTCAATCTCTTGGGGGCAGCCATAAGACCGAAAACCGACAAGCATTACACAAACATTGCCATGACAACAAAACGAGATATGACAGGTCTAATGACCCTCGGAAATCGTCTAGTACCTATGAAAAAGGACAAATACGAGAGGAGCGGAATGAGGTGAAAGTCTCACGTTCCGTTCTGAAGACGAACGGTTTTCGCAAGGAAAGCGTTTAGTTTAACCTAAATCGTTGTAACCGTCCAAAGGGTTAACAAAAATTAAGGATCACAGAGGAGAATATAAGGTAGGTTGGAAAGCATGATTGAAGAAATTGAGCTAGGCGGGATAAAAGTCCCATTGAGAGACTTAGAAATAACACCAGAGAGCATCAAGCAGGTGTTGAAGATTTTGCTGAAAGAAAAGAAACAAAACAAAGAATAGAAGAGCTAGAAGAGAGACTAAACAAGAACTCGAAAAACTCATCAATGCCGCCATCGAAGAATGGATTTGGAGTCAACGCGGACAAAAAAGGGAAAGCGAAGAGAAAGCCATTAAAGCTGACAGTGGCAAGAGGAAAGACAGAGCGGAAGCTGTACGCAGTGGAAGAATGCGAGACAGTACAGGAAGAAAAGCCAAGTAAATGCAGCAAATGTGGGTATGAACTAAAAGGAGAAGACCCCCACCCCCAGGGTAATCGCATCTTATTTGTTACAAAAAATACAGACAAAAAGAGAGAAATATAGTGTAAAAAAGAAGCAGTCATCTAAGAGAAGAAAAGGCTATTATTTAAAAAAAGTAAGGGGTGCATCCCACTTAAGATAATACATTGACACTCAAAAGAGGAGAGTGATTGAGATAAGCACATCGTAGCCGAAGAATACGAGAAACATTATGAAGATGCCAACGTGCTCCCGACAATTTAACCCTAGCTCCCACCTGTTTAATCTTAGACTCCACATCACCAGAACCAATCACAATACCAAGCTGTTGATAGTATTGGTAATCAGGGATACGCTGATAATGCTTCGTCAAATAGGCTTGAAAATTCTTTGCCCTCTTGCTTTTGACTCCATCAAACGCATCTATTGCCTTGTTCACAAAACCCCGCCACAGTAAATGCTCCACTGCTTCTAGCCGTTTGAGAGAGCCACCCACTTTGAACAGATTCTCCTTGAGATGATACCAATCCAACACCTCTCGTCGTATCAGCCACGATTGAGTGGCGAAACTCTCTACCGCATTCCAGATTGCGGGATGACCATCTCCCAAAAAGGTCACTATTGGGGACAAAGGTTGAACATTGCTCC
The DNA here is from genome assembly GCA_025370055.1 of Woronichinia naegeliana WA131. NCBI lineage: Bacteria > Bacillati > Cyanobacteriota > Cyanophyceae > Synechococcales > Coelosphaeriaceae > Woronichinia > Woronichinia naegeliana. Next base: position 113,857 of record CP073041.1, on the reverse strand, counting down.
AATTCTTTAAGCCCTCTGGGTCTTGGAAAAAGGCTTCACAGACATTGCCATGAAGACTCACCAGTTTATAATCTCGCCACTGTCCCCCTTCCTTCTCCTCGCCCCGCAGACAAATCTTTCCCCCATCTATACTGACCCCCGCACTCTCTGACTGAGCTTGAGCTAAGGGCAGTTCTGTCCGTTCTACCAAGCGATGTAAACTGCTATGTCCTACTTTTATCCCCATCAACTCCTCTATATCTTCTTCTGCTTGTTGGTAGGATGTTTTCGCACTGGCTCTTAGACAGCATTTCTCTAAACCTGGACTTAAGACGATTTTTGGCGACACCTTTAGTTTTCTGGCTTGTTTTTGGCTTATTTCCACTGGGTGCGACCTTTAGTTGATGAAGGAAAAGAAAAGTGTTAACATGAGATGAAAAGTGACAAAGAGGAAACAATGATGACAGCAAAACTAATTAATGTAGAGGGTTCAAAGATAAAAATAGAACTAACATTAGAACTCAGTCGTTCAATGTTGGATACAGAAATAAATATTCAAAAAGGCTTAAACGAAGTAGGTTGCATCGCCAGCAAAGAAGCCTTGAAATATTTAGATACAGATGGTTCACCCTTAAAAATCGGTGAAGAAATCTGGAAGAGTAAGGGAGAGCAACCGAAAGAATATCAAACACCTTATGGTGAGGTTATAGTGAATCGTCATGTATATCAGCGTTCACCTTTGAGGAAAAACGTATTGCCCCTTAGAAAGAGAAGCAAGGATAATCATAACATCAACGCCATTATTGGCAAAACAGGTATCCTCAAAAATGTCAGGGATGGCAGGCAAAGAGGTGAAAAATGATTTATTAGAAAATCATGGTAGAAAAGTAGCGCTATCCTATATCCAAAGATTGAGTGAAGCAGTAGGAAGTGTGGTACAGGCAAAAGAAGAAGCGTGGAGTTATGCCCCGCCCAAGGAGGATAGCCAAATTGCAACAGTGGGAATAGGATTAGATGGAACCTGTATGCTGATGTGTGAGGATGGCTACCGTGAAGCAATGGTGGGAACCGTTTCCCTATACGATAGTGAAGGCGAACGTCAACCTACAATCTATCTAGGTGCGGCACCAGAGTATGGAAAAAAGAGTTTTCTAGAAAGATTAGAAAGAGAAATTGAGCGAGCGAAAAACCGTTATCCAGAGGCAACATTGGTCGGGATAGCAGACGGGGCAGAATCAAATTGGAAGTTTTTAGAAAAGCAAACGGAAGAACAGATATTAGATTTCTATCATGCCTCTGGTTACTTAGGTGCCTTGGCAGAAGCGTTGCATCCGAATACCGTGTCAAAACAAAAAGAATGGTTGACTGAAAATTGTCGAGAACTCAAGCATGAAAAAGGAAAAGCAGGAGAACTGCTAAATCTGATGAAAGAAGTCAAAGAAGAAAAAAGTCATTCTAAGAATCTTACCGAGAAACTACAAGCGGCGATTACTTATTACGAGAATCATCAGCATCAAATGGATTATGCTGAATACTTAGAGAAAAAGTATCCGATTGGTTCAGGTGTTACGGAAGCAGCTTGTAAGACGTTGGTCAAACAACGATTATGTTGTTCAGGGATGCGATGGAAGGAAAAAGGAGCAGGAATTATTTTGAGCCTACGAGCTTTGGTATTGACCAAGGAACGATGGAGTCAATTTTGGGCAAAACTTGATCAATATGGGTTCCCTGTAGAACCCTGATTACAACAGCTTTTATCAACTAAAGGTCGCACCCTTTCCACTTCTCCGACTAGGGTTTTGATTTTTCGCTTGTTTCCAGACCGTTTTTTTCCCCCTTCTGAAAAAAAAACTCCCCCATTGTTGGCCCCACAATTTCTAACATCTGGGTTCTGACTTCTACTTCGATGCTTCCAAAGTCCTTCTGTTTCTCTGGTTCCGTATATTTGCGCAGGATACGGGCTGATTCGGTGAGATGCTGTTTTAACAGTGCTTTTTCTTCTGGGGGAATCGGTAACATACTTTTTTCGCTCATCAGTTTTTTTCCATTTTACCCCAGATTCTATGTACTACTTTATCCGGGATGTACCCTATTAAATTTACCAGTAATGGTGGCATTAGTGTTAAGTATAGTGTATCGTCAAATAGCGGGTATAAGTGAAGCGGTAAGACTGTTAGAGGAAGAGGGATTGCTATGGGTAGCATCATTAAAAGTAAGCAAACAGGCAGTATCAAAAAGAATGATGAATGTGCCAGCCGAAATATTTGCAATATTACTAAAAGAAGTGTTAGAAAAAGCAGCCGAAAAAGGGAAGAAGCTCCAAGTAGGAGAAAAATGGGAAAAAATAAGAGAAAAGTTTAGTGCAGTGTGGATAGCAGATGGCTCAACGCTAGAGCAGATAAGGAAAAATATGAAAATAAGTAAAGAAGAAAAGAGTAAATTGGGGGGTAAAATAATGATGGTAGTGGAAGCCTTTACCCAAAGACCCGTTACTTTATGGTACACAGAAAATGATAAATCAAATGATAAAATATGGTGTGAAGAATTGGCAGCTAAATTACCAGAAAATGGTTTAATTCTCGTAGATATGGGATTTTTTAGCTTTGTGTGGTTTGATTTGTTAACAGAAGCTAAAAAGTTTTTTCTAACCAGATTTAGAGCGGGTACATCTTACAAAACCAAACAAGTATTGTCTCAAGGTAGTCATTACAGAGATGAGATTATCATTATGGGAAATTACCGTTCTAATCCTTGCAAGCATCCGGTGAGATTAGTCTCAGTATTATGGGGAACAATCTGGTATCAGTATTTAACAAATGTGTTGTCTCCCGAACAACTGTCCGCCGAAGAGGTCTGTGATTTATATCGAAGACGATGGACAATCGAAGAAGCCTTTTTATTAACGAAAAGACTTTTAGGACTAGCCTATTTATGGGTAGGGAATAAGAATGGTGTCCAAATCCAGATTATTTGCACTTTGATTTTCTATACGGTCTTAAATCAATTGGTAGGGGAAGTGGCGATTGCTCTAAATCAACCGAAAGAAAAAATCTCAGTAGAGATGGTGTTTCGGAGTCTATACTATGTAGCGAAGGCTATTGCTAGAGGAGAAAAGCCTGATACAGTAACCTATCTGGCTGAACGTGCTAAGTTATTTGGTTTGGTCAAAGCTGAGAGAAAGCGACATCGAGAAAAGGCCGCTCTCAATCAACAAATTTGGGAACCCATTCCTTTAAGTTGACACGGATGGCACGCCATGCGCCCCTACCACAGTAATTGGCGATCGCGTTTATCCAATTAAAATAAAATAATTTGTAGGGACATAACAGTACTATGTCCTTTTTCATTAATATAAAATAGGCGCGAAAATAAAGGGTTTAACAGTCTCGTAAATTTTGCTAAGATTTACCCTAACTAGTATGACTTAAATTAAGATTCATGTGGACTGAGATTGCCGCTCAAATTAGCCAAGTCACCGGAAAAACCTTTCGGATTGAACAACGTCATTCTGTCGGTGGTGGTTGTATTAATCAAGGTTATCGGCTCCAGGCTGAGGGACAAAGTTATTTTATTAAGCTCAACCAGGCTGATCAATTAACCATGTTTGAGTCAGAAGCGATCGCCTTACAACAGATGGCAGCGACTCGGACAATTCAAGTTCCTGAACCCATTTGTTGGGGAGTGAATGAGCGGCATAGTTATCTGGTGTTAAGTTGGCTTAATTTGGGTAAAGGTAATGCTACAAGTTGGCGATCCCTGGGTCGTCAATTGGCCAGAATGCACAGTCAGGGTCAAAATCAGCGTTTTGGCTGGGAGCGAAACAATACCATTGGTTCTACGCCCCAAATAAATACCTGGTCTGAGAATTGGGCTGATTTTTTTGCGGAACATCGCATTGGCTATCAATTAAAGTTAGCGCAACGTCGCGGTGGCCATTTTCCAGACACCATTAAAGTGGTGACAAAAGTTCGGGATTTATTAGGCAATAGACAGCCTCAACCGGCCCTAGTGCATGGTGATCTTTGGTCTGGCAATGCGGCCATTCTAGAGAGTGGAGAACCGGTAATTTTTGACCCCGCCACTTACTACGGCGATCGCGAAGTAGATTTAGCCATGACTGAATTATTTGGAGGTTTTCCGACAGCCTTTTATCAAGGTTATACAGAAGTTTCTCCCTTAGCAGAAGGCTATCAACAGCGTAAAATTCTCTACAATCTTTATCATATTCTTAATCATTTTAATTTATTTGGTGGTAGTTACGCAGCCCAAGCCAATCAGATGATTAACCAGCTTTTTAATAGATAGGGCTTGCTGAATAAGTATGAAAGCCTTGCTAGAAAATACTTTCAGCCATTTTGGAAACGATCAGGTGCAAGGTTATGACATTTGGAAGCTCAAAATCCATGTACTTTGCTGGAAAAATGTGAGGTAAAACTGGAAACTGATCTCTGAAGTCACCATTTTTCGCGCCCTGTGGCATCTAGGTTCGTTTTGTGGACTTTTTCAGCAGACCCTACCTAAAATAAAAGAGCTAAAAGAACAAGAGGCACTGGTATCGTCTAGCTAGAAGCTACAAACGTTGCAATACAAGAGGTTCAAGAAATCAGGCGAATTTGGAGTAAGTCCTCCCAAGTTAACCCTTTTTCAATTATACCGAGAGCTACAGCAGGAACTTTTCTCGTAGTAAAATGGCTACGAACAAAGTTATGAACCATCCAGAAAATATCTAGGACTCGCTGTAATCCCACAACAGATTTAGCATAAGTATTTGTACGACGACGAAAGGCAGATAAATAGCGTCGGATAGCACTATTAAATGCCTCAACGTGGTTGGCATGGACGTCCTTTTCTTCTGGTTTTTCTGTTGTCTCTGGATGTTCTGGTTTCGGAGTTTCTACTTTCTTTAGTTTACCCTCAGAATCTCGACGTTTACTACTCTTATTTTTTAGTCTTACCACCATACCCTTCGGTAATACTTTGGTGGGACGACCTCGCTTTCCAGTCCTTAATACTTCGTGACAAATATCAAATAGCAGTTGACTATATCGCTTTTCTCCATCTGTAAATAACTGGAGAGATTCTGCACTCCTTTCAAATAATTCCGCTACCGTCATCATTGCTTCTAGAAATAATTTCTGCTCTTTTCGACCACATTTTAAATGCCAAATAAAGCGGCTAGCCCTGTCCATGAGAACGATTGTCCACCCCTCAGAGGCACTTGCTTCTTTATTTTTTCCAACTTTTGTGTATAGTTCATCCCCTTCTATTACTAATTTAACAAATTCATTCACTAAGGCGTATAAAAATAATGTCTCTTGTAATCCTGATAATTTCTTTTCCCAATTCAATATTGTTGTTTTCGCGTAGCCGAATACTCGGGCTGCTGCATTCAATCCTATTCCTTCCATTCTGGCTTTTAATACTTTTACAATTTCACTTAATGGGGTTTCTAAGCCAGCGATTACGCTACCATAAGTCTCAGCAAAACAAGAACTACATTCTTGACAAATGAACATTTTACGTTCCCCGTTACCTTTCGTTTGATAATGAGAATGTATTTTTACGTTTTCACTATAGCAATGAGGACAGTTTTTCTTGAATAAGGCATCCTCTTTCTCTTGGCACAAGCCAACATCATTTAGGACTTCCATAGAGCTTTTCTTTAATATTGACATTGTTTTCTGTTTCCTTCTTCTTTGATATAATGACAATAATAATAGTATAATAAAAACGGGCCGATGTCTAGTCTTAAACTATTTTTCTATTTTCTCAAAGCTTTACACCATAACTTTTTCCAACTTTGATCAGACGATACCAGTTCCGAGTAATGCTCAAAAATTATCCCAATCTGTTCGTAGTCATTGGTTGATAGAAAACTCTTTACATTGGGTTCTAGACTTGGCCTTCAATGAGGATGCTTGTCGCATTCGTAAGGATTTTGCTCCTGAGAATTTAGCCGTCTTACGCCATATCGCTCTTAACTTGCTCACAAAGGAAAATACTCTGAAACTTGGTATCAAGAATAAACGGCTACGCGCTGGTTGGGACGAGGACTATCTCCTTAAGGTTTTACTCGGATAAGATGCGTTTGCCCTGCTCTTTTTTCGTTTTCTCTAAGCTTTACGCTATAACCCTTTGCGGATTTACTCAGACGATATCAGTGCTAAGTTGTGCAGTCTAGACTTAAACTGGCTCTTATAATACCTTTGAGTTTCTTATTATATGTCCCCCAGAAGACCCTTTGACCCGGCAGCCCCTCGTGGATTGAAAGCGGAAAATTTTCGCAGAATTGCGGAAGGTGGTTTTGGAGATCCTCATAATTCCTATCCCCATTCGATGGGATGGTTCAAAAATAAATTGTATGTGGGGACTACCCGCATGACTCAAATCACGCTTCAGGTGGTGGATTTTTATAAAGAAAAGGGCCTACCAGTCAAATTAGTAGAAGGCCCTGATACACCAGCCGAATTATATAAGATGGATCGGCGTGCCCAACTATGGTGCTACGACCCTGAAACTGGTCATTGGGAAATGGTCTTTCAGTCTCCCATGATTATGGGGAGCAAGGACTTTATGGTAGCCAGGGAAGTGGGCTATCGAGGTATGGCTGTTTTTCAAGGCGAATCTGATTCTGAACCTGCTTTATATGTGGCTACTTGGGCACCAGGTTTGGCTCCTGGGCCAATTATCATTCGCTCAGAGGATGGTAAAAACTTTACCAAAGTTTCTGATTGGGGAATTCTGGGCCTACCCGTAACCACAACCCGCCTCCTCATTCCCTTTAAAGGTGGACTATTTACTTCACCAACCGGAACGAAGGGAGATTGCAATTTTTCCTCAGTTCCCGTTATTTATGTTAGCCGAGATCCAGCTAATGGAAATTGGGTTCCGGCTAGTTCGCCAGGGTTTGGAGATGAGACCAATGAAGGTGTTTGGATGATGTGTGTCTTTAATGATTATCTATACGCTGGAACGGTTAATTGCCAAGGTTTTCAGGTCTGGCGCACTGATGGTGAAGGGAAACCCCCTTTTCATTGGACGCTAGTGGTTGATAAAGGAGCCTATCGGGGGCCAAAAAATCAATGTGCTTTTAGTATGGAAGTCTTTAAAGACGCGCTTTTTGTGGGAACAGGAATTATGAATGGTGGCTTCGATGTTAAAAATAATATTGGCCCTGCCGGTTCCGAAGTTATTCGGATTAATGCAGACGGTAGTTGGGATTTAATTGTCGGTTTAGCTAGAGACACGCCCAAAGGAAGAATCCGGCCATTGAGTTCTTTAACCCCTGGCTTTAATAACTTATTTAATGGTTATTTTTGGAGAATGGCCGTTCATGAGGATTGGTTATATCTCTGCACCTGTAATATTCTCAGTTTGTTGTTATATTGGTCTGCTGACTTGGTAAAAGGTCAACATCCGGCTTTAGATTGTGTCGGCATTGATACGATGGTCAATAATCAATCTGGTTTTGAAGTTTGGCGAACCTGGGATGGTGAAAGTTGGTTGCCTGTCACTAAAAACGGTTTTGGGAATCGGTTTAATATTGGTGGCAGAAATATGATTTCAACAAAATATGGACTATTTATTGGAGTTCCCAATCCTTTCGCACCAAGGGTTGCTATCCGACGCAATGGTCAATGGCAATACTTTGATAATCGACGAGGTGGGCTAGAAGTTTGGCTTGGTTCTAGAAAACATAATGAACCCATTCCCCATGTTGCTGATTTCGGTAATGAGTTAAATGAACCTTTGCAGGTTTCTTGACTTTTGAGTAGTCATTTTAGGTTCATTGGTAGGTACTATGCTGAGTTATTTTATAGACTCCTAAAACCCTTGCTGGATAAGGATTTTGATTAAAATTATTGGTTAATTTGGCATGAATTGAGTGTAAAAATAAGGAAACCTTTTTTGGAATGGGTTCTGGAGTAAATCAACTCATATTTGGCATAATAAATACCGAAGAACCATAATTTCTACAATTTCTACTAAACCCATTTCATCTATGATCCCTGCTACTATTCCTAATTGGTCGAGGTCTTTACTTAAGAAGAATGCGAATCCTTCTTCAAGAAATTTTAACCACCGCGATCGCCATTAATCCCTATTCAATAAACAGTGGGTCAACATCAATGCTAAAACTCACACCCGTCGGACAATATTGCTTTAAATAACGAAGATCGGGACAGAGTTGAGATTGACTAGGAAATTTAATTACAATCTGCCAACGGTAGCGTTGAGCTACCCGCATAATAGTTGCTGGGGCTGGCCCTAAAATTTCTGCTATTGCTCCTAATTTCTGTTGACATTCCGCCGCGATCGCGATCGCCGATTTTTCTACTAATTCTGGCTCTAAACTACTCAGACGAATTAAAACTAAACGACCATAGGGGGGATAATTTAAGCCTCGACGTTGGGGTAATTCCTGCTCAATAAAACGGTGATAATTATGGGTTTGAACCGCTTGAATCACTGGATGATGGGGACTATAGGTTTGGATAATAACCTGACCGGGATCATCTCCCCGTCCCGCTCGCCCTGCCACCTGGGTTAAGGTTTGAAAAGTTCGCTCGGCAGAACGATAATCAGCAAAGTGCAGTAAACTATCGGCGGCGATCACGCCTACCAGGGTGACAGACTCAATATCCAAGCCTTTGGTTAACATCTGTGTTCCCACCAAAATATCCGCCTCTCCCTGACGAAAACGTTCCAAAAGACGACGATGTTCTCCCTTTTGACGAGTAGTATCACTATCAAAGCGCAACCAACGCAGTTCGGGAAATTCTGCTGTTAAGGATGCCGTTACTTTCTGTGTACCACTGCCAAAAAATTTTAGGTAAGGGGAATGACAATCAGGACAATGACGAGGATGGGCTTGGCTATAGTTGCAATAGTGACAACGGAGTAATTGCTGCGCGTCTTCTTGAGTGTAGTGGTAGGAAAGAGAAACGTCGCAATGGGGGCATTCTAAAACGTAACCACAACTACGACAGGAGACAAAGGTGCTATGACCGCGATGGCTGATAAATAAAATTGCCCGTTGATGTTGAGGCTGTAATTGCTTTAGTGCCGTTTGCAAAGTACGACTAAAAATCGAACGATTACCCGTTTTTAATTCCTGTCGCATATCGACTAACGTAATTGGAGGCAGAGGTCTAGATTGTACCCGTTCAGGCAAGCTTAAATAATGGGTTTGAGCGTTTTTGGATGGTTGACTGGGATCGGTCTGTATCCAGGTTTCTAAAGAAGGGGTTGCTGATCCCAAAATCAATGGACAATCTTCAAGTTCGGCTCGCCATTGAGCGACAGTACGGGCGTGATAATAGGGGGATTTTTGACTTTGTTTGAAACTAGTATCATGTTCTTCATCAAGAATAATTAAGCCCAAGTTTATGAGAGGGGCAAAAACGGCGGAACGAGTGCCAATAACAATTTGTCCAGGATGATTAAACATCTGTCGCCAGGTATCATAGCGTTCACCTTCCGATAGCGCACTGTGATAAACCACAATTTTGTTGCCAAATCTAGCCCGAAAGCGATCCGTTAGTTGGGGGGTTAAACCAATTTCAGGTACTAGGACTAAGATGGATTTTCCCTGGGATAAAATAGGGGCGATCGCCTGGAGATAGACTTCGGTTTTGCCAGAACCAGTTACTCCATGTAAAAGCACCTGATGAAAACCCTGTAAGCCTTGTAGATAGTCCAGGGCAGCTTTTTGATCGGGAGTGAGCAAGCGTTGACCATCTCGATTAATATCCGGCTGGGCTAAAAGACGCAGACATTCTTGATATTCAATATTGACATAACCTTTTTCAGCTAACTTAACAATCACGCTTTCGGCACAATGGGCTAATTTGGTTAACTCACTGAGCCAACATTCTCCCCCCTGATGTTGCAAACTGGTTAAAACTTGCTGTTGCTTTTCTGTTAATTCTAAATGACTGCTAGTTGCTAATAAAGTGACCGCTTTTTTCTGTTGAGGTCGGGCATATTTGGGAGCCTCTAAATAGCTTTCTACCCAACCTCGTTTCAGTAAATCTCGAACCCCGGATGCAACTTTAGTTCTAAATTTTTGCTGGAGATGGCGATAACTATAATCACCGCTCTTACTCGCCTGGAGATATTGCAAAACAATTTGACCTGATGCAGAACAAAATAACTCGGCTCCTGGGGGAATTTGCTCTCGATTTAAGCGAATGCGACGTTGAGATTTGCTTAAGATACCAGGGGGCAAGGCTGCACGAATAACGTCTAATAAATCAGTAGCGTAATAGTCAGCGACTCGATGTAATAATTGCCAGAATTCGACCGTAAAAAAGCCCTGAACAATAATTTCTTCGACTGTCTTGATTTGCTCCACCGTCAGATCGATGGGTAAATCTGTCGTAAAGGCGATCGCAATGCCACCGACCAAATGGCTACCAAAGGGAACACTGAGGATATCACCGACTTGAATGGTTAAGTTGCTGGGGATAGCATAGGTATATAGTCCTTGAATCCCAGGACAATCGATCAAAACTAAAATCCATTGTTGCGGTGGTCGCGGATAGAGAGAGGATTGTTCAGCAACCAAACCAGCAGTCATTAACAAAGGCATAGGGCTAAATGCCAAGGAACACAAGGGCTAGAACAGTATAACCCTATCTTCTCTTTTTTTTGAAAGTCACTGGCCGCGATCGCTAAAAGAATAGAGATCCCTGGGAGGCCAAAGTTTTTTTCGATAATGAATCATCATAGTTTTATCACAATATAACTAAAAATCATCGCCAGAATTGAATTTTGTAATCTGTCAAACAACAATTTCCATGAATTCTGCTATCTTAGAGCCAAGATAATCATACTGTTTAGTAAATCGTTCTCAAAAAGCTCTCCCAATTCTTTTGACGCTAGGATAACAAAATACTGTCCTACAACAGCCCATTGAACCGTCCTAGCTCGAACTTCAAGTCTGTTTTTCTCAATTTAACCTGCTTTGTATCCAGAAAGTCCCTATTGCAAACCAACATTACAAAAGATCTTAAAAAAAACTTAAGAAAAACTCTTTAGTAAAATTTAATGTAACAATCAGGACAAGTTCCCCGCAGCGATAGTGGCTCTGGCTTTTCCTCTTTTTCTGATTCCGCTCTATTATCTTCTAAATAAGACCATAAATCTTTATGTACAACGACGAGAACCATAGCACTGTAATGATGGACTTAGAGGGGAATTTAGAACTGTCCTCCCAAGCATTAGAAGCCACTAACATTACCGTGGATTTTTCTGATCTGGTCAATGAATTGGGCTATAGCAATGGGTCGGGATATAGCAAAACCCTTTCAGATGATACCATTGGCACTTTTTTTAAGGAGATGGCCCGTTATCCTTTGCTTAAACCAGAGGAAGAGGTGGAGTTGGCCCAACAGGTTCAATTATTGATGAAAGCAGAAGAAAAGCGGTTGGAATTATCGGCAACTTTACAGCGATCTCCCACTAAAAAGGAATGGTCAGAGTCTCTTAATTTTAGTCATGAAAAACAGTTGGAAAGTTTGCTCCACAAGGGACGTATTGCTAAACGCAAGATGATTCGTTCTAATTTGCGCTTAGTGGTCTCGATCGCTAAACGTTATTTGAATCGGGGTGTTCCTTTTCTCGATCTGATCCAAGAAGGGGCGATCGGATTAAACCGTGCGACAGAAAAGTTTGACCCAAACAAGGGTTATAAGTTCTCGACCTATGCTTACTGGTGGATTCGTCAGGCGATTACTCGTACCATTGCCAATGATTCACGCACCATTCGTCTGCCCATTCATGTGGTCGAAAAGCTGAATAAACTGAAAAAAATTCAGCGATCGCTCAAACAAGATCTGAATCGCAATCCCACAGAAAATGAGTTAGCGGCGGCCTTAGAAATCTCTCCCTATCACCTACGTCAACTTTTACAACTACGGCGACAATCCCTCTCTCTCAACCATCGAGTTGGTAAGGGAGAAGATACAGAACTCGTCGATTTATTGGAAGATCAAGATCTCCAACTCCCAGAAGACTGCATGAATGAAATGATGATGCGTCAGGAGATTGGTGAAGTATTAAGCGATGTTTTAACGGAACGGGAAAAAGAAGTAATCTGTTTGCGCTATGGATTGATTAGTAGCCAAAGCTATACCCTTGAAGAGGTTGGAGTTATGTTTAATCTCTCACGGGAAAGGGTTCGTCAAATTCAAAGCAAGGCCATGCGAAAGTTACGCCGTCCCCAGGTTGCTCGTCGCCTTAAGGGTTGGTTAAATTAATTCTACCTGTAAATAATTCGTTGATAGATTATCCTGTGAAACGGTACGATAGGGCTTTCGAGCTCGCGTCAGATGTAATCAACGAAAATTTTACAGCAAGAATTCCTGAAGAGAAAGCCATTTTAAGTAGTTGTACAAAATTAATTACACAAAAATCAGACTGAAAAGCTTGTATAACATCAAAGTCATGTGTAAATAGGGTCTGCTGAAAAAGTCCACAAAACGAACCTAGATGCCACAGGAGGCGAAAAATGGTGACTTCAGAGAGTTGTTTCCAATTTCAACCCCCAGTTTTCCAACGACGTGCATGGGCTTTGAGCCTCCAAAGGCCATAACCTTGCACATGATCGTTTTTAAAATGCTTGAAAGCATTATCTGGCAAGGGTTCTATACTTATTCAGCAAGCCCTATTTAGAGGGAAATAGTTTACAGGATGATGGCTTCGTTTTTAGTGTAACCATTACGCCTTAATTTTCCCAGAGACGGCGACGGGGGGATCCCTTTAAACGGTTATGGCTATCCCGTAATAGGTCGGGAATATTGAGGTGATGGGGACAACGGGGTAAACAATCCCCACAATCGCTACAACGATCGCCCCGGCGACCAGGAAACCAGTGACCGGCTTGCTCGAACATTTGATAGCGATATTGGCCAAAGGCAATCATATCGTAGGCGATCGCCTGATTACGAAGGCGCAGGATTTCGGGAATATTAATGTTTTCGGGACAGGGTAAGCATTGATAGCATTGATGACAGCGATCGCTGCCTAGGTTTTGCTCTAGTTGCTGTTCCAGTCGCTCAAAAATACTTGTTTCTAAGCTTGTTAAGGGATGATCCTGATCGGCCATTTGTAACGGTTCAGTCAATTCCTGGGGACAGGCTGGCCCCACACTCAAAGTCGTAATACGGCGATCGCTGAGGAGAAAGCGATAGTTAAGAGCGAGGGGAGTGAGGGGGGAACAGAGTTGTTGGAGGCGTTCAGGAGGAGTATAGAGTTGGCCTCCCTTATCGGCAGGGGAGATGATAAAAATACCCAGGTTTTTCTGGTGTGCCAGGGCGATCGCGGGAGCGTGACGGGGGAAAAAGTAGTAGTAGTGAAGGTTAATAAATTCAAACTTGTCGGTGTTAATGAGTTTTAAGACGAGTTCTAGGGGAGCGTGGGTGGAGAAGCCGATGTGTTTAATTTTGCCTTGCTTAAGGGCCTGTTCGATGGCAGCCCAACAGCCTGTCGGGTCAGTAATTAGCTGAAAATGTTGCTCAGTATTTAAACCATGAAGGGCTAAATTGTCTAAATAATCCACTTGTAAACGTTGCAGAGATTGATCAATGGCCTCTGTCATGGCTTGGGCGGTGGCGGTGGGACAGATTTTGCTGGTGAGATAATATTTTTCTCGCGGAATCTGTTTTAAGACTTTGCCCAAATAAAGCTCACTTTGCCCATAATCCCTGGCGGTTTCAATATGGTTAATGCCAGCAGCGATCGCGGTTTGGACGGTGGTGGCCATCATCAATTCTGACTGTAGGCAACGCATGGTTCCCAGAGAAAAGACCGATAACGGTAGGCCAGTTTTACCAAAGGAGCGATAACGCATGGGTGTCAATTCCTCATGGTTTCCGCCAGATGGCATCGGCCATTTGACAAACTTGAGCCATTTCCGTGACATCATGGACTCGCAAAATGTCTGCTCCACCGGCGATCGCGGCACAACAGGTGGCGGCAGTACCCCAGATGCGTTTTTGAGGGTCAGGTTGTTGCAGGATGTGACCAATAAAACTTTTGCGGGAGGGGCCGACTAAAAGGGGAAAACCCAACTCACGAAACTGACCAAGTTGTTGCAGGAGTTCTAGACTTTGTTCTGCGGTTTTAGCAAAGCCGATACCAGGGTCAAGAATAATCCGATGGGGCGCAATGCCTAAACTTAAAGCAGTTTGAATTTGTTGTTGAAAAAAGCTGATTATTTCACCGATTAAGTCTTGATAATGGGTGAATTGTTGCATGGTTGCCGGTGTGCCTCGCAGGTGCATGAGAATAACTGGAACTTGCAGTTGGGCAATCGTCGCTAACATCTCAGGGTCAAAAGTGCCACCAGAAACATCATTTACCAGATCGGCTCCGGCGGAGATCGCAGCTTTGGCTACTTCCGATCGAGTGGTATCAATGGAGATGGGGATGGGGGAATGGGAACGTATTTGCTGAATTAGGGGAATGGTGCGCTCTAACTCTTCAGCCAGGGAAATGGTAAAGGCTCCTGGACGAGTCGATTGGCCACCAATATCTAAAAGATCGGCTCCTGCTGCTATCATGTTCTCGGCCTGATGCAGAGCATTGTCTAAACGAATAAATTGACCACCATCGCTAAAACTATCGGGAGTTCGATTTAAAATCCCCATGATATAGGTGCGATTTCCCCATTGAAAGTGACCGTCTCGAATTTGCAAGGTTATTGTCAAGGGGTTATCCACAGGTTATCTAGAAAATCGGACTAAAATGTAAATTCTTATACAAAATACTTCTCGGTATAGCAGAAAGTCGCTGCGAAAGAAGAATGATAAGACCGATCATAAAAAACGAACTGGGAGTAGACGGGCAAACCAAGGCCCATCATCCCACCCGCAGCAATGTTTTATTCTTCGTCTTCATCCGTCGGATAAACGAAACTATTAGAACGTCCCGTTAAAATGGATTTACCTAACGAGATCGCTTTTTTCGCTTCTAGAGCAGCTTGCCGTCTCCAGTTGGCACGACGTTGGTCACGTTTTGATTTAGAGGTTTTCTTCTTAGGAACAGCCATCGGTTTAAGATTATGAGATATGAACAGCCTTCCTATTCTACGGTGTCGCGTTAGTCATTGCACAGTATTGCACAATGGAAAATTACCTATTTGTCACCATTGGCATTCATCACTATCGATTTTTTCCACCCCTGGGCGGGTCAGAATCTTGTCTCTGGGATTTACAAAATTTTTTGCACCGTCGGCTTAAACTTTCAGAAAAACAAGCTTTACTCTTTAGCGATCTCCGTTCCTTCGGAAAAAGGCGTATTGTCTATCCGAACGGGAATAATTTACGCAAGACCCTACAGCGACGCACTCAAGTGATTTTTTTTCAGGGTTATGCGACTCAATTCAATGGTGAAGACTATTTACTGCCCATTGATGCCGAGCCAGACAACTTACAACAAACGGCCATTCCGTTGCGATCGCTATTCGATAGTTTTTTACCCCACCATCATGCCTCAACCCCTTTACTGTTACTAGATGTAACTCCCCTAAATCTGGATAATCCCATCAGTAACCAGGGACTTTTACAGGCTAAATCCCTCGGCATTAACCTAGTGGCCAAGTTTAACAGCCGTTTAGGGGGGCAACAGGAACTAGGAAAACTTTTTTTAGAAGCAATGAGCTATTACCATCAGTCCTTAACCTTAGATTTGTTAGAAATGTATCTCAGGGACAAACTCGAAGATCGTCATAGCGGTGAGGCTTTGATTATTCTGAGTAGAAGTCATCAGGATCGCGTGTCGACGATTCTACCGTCATCGGGGATTTTACCATTGGCTTGGGGTTCGAGGCGTAAATCTACCACTAAAACGACTAAGACTGTTTTAGAGCCGCTCATTTCATCTCCTTTAGTGACCAAATCTTCAGTGTGGATCGTTGGTTTGCTGGGAGGTCTGGCTCTTTTAGTGATCTTGTTAGGGGTGATTGGCTTAACTAGTCGCTGGCTGGTGGGAATAGAGCGATCTAAATCTGAAACAGTGAAGAGGCCTATTTCTTCCGTCGTCATCCCAACGGTTCCCCAATTAGAGCGGGCCAAAAGTTATCTGCAATGGCAACAGGCTTCCGTTTTTATCCGAGCGATCGCCGAACTGCGTAAAATTCCCCCTGATTCTCCGGTGTTTCCCCAAGCCCAAAATCAGATTAGCCTTTGGAGCCAGATTATCCTCGAAATTGCCCAGGGTCGAGCGGTGGTGGGAAATTTACAGGATGCGATCGCGGCGGCGGAATTAGTTCCCCAGGATCAAGCCGAACTTTATCATCACGCCCAGGCAAGAATTCAGGATTGGCAAAAACAATATGATCAATCAAGGTTGGATTTACCATGACACCGTTGATCGTCGAGGGGAAGGACAACGTTTATTGGATTACTATAGCCAGCGTTATCCCCATTCCAGTCAAGAAACCTGGCAGAAACGTATTTTAGCGGGCCAAATCTTGGTCAATCAAACGATAGTAAATCCAGAATATATTTTAAAAAAAGGTCAGCCTTTAAGTTATCATCGTCCTCCCTGGCAAGAACCGTCTGTTCCTCTCTATTTTAACGTGCTTTACGAAGATGAAGATCTTTGGGTTATTGCTAAACCGTCTGGTTTGCCCGTGTTAGCAGGGGGCGGTTTTTTAGAACATACTTTATTGCACCTTCTGCAACAGCGTTATCCCCAGGAAAATCCCATTCCCATTCATCGTTTAGGACGGGGAACCTCTGGCATCATGGTGATTGCGCGATCGCCCCTAGCTCGTGTTAATCTTAGTCAACAAATGCGCGATCGCCGTATTCAAAAAATTTATCGTGCCTTAATTGGCCCCAGTAACTTACCTGACCATTTTCACATTGATCAGGCGATCGGTAAAATTCCCCATCCTGTTTTAGGCTATCTTTACAGCGCAGTACCCGACGGAAAAGCCTCTCAAAGTGATTGTTGGGTATTAAAAAGAAGGCAAGACAATACCCTTTTAAAGGTTCAAATCCTAACCGGTCGTCCCCACCAAATTCGCATTCATTTGGCCTCAATTGGCTATCCGCTTTTAGGTGATTCCCTTTATGATATGGGAGGTGTTGCCAAAGCGATTTCAGATTCCGAAAATCCTGCTATTCCCAGTGATTGTGGCTACCATCTCCACGCCTATCAATTGAGCTTTGATCATCCTCGCAGCCAACAACGACTTGAGTTTATCTGTCCACCGCCTTTAATATTAACCGACTAATGATCAATTTTGTTTGTGCTTTTTAGCATTAATGGCATAATAAAAATGAGTTAAAACTTAGAGAATTTGTCTTTTGTCCCATGACCTATAAGTTGCTTTTTGTTTGTTTAGGTAATATCTGTCGATCGCCGGCGGCGGAAAATATTATGAATGCTTTAATTGCGGAAGCAGGACTGGCTGACAAAATTCAGTGTGATTCGGCTGGAACCTCTAGTTATCACATTGGTTCTTCTCCTGATCATCGCATGGCTGCCCGTTTAAAACAGCGCAATTTACCGGCTAATGGTCGTGCTAGACAATTTGAGCGATCAGATTTTGCCGAATTTGATTTGATTTTAGCAATGGATAAGGACAATTATCGCCAGATTATGGCCCTAGATCGGGAAGGACGCTACGGAGATAAAGTGAAATTAATGTGTGATTATGCTCGTCATCATCAGCTTAAAGAAGTTCCCGATCCCTACTATGGAGGACAGGCGGGATTTGATCGGGTTATTGATTTGTTATTGGATGCTTGTACTAGTTTGTTAGATGAGGTAAAAGCCCAACTTTAAACCATGACAATTTTTCACGGATTTTCAAGAACTAATGATCGTGAGAGTGCGGCACGGGATCATACCCGCCTGGGTGCAAAGGATGGCAACGTAAAATGCGTTTTAGAGCTAACCATCCCCCTCGCAATGGACCAAAAGCGGCGATCGCGTCCAAGGCATATTGGGAACAGGTGGGCTGAAAACGACAGGAGGGAAGAAACAAGGGAGAAATAAAACGACGATAGCCTTTAATCAATCCGAGCAGGACGTATTTCATAGGATAATTTTGAGTTTGTTGTTTGTTGTACTAGCGAATCTAGTTGTCTGAGTAACCGGTTGCATTAAAAGGGTTACAACAAAAGATTTGCTGTAATAATTCTACTTTTTCACTATCAATTGCTTGTTCAAGCTGATTAAATCATTCTAGTTTAATAGTCTAAAATTGAGCTAAATTAATTTCTTGATCAGCACAAAATGTTGTCCAGTTTCTTTGATCTACGCTAAATTTGCGATCGCGGAGCAAAATTAATACTTCTTGAAGAAAAGTTTGAGGAGTCAAAGATAGCTTACTTTTTTTGACTAGGTGGCGGTGGATATGGAATAAAGCGAATCTCTATACGCCGTCTCTCTTTATCTTCATTGCCATTAGGATCAAATTTGCCATCTTTATCATACAGTTGCCCTGCTGAATAGGCTTGAAATTTGATGCCAAGATTAGCTTTTTGAATTTCTTGAATAACAGCCAAAGCTCTCATTAGCCCTAAATCTGCGTTAGAGCCGGGGTCTAGAGACTTAATAAAATTCTGTTTCATTGTAATTTTATCTAGCTTGTTATCTAAATTACTCGTTCCATCATTTTTCTTGCCGTCAGTATAACCAATAACCTGAATAAATTCTATAGTTCCTCCTTTTTCTTTAATAACTTTTACAATATCAGGAATTACCTGGCTTTTAATATGCGTTTTTAGAGGTTTGCTTAAAACTGCTTTACCCAAATCAAATGTGAATTGCCCTGATTTTTCATCAATTTTAATTGGTTCGGCATTTTGTAATTTACGATTAAGTTCAGCCGATTGAATCAAGGCAAGCAAGAGGAATAAACTAAGAATCATAAAGGCATTAGACATTAAATCTGTAAATGCAGGAAAAACATTCAGAGATTCAGAGTCTTTACGATAACGATTGTTACGAGACATTTGGATATAAAATAATGAAGTTAACAGAAACTAAGTAGATTTTTTGAAACGATTTTTAGGGTTGTCAGGTGACTGATTAGCTAACTCAACCAAATTAGTTAGTTTTGTATTAATCTCTCGTAAATTTAAAAAGGACTGCTCTATATTTTGATAGAGACTAAGAATATCTTGTTTATTTTTAGCCCCTTCTTTAACAACGAACTCACCTAATACACGAGAGTTATTACCTAATTGTTCTGTGATACTATTTGCTAGGCGATCGCCCAATGAAACAATTTCAGGTTTTAGGTTCAAATTTTGTTGATAAATTTTCAAGTTTTCAATCAGATCAGAAAGTTCTATTTTAACCTGTTTTAATTCTTCACTTTCTGTCATAAGCTGTTGTTGGTTAAGTTCAATCATTTGGACTGACTGCTGGCGAACCATTGTGATCTCGCTAGTCAAATCTGATAGACTTTGTAAGTTAAGTGAAGATTGATTATTAACTTGGTCAATCAAGCTTGAAAGCTCTGTTTTTATTTGATTTAGTTGACCATTTTCTAAGGCAAGCTGTTGTTGATTAAGTTCAATCATTTGGACTGATTGCTGATGAAGTGCCGTAATTTCTTTAGTTAAAGCAGAAAGAGTTTGTAATTTTAGCTCTGATTGACTATCAACTTGCGAGATATTAGCTGTTAAAGCTTCTAAGCTTTGCTTCATTGCATTCAAGTTTGACGAATATTCCCGAACCGTTTGGGAAACTTCCTGTAAACTAATGGAGTTAGTGCCTAACTTTTCACTAACACTACTAATCAGAATATTTCCTACTTTTTGGAATCCCAAAATTGATTTATATTGGTATTCTTTGACCGAATCAATTAACTTAATTAAATCCAATTCAATAGCTTTAAAGCTATCTTTTGTTTCAGTAGCATTCTCCTGATTGACAATTAATATTTCTGATGATACTTTATTAAGCTTTTGAATATCTTCTCCCACTTTAACAACTTGGGTGATCGCATTTTGAAAATCACTAATTAGAGTTGCTATAGACCGAGTAGAATTAGATAAAACGAGAGAAGATTCTGCAAACTTAGTCTGAGTATCAGCCAAATTATCAGAAGCTTGTAATAGTTTATCGGCAAATTTACTATCTTTTATTGTTTCAGAGGCTTCCATAAAATAAAGGGAACTATCTTCAAATTGACTTGCCGATTTTTTAAGTTGATTATAAACATTTTCGGCTAAATCAGTAGCTTTCTTATTGTTTTCTACTAAATCTTTAATGTTATCCCCCAAATATTTGGTCGTTGTTGCAAAACTTGTTTGAGTGTCTGCTAACTTATTTCTCCATTCCCACAAATTATTCTGATGTTGCTGTATTCCAGTTACAGCTTTCTCAAGATCAATAGCAGATTTCTCAAAACTTTTTGCTCCAATATCTAATTTTGAGAAGGATTCTTTAATAGATTTCGTATTCTCAGAAAAAATCCCAACTTGAGATTGAAAAGAAGTAACTGAATCTTTAAAATCCTTAATACTCTTAGTAATTGGAATAGCTGCTTCTTTTAAGACTTTACTCAGCAAATCTTCAATACTTTTAGGTCGCTCTTCATCTTTGCTAGAAGTATAGAGAATATCCTTCAAGATTTTTTTAAGAAGCCGAGATACTCTATCTTCGGAATTTTCAGAAAGAACGGGATTATCTAAGTAGTTTTCCAAACGAGAAAATAATTCATTTTTAGCAATTTCAGTATTAAAAATAAAGTTGATAATAGTTATAGTTGTACTAAATATAATAGCCATTAAACTACTGATGAAAGCAATTCCCATACTTTGTAACGGGCCTTTAAGACCACTAACAATTAGGGTGGCATCAGTGCTATTCTGGTTAATAATTGAGCTAATATCCTTCAGATTAAACGTAATTCCCACAAATGTTCCTAGTAATCCAAATGCAATTAAAAGGTTGGGCAACGACTTACAAAAATAATCCCATTGCTCACAGGGAAGTTTTATGAATCCAAATAAAGTGAATTTCTCTTCGCTATAGAACTTTTCTAAAATAGCTACAGTATTAACATTATCAAGTTTTTTACTAGCCTCATTAAATTCTTTTTTGATTTCATCAATTTTGCCCTGACTTGGGTTTTTTCCGATTGCATTGATCATTCCACGCAAATATAAATATAGAGAAATGCGAGAAAATCCTGCTACGATACTTGGTGTAACAATAAATACCAAGGTGAAAAATGCAAGCTCAGGAGTAAAAAGTCTAAAAAAATCAAGCATGATATTCTGTTGATAGTTTCTGAGGGGAGATGATTTTTAAGGGTGGCGAATATACTTAAGTTGATAGTCTAGCTTCAACTTTTATGAATATAGCATATACTGGTTTACTAGGTAAATACCACTGAGAAAGCAAACATTAAATTTTATTAACAAAGTATTACTTATCAAGGATTGTTATGCAATCAAGATATATCATCAAGCATTTTCTAAAATCATGGCGAACTTCCAATCAAGCGAAAATCCTGACAGTGACAGCGATCGCGGGTAAACTTCCCTAAAGATTAGAACTATAACGAACTATTTACAGGTAGAAATAACCTGCGGGTAGCCATCTGTTAAGGATATTTAGGGCTTGCTGAAAAAAGCTGAAACCTTTACGGAGAAAAATAGTAGGCGAATTAAGAACCGCTAGAATGCACGAAAATAGGGTAGAATGCCTCAAAACCATTGCATTAAGAAGAGAGAAAGCAGATGTACCGAAAGCAACAGTACTCAATTGAAACACCAGAAAACTTGAAAAATCTGTTCGGCGGGCAGTTAGACGAAGAAAATCGTTGGATAGAAATGTCAAAAATGATTCTTTGGGAAGAATATGAGGAAGAATATGCAAAAAACTTCACAGAAAAAAAAGGAGCCCCAGCCAAATCATTTAGAATGGCATTAGGAGCATTAATTATCAAAGAAATTTCAGGAAAAAGTGACAGAGAAACAGTAGAACAAATAAAAGAGAACCCTTATTTACAGTACTTTATAGGAATGGAAAGCTATAGTAGCAAAGAAGCATTTAATGCGTCAATGATGGTTCATTTTCGTAAAAAAATAGGAATGGAATTAATAAATAAAATTAATAAAGAAATAGAAAAAAAAGCGACGGGTGTAGCGTCAGAAAAAAAAGAAAATGAAGGAAAGTTATTGTTAGATGCGACTTGTACACCAGCAGATATAAAATATCCAACGGATATAGGAATATTGAATGATGCCAGAGAAAAAACAGAAAAAATAATAGATAAGCTGTATGAAGAAATAAAAGAGAAAAGGAAAGAAAAGCCGAGGACTTATAGGGAAGTGGCAAGAAAAGAGTACTTAGCCATAGCAAAAAAACGTCGTGTGTCAAAAAAAGAAAGAAGAAAAGGAACAAAAAAACAACTAGGATATATAAAAAGAAACTTGTCTGATATAGAAAAAATGATAGAAGAGGGAGCAAAGTTAGAAAAACTAACGAAAAAAGAGCAAGAAGAGCTTGTAACGATAGGAAAAGTGTATGAGCAACAGTTAGAAATGTATGAAAAAAAGACAAATAAAGTAGAAAACAGAATTGTGAGTGTAAGCCAACCTCACGTGCGTTCAATAGTGCGTGGAAAAGCGGGAAAAGCAGTAGAGTTTGGAGCTAAAATATCGGCAAGTAATGTGAATGGCTTTGTCTTCTTAGACAAATTAAGTTGGGATAATTACAACGAATCGGGAGATTTACAAGCGCGAATAGAAGAATATAAAAGGGAAACAGGATGTTATCCGGAATCGGTTCATGTGGATAAAATCTATCGAACAAAAGCGAATCGAGCTTATTGTAAAGAAAGGGATATAAGAATGAGTGGTCCCCGATTGGGAAGACCGCCGAAAGAGGTGAGCAAAGAAAAAAAGAAAGAGGCACGCTCAGATGAAAGAGTGCGTAATGCCATTGAGGGTAAATTCGGACAGGGAAAGAGGAAATTTAGTCTTGGTCGAGTGATGGCCAAACTACCTGAGACCTCGGAAACGGTAATTGCGATGAACTTTTTGGTAATGAATCTTTCTACTCTACTTCAGAAGACAAAAAGTAAAAAGTTGTAGAGTCGTTTTTCTTGTGAAAAATGGTGTTAATTTTCCTCTCTTTTGTGAGGAGTGATTTGTGTTGACCTTTTTAGACAGAAAGGAACAATAGATTAAACAAAATCTGTATTTTGATTTGTTTCCATAAGGATAAGTTATCTATGCTTTTTCAGTCCATACTTCCCTAACCCACATTTCTTTCGTTTTTTGACTTTTTCAGCAAGCCCTATTTATTTATGCCATTATCT
Organism: Woronichinia naegeliana WA131; assembly: GCA_025370055.1. Classification (NCBI taxonomy): domain Bacteria; kingdom Bacillati; phylum Cyanobacteriota; class Cyanophyceae; order Synechococcales; family Coelosphaeriaceae; genus Woronichinia; species Woronichinia naegeliana. The sequence goes on along the minus strand of CP073041.1, from coordinate 90,573 downwards.
GTTGAATACGGATTTTAAAGGCGATCGCCGATTCAGTGAACAAAAACTTATTTTAAAGATGCGATCTCGCTTTCAGGTACTGGTATCGTCTGATCAAAGCTGAAAAAGTTATGGTGTAAGGCTTTGAGAAAATAGAAAAATAATTTAAGACTAGACATAGTCCCGCTTTTATTATACTATTATTATTGTCATTAATATCTAAGAAAAGGGAAATAGAAAACAATGTTAACATTGAACAAAAGCTCAATAGAAGCCCTAAATGATGTTGGCTTATACCAAGAGGAAGAGGAAAAGGAAGCCTTATTCAAGAAAAACTGCCCCCATTGCTATAGTGAAAAAGTAAAAATCCATTCTCATTATCAAACGAAAGGTAACGGGGAACGTAAAATGTTCATCTGTCAAGAATGTAGGTCTTGTTTTGCTGAAACTCATGGTAGCGTAATCGCTGGCTTAGAAACACCATTAAGTGAAATTGTAAAAGTATTAAAAGCTAGAATGGAAGGCATGGGATTAAATGCAGCAACCCGAGTATTCGGCTACGCGAAAACAACAATATTGAATTGGGAAAAGAAGTTATCGGCATTACAAGAGACATTATTTTTATACGCCTTAGTGAATGAATTTGTTAAATTAGTAATAGAAGGGGATGAACTATACACAAAAGTTAGAAAAAATGAAGAGGCAAGTGCCTCTGAGGGTTGGACAATTGTAATCATGGAAAGGGCTAGCCGCTTTATTTGGCATTTAAAATGTGGTAAAAAAGAGCAGAAATTATTTCTAGAGGCAATGATGACCATAGCGGAATTATTTGAAAGAAGCACAGAATCTCTCCAGCTATTTACAGATGGAGAAAAGCGATATAGTCAACTGCTATTTAATATTTGTCACGAAGTATTGAAGACTGGAAAACGGGGTCGTCCCGCCAGAGTATTACCGAAGGGTATGGTAGTAAGATTAAAAAATAAGAGTAGTAAACGTCGAGATTCTGCGGGTAAACTAGAGAAAGTAGAAACCCCGAAAACTGAACATCCAGAGACAACAGAAAAACCAGAAGAAAAGGACGTTCATGCCAACCACGTTGAGGCATTTAATAGTGCTATCCGACGCTATTTAGCTGCCTTTCGTCGTCGTACAAATACTTATGCTAAATCTGTTGTGGGATTACAGCGAGTCCTAGATATTTTCTGGATGGTTTATAACTTTGTTCGCAGCCATTTTACGACTAGAGAAGTTCCTGCTGTAGCTCTCGGTATAATTGAAAAAGGGTTAACTTGGGAGGACTTACTCCAAATTCGCCTGATTTCTTGAACCTCCCGTATTGCAACGTTTGTAGCTTCTAGCTAGACGATGCCAGTGCCTCAAAAAGAAAGAGTTGAGAAAACAATTCCACCCCAATCAGATATCTCAAGAGGTAGTAGAATAAAGTTGCTCTATGCTGCGAAAGCTAGAATATGGGCGCACTGGCTATTTTGGCTTTTTATTCCCTATGTTGGAGGCATAATTAGTGTTACGAAATTAAGAAATTGGGATGGTGTGTTGTTTGGGAAATCTGGCACTTGGGTTTATGTACACTGGGCAGCACTTATGCCGATCTTCATATCAATTCTCACATATGTTAGGTTAGACTTAACACTTAAATATCCAGATACAGCCCAAATCATTGGCCTGAACTTGTTCACTCTTTTTTGTCAGATATCTGGTGCATATAAAACCCAACAAATTATAGAAAAAGCACGAAATCAATTAAACATAAAAGACCCGTTGCAGGCCGAAAAACAACTTTTAAACCATTTTTAATCTTTCTTGGGTTAATTCCCCGCTGCTTGCAGCGAAAAATTTAAAGTTGCAATGGAAACCGTCGGTTTGCGAGCAAAACATCTTCCATACCCCGTCTGCTTGCAGCGGGGTAGTTCATTGCGATCGCTAACATTAAACTACAATAAAAATACTAAAATAAAGGGCTAAAAATGGTCAAATCAACTTTGTACACGACGGCAAAAGTCCTGCCAGGAAATAGAATTGAAATTCAAGCTCCGAATCTGATTGTAGGACAAACTGTTGAGGTAGTGCGATCGCCGCTTCTTAGGTTGGATTGCCTTTCGTTAATCCAACTTTTTACTATTTTTTGTAATATGCAATCATTTTTTGAAACACGCTTAATTGAAAAACAATTCATTATGAGAACATCAGTCCAAGAAATTTATACCCAAACCGTTCGCAACTTACCGCCAACCGAACGACTAAGATTAGCCAAACTAATTCTGGCGTTGCTGACTTGAGGTATGAATCTCTAAAGATGCAATTTTTAAAACATTGACTCACACTGGTTTCTAGATGTATGCAAAATTCTATTTCATACCCTGATTAAGCAACGCCCTAATTCTTAATGAACTCGTTGATCAACCTTCCTCAGCAATTGAAGAAAGCGAAACCTGGACAGAACAGGATCAAAATGACCTGCTAAATTTTTCCTTACAATATGCAACGACAGCCTTATCTGATGCAAAGTAAGCTGATTTAAATAATTAGCGCGATCGCCGCTCCGTGATTTGACTTAACGAATCTATTTATAAAAACAATAACTAACTAATTTTTTGTAATGCGATCATGTAGGTTAATATGATCGCCTCTTTATAAATTAACTCAACAAAGACCAAACTAAATTTCTCATTATTTTAGCAACTTTTTCTAACGTCTTAGCTTTAGCTGGCATGGGCAATAATCAACTCAACGTCATTGGGCAAAGGTTGTCCTGCTTCAAGATATTCTTCACAAATCATTGCAAAAACATTGTTAAGTTCTTCCCTTGCCTGTTCAGGCGTTTCTCCCCAGGCATGGCAACCTTTAATTGCTGGAATACGAGCAACAAAAGTGCCATTATCATCAGGTCTCAAAACAATTGTATAATCACTTAAGCTTCTCATAACTACACCCTCAATGTTAATTATTTATTTTAACCTATAGTCGAGATTATTTTCTTTAATATGAGTTAAATTGTAAATTGGTTCATCTTCTGAGTAGCACTGATTTAGATTCTTTAAAGTAAAAACTTCCTAAATTTGGCTTTCTGGAGAATCTTGATCGAAGGAAGAAATCATATCATTATCAATCGATTCATTATCTATACTAGTGGCATAGCCTAGACTCATACTATCTGCATGACTTTTAAAACGTTGCCTTGCCTGTTCTTGTTGCGTATTATTTGGCGTTTTTTCAACGCTATCAGAGTTGCCGAGTTTTGTGATTATCCAATCAGTGACAGATAAGCCGATCGCATCAGCTTGATATTGTAAAGCATTGTAAATCTCATCACTGAGTTCTAAGGTTAGTTGTTGACTCATGGGAAAAAGTTAATTGTTAATTACGATAGAATGATTATAACTGTTGTCTCCCTTACGAACAAAAAGGCATTTAAGCTTATGAGCCAAACCTTTGATTTAGATGACGATTATCGCCATTTCCACCATCACTATTCTTAATAGCTTAGAATAGAATCTATGAAAATTTATTACTTATAGCACGTTCCCGTTGAAGAACAGAGAAATATCGAAAAATAGGCGATCGCGTTAGGAATTATTTCTTGTAAAAATACTAAGAATCTGAAAATAAGCTTTATTGGTCTATTGGATTAAATAATTGATTTAGCCAAATCACAAATTTAGCGGCGATCGCACTATCCGATTGTAAAGCTTTTGCTGTAATGGCTTGACCCATCGGTTGTCCTGGTTCTTTTTGCCAAGCTAACCAGGTATGAATTAAGGCTTTTGCATGGTCAACTTGACTATACCGATTTAATTGTTCCTGTTCTATTTCTTGAATAATTGCTTCCGCTTTTGCCAAAAGTAAATCATTTTCAGGAATAAGAGCCTTAACAAAGTCTTCTAAAATACCAGGTAATTGATTATTGGGCATTAACCAGACACCAATTTTCGGCCGTCCTACTCCATCCGATAAAACTTGAATCCATCCTTCTGGCTGAGGATGATCGGGAATAATTGGATAGCCTGATTTGACTAAAATATCTTTAATTCTTTGCCATTGTGAATCTATATTTCGATCCGCATCAATCACAATTCCGAGAGTTTTCAGCTTATTTCTTTTCAGTTCTACTCGTAAGCGATCTAAAACCAGACTAATTCCACCTCTCTTATTATTTTCTTCTGGTATTTCTACAGAAAAGGTTTGGGGAAGTTGATGTCTTTTGGCTAAAGCCCAAACAACGTGCTGATCGTTTGAGCCTTCTACAATCAATAACTGTTCAACTTGATTTTCGCCAGAAGGTTTATTATTAGACATTTAGCGAACCTCAACTCCCTGATTAACCGCAATACGAATTTCTTCAGCATCATATTCTACAGCGCGAAGTTTACCGTATTTGCTATCTAATCTAAATAATTTAGCAACGGATTGATCTTCTAATTCTTGCAATGCTTCTTTAAAAGCGGCAATACAATCCCAACTGTGGGTAGTTGCAAATACTTGAACATCTAAATCTTGAGCCGTTTTAAGAACTAATCGCCACATATCAAGTTGGGCTTCGTAATGTAAGCCTGTTTCAATTTCATCAATTAATAAAACACCTTTTTCGGTGCTGACTAGAGCAATTGCTAAGTTTAAAATCCGATTCATTCCATAGCCCATACTGCTTAACGGAATTGGCTTTTGATGATCCTTTACTTTTAGCCTGATATTATTAAACCCCTCATTGACACTAAAACCAATACGATCAACAGTAGGTAAAATAATTCTGAGGGCTTCTATTACAATATCCTCTTTAGGGGTAAGTTCGATTTCGTCCCAAACACTCGAAACTTTTTCCAGATTAATTTGATAATTTGAAAGAAAAAGAGAAGATTGAATTTCTTCATAAAAAAAAGTTTTGTGTTTAATGTAATCTTCAGAAAAAGATTCATCCAACTGATAAGCAAATTCATTGATTAATCCGTGAAAATTAAATTTAAAACAAGTTTCTATTACTCGTTTTTTGTCTGTGTCCATTTCAAACATAAGTCGATTGTTTGAATACCATAAGCTAATATGTTCTTCATCATATTCATTTTTAGTTATTTTTGTACTTATAATATGGTCATGATGACTAAAAATAGAAGATTCATCAAGGTTATTGCGGCCATATCCATAGAAAAGACGATCTATAAAATATTTTTTTTGAACATAAGTAGATTCTCCTTCATAACTTTCATAATTTTCAATATGTTGACTAAACTCGTTTCGATTTTCAAAAAGTTCTTTAAGAATTTTGCCTAAATTTTTACTGTTAAAGGTAGGTTGATTTACTAATAGATAAACGGCTTCTAAAAAGCTAGTTTTACCACTATTATTATTCCCCACCAAAAGATTGACACGGGTTAAACCGTCCATAGAAAAATCTTCAAAACAGCGATATCCTTGAATCGTTAAATCTCTGATTAGCATTTTTTAAAGACCATTACAGAAAGAATACAAATGTTGAATTTTATGTGTTAACTTAATTGATAGAATGACAATAAACGTCATTACTGATTATCTTAACCCAAAATTCTAACTTTTGTCGATGAATAATATTTTAGATAACTATGTCCCGATTCCTACGGCTCCCCCTGGCTTTAAATCGGGATTTGTGGGCATTATTGGCCGTCCCAATGTGGGCAAATCTACCTTAATGAATCAGTTAGTGGGTGAAAAAATTGCTATTACCTCTCCCGTTGCCCAGACGACCCGTAACCGTTTGCGCGGTATTTTAACCACAGAAACAGCCCAACTCATTTTGGTGGATACGCCTGGCATCCATAAACCCCATCATCAATTGGGTCGTGTTTTAGTTAAAAATGCGGAAAATGCGATTGATACCGTTGATTTAATTCTGTTCATTGTCGATAGTACTACCCCCCTCGGTGGCGGCGATCGCTATATTGTGGAACTATTAGCGCAACGGCAAACGCCGGTCATTTTGGGATTAAATAAGGCGGATCAACAGACAGAAAAGGCAGAAACTATTGATCAAAGTTATGGGAATTTAGCCGATATTCAACATTGGCCGCTTTGTAAATTTTCGGCTTTAACAGGAGAAGGTTTACCCTTATTACAATCCTTAATATTAGAACGCCTTGAGGTTGGCCCCTACTACTATCCACCAGACTATATCACCGACCAACCAGAACGCTTTATTATGGCTGAGTTAATCCGTGAACAAATTCTTTTACAAACTCGCCAGGAAGTGCCTCATTCCGTTGCCATTGTGATCGAAAAAATTGAGGAAACGCCCCAACGAACTAACGTTTTTGCTGCCATTACCGTTGAACGTGCTTCTCAAAAAGGCATTTTGATCGGGAAACAGGGAACCATGCTCAAGGAAATTGGCACAGCCGCCCGACAACAGATCCAAAAATTGATTGCTGGCGATGTTTTTTTAAAACTATTTGTTAAGGTAGAACCCCAATGGCGACAGTCTAATCAGCACCTCCTTGAATATGGCTATCGCATTGATGATTAGGGAAAAATTAACAGCCAAGATCGTCTTCTGAATCTGTTGATCAGTACAGTAAAAATTTCTCTAGGGCGATCGCCACACCATCCGCTTCGGCATCAGCAGTGACCCAATCCGCTAAAGATTGAATTTCCGGTGGAGCATCTCCCATGGCAATACCGATACCTGCATAGGTTAATAATTCTCGATCATTAAAATTGTCTCCGATCGCCATCACCTGTTGAGCGTTTAATCCTAATAATTCTTCCACCAAATATTGAGTGGCTAACCCTTTGTTCGATTGGGGATGAGTGACCTCCAGATAGGATTCCGTTGATTGGGTGAAATACACCTGATCAGAAGAATAGCGATCGCCGAGAGATTGTCTCAGCCTTTGCATCATTGTCTGGTTAGAACTAATCGCTAATAACTTAATCGTCGATTTTTCGATAATGGGACGTAGATCACCGACTGGATGGGGTTTTACGCCCGAACGATTCACGTAACGTTGGGTTTCCGAGGTAATTTCACGCACATAAAGTCGATCTTCGTAATAACAATGGACTTCTAAATGCTCCTTAAAAAGAGGACTTTCAAAATGATCTAATACCTCTAGGGCGATCTCCGTTGGTAAGCTAAATTCACGGTGCAAGGTTCCTGAAAAGGGATCTTTTACCCAGGCTCCGTTATAGGCAACCATCGGCAAATCAGAATTGATCGCTTGATGGAAGGGTAAAGCCGAATGAAACATTCTCCCCGTTGCTAGGGCGACTCTAATCCCTTTTTGTTGTACCCGTTGCAGACAAGCTTGAACTCGTTCACTGACCTGATTAGAACGAGGGGCGATCGTACCGTCAATATCCAGAACTAGTAGGCGAATATCCACAATAATTCCTAATTAATACTGCTAGGCAAATTTTCTCCAGCTGCTTGATCCAAAAGCCAGATCAATTCTCCCTGGGGTTGAATCAAACGAGCCGGATAGGTAAACGGATCTGCTTCTGGGGCAAAAATTTCGGCCAGAGCCGGTTGTTTACTCGCTCCAGCTACGAGAAAAATAACACAAGCGGCTTGATTAATGAGAGACACGGTAAAAGTTAAACGGGGTTGACCATCTTTATTCCCCACCGTAATTAGGCGATCGCGAACTTTAAGAGCCGCAGTCTGGGGAAAAAGAGAGGCAGTGTGAGCGTCATCCCCTAAACCTAAAAGAATCAAATCAAACTGCGGAAATTCTCCTGCCGCTAAATGAAAAAATTTCGCTAATTCATTTTCGTAATCTTCGGCATCTCGATCCGCATCTCCCGCTTCAGTGGGCATGGGATGAATATTGCTGGGGGGCATTTCGATATGATCTAGCCAAGCATGACGAGTCATTCTTTGATTACTATCGGGATGGTCACTGGGAACATAGCGTTCATCTCCCCAAAATACCTGTATCTGAGGCCAGGGAAGGGATTGTTTGGCCAAGGCTTCATAGAGCGGCTTGGGAGTACTACCACCGGAGAGGGCAATAGTAGCCTGACCCCGTAGTGCGATCGCGGCTTCTAATTTTGCGATCACAATTGCTAGGATACGTTCAATCAAGCTTTCTTTGTCTGCTAGAATTTCAACGGTAGGTTGGTGATTTATTGACATAGGAATTACCGTGTTAATACACTGTTTGAATAGGAGCAAGATACCAGATCACGAACGAGCAACCACGTTGCATCATCTTCAGAAAAGTTTTCGGCTAAATTTGCACACCTTACCGAACATGGCTAAATTTTAACATTCCCGCGATCGCTCCTGACTAGCCAAGGGAGCGTACAATTAAGGGTTAGAGAAAAACAGATTAATCCTTTAATTTAGTCCGTCCGAACCATAATGAGCACTAGTGAACGCCGAATTTTCCTCTTAGACTTTGAAAAGCCTTTGTACGAATTAGAAGAGAAAATTAACCAGATCCGAGAATTGGCTAAGGAAGAAAATGTTGATGTTTCCGAACAACTGTCCCAGTTAGAAAGCCGAGCCGAGCAATTACGCAAGGAAATCTTTGGCAATCTTAATCCCTCCCAACAACTTCAGTTAGCCCGTCATCCTCGTCGTCCCAGTACCCTCGACTATATCCAAGCCATCACAGATGATTGGTTTGAAATGCACGGCGATCGCGGTGGTTATGATGATCCTGCCCTAGTCGGTGGAGTCGCGAGATTAGACGGTCAGCCGGTGGTGATCATGGGGCATCAAAAGGGACGGGATACGAAGGACAATGTGGCCCGCAATTTTGGAATGCCAGCCCCTAATGGCTACCGTAAAGCCCTACGCTTGATGGAACACGCGGAACAGTTTGGAATGCCCATCATTACCTTTATTGATACCCCTGGAGCCTGGGCAGGCGTAGATGCGGAAAAACTGGGTCAGGGAGAAGCGATCGCCTATAATCTGCGGCAAATGTTTAGTTTTGAAGTTCCCATCATTTGTACGGTGATTGGTGAAGGCGGATCTGGCGGGGCCTTGGGAATTGGAGTCGGCGATCGGGTTTTAATGCTTGAACACGCCGTCTATACCGTTGCAACGCCTGAAGCCTGTGCCGCCATTCTCTGGAAAGATGCAAAAAAATCCGATAAAGCGGCGATCGCCCTCAAGATTACCTCCAAAGATCTCAAAGACTTGGGAATTATCGATGATATTGTGCCCGAACCATCCGGAGCCGCCCACTCTAATCCGCTCAATGCCTCAGCCCTACTGAAACAGTCAATCCTAGACCATTTGAAAACCCTATTACAAATGACTCCCCATCAACGGCGGGAATTGCGCTATCAGAAATTTCGGCAAATGGGGCAGTTTCTGGAAAATTAAGTCGAATTTACAGCAGAGACGTTTTTCCTGGGGATCTTTTTTCTTCACCAGTTGACCGCATACAGAAATGATATAATGCCGATGGTATTGAGATGTTACATTTCTTAACCAAGTTCTAATCTTCTTGGCTGCCAAGGGTGAAAAAACATCCCCATTCCCAGGGGTTAGTTTCTCGCATTGCCAGCAATCTTAGAGAGTGGCCACCATTGTTTTATGAATTCTTCTTTGCAACCTTTCAAGGTTCTAGTCACTGGAGCTAGTAAGCGATCGCCGCAGAATTTGGCCCAATTGAATTGAGGAAATGACGATTATGTTCAATGCCAGTATTCTCTAAACCCCTACTTACAACTCACGACCTTGATTATGACAGTTGCCTCTTCCCCTGACCTTTCCAGTAATGGCATGATTAACAGTAACGATGTGTCCAGTCCTAAATTAACGGAGCTAGTTGTCCCTCGTCCAGACCGCAATACCCATAACGGACAACCCGTTCAAATTCACCCGGAAGTGATAGCAAATGATGCCAATAAAGAAAAAATGATGGGAGCGGTCAAAAGCTTATTGGAATCAGTGGGCGAAGATCCTGAACGGGAGGGTTTATTAAAAACGCCAAAACGAGTAGCCGAGGCGATGCAGTTTTTGACCCAGGGTTATAATCAATCCCTCGAAAAGTTGGTCAATGGGGCTATTTTTAATGAAGGCCATAATGAAATGGTCTTAGTTCGAGATATTGACTTTTTTAGTCTTTGTGAACATCATATGCTTCCCTTCATGGGCAAGGCTCATGTTGCTTATATTCCCAATCAAAAAGTGGTGGGTTTAAGCAAATTAGCTCGGATTGTGGAAATGTACTCTCGTCGTTTACAGGTACAAGAACGTCTCACCCGACAAATTGCTGAAGCAGTCAAGGAAATTCTTGATCCCCAGGGAGTAGCGGTGGTAATGGAAGCGACCCATATGTGTATGGTGATGCGCGGTGTCCAAAAACCAGGTTCCTGGACTGTCACCAGTGCCATGATTGGTGTTTTCCAAGAGGAACAAAAAACCCGTGAAGAATTCTTGAATTTACTCAGTCATCGCCCTAATTTTTACTAGACTTTAATGGCTAAAATGTTTAAAAAGTAAAGAAAAACCCGATTTCTATGATTAGGATCGGGTCTTTTTTTAGATATTCAAGGTAATCTTTTTACTCGTAGAGCCAACTAGTGATCGCCGCATTCCAAGCAGTTAATTCTGCTTCACTAAACCAGAGGCCAATTTCTCGTGTAGCCGTTTCAATGGCATCAGAACCATGAATGATATTGCGACCCACAGAAACGCCAAAATCACCGCGAATCGTACCTGGCACGGCGGCATGAGGATTTGTGGCTCCAATCATTTGTCGAGAGGTGGCAACCACATTGTCCCCTTCCCAAACCATCGCGACAACGGGAGAAGAACAAATAAAACTCACTAAACCAGGAAAAAACGGTTTATCCTTGAGGGCATCATAATGTTTTTCAGCCAACTCTTGGGAGACGGACATCAATTTTAGTCCCACCAATTTATAGCCCTTGGTTTCAAAACGACGAATAATTTCTCCGACTAGATTGCGCTGTACACCGTCGGGTTTGACCATCAGAAAAGTACGTTCCAAAGCTGCCTCCTGTTGCAGATGTTACAATTTGTCACAAAGCACAGATTAGCATAATTAGGAATCATCAAGGCGAGGAGATTGTTAACCTTGGAACCACAAAATAGCGAGATTATTCAGCCGGATCAAGAGAAGATGCAAACCGATGAGAGCTTGATTGAGCAGGAACCAGAAACGTTATCCCACTATTGGCATTTAGGGTTAGCCTATCTAGGGCAAGGTCAAGAAGATGCTGCCCAGGAAGTTTGGCTGGCTGGTTTAACTCAAGGGTTACTTAACGGTGAACCGGATGCTCTGACTGAATTAATCGAGCTATTGGTAGGAGAAGCTCAACAACTGGAAAAACAGGGGGTGACGCAATGGGCGTGGCAAATTCGACAACAAATTCAAGCTTTGGCCCCAGAAGAGATTAATAATATTCTCCATTTAATTGAACTCGAAATTTGTCTCAATTATTTCAAACCAGAACACTTAGAAGAGTGGCCAATTATTCCACTTTTAGAAACCATAAAACCAGAAGTTCAGGCAAGATTAGAGCAATCACAATTATTAAAAATCATCTTAGCCTTATTACAGTTCCCAACGGCGATCGCCGTAGATTTCTTAGCCGTTAGTTTACCTTACCTGGTTGAAATTGAGCAGGGTATTAATGCCGTCATGGAGTTTGCCAATCAGATGGCCTATGATCAATTAATGCCGACCTATGCTGCTGATATTGCCCAAGTTTGCTTGCAGTTTTCTCCAAATAACGTCTATATTTTAAATGAGCTTATTAATTATTACCAACGCAATCGACAGTCTCAATCTCTAATTGACACAGCTTGGCAACTTTATCACAGCTTAGAACCAGATCATAATTATTCTATTGCCCTTCAATCTTATTTTTTCTCCCGTGTTTTAACCGTTCTTTTGCGAGGCAGTTCCTGGTTAGCGATCGCTCCTATCCTAAAACGTTTTGAAAGTACCCTTAATCAATTATTAACCCAACCGAAGATTATTTTAGAGAATTATTTAATTGATCGGTTTTGGGGTGTTGGCTATCCTCTTTTCTATTTACGGGATCAACCGGCTCAAAATCGTCTGTTTCTCAATAAAATTGCCCAGATTTTTCAAGACAATATTCAGGCACGAACAACTTTTCCGCTAACCAAGATAAAAACGATTGGAGCATCGCAAAAATTCCTCAAAATTGGCTATATTGCCCATACACTTTATCAGCATTCCGTTGGCTGGCTCAGTCGTTGGTTATTTCACTATCACGATCAACAGAATTTTCAACTCTATTTTTATTTACTAGGTCAACCAGAAGATGATTTAACGACAACCTGGGTTAAGCCGAATGCTCACGGTTATTATCATTTTACCAGGGATCCCCAGGCGATCGCCGCTCAAATTCAGGCAGATGAGATTGACATTTTAGTGGATTTAGATAGTCTTACCAATAATCTCACTGCACAAGTTTTAGCCTTAAAGGTGGCTCCCATTCAAGTGACCTGGTTAGGTTTAGATGCCTCTGGTTTACCAGCGATCGATTACTTTATTGCTGATAAATTTGTGTTACCCAAAAATGCCCAGACTGATTATCGAGAAAAACTCTGGTTATTGCCCCAAACCTATATTGCTGTGGATGGTTTTGAGATCGGCAACCCTACCCTCAGTCGGGAAAAATTAGGACTTAATCCTGATACGATTATTTATTTGAGTGTGCAAAATAAACTTAAGTGTCATCCCGATATTCTACGGCAACAATTAAGAATTATTCAGGCAGTTCCGAATAGTATTTTTCTGATTAAAGGGGGTGGGGATAACGAAAATATTCGTCAATTGCTCGATGTTATTGCCCTAGAAGTGGGTCTTGAAACTCAACAGATTCAGTTTTTACCCAGTGATCCCGATGAACTTACCCATCGTGCTAATTTAGCGATCGCGGATGTGGTGTTAGATACTTATCCCTACAACGGAGCTACGACAACGTTAGAAACTCTATGGATGGAAATTCCGTTGGTGACTAAAGTAGGAGAACAATTTGCGGCACGAAACAGTTATGATTTTCTGATGCAGGTGGGTATCCAAGAAGGAATTGCTTGGTCGGATCAGGAATATATTGATTGGGGCATTCGATTGGGGCAAGATGTAGCATTGAGAGCGACGATTAAATCTAAATTACAGATAGCCAAACAACATTCTCCTCTGTGGAATGCTCAGCAATTTACCCAAGCAATGGAAAAAGCCTATCAGCAAATGTGGCAAATTTATTGTGAGTCGGATCTAGATTTAATGCCTTTTAAAAATCCCTAATTCTTCTCTTTTAAGATTTCTCACTGATCACAATATATTCGTATAACATGGTATTAACTGTATGACCACTCTCATTGGTCGGTGAGTTTTTAGAAGGCATGGCTTTATTGCTCAAGAGACGTTCGTAGGTAATCAGATGTCTAAAGCCATTTTGCTCAAATTTTTCAGCAATGAATTGATCCGTTGGTAGTTGTATATTTTTAACCGTTCTGTTCCCCACCACATAAATAATTTTTCCTCCTTTTTTAACACTTTTAGCCACTTGATCAATGGATTTTTCAAGATCAAGATAAAATGCGGATACTTCTAAGGCTCTTTTTTCATTATTGACGGCGATCGCCTGGATATAGTCTGTTATTAAACCTTGGTTGTATAAACTTTTTGTTTGGCTACCTCCCATCAGCATTTTATCAACTTTACGAGCGTAATCTATACCGATCCATTCATTAGCAAGGGTTGAAAATTGACCATAGGCAACAGTTGTTCTACTATCTCCGTAGGGAGGACTGGTTAAAACCAGATCAAAGCTATCTTCGGCATAATTAAATTGAGAATAGTTCACATTTATTTGGGTATTTTCAGTCAGTTTTGGTAAATAAATCGTTTCATAAATATTGATGACATCGTTGAGCCTTTTAAAATAAACGCCTAAAACATCAGGATTAAATTTAAGAATATCCGCCGCCTTCATTTTATAGAGTTTAAATTCATTATTGCGAGTATAGGAACATTCGCGCACCGTTTCTGAAAAAGGAATCAGAAAGAAGTTATAGAGATTTTTATCACTAATTTGGTTAATAAAATATCTTAAAAGATTTAATTTGTTAATCACTTCTTGAGAAAACCAAAAGTTGATATTAGTGATTTTAGGCAAAGGGAACTTTTCCAAGAAATTTTCTTTTTTTAGATATTCATCGATTTTCTCTCTTAATTGTTGTTTGGTTATTTGTAATGCTTCTAAGTCAATCTTAGTAAATTTTACCCTAGAAATTAAAACGGCTAAGGGATTAATATCAAACCCGTACATTTCCGTCAATCCACATTCTAAGGCACTGGCAAAGGAAGACCCTGAACCGCAATAGGGATCGAGAAGTTTGCCTTGAGTAATATTTAACTCTTTTAATAAAGCAATGCCAATTTGGGGAGGCATGGTAGCAGGATATTTATGAATATTGGGATAAACAGCACCATAGCCTTGGTCGGCAAAGTCATAGTTTGAATTCCGAATAACTGAATATTTCATAAGTGTTCTTTAGATTTATTATTTATAAATAATCTTCATATTTTTTATACAAGCTCAAAACTAGTTCTAAACAAACGTTGATAATAATATTCCATCTATCATCATCATCGTTTGGTACCATTGTTTCTTGAGAAGCTCTGAAATGAACAATAGAGTTCCTAAGTTTATAAATAAATTTATAGGAATTTTCACAACTTCCTAATCTCTTAGTAATTTTTTCTTCTCCATTCAGCAGTTTTTCTAATGTCTCTTCTTCGCGCAATTTTAATGATATTTCTTCTTCACAAAGAGTAGCAAAATCTTGAAAATTTAATAAATCTTTCTTTTCAAGGATTGTATCATAAAATTTTTTTAACTTAGGAATTGAAAACAGTCTTTCTAAGTCTAAGCAGCGATAAACATCTAAAAAACAATGCTTCCACGAAAAAGAAACAAAACTGTATAACAAATTTTCATACGAAATTTTTGTGCTTCCTTCTTCACATAGTTTAACAAAGCACTCTAGAGTTTCAGGACTAAATTTTAAAATTCTTACAGCATCATTTTTAACCAATAGCAATAATGCAAGCCTAAACAATAATATTTCATCAATATCTTTTTCCGTAAATTCAAGGTTATCATAAACAAATGGACAATTTTTTGTAATTTGATAAATTTTGATTGATTCAAAAAAATCTGCGATTTTTATATATTCAAAACCTTCCTTTTTATTTTCTTCGATCTCATAAAAAACTTCATCCAAGATTTTATAAGGATCAACATCTTCCTTCACTCCAACCTTTAATCCGTAGATTAATGCTGTAAAAATACCAGAATTATTATCAAAATCTAATAATCCATATTCTTCTAGTGAAGACAAATCAATATTTTGCTCATTGAGACTAACTGAGATAAAGTAAAATTTACTATCAAATTCAAAAATAGCAAATTTTAGCACAGAAGTTAAACGTTTATCAGTTATTACGTTTAGTTCTTTAAGCCATTCTTTTTCTTGATCATTTGTTTGAATAAATCTAATATACTTTTCACCAAAATAATCAACTGTTCGATCAAATTCAGGATGATCATCAATAAAATCTTTGAGGGTATTAAAAATGTAGCGATTTGCCTCTACCATGTTTCTTGACATAATTTTTTTGTAGTTTGATACTTAAGAAAACTTCCTCCAGCAGACGGTCATGTCAAATACATCAAAGTTTCGGTCAATGAGTAACTTAAAAGCTGCTAAATAAAACTCTCGCTGGTAATAACCTGCCATTTTACTTGTTTTTTTACTAATTAACTCATTTAAGACATCAAAATTCAAAAACTCTCCTATTTCTTGAGAATTTTTCTGTTCCAATTTGTTAAGAAGTTGATCCGCATTTTGTGTTATCTGTTTCCATTTTTTTTGTTGATCTTCATAGGAATATTCTTCACCAGGCATTCCCATAATTTCTTGAGAAAATGCAGTAACAAATCCGAGGCAAGCCGGTTGGCTTCTGAAAAGATCTTTTCCTTTCTTTAAAAATTCTTTTGTTTCTTTACTCCCAATTTTTTCGGAACCGTCATATTTTCCAAACACAATATCAAACTTCAGCAAATAGTCAATCACTTGATAAAATCGATGATTAAAATCGGAGTTAGCAGCGGCTTCAATAAAATCTTGTTTTGTAAACTGATCTGCCAACTTTTCCTGAACATCAACTTTTTCCTTTTTTGCACCGAAAGAAAGGTACATTTCCACGATGTCGTCTGCATGGAACTCACACGGATTATAACGGCGACTAGCAGGAGCATTATCTGTCTCCATGAAAATTGTTATTTTGCCATTTCGTGCCTTTAGCTCTTTAATCATTGGTCTATAAACAACCTCGACCTGTCGTCGAAGGTTCCAGGGAAGTTGACCTGTATTTAAAACTAGCATTCTATAAGTAATTGCATTAACCTCAGATGCTAACCAATATTCTATTCTTAGTTCTTGTCCTTTAATTCTAGGATTTACCTGAACAGCTTCTTGAATAGCTGTTGTTCTTTGGATACCATCAATAATAAAAATATCATCATCTGGAATATTACGAATTGATTCCCGAAAAGAATCTTCACTAAAATCCCCCTGCTTAAGTTGCTCCAAAAATCCTTGATCTTTAACAATTGTACCAATAACGATGGGCGGCAAAACTGCACCAGCTTCTAAGTCTGTAATCATACGCTTACGAATCCTCTTGGCTGTACTGGTTTTGAGACTATCTCTTTGTCCCTCGATTCCTCCCTTGTTTTCAAAAGACTTTGATGTCATACTTAAATACTCATCTATTGTTATTTTTATAATTACAGAATAACAATTTACTCGTGTATCTTTAAGTATATCAAGTTTGGAAGGAGTGGTCAGAGTCGCATTCATAGGGTTTTAATGAATTTGATGAAGGGACATAGAGTGAAGGGAAGAAAGTCTAATTAACGATTGAAAAATAGGCTAATTGTTAATATAGAGTGGATACTCCTGGCATGATAACACAATTTTGAGATTAGAAGACATCAAATTAAGTGATCCCCTCCAGTTCCTCTTCTGTCAACGAATAGAGTTGACGTAATTTCTCTAATTTTGCCTCATCTGCTTGCCAAAAACCGCGACCATTAGCTTCCAACATTCGACCGATAATATTACGAAAAGCTTCAGGATTGGCTGCTTGTAAACGTTTAGCCATTTCTGCATCCAAGGCATAGGTTGCTGCCGCCTGATCATAAACCCAATTATCCGTAAAATTGACCGTACCACTCCAACCAATTAAAGCGGTTAAACGTTGGGAAATTTCGTAGGCTCCCCCTGAACCTTGAGCTACCATTGCCTCAGCCCATTTGGGATTAAGTAATTTACTCCGATATTCTAAACGCAAAACCTCTTCTAATTTTCGGGGTGTTGTGTCCTTTGAAAAACTTTCGATAAAGTTAGCCGTTACTTTTTTTCCCTGCTGAGTTTCCGCCGCTAATTTTAAACCACCCGTATTGCCATAATATTCCTGAATATCGGTTAAACCGTACTCCACTGAATCAATTTGCTGCACAATGCGATCGCTGGTTTTTAATAATTGTTGTAATACTTCAGGTCGAGCTTGACCCTTATCCTGGCGACCATAACTAAATTGATTGCGTTTCTGCCAGGTATTCGCCAATTCCGTATCCTTTTCCCAATTCCCATCTACCACTTGATCATTAACTAAAGAACCAAAATCTCCGGCGGGATTAGAAAAAAGTCGGGCCGTTGCATTTTCTATGCCCTGTTCCTGAAGGGCGATCGCGTGTTTACGAATAAAATTTTGTTCAAGGGGTTCATCCCTTTGGGCCGCCCGTTGAAAGAGATCATCTAATAATTCCAAAATATTGACAAAAGTATCGCGGAAAATACCCGATAGATTGGCTAACACATCAATGCGGGGATGATCAAGTTCAGCTAACGATTTTAATTGATAACGAACAATGCGACCCGTGCCTTCCTTTAACGGTTCAGCCCCCACTAATTCTAAGAGAATTCCCAAGGATTCCCCCTTGGTTTTAATCGCATCTAAACCCCACAACATCACCGCAACCGTTTCAGGATAACTCCCCGTTTCTTCGAGATGTTTAGCAATAATTTTTTGAGCAATTTCTCGGCCCCTTTCATAGGCAGCAGGAGAAGGCATTCGGTAGGGATCTAGTGCGTGGATATTACGGCCAGTGGGTAAAACCCCCGCCCCATCTCTGAGTAAATCTCCCCCTGGAGCAGGTAGAATATATTCGCCATTTAAACCCCGCAATAAATTTGTTAATTCGTCGGTATTTTGTTGAAGTAAATCCCGAATCTGAAAAGCAGCTTTTAAGGTTTCACTGCGACCATTGGCAAAGGAGAGTAAATAGTCATCGCTTTGGTTACGGGTGGCAATAGCAGTTCTTTCTGTTGGCGATAATTGCTCCCCAAAATAGGCTTCTAAATAACTCTCTAATTGTTCAGCATTAGGGGGTTCCCCTAGCGTATGTAAACCCGACGAAAAAAGACGTTGTTCAACGATTTGTAAATAATCATAAATTTGCAGAAAATATTCCTGTAAACTGTGTTGGCTAAATAAACGGGCATTTTCGTAGGTAAATTCAATACCCAATTTTTTACCTTCCGTAAAGGGACAATCTTTCTCTAAACCAGCATCGACAATTTTTTGACAAATAATGGGTGCTAAAACCGCATTTTTCTCAGGCTCTTCTCGATATTCACTGATTAAATCCCGTAAAGTCATTAATTCTTTGTATAAACCGGTTCGTCCATAGGGAGGAACATTATGAGAAATTAAGACCCCATAACCGCGACGTTTCGCTAACATGGATTCCGAGGGATTATTCGCTGCATAGATATAAAGATTGGGCAGATTTCCTAACAAAATATCGGGCCAGGAATAGCTTGTATTACCCAAGGGAGAACCCGGTAGCCATTCGACGGTACCGTGCATTCCAAAATGAATAAGAGCATCAGCTTGAAAATCCTTTGCTAACCATTGATAAAAAGCAGCATATTGAGGATGCGGAGTTAAATCTTTTTCAAACATTAAACGCATCGGATCGCCGGATAAGCCTAAAGGTGGTTGTACCCCAATCCAAAGATTTCCTAGCGTTATACCACCAAGATAAAATTCGTCTCCATAGGTTTTAATCCCTGTCTCAGTTAAAGATTGCCACTGTTTTTCAATACGTTTGATTAACAAATAGCCTAACCAATCTTCTAGGGTTCTCACCTGAACACTTTTAGCTTCAATTTCTGCTCGATTAATACTTTCATCCGCCGATTTTACCCAAGCAATGATATCTTCTCCCGATTCCGGTAAATCTCCCACTTGATAGCCTTGATCTTTAAGAGCTTTTAATAATTTCATTAAACTACGAGGCACATTTAAAAGAGCGGCGGTTCCTGTGGCTCCATAACCAGGGGGAAAACCGTATAGGATAATGGCAATTTTGCGATCGCCGGTTGCTTTTTTTCGTAAATTAATCCACTGTTTAACCCGCCCGGTCAATCGTTTAACCCGTTCAGAAATGAGATAAATATTCTCTCCCACTAAGCCGCCCAGGGGAACCGTATCGATCGCCCCATCTAATTCTGGTAAGGCGTATAAAACCACACTTTGCAAACCCCCAATGCCCTGTCTTGTCCAGGAATGAATATCTTGAATCAGCAGAGGTGCGGCAATCAAATAGGGAATATTTTTCGCGCTCAAAATGCCTTTGGCCACTTCTACCTGTCGTCCTGCTTCCATTGATCCGGCCGGCCCACCCACCAGGGGAAAACCAATGGTAGAAATAATGGCATCTACTTTGACAGCCTCCTGGCTAAGAGACGGCGTTAATTTGAATCCTAAATGACGTTGTTGCTGTTCATAATCCGTGGTGAGCCAATCCCTGACAATGACATGGGCTTCAACACCGTTAATAAAAATCGGTAATGGTAATAAACCAGCCGCTTCAAAGGCACGAATTAACTGGTTAATATAGGCTTGTTGACTAATAACGTGTTTTCGGTAAAGTAAAATAGCAATAATGGGTTGGGTGGCTGTCAAATGCTGCTCTTGATACCAGTTTAAATAGTCCTGGGGCGTGCGAAAATAACCACTATAATCGGGATGCAATAGCCCCATATTGGGCGTTTCGATGGGATCTGGAATAGCCCCTACTTTTAAACCCAAATATTTTTCCGCCAAGATCCAAGCCATTGCTGCTACATTTTCAGTTCCTCCCGCATTCCAATAACCATAAATGATGAGCCAATTGCGAAGATCTTGAACTTTTTTAGCGGGAATAAATTTTAATAATTTCGGCCCAGTTGGAACTGGTATCGTCTGATCAAAGTTGGAAAAAGTTATGGTGTAAGGCTTTGAGAAAATAGAAAAATAGTTTAAGACTAGACATCGGCCCGTTTTTATTATACTATTATTATTGTCATTATATCAAAGAAAAAGGAAACAGAAAACAATGTCAATATTAAAGAAAAGCTCTATGAAAATCCTGAATGATGTTGGCTTGTGCCAAGAAAAAGAGGATGCCTTATTCAAGAAAAACTGTCCTCATTGCTATAGTGAAAACGTAAAAATACATTCTCATTATCAAACGAAAGGTAACGGGGAACGTAAAATGTTCATTTGTCAAGAATGTAGTTCTTGTTTTGCTGAGACTTATGGTAGCGTAATCGCTGGCTTAGAAACCCCATTAAGTGAAATTGTAAAAGTATTAAAAGCCAGAATGGAAGGAATAGGATTAAATGCAGCAGCTCGAGCATTCGGCTACGCGAAAACAACAATATTGAATTGGGAAAAGAAATTATCAGGATTACAAGAGACATTATTTTTATACGCCTTAGTGAATGAATTTGTTAAATTAGTAATAGAAGGGGATGAACTATACACAAAAGTTGGAAAAAATAAAGAAGCAAGTGCCTCTGAGGGGTGGACAATCGTGCTCATGGACAGGGCTAGCCGCTTTATTTGGCATTTAAAATGTGGTCGAAAAGAGCAGAAATTATTTCTAGAAGCAATGATGACGGTAGCGGAATTATTTGAAAGGAGTGCAGAATCTCTCCAGTTATTTACAGATGGAGAAAAGCGATATAGTCAACTGCTATTTAATATTTGTCACGAAGTATTAAGGACTGGAAAGCGAGGTCGTCCCACCAAAGTATTACCGAAGGGTCTTGTAGTAAGACTAAAAAATAAGAGTAGTAAACGTCGAGATTCTGAGGGTAAACTAAAGAAAGTAGAAACTCCGAAACCAGAACATCCAGAGACAACAGAAAAACCAGAAGAAAAGGACGTCCATGCCAACCACGTTGAGGCATTTAATAGTGCTATCCGACGCTATTTAGCCGCCTTTCGTCGTCGTACAAATACTTATGCTAAATCTGTTGTGGGATTACAGCGAGTCCTAGATATTTTCTGGATGGTTCATAACTTTGTTCGCAGCCATTTTACGACGAAAAAAGTTCCTGCTGTAGCTCTCGGTATAATTGAAAAAGGGTTAACTTGGGAGGACTTACTCCAAATTCGCCTGATTTCTTGAACCTCTCGTATTGCAACGTTTGTAGCTTCTAGCTAGACGATACCAGTGCCGCCCAGTTTTTAAAAAGCTTAAATAACCGGCTAGTTTATCCTCTTCTTTGCCACTGGAAAATTTGCTTAAAATAAACTGAATCGGTTTAGGCATTCCTTTCGGTTTATCGCCAATTTTAAACTGGCCTAACTGCGTTAAACTCATTAATTCTAGGGCCGATTCAAAGACTAAACGAATGGGAATATTTTCAACCCTTTCCCGTCGCCACATCACCTGATCATAGTCAAAAATTAAACTCGCAAAAAAGACCTGCGCTCCTTGCAATGCTTCAGCAATGGTATTCTCTGCCGTTGTTAGTTGGCGATCGCTGAAGATCAATATTTCTAAATCTGGACAGCGACTCTGGGCTAATTGGGCAGCCTGACGATAGAGACCCGCATTAAAGGTTTCAAAGCCGGTAATGATCACAATACGAGGCATAGTCTCAATCCATCCCTAGAAAAATTCTGACAAAATCTTGACAACATGGGCAAAAATCACGCTGTACTTAGCATTGCGCTAACTCCTCTAGTCTAACGCAACCCTTTTGCTCTCTTGGCATCTGCTATGATCAACACCGTCAAAGTCGTTAACGTTGCAAAGATAGTGCAAATTCAGGTCAATGGAAATCGTTTCAGCCCTCGGATTGGATATTGGCAAAAAACGGATCGGCGTGGCGGGATGCGATGGAACGGGTTTAATTGCGGCTGGTATTACCACAATTGAACGCACCTCTTTTCAGCAGGATGTGGAGCAGTTACAGTCTTTAGTTACTTTGCGATCGGTGCAAGTTTTGGTGGTGGGTTTGCCCTATACAATGGATGGTAATTTAGGGTTTCAGGCTAAACAGGTGCAAAAATTTGTCCATCGTCTTAGCAAGATATTGCCCTTGCCCGTTGAATATGTGGATGAACGATTAACTTCTGTGGAAGCAGAAAACCAATTAAAGGCACAAAAACGGTTTTCGACTTGGAACAAGGGCTTAATTGATCAACAGGCTGCTCAGATTATTTTGCAACAATGGTTGGATCAACGGAGGCTGGGGAGGTAGGGGGACTAGGGAGATGGGGAGATGGGGAGACTGGGAGACTGGGGAAATGGAGGGGAAAGGATGTCAAGATCTGGTTTTAGGTAAAATTAGTACAAAGTCGTTTTTCTTCACAGTAAGGGGCGATCGCGTTTTATCTTTTTATTCAAGGGTAAGGGGCGAACTGTTGGATGTTTGATATGATGATTTATCATACCCAGAATATGATTTTTGTCCTTGCTATGACGCAATTAAGTACAAAGCAAAGAATATCTATTACCGTTGATGCCAAGCTACTTAAAGAGATTGATCTGCTCACAGAAAATCGTTCAGCCGCCGTTGAAGAAGGTTTGCGACTATGGCATCATCAGCGAATCGAAGAACAGTTACGCACTTTTTACCAAAACCTAAAACCGACTGAGCAACAATTTGAGCAGGACTGGGGAGAACTTGCCCAAAACCAAATGGAAGAAATTTTGGAAGCAGAAGGACTTTAAAATGGAAGAGAGTCCTTATCCTCGTCAGGGAGAAATTTATTTAATTCGAGCTTTAAAAACGTTAGGAGATACAAAAAAACGCCCCGCTTTAGTGATTTCTCTCAATATCAGAAATCAGTTTTCTAGTAGTGTTTTAGTCGTTCCCTTGACCAGTGACTTATCGGGTGGAGAAACACCTACTCGTATTCTAATCAAAGCTGGAGAGGGTGGGTTGAGCAAGGATTCTTTGGTTTTATGTGACAATATTTCTGCTGTCCGCAAGATTTACCTAGAGCATGGCCCCTATGGTTCCGTTTCTCTGGAATCTTTACAACGGGTGCAGCAAGGTATTCAAATTGCAATTGCTATTTTTTAGGGCGATCGCGTTTTATCTTTTTATTCAGGGGTAAGGGGCGATCGCTATTACAAATAAAATAATGAAAACTGATAAGTGGTTCTATCAACTATTTTTAACAATGCCAGGGATAATTGCGGAATTAATCCCTAATATTCCCCCTGATTGCGAATTTGATTACATTGCTCCTGTTGTCAAAGAACAAGAATTTAGACTGGACGGATTGTTTATTCCCCAGTCAGAAAATTGGAATATTCCCTTAATTTTTCTCGAAGCACAAATGCAATCAGATGCGGGTTTTTATGGACGATATTTTGCCGAAATTTTTCTTTATCTTCAGCAGTATCCAGAAAAGCGTCCCTGGCAAGGTTTATTGATTCTGCATAACCGACAACAATACCTCGGTGAAAGCGTTCCCTATCAAGTTTTGCTACGGGAGCAAGTCAAGTGTTTATACCTGGAAGACCTTTTGCCGCGTGCCGACATTAGCCCCAACTTGGCGTTACTCAAACTTTTAGTTCTTGAAGAAGCTGAAGCTTTTCACCTGGGTCGGCATATCCTAGAGGAGTCTGAGACACAAACGACCTTTCAACAAAGGTTAAACTTAATTGAGACTATACTGGTTAATAAATTTCCCCATTTGGGTACTCAGGAGATTTTAAGAATGTTAGACCTCAAAACAACAGACATTACCCAATCCCGTTTTTATCAAGAAGTTGTGGAAGTCGGAAGGCAGGAGGGACTTCAAGCTGGGCTTCTTGCTGGAGAGGCTGATCTAATTTTACGTCAGTTAACTCGAAAATATGGAACTTTAACTCCGGAAGTTAACCAACAGATTAAAGCGTTAACGATCGCCGAGTTAGGAGATTTGGGAGAAGCGTTACTTGATTTTGTGGAGATAAGCGATTTGGAAAACTGGTTAGGTCATTGTGGAAGTTCATCCTAAAGCTTTTTTAGGGCGATCGCGTTTTATCTTTTTATTCAGGGGTAAGGGGCGATCGCTATTACAAATAAACAATGAAAACTGATAAGTGGTTCTATCAACTATTTTTAACAATGCCGGGGATAATTGCGGAATTAATCCCTAATATTCCCTCTGATTGCGAATTTGATTACATTGCTCCTGTTATCAAGGAACGAGAATTTAGACTGGACGGATTGTTTATTCCCCAGTCGGAAAATTGGAATATTCCCTTGATTTTTCTCGAAGCACAAATGCAATCAGATGCGGTTTTTTATGGACGATATTTTGCCGAAATTTTTCTTTATCTTCAGCAGTATCCAGAAAAGCGTCCCTGGCAAGGTTTATTGATTCTGCATAACCGACAACAATACCTCGGTGAAAGCGTTCCCTATCAAGTTTTGCTACGGGAGCAAGTCAAGTGTTTATACCTAGAAGATCTTTTGCCGCGTGCCGACATTAGCCCCAACTTGGCGTTACTCAAACTTTTAGTTCTTGAAGAAGCTGAAGCTTTTCACCTGGGTCGGCATATCCTAGAGGAGTCTGAGACACAAACGACTTTCCAACGGGTGTGACCTTTAGTTGATGAAGGAAAAGAAAAGTGTTAACATGGGATGAAAAGTGACAAAGAGGAAACAATGATGACAGCAAAACTAATTAATGTAGAGGGTTCAAAGATAAAAATAGAACTAACATTAGAACTCAGTCGTTCAATGTTGGATACAGAAATAAATATTCAAAAAGGCTTAAACGAAGTAGGTTGCATCGCCAGCAAAGAAGCCTTGAAATATTTAGATACAGATGGTTCACCCTTAAAAATCGGTGAAGAAATCTGGAAGAGTAAGGGAGAGCAACCGAAAGAATATCAAACACCTTATGGTGAGGTTATAGTGAATCGTCATGTATATCAGCGTTCACCTTTGAGGAAAAACGTATTGCCCCTTAGAAAGAGAAGCAAGGATAATCATAACATCAACGCCATTATTGGCAAAACAGGTATCCTCAAAAATGTCAGGGATGGCAGGCAAAGAGGTGAAAAATGATTTATTAGAAAATCATGGTAGAAAAGTAGCGCTATCCTATATCCAAAGATTGAGTGAAGCAGTAGGAAGTGTGGTACAGGCAAAAGAAGAAGCGTGGAGTTATGCCCCGCCCAAGGAGGATAGCCAAATTGCAACAGTGGGAATAGGATTAGATGGAACCTGTATGCTGATGTGTGAGGATGGCTACCGTGAAGCAATGGTGGGAACCGTTTCCCTATACGATAGTGAAGGCGAACGTCAACCTACAATCTATCTAGGTGCGGCACCAGAGTATGGAAAAAAGAGTTTTCTAGAAAGATTAGAAAGAGAAATTGAGCGAGCGAAAAACCGTTATCCAGAGGCAACATTGGTCGGGATAGCAGACGGGGCAGAATCAAATTGGAAGTTTTTAGAAAAGCAAACGGAAGAACAGATATTAGATTTCTATCATGCCTCTGGTTACTTAGGTGCCTTGGCAGAAGCGTTGCATCCGAATACCGTGTCAAAACAAAAAGAATGGTTGACTGAAAATTGTCGAGAACTCAAGCATGAAAAAGGAAAAGCAGGAGAACTGCTAAATCTGATGAAAGAAGTCAAAGAAGAAAAAAGTCATTCTAAGAATCTTACCGAGAAACTACAAGCGGCGATTACTTATTACGAGAATCATCAGCATCAAATGGATTATGCTGAATACATAGAGAAAAAGTATCCGATTGGTTCAGGTGTTACGGAAGCAGCTTGTAAGACGTTGGTCAAACAACGATTATGTTGTTCAGGGATGCGATGGAAGGAAAAAGGAGCAGGAATTATTTTGAGCCTACGAGCTTTGGTATTGACCAAGGAACGATGGAGTCAATTTTGGGCAAAACTTGATCAATATGGGTTCCCTGTAGAACCCTGATTACAACAGCTTTTATCAACTAAAGGTCGCACCCTTTCCAACAAAGGTTAAACTTAATTGAGACTATACTGGTTAATAAATTTCCCCATTTAGGTACTCAGGAGATTTTAAGAATGTTAAACCTAAAAACAGCAGACATTACCCAATCCCGTTTTTATCAAGAGGTTGTGGAAGTCGGACGGCAGGAGGGACTCCAAGCTGGGCTTAAAGAAGGTCTTCAAGAAGGGCTTCAGGAAGGGCTTCGTGCGGGAGAAGCTGATCTGATTTTGCGTCAGTTAACCCGAAAATATGGAACTTTGGCTCCAGAAGTTAACCAACAGATTAAAGCGTTGACGATCGCCGAGTTAGGAGATTTGGGAGAAGCGTTACTTGATTTTGTGGAGATAAGCGATTTGGAAAACTGGTTAGGTCATTGTGGAAGTTCATCCTAAAGCTTTTTTCGGGCGATCGCTATTGTATGAAAAAGGAGGTCAATAGATTGCCAACAACCCAACAGGCCTTACGATGCTTTCAGTTATGTCAAAATTTAACCAATCTGTATCTCTCTGTTGATCTGGTACGTTTAGATCAGAGAACGGGTCATGTTATCATTCTTTCAGGTGAAGAAATTTTGATCGAAATTTACCAAAATGGGAATTGGAGGTTTGTCAATGAAGTCTAATTTTCAAACAATGACAATGCGAGAGTTGAAAAAGTATGTTTTAGAGCATCGAAACGATCAAGCTGCGTTTCAAGCCTTGATGGAGCGAGTTGATTCTCAGGCACAAGCTCAAGTCTATAGCGAGGTGGATATTCACCAGTTTTCTACGTTAGTTGATCAACATCTCAATTCCCAAACTGTCTTATAATTACGACACATCAGTATAGGCTCGCTTTTTATCTTTTTATTTAAGGGTAAGCGGCGATCGCTAAAATGTTAAACTTAGACTTGTGATAAGGAATTACAATTTTGAGTATGAAAAAGACAGAGGCTATTGCTTTTGCTCAAAAGTTGGGGTGGACAAAAGCTGATGCACAGAGGGCATACGAAGAATTAAAGGTTGATTTTGCCGATCTTCAATCTACCCTCGATTATTATAAGTATCAGTACGGAGTAGATGATGTCACTGAACGTGATATAGCTGTTCTTTCCCTCGTTTTAGCCGACTTTGCAGGTGAGGTTTTGCTGGATAGACAACGGAAACAAGCGGCACAGCAGGCTGTAGCAACAAAACGCAAAGATAAAATTAAGGAAATTGAGCTAAATCACGTCAAAGAAATAGCCGATGTAAAGAAAAGTGTCAAGGATCAGGAAAGTAAATTGATGGAATTTATAGTAAAACTTTGTAATATAGCTAAAAATCTAGGTTTTAAGCCCGATCCATGGCTGGAAGCACTCATTGAAGCTTATGAGGAGACTAAGAATGGATTTGATTACTCGCAAACAGCTATGTGAACTTGGACTAACAAAATACCAAGCCAAACGACTTACTACTGCGATGCAGTCAGCTCAGAAAATTCATAGAGCTAATGCTTATAATATCCAAGAAGTGATTGTAGCGATTAATGAATATCTCCAAAACAAGAGAATTCAAGCAGTCACAAGGACTAATCTGGAAAAAATCAAAGACATATTACTTCCTACTCTTGATAATGTCGTGCCAGTAGCGTTTGGAGAAGAAACATCCTCTGAATTAGGTCAACTAGCACAACAGATATTAGCTACGACGCTGGAAGTAAATCGAAAATTAGCTAAACTAGAACGACGTTCATTGGAGATAAAAGGCCGATATGAATAATAATTCTGTAGATAACTTCCAAGAGCTATTTGAGAAGTACAAAAAGTCAAAAAAGGAGCTGCATCGAAGTTTAACTAGACTTGATGAAAGGGCCGCGAGCATTAATAAACGCTACGAAGCTCGTAATATTTTTAATAGCTGGAGAGATTCTATCGCGGGGAAAGAATGGAAACAACGACAATATGAATGGCAACAAGGAAAATGTTCAGATTGTTCTTTTGTTGCTCACAGTGTTGAATATCTTGAAATAGATCATATTAAGCCTATTTCTACAAACCCTGAGCTTGCCGTTGATACAACGAATTTAAGATTGGTCTGTTCTCCTTGTAATAGAAAAAAAGGAAACAAAGACAAATGATAGTTACTTTATATAATCGCGTTTTATCTTTTTATTCAATAGTGAGCAGTGATCGCTTTCTAAGCACTATGTTGAGAGGTATTAACTAATGACTATTTTTGTTCCAGAGCAAACTAAATCTACTTTGCTTTATGAAAATGATTTTGAGTTATGGCTTGAGCAAACCATTAATCAACTTAAAAGCCAACAATTTGAGCAACTGGATATTGAACATTTAATTGAGGAATTAACGGATTTGGGTAAATCAAATAAGCGATCGCTGGAAAGCAATTTAATTATTCTGATTGCCCACTTACTCAAACTCAAAATTCAGCAAGATGCCCCTGAAATGATGAAAAGTAGTTGGTTGGATTCCGTTAGTGAACATCGTCAACGAATTCTCTACGATTTGGAAGAAATACCTTCCCTCAAATCCCATTTAGAAACGGCGATCGCCAAAGTTTATCCGAGTTCTCGTAAACTAGCCATTAAGGAAGGCAAGCGGGCTAAATTTGGGGTAAGAGTTCCCTTAGAAAAAGAATATCCCCTGGATTGTCCGTTTACCGTAGAACAAATTTTAGATGAAGATTTTGAAGGAGTAGAGTTTAACCATGACGATCACCCCAACCCCTTAACTCCTTAAAGTAACGGCAAACTGAGAACTTAAAGCTTCCCGAATTTGGTTATGGACAGGATCCACTTCTGCATCAGTTAACGTGCGATCGCTGGCTCGATAAACCAGACTAAAAGCCAAACTCCTTTGGCCAGACGGGACAGAATCCCCTTGGTAATCATCGAAGAGTTGAATATCGTCTAACAAATCACCACCGGCTTGATTCATGGATTGCGTTAAGTCCCTAACCGCCAGTTTAATGGGAGCATAAAAAGCTAAATCCCGTGCTACGGCAGGATAGGTGGAATAGGGGACAAAATGGGGAGTGGTTAAGGAATCCTGTTGCAGCGTATTGAGAAGGACAGACATTTTAAATTCAAAGGCATAGACCGCATCGGGTAAACTTCGTTCCTGTCGCAATTGGGGATGCAATTGACCAAAAATGCCCAGATATTGACCCTTTAACCAAAGAGAAGCCGTGCGTCCAGGATGAAGGCGGGTATCTTTACTATCCGGTTGATACTCAACACTTAAACCTAAACGAGCGAGAACATTTTCCAGTAAGCCCTTCGCTTCGTACCAGGTCATAACCGCCGGTTTGCCACCCTGAGTCCACTGGCCCAAGGGGAAAAATTCTCCCCCCAAAATTCCGGCGATCGCGTCTGCTTCCTGAATCCCTTCTCCGTTCTGCCAGAAAATACGACCAATTTCAAAAGCGTTTAACGCACCATTGCCCTGGGATTGGTTATAGGCAAAGGCATCAATGAGGGCATCTAATAAATTGGTTCGTAGGGCTGAATATTCGGCAAAGAGAGGATTCGCCAACACCACTTCTAGCCCCTGGGGTTTGACTAGGGAATATTGCACCACTTCCGTTAATCCCACTGCCCGAAAGCTTTCACGGATTTGCCGTTCTAATTGATATTCCAGGGAAAGACCGCCTGGTTCAGTTTTATCAGGCAATTGCTCATAAAAACGGTCATAACCATAAAGGCGAGCCACTTCTTCAATGAGATCAATTTCTCGTTCAATATCTCGATAGCGATAGGAGGGAACCATCACCGTCCAGACTTGAGGCTCTTCAGAGACAGAGGTTAATTGACAACTTAAATCCGTCAAAATACGTTCCACATCGATCGCCGCAATTTCTCCTTTTCCCGTCTCAGTTTTGACTGGCCCTAGAACAGATCGGACTCGCTCTAACCGTAATTCAATAGCCGGATCCGCCACATCAGGACGATAATCGGCCCTGCCTTGACGGGTGACAGTACCGCCCGCTAGGGTCGTTATTAACGCGATCGCCCGTTGTAAAGCCGTTTCTAGTTCTCGGTGATTAACCCCCCGTTCATAGCGGGTTGAGGACTCACTGCGAAGACTTTGACTTTTGCTAGAGCGACGAATCACCACTGAGTCAAAGAGAGCCGATTCGAGAATAATATTCTGCGTGCCATCATGAACTTCTGTGGTTGATCCTCCCATCACACCGGCGAGGGCCACGGGAAGGTTATTCGCCGTAATTAAAAGATTATTGGGCACCAGATTGCGGGTTTGGCCATCTAGGGTGGCTAGGGTTTCACCTTCTTCAGCAAAACGAACCCCTAGTTCTAAAGCTGTTGCATCGGTTAATTGCTGTAGGCGATCGCGATCAAAAGCATGGAGTGGTTGCCCCCATTCCAACAAAATATAATTGGTGATATCAACTACGTTATTAATGGGACGAACACCAGCAGCCTGTAAACGGCGTTGTAGCCAATCGGGGGAAGGGGCAATGGTCACTCCTTCGATCACCGTGCCAATGTAGGCCGGACAAGCTTTTTCCGCTTCAATTGCCACCGTTAAACTTTGATCGGCTACTTCGAGGCTAGGAACACTGGGTAAATTTAAGGTAGCTCCAGTCAGGGCGGCCACTTCCCTGGCAATGCCCACCATACTCATGGCATCGGCACGATTAGCGGTTGGGCTAATTTCTAGAATTACGTCATCTAGCCCTAATAACGGCCCCACCTCACTGCCGAGGGGAAGATTCTCTGTAAAAATATGAATACCACTGGAATTTTTTTCTAGACCCAATTCCGCCAGGGAACAGATCATGCCCTCCGATCGCACGCCCCGTAATTTGGTTGGGCGGATCTTAAGGTCAACGATCGGTAAATAGGCTCCAATTGTGGCCACCGGAACTAGGAGATCAGCCTGAACATTGCTGGCACCACAGACAATTGTTTGCAATTCAGGTTGACCAATATCCACTTGGCAAACACTTAACTTATCGGCATTGGGATGTTGTATTCTTTCCACCACTCGGCCAACGACCACCCCCTGGGCCCATTGACGGCGATCTTCAATTTCTTCCACTTCGAGACCGGCGATCGTTAACAAGTCTGCCAAGGCGATCGGGGTCAGGTTGACTTTGACCAGTTCTTGTAACCAGTTAACAGAGATACGCATGGACTTTCAGCCTTTTCAGCAACTTATCGTCTAGTTATTGTATCGTTAATGGTGATTATTCCTGTCTCCCTCACCCATCAAAAAGAGACATTCTCCTTCAGGGAGCGGGATCTCGACCAATTGTTCCTATTTGAGTCTATCCCAGCGATCGCTTGAATCTCTGAGGGAGTTTTTGGCTTTCAGGGTATTCAATATTGCCTCTGTTAAGACATTTTAGAGAAAAAGAGAGACAATAAAGTTAGGCGAAGAACCCCTATGACCAGTCAGATTCAGAAAAATATCCTTACTCTCAATGTCAACCTATCGGTGAAACGGAATGAGCTATTGCGTAAATCCCTCTTGCCCTCATCCCAAGAACCCCAATAACGTTCAAATTTGCCAGGCCTGTGGGGGTAAATTGCGTTTGAATGGACGTTATCAGACCCTGGGTCTGCTGGGGAAAGGAGGATTTGGCGCGACTTTTGCAGCCGCCGATGTGGGATTACCCGGCACACCGATCTGTGTGGTTAAACAATTGCGCCCTTCTACGGATGATCCCAATGTTTTTCGGATGGCGAAGCAACTGTTTGAACGGGAAGCTCAGACCCTCGGCAAGGTAGGTAATCACCCCCAGATCCCTCGATTGCTTGATTATTTTGAAGATAGTCAACAGTTTTACTTGGTTCAAGAATACGTAAAAGGCCATAATCTCCATCAAGAAGTGAAACGCAATGGCACCTTTAGCGAAGGCGGGGTGAAACAGTTTTTAACGGAAATTCTCCCAATTCTGACCTATATCCATTCCCAGGAAGTCATTCATCGAGATATTAAACCTGCTAACCTCATTCGTCGTCAGACCGATCAGCAACTCGTTCTGATTGATTTTGGTGCCGTTAAAAATAAGGTCAATTCTGTATTGGCGGCTAATACCTCGGCTCAAACGGCCCTAACCGCCTTTGCGATCGGAACTACCGGATTCGCACCACCAGAGCAGATGGCCATGCGTCCTGTTTATGCCAGTGACATTTACGCCCTAGGGATAACCTGTATTTATCTCTTAACAGGGAGAACCCCGAAAGAAATTGACTGTAATCATCAAACGGGAGAAATGGAATGGGAGCGTTATGTCACCGTTGGTGAGTCCTTTGCCAAAGTGATTAGAACGATGCTAGAGATATCGGTTCGTCACCGCTATAAATCGGCCCAACAAGTTCTGGATGCTATGAATGCCTTGCCCTATGAAGAAGGGATGAAACAGTCTTTGGTTACGGCTCCACTCGTTAAGGATTCCCCTGACTCCACTGCTCTTAATACAGCCACCGGTATCCGTTCCAACATTTCTACTTCCTTCAGTCAGATGAACACTGGCATTAAAACGGTCAATCGTTCTCAACCCTCGGACATTCAAACGAGACTGAAAAGTTCCCCCTCTCCCCAATCCAATGGGGGGGTTAATCCGGCGGCTCCTCGTGCGGCTTCGGCCGGTGGGGGCGGTCAGGGAAGTGTGGCTTTAAATATCTCAGTTAAGGGCAGTCGCAATAATCGTCGGGGTAACGAAAATGTCAACCTTAATCAGCCGGTTCAATGGACAACTAAAGAGGTGCTGAGTGCCTATGAGAAAGGAAAACGAGATTTTACGGATCAGGATCTTCAGGGACTTGTCTTTGTCAAGTGTTTTATTCCTGGGATCAATTGTTATCAATCGGATTTAAGTCGTGCTAATTTTCAAAATGCAGATTTAACCCGTGCGGACTTTGGTAAAGCAATCTTAGTGCAAACCTCGCTCAAGGAGGCAAATTTAAGTGATGCTTATTTTGGTTATGCCAATTTAGAAGGGGCAGATTTACGGGGGGCAGATTTGCGAGGGGCTAACTTTAAGTATGCCAGTTTGCGGGGAGCCAATTTCTGTGGAGTGGATTTAAGTTCTACCCATATTTCTCCAGAGCAACTTTCCCTAGCCAAAACCAATTGGCGTACAGTGATGCCGAATGGAAAACGGGGGATGTGGTAACTCAATGAGCATTGAGCATTTTAACTACTTTGAGTCGCTGCTGGCGATCATGCAAAAACCTGATTTTTATCCCCATCCGATACAGG
This sequence comes from Woronichinia naegeliana WA131, assembly GCA_025370055.1. Lineage (NCBI taxonomy): Bacteria > Bacillati > Cyanobacteriota > Cyanophyceae > Synechococcales > Coelosphaeriaceae > Woronichinia > Woronichinia naegeliana. The sequence continues at coordinate 57,024 of CP073041.1, read as the reverse complement.
GAAAAATTGGTGTTATGCAGACTCATTGTTCAGTGGTATTTTTGACGGGAGATTATGCCTATAAGTTGAAAAAAACGGTTAATTTTGGCTTTTTAGATTATTCTACTTTAGAGAAGCGGCATCATTTTCTGCTTCAGGAATTAGCGATGAATCAACCGATCGCGCCGGAGATTTATCAAGCCGTTTTACCGATCAGTCAGGTTGGCGATCGTTTTATTTTAGGCAGTGAGGAAAATATTGTTGAATATGTACTAAGAATGGCGGAATTTCCCCAGTCCAGTCTCTTGGTTAATCTTTTTACTGAAGGAGAACTAAAACCTGAATATCTGCGAGAGTTGGGGTTAAAGGTAGCGGACTTTCACCAAAAGGCAAAAACCAGCGATTACATTGATAATTTTGGTCAAATTGCAATTATTAAGCAGTCAGTGGATGAAAATTATCAGATGACAGAAAAATATATTGGCTCGGTTCAAACCTTAGAAAGATATCAACAGACACGCCAATTTACGGATAATTTTCTTACCCAAAGAGTCGCTTTATTTGAACAAAGACGTTTAACCCATAAAATCCGAGAATGTCATGGTGATTTACATTTAAGCAATATTTGTTATTGGCATCATCAGATTCAACTGTTTGATCGCATTGAGTTCAATGAACCTTTCCGCTTGGTAGATGTGATGTATGATGTGGCCTTTACTATTATGGATTTGGAGGCCAAGGGAAGATCAGATTTAGGTAATATTTTTTTAAATACTTATTTAGAACAAACAGGGGATTGGGAAGGAGTACAGGTATTGCCTTTTTATCTCTGTCGTCAAGCCTACGTCAGGGCGAAAGTGACTTCGATGTTAAGTGATGATCCTCATATTTCTGAAACTGAAAAGGCAACGGCGATCGCCTTAGCCAAGGATTATTATCAACTGGCTTGGCATTATACCCAAATTCCTGTGGGCAAAATTATTTTAATGTCAGGTCTATCGGGTTCGGGTAAAAGTACGGTGGCTAATCATCTCGCGCCTCAACTTAATGCCATTCAGATTCGTTCCGATGCCGTTCGTAAACATTTAGCAGGAATTTCGTTGAAAACCAAAGGCGATGCTAGTTTATACAGTGCAGCAATGAATGAAAGAACCTATGGTCGTTTAGCTGAACTGGGTTTGTTGTTAGCTCCCCAAGGATTTACGGTTATTTTAGATGCAAAATATGACCGCTCTTGCTGGCGTTCTACCATCATTCAAGCCGCCCAAGCTCAGAATATTTCCCTAAAAATTATTCATTGTCAAGCCAATTTATCCACTCTCCGCGATCGCCTTTGGCAACGTAGTGGAGATATTTCTGATGCAACGGTTGCTCTGTTGGAACAGCAATGGCAACAAGCAGAAACTTTTACGGATCAGGAGAAACCTTATGTGATGACGTTGGACACTGAAATGCAAAATATTTCTGGCAATTAAACTACTACTGATTTTCTAAATTGACCCAATTGATACTTCTCTTTTGTTAGTCTAAGCGGAGGAGTAGCAAAAGTTATCCCACAAATAGACCAAAAAATGAAGATAGTCAAAACCATTCATCAGACTAATTCGTTTTGATAATATCCCAGAAAGTTGAGGATTAGGGAGTGTACGACCTTTAGTTGATAAAAGCTGGTGTAATCAGAATCTTTCTACCCATATTCCGTACCAATTATAAGAAAATAAATAGGGCTTGCTGAAAAAGTCAAAAAACGAAAGAAGTGTGGGTTAGGGAAGTATGGACTGAAAAAGCATAGATAGGGCTTGCTGAAAAAAGCTGAAACCTTTACGGAGAAAAATAGTAGGCGAATTAAGAACCGCTAGAATGCACGAAAATAGGGTAGAATGCCTCAAAACCATTGCATTAAGAAGAGAGAAAGCAGATGTACCGAAAGCAACAGTACTCAATTGAAACACCAGAAAACTTGAAAAATCTGTTCGGCGGGCAGTTAGACGAAGAAAATCGTTGGATAGAAATGTCAAAAATGATTCCCTGGGAAGAATATGAGGAAGAATATGCAAAAAACTTCACAGAAAAAAAAGGAGCCCCAGCCAAATCATTTAGAATGGCATTAGGAGCATTAATTAGGGTCTGCTGAAAAAGTCCACAAAACGAACCTAGATGCCACAGGACGCGAAAAATGGTGACTTCAGAGAGTTGTTTCCAATTTCAACCCCCAGTTTTCCAACGACGTGCATGGGCTTTGAGCCTCCAAAGGCCATAACCTTGCACCTGATCGTTTTTAAAATGCTTGAAAGCATTATCCGGCAAAGGTTCTATACTTATTCAGCAAGCCCTAATTATCAAAGAAATTTCAGGAAAAAGTGACAGAGAAACAGTAGAACAAATAAAAGAGAACCCTTATTTACAGTACTTTATAGGAATGGAAAGCTATAGTAGCAAAGAAGCATTTAATGCGTCAATGATGGTTCATTTTCGTAAAAAAATAGGAATGGAATTAATAAATAAAATTAATAAAGAAATAGAAAAAAAAGCGACGGGTGTAGCGTCAGAAAAAAAAGAAAATGAAGGAAAGTTATTGTTAGATGCGACTTGTACACCAGCAGATATAAAATATCCAACGGATATAGGAATATTGAATGATGCCAGAGAAAAAACAGAAAAAATAATAGATAAGCTGTATGAAGAAATAAAAGAGAAAAGGAAAGAAAAGCCGAGGACTTATAGGGAAGTGGCAAGAAAAGAGTACTTAGCCATAGCAAAAAAACGTCGTGTGTCAAAAAAAGAAAGAAGAAAAGGAACAAAAAAACAACTAGGATATATAAAAAGAAACTTGTCTGATATAGAAAAAATGATAGAAGAGGGAGCAAAGTTAGAAAAACTAACGAAAAAAGAGCAAGAAGAGCTTGTAACGATAGGAAAAGTGTATGAGCAACAGTTAGAAATGTATGAAAAAAAGACAAATAAAGTAGAAAACAGAATTGTGAGTGTAAGCCAACCTCACGTGCGTCCAATAGTGCGTGGAAAAGCGGGAAAAGCAGTAGAGTTTGGAGCTAAAATATCGGCAAGTAATGTGAATGGCTTTGTCTTCTTAGACAAATTAAGTTGGGATAATTACAACGAATCGGGAGATTTACAAGCGCGAATAGAAGAATATAAAAGGGAAACAGGATGTTATCCGGAATCGGTTCATGTGGATAAAATCTATCGAACAAAAGCGAATCGAGCTTATTGTAAAGAAAGGGATATAAGAATGAGTGGTCCCCGATTGGGAAGACCGCCGAAAGAGGTGAGCAAAGAAAAAAAGAAAGAGGCACGCTCAGATGAAAGAGTGCGTAATGCCATTGAGGGTAAATTCGGACAGGGAAAGAGGAAATTTAGTCTTGGTCGAGTGATGGCCAAACTACCTGAGACCTCGGAAACGGTAATTGCGATGAACTTTTTGGTAATGCATCTTTCTACTCTACTTCAGAAGACAAAAAGTAAAAAGTTGTAGAGTCGTTTTTCTTGTGAAAAATGGTGTTAATTTTCCTCTCTTTTGTGAGGAGTGATTTGTGTTGACCTTTTTAGACAGAAAGGAACAATAGATTAAACAAAATCTGTATTTTGATTTGTTTCCATAAGGATAAGTTATCTATGCTTTTTCAGTCCATACTTCCCTAACCCACATTTCTTTCGTTTTTTGACTTTTTCAGCAAGCCCTAGATAACTTATCCTTATGGAAACAAATCAAAATACAGATTTTGTTTAATCTATTGTTCCTTTCTGTCTAAAAAGGTCAACACAAATCACTCCTCACAAAAGAGAGGAAAATTAACACCATTTTTCACAAGAAAAACGACTCTACAACTTTTTACTTTTTGTCTTCTGAAGTAGAGTAGAAAGATTCATTACCAAAAAGTTCATCGGGAGCATCTCACCTTTGCAATAAGTAGAAATACTTAACGAGGTAAATGAAAGAGTCAAAAAAGGTAATCATTTAAATAGGGCTTGCTGAATAAGTATAGAACCCTTGCCAGATAATGCTTTCAAGCATTTTAAAAACGATCAGGTGCAAGGTTATGGCCTTTGGAGGCTCAAAGCCCATGCACGTCGTTGGAAAACTGGGGGTTGAAATTGGAAACTACTCTCTGAAGTCACTCTCTGAAGTCACCATTTTTCGCCTCCTGTGGCATCTAGGTTCGTTTTGTGGACTTTTTCAGCAAGCCCTAAATAGTCTGCCTCTGTGCGAGTATTTCCGACTGTAGAGCAGATTACTTGACCCTTGGCCACATCAAAACTGGCTATTAACGTTTGAGTGCCGTGACGAATATATTCAAATTCTCGACCTTGAATCTTCCCCTGAGACATCGGAAGGTCTGGTGCTTTCCGCTCTAATGCTTGAATTCCCGTCATTTCATCTAGAGAAATAGTCTTTTCTCCCTTTTCCTCTCCTAAAATTGCACTCTCATAGGCTTGGCAGATATCATTCACTTTTTCCCCAAAATTTGGGTCAGGGGGGGGATTCAGCCAGTATCCTGACTGATGGGGTTTAATATCTGCCATTGGTGTCAACTTAAGCCAAAATGCCTACTCACAAAAGATTAGCCTAAAAGCAGGCGGAAGTAAGAGTAGGCTGAAAAAAAGGTTAGTATATAAAAAAGTGAGCAAAAAACAAATGGCAAGACAACATCCTCGGAGAAAAGGAAACCCAGACTTACGTCGTAAGACAAATCAGCCAGGGGTAGAAATCCCTGAAATAACAAAAGAGTTGTTTGAATTACTAGAACCCACAATGTTTACACCATTAAAATATTTACAGGGAACTCATGAGAAAATGATGAGAGATAGGGTATTAAATTTACCAGTAATGGTGGCATTAGTGTTAAGTATAGTGTATCGTCAAATAGCGGGTATAAGTGAAGCGGTAAGACTGTTAGAGGAAGAAGGATTGCTATGGGTAGCATCATTAAAAGTAAGCAAACAGGCAGTATCAAAAAGAATGATGAATGTGCCAGCCGAAATATTTGCAATATTACTAAAAGAAGTGTTAGAAAAAGCAGCCGAAAAAGGGAAGAAGCTCCAAGTAGGAGAAAAATGGGAAAAAATAAGAGAAAAGTTTAGTGCAGTGTGGATAGCAGATGGCTAAACGCTAGAGCAGATAAGGAAAAATATGAAAATAAGTAAAGAAGAAAAGAGTAAATTGGGGGGTAAAATAATGATGGTAGTGGAAGCCTTTACCCAAAGACCCGTTACTTTATGGTACACAGAAAATGATAAATCAAATGATAAAATATGGTGTGAAGAATTGGCAGCTAAATTACCAGAAAATGGTTTAATTCTCGTAGATATGGGATTTTTTAGCTTTGTGTGGTTTGATTTGTTAACAGAAGCTAAAAAGTTTTTTCTAACCAGATTTAGAGCGGGTACATCTTACAAAACCAAACAAGTATTGTCTCAAGGTAGTCATTACAGAGATGAGATTATCATTATGGGAAATTACCGTTCTAATCCTTGCAAGCATCCGGTGAGATTAGTCTCAGTATTATGGGGAACAATCTGGTATCAGTATTTAACAAATGTGTTGTCTCCCGAACAACTGTCCGCCGAAGAGGTCTGTGATTTATATCGAAGACGATGGACAATCGAAGAAGCCTTTTTATTAACGAAAAGACTTTTAGGACTAGCCTATTTATGGGTAGGTAATAAGAATGGTGTCCAAATCCAGATTATTTGCACTTTGATTTTCTATACGGTCTTAAATCAATTGGTAGGGGAAGTGGCGATTGCTCTAAATCAACCGAAAGAAAAAATCTCAGTAGAGATGGTGTTTCGGAGTCTATACTATGTAGCGAAGGCTATTGCTAGAGGAGAAAAGCCTGATACAGTAACCTATCTGGCTGAACGTGCTAAGTTATTTGGTTTGGTCAAAGCTGAGAGAAAGCGACATCGAGAAAAGGCCGCTCTCAATCAACAAATTTGGGAACCCATTCCTTTAAGTTGACACGGATGAATATCTGCTTCTTCCCATAATCTTCCTACCTGTCGAGGAGATATACTTTCCACTATTCCTTGCTTTACTAATTCCTCGGCTAATTCTCGTCCTGTCCAGTGACTTATCGGACGCTCATAATTCTTTGGGTCATCACAGGCTAATTTGAACAACTTCAAGATTTGTTCGCGTTTAAACTTGGCGGGTGCTCCACTACGTTCAGCATCTTTGATTCTTTCTGTTATTTCTATTTCACTTTTCTGTCCTGCTATCCATCTTTCTCTCCATTGACTTGCCATTTTTCGGCTGATTTTTAATTTTCTAGCAATTTCTCGATTATTTTCTCCCTCATCTGCCAGAAGCACTATTTTTGCCCTTAAGGCAATTTGCTGCTCTGTTGTATGACGATTTATCAGTTTTTCTAGATGTTCTCGTTCTTTTGCTTCCAACTTTAACTCTTTGGGGGCTAATCGGGGCGTGACTTTTTCTCCTATATACCTATATTTATCTTTTTATCGGTTGCCTAATAATAGTATCTTAACTTACGCCTTAGACTACTAGCATGGTTACTTATCCAACGTTTCGCCGCATTTTGCTCACAATCTTGCTTTTCAGACCCGTCTTGAGGGGTAATAAATTCAGGGGGTAAGGAAAAAACTGATTCATGGTCTGGGGAAACAATCACGGGCAATAATGCCTGATGGAAGTAGGTGACTTTTCCCTGTTTTGACGTTTTGGTTGAACAGCATGGACAATTTACTTTTTCCGAACTGTAGTAATTTGTCCCATCCATTGCTACTAGAAGATTTCCCCTCAATATTTCATAGGCTTTCAAGAATCCCATGCTCCTCAATGCTTGGTAAATTAACCCAAACAAAGGGAATAGACTACTCGCTGCTACCCCATCCACAATGTTGCGAATCTGTTCTACTGTTGGTATTTTTTCTAGTCCAAACAAGCTCTGAGCATTATCTCGCCCACAACGGCTGTTAAGCTGACGTTGGTACTCTAAAAATGACTCATTTTGCATAAAAAAGGCGGCAAATGCCCCCAGTATCGCCTCTCTTAGACTATATTTCGTTGCATTACTAACCGAACGGGGGTCATCTATCTTCCCAATGACCTCGTTTAAACAGTGAACGATTCCGTCAAAACTTAGGTCGTTTACTTCCATCTTTCTCTCTGCAAAATCAGTAGACATTTTTCTCTTTATTCATAACTTCCTATAGGTCAAAGTTTTTCTGTCTCTATTTATACCATTTGAATTTGGAATTGCTGAGTAGTGGTAGTCTAAATAGCTTATATGGCAGGGATGATGTAGAATATCAACTAATATAAATTTTTCTCAAATCTATCCCCTAAATCAACGTTTTTATGACTAACATTTTTGCGCTATTATTTTTTGTCTTAAATCAATTGACAGTAGAACAGCAATTGGCAGAGAAATATTGTCCCTCAAAGACTAATTTTAAACAGCCTTGCCCAAGTTGTGGCTCTTATCACACTATTAAGAATGGTTCCGCCCATAATGGTAAGCCCAAAAATCTATGTAAAGACTGTGGTCGCCAGTTTGTTATTAACTCTAGTCAGAAGAGAGTTTCAGAACAGACAAAACAATTAATTGATAGGCTCCTACTAGAGCGAATTTCTCTACGGGGAATTGAAAGAGTCACAGGAGTAAGTTGGTCATGGTTACAGAATTATGTTAATGATAAATTTGCTGCGGTACCTCGTCAGATAAGCGTTTCAGAAAAAGCGCGAGGAAAATTAACTATCGAATGTGATGAGCTTTGGTCATTTGTTTTCTCCAAAGAAAATAAGTTTTATGTCTGGTTAGCTATAGACAGAACAACAAGAGAAATTGTTGGTTGTTATATTGGGGACAGAAGCCGTGCATCAGCCAAAAAACTTTGGGCAAGTTTGCCTGCTGTTTACCGACAATGTGCCGTTGCTTACACGGATTTTTGGGTATCTTCTGAGAAAGTTATTCCCAGTAAACGTCATCGAGCAGTCGGTAAAGAGACGGGACAAACTAATCATGTTGAAACCCACATTCCGCAGGTTGTCGAAGAGGAGCACTAGTTCACGCGAGCTAGTATCGGTACTTGTGCATTGATTTCGGGCAAGGATAAAAAATGTCAATAAAGTTCTAAAATGGAGTCTTGTCTTAGATAGAATCAACAGTAAAAATGAATAACCTAAATATTAAAGACCTCGACCACTTAGGAATCGTAGCGGGAATTATAGATGAAATGGGTTTAGTAGAAATTATCGATGAGGAAGTGGGAACTCATCCTCAAGAAAAGCTCAGTGTAGGTACAATAGTAAAAGCAATGATATTAAACTGCTTAGGATGTATCAATGCTCCGTTATATTTGTTGAGTGAGTTTTTTAAAGGAAAAGCATTAGAATACCTATTAGGAGAAGGAATAAAAGCAGAAGATTTAAATGATGACAAGCTAGGAAGGTCATTGGATAAGGTATTTGGAGTGGGGGTAAAAAACCGGTTCACGAAAATAGTCCTAAAAGCGGCAGCAATCTTTGGAATAGAACAAAAGTCAAAGCATTTAGACTCAACCTCAATGTCTGTACAAGGGAAGTATAAGGAAAGGATAGAAGATGAGGAAGACGAGCAGACAAAAGCCATAAAAATAAAATTTGGTTATTCCAGAGATAAACGACCAGACCTAAAACAGTTTATGTTAAATATGATATGTAGTGGAGATGGTGGTGTCCCTCTCTTTATGCAATTAGGAGATGGCAATGAATCGGATAAAAAGGTGTTTCCCCAGATAATCAAAGACTGTCAAGAAACGTTGAATATGGAAGGTTTATCGGTGATGGATGGAGCTTTTTATACGGCGGAAAATGTGGGCATGGCGAGGTCAATTCAATGGTTAAGTCGTGTCCCTCTGAAAGAAGCCACTGAGACTTTGGCAAATATATCAGAAGACCAATGGCAGCAGGGTGAACAGGACGGTTATCGTTGGCAAGTGAGGGCTTCGGAATATGGGGGTGAACAGCAACGATGGCTTGTGGTCGAAAGTGCTCAACGTCTCCAGTCCGATAATAAAGCTATAAGTCAAAAAATTGAGAAAGCCGATAAAGTTGTCAAAAAAGAATGGCAGAAACTTTGTGGACAGAATTTTGCTTGTGAGGCCGATGCTCTTACTGAGGCTCAACTCTGGCCAAAAACCTTGACTTATCATCAACTCAGTCAAGTTGAGGTTCAGACTATTAGTCAGTCATCCTTGATTTGATGGGTAAAAAGTGTGAGAATGGGGAAGACCTAAACATTCAAGAGAAATCATGGCTAAAAAAAAATACATAGTTGCTCTGGAGCAAGAAGAAAGAAAAGAATTGGAAAGTATAACAACCAAAGGAAAATCTCCTGCGTATAGAGTCAACCATGCTCGTATTCTGCTAAAAGCAGACATAAATCAGGAAAAAGGAGGATTAAGAGATAAAGAAATCAGTGAAGCGCTGGATATCAGTGTTAGCACTATAGAAAAAGTACGACAAAAGTTTGTAGAAGAAAGCGTAGAATCAGCTCTATCGCGTCGAACGCCCTTAAAGGCAAGACCACGATTGTTAGATGGAGAAAAAGAAGCCTGTTTGATTGCAATTGCCTGCACAGAAGCACCAGAAGGAAGAGGGGCATGGACATTGGGATTGTTAGCAGACAAGATGGTGGAGTTGGGTCATGTAGAAGGCATTTCCCATGAAACAGTGCGTCAAACTCTAAAAAAAACGAACTAAAGCCTTGGTTAAAGGAATGTTGGGTGATTCCCCCCGAAGCCAATGCAGAATTCGTCTGTTGCATGGAAAATGTGCTGGATATTTACAAACGTCCTTATGACCCCAAGCATCCCGTAGTTTGCTTTGACGAAACCAACAAACAATTGGTCAAGGAGAACAAAACGCCCTTAGTTGCCGAACCAGGACAGGTAGAAAGGTATGACTACGAGGCGTTGCTTAATCAGGGTATGAAATAGAATTTTGCATACATCTAGAAACCAGTGTGAGTCAATGTTTTAAAAATTGCATCTTTAGAGATTCATACCTCAAGTCAGCAACGCCTGACTACGAATATGAACGGAATGGGGTGAGCAATTTGTTTATGTTTTCTGAACCCCTAGCTGGATGGCGACACGTAGAAGTAACCGAACGTCGTACTAAAAAAGATTATGCTCATCAACTGAAATCTCTGGTCGATATTTATCATCCAGAAGCCGAAAAGATAACACTTATTTACGACAACCTGAATACCCATGTTTCCTATGCCTTATATGAGACCTTTGAACCCCAAGAAGCCAACAGGGCAAACGCATCTTATCCGAGTAAAACCTTAAGGAGATAGTCCTCGTCCCAACCAGCGCGTAGCCGTTTATTCTTGATACCAAGTTTCAGAGTATTTTCCTTTGTGAGCAAGTTAAGAGCGATATGGCGTAAGACGGCTAAATTCTCAGGAGCAAAATCCTTACGAATGCGACAAGCATCCTCGTTGAAGGCCAAGTCTAGAACCCAATGTAAAGAGTTTTCTATCAGCCAATGACTACGAACAGATTGGGATAATTTTTGAGCATTACTCGGCAGGCTACTGATATAGTAGCGAGTCTCATACTCTGTTTTGTCTTTCAATCGTCTCTCCGCTTTAATCATACAGATGCTCGTCAACTTTGCCCATTTCTCCGCACCCAGCAAAAATTCTGTTTGTTCCATCGTCCAGCAACGGCGAATTTCAATCCGTCCATGTCCCTTGTCTATTGTTTGATGAAAATCATGCTTAATTCCCGCAAAATTAACCGATTGAGCATGAGCAAATAATTGTTCAACATCCTCACATAGATTACCTTGATTGCCTTTCAATGCCAAAACATAATCTCCCCCTCGCCCTACTATCTGTTGGGCAATCTTTGTCTGAGTTCCCATGGCATCAATCGTTACGATACAACCTTTGACCTCTAGCATTTTCAGGAGTTTGGGTATCGCCGTGATTTCATTCGATTTGCTTTCCACCTTGCACTGTCCTAGTACTAGACGATTTGCTGTTGCCCATGCACTTACCATCTGAATTGCGCCCTTTCCGTTGGCATTATCATAGGAGTGGCGAAGGGTTTTGCCGTCAATCGCTATCACTTCCCCTTCACTTACCTCCGCTATACTTTTGACCCAATGCAGAAAACAGTCTTGAAATTGCTCTGGATTCAGACTAGTGGTCTGTCAATTTTCTATTTGTGGATAAAGACGCTTGAGACGGATACGAGCCTCAGCCGTCGTGAATTGCCAATCTACCGACTTTTGGGAATGATTGCGCTGAGTGTACCAAGCCGTTGTTTCTTGCTCTAAAGTTTCCCGATCTGGAATTCGACGAGCTAGGCATTGCCGAGTCATTGCGGACAGCTCGTTTTCAGCAATATTAAGCCAACTGCCATGTTTTGGGGTATGGTGAATTTCCAACCGTTCGACTAGACGACGAGCCGTGGAAGGCTCAAATGCTTCATATAGTGAGGCAAGTTTGTGAGTATTTAGGGCTTGCTGAAAAAGTCAAAAAACGAAAGAAATGTGGGTTAGGGAAGTATGGACTGAAAAAGCATAGATAACTTATCCTTATGGAAACAAATCAAAATACAGATTTTGTTTAATCTATTGTTCCTTTCTGTCTAAAAAGGTCAACACAAATCACTCCTCACAAAAGAGAGGAAAATTAACACCATTTTTCACAAGAAAAACGACTCTACAACTTTTTACTTTTTGTCTTCTGAAGTAGAGTAGAAAGATTCATTACCAAAAAGTTCATCGCAATTACCGTTTCCGAGGTCTCAGGTAGTTTGGCCATCACTCGACCAAGACTAAATTTCCTCTTTCCCTGTCCGAATTTACCCTCAATGGCATTACGCACTCTTTCATCTGAGCGTGCCTCTTTCTTTTTTTCTTTGCTCACCTCTTTCGGCGGTCTTCCCAATCGGGGACCACTCATTCTTATATCCCTTTCTTTACAATAAGCTCGATTCGCTTTTGTTCGATAGATTTTATCCACATGAACCGATTCCGGATAACATCCTGTTTCCCTTTTATATTCTTCTATTCGCGCTTGTAAATCTCCCGATTCGTTGTAATTAGGGCTTGCTGAAAAAAGCTGAAACCTTTACGGAGAAAAATAGTAGGCGAATTAAGAACCGCTAGAATGCACGAAAATAGGGTAGAATGCCTCAAAACCATTGCATTAAGAAGAGAGAAAGCAGATGTACCGAAAGCAACAGTACTCAATTGAAACACCAGAAAACTTGAAAAATCTGTTTCGGCGGGCAGTTAGACGAAGAAAATCGTTGGATAGAAATGTCAAAAATGATTCCCTGGGAAGAATATGAGGAAGAATATGCAAAAAACTTCACAGAAAAAAAAGGAGCCCCAGCCAAATCATTTAGAATGGCATTAGGAGCATTAATTATCAAAGAAATTTCAGGAAAAAGTGACAGAGAAACAGTAGAACAAATAAAAGAGAACCCTTATTTACAGTACTTTATAGGAATGGAAAGCTATAGTAGCAAAGAAGCATTTAATGCGTCAATGATGGTTCATTTTCGTAAAAAAATAGGAATGGAATTAATAAATAAAATTAATAAAGAAATAGAAAAAAAGCGACGGGTGTAGCGTCAGAAAAAAAAGAAAATGAAGGAAAGTTATTGTTAGATGCGACTTGTACACCAGCAGATATAAAATATCCAACGGATATAGGAATATTGAATGATGCCAGAGAAAAAACAGAAAAAATAATAGATAAGCTGTATGAAGAAATAAAAGAGAAAAGGAAAGAAAAGCCGAGGACTTATAGGGAAGTGGCAAGAAAAGAGTACTTAGCCATAGCAAAAAAACGTCGTGTGTCAAAAAAAGAAAGAAGAAAAGGAACAAAAAAACAACTAGGATATATAAAAAGAAACTTGTCTGATATAGAAAAAATGATAGAAGAGGGAGCAAAGTTAGAAAAACTAACGAAAAAAGAGCAAGAAGAGCTTGTAACGATAGGAAAAGTGTATGAGCAACAGTTAGAAATGTATGAAAAAAAGACAAATAAAGTAGAAAACAGAATTGTGAGTGTAAGCCAACCTCACGTGCGTCCAATAGTGCGTGGAAAAGCGGGAAAAGCAGTAGAGTTTGGAGCTAAAATATCGGCAAGTAATGTGAATGGCTTTGTCTTCTTAGACAAATTAAGTTGGGATAATTACAACGAATCGGGAGATTTACAAGCGCGAATAGAAGAATATAAAAGGGAAACAGGATGTTATCCGGAATCGGTTCATGTGGATAAAATCTATCGAACAAAAGCGAATCGAGCTTATTGTAAAGAAAGGGATATAAGAATGAGTGGTCCCCGATTGGGAAGACCGCCGAAAGAGGTGAGCAAAGAAAAAAAGAAAGAGGCACGCTCAGATGAAAGAGTGCGTAATGCCATTGAGGGTAAATTCGGACAGGGAAAGAGGAAATTTAGTCTTGGTCGAGTGATGGCCAAACTACCTGAGACCTCGGAAACGGTAATTGCGATGAACTTTTTGGTAATGAATCTTTCTACTCTACTTCAGAAGACAAAAAGTAAAAAGTTGTAGAGTCGTTTTTCTTGTGAAAAATGGTGTTAATTTTCCTCTCTTTTGTGAGGAGTGATTTGTGTTGACCTTTTTAGACAGAAAGGAACAATAGATTAAACAAAATCTGTATTTTGATTTGTTTCCATAAGGATAAGTTATCTATGCTTTTTCAGTCCATACTTCCCTAACCCACATTTCTTTCGTTTTTTGACTTTTTCAGCAAGCCCTAATTATCCCAACTTAATTTGTCTAAGAAGACAAAGCCATTCACATTACTTGCCGATATTTTAGCTCCAAACTCTACTGCTTTTCCCGCTTTTCCACGCACTATTGGACGCACGTGAGGTTGGCTTACACTCACAATTCTGTTTTCTACTTTATTTGTCTTTTTTTCATACATTTCTAACTGTTGCTCATACACTTTTCCTATCGTTACAAGCTCTTCTTGCTCTTTTTTCGTTAGTTTTTCTAACTTTGCTCCCTCTTCTATCATTTTTTCTATATCAGACAAGTTTCTTTTTATATATCCTAGTTGTTTTTTTGTTCCTTTTCTTCTTTCTTTTTTTGACACACGACGTTTTTTTGCTATGGCTAAGTACTCTTTTCTTGCCACTTCCCTATAAGTCCTCGGCTTTTCTTTCCTTTTCTCTTTTATTTCTTCATACAGCTTATCTATTATTTTTTCTGTTTTTTCTCTGGCATCATTCAATATTCCTATATCCGTTGGATATTTTATATCTGCTGGTGTACAAGTCGCATCTAACAATAACTTTCCTTCATTTTCTTTTTTTTCTGACGCTACACCCGTCGCTTTTTTTCTATTTCTTTATTAATTTTATTTATTAATTCCATTCCTATTTTTTTACGAAAATGAACCATCATTGACGCATTAAATGCTTCTTTGCTACTATAGCTTTCCATTCCTATAAAGTACTGTAAATAAGGGTTCTCTTTTATTTGTTCTACTGTTTCTCTGTCACTTTTTCCTGAAATTTCTTTGATAATTAATGCTCCTAATGCCATTCTAAATGATTTGGCTGGGGCTCCTTTTTTTTCTGTGAAGTTTTTTGCATATTCTTCCTCATATTCTTCCCAAAGAATCATTTTTGACATTTCTATCCAACGATTTTCTTCGTCTAACTGCCCGCCGAACAGATTTTTCAAGTTTTCTGGTGTTTCAATTGAGTACTGTTGCTTTCGGTACATCTGCTTTCTCTCTTCTTAATGCAATGGTTTTGAGGCATTCTACCCTATTTTCGTGCATTCTAGCGGTTCTTAATTCGCCTACTATTTTTCTCCGTAAAGGTTTCAGCTTTTTTCAGCAAGCCCTAATTAGTTAGTCAAAATTCTCATGACAAAATGGGCTGAATTGATGAGCAGCCCTTGGCAAGATTATTTTGTTCTCTTTGAAAACTATTCGACTTATCCAGGAGCAGGCATTCCTTGGATTCGAGAATAAGCAATCGCCAAAATATCTTGATAAGGACAAGAACTGGCGATGGCGATTAAAATTCTTCTGACGCTCACAGTAATTCTCGCACCTAATTTCAGAAAATTAAGGCGAATTGTTCCTACCGTTGCTTTCGCAAAAGCCGTTTTAGATAAACAATTTTGACGGAAAGCTTGCATCAAAACATAAGCTATTGAGGATAGCCATAGTCTTAATTGATTACTCTCAAATGTCTGGGTTGAAGTGCGGTCTGCGAATAAATCTAATTGTTGTTCTTTTATCCGATTTTCCATCTCGCCCCTCGGACAATATTTCTCTGTATAAAGTTTTGAGGGAGGAATTTTTGAAGCGGGTAAAGATGTGACGACATGACGAATTTTTAATCCGCCACTACCATAACAAACTTTAGTGACCACTCTTCTTGAACAACTCCAAGATTCTTGAGTTTTGTAGCAAAGGGAGCGATAAAAAGTCGATTCTGGGACTAATTCACCGACTTCTTCTAATTTATCCTCAGGAGAAAATAGTGTCTCCATTAATTTAGTCACAGGTTCCAGTCTTTGTTCATAATCACTTTTTGCTTTCTCAATTGTAGCCATCGCTCGTAGTTTTAATTGGCTATTACTTGCCATCGCTATCACATAATCAACACAAGCTTGCTCTTCACAGAATTTCATGATATCTTCACGAGCATATGCACTATCACCTCTAACTATGATTTGAGTCTCTTTCTATTCTGCTCTAATAATTCCGATGATTCTCTGTAATTCTTCTAAAGCTCCGCCGGCTGGATCGACATGTTTATGAGCGAAGTTTCGCTACTAATAAATGATGCCCACAGAAAATATATAAAGGCGCATAACAAACTCCTTGATAATGCGTGTTGAAAAACGCACCTTCTTGAGAGCCATACACTTGGTCATCGATTACATCCATATCTAAAATAATTTGTCTCGGTGCCTTTTTGTAGGATTCTAGAAATATGTCCACAAAAGTCTTTTCAATTTCTTTGGGGTTATGCTCGATTTTATGGTACCGACTTTTCTCTTGCTCGATAACTGTTTCTGGACGATACTCTAGTCGATTAATTGTACTTTTTCCCGCTAAATCTGCTTCGTTTGAGTTGATAAAATTTAGTCTTTCTAAGGCTATCGCTAAGGCGGGGTCGTAGCGTAATTTATCATGGTCGTTTACATCCTCATAGCCTAGAATAATGCCATAAACTCTTTGTGCCAGTAATTGGTTCACTGAATAATCCACATAAGATGAATTTCGGTAATCTTGAAAACATTCTGAGAAGCGAGCCGTTATTTGTAGCTTTTTATCTAACTCTGCTATCAACACAATTCCAGCATCTGAGGTGATTCTACCTCCCTCAAAATTAGCGATTACTTGTCTTCCATTGAGCTTTCCAAAATTTAAGTAATTGACTGGAGACTGGGCTGAACTAGGAGTCATAAGCTTGACATAATTTAAATAATTCTAATGACTAAATTATAGCAAGCTTTTAACTCTTTTCTGCTTAAAATTAATGATTTATTAATTAATTAGCCCAAAAATATACGCTTTAAATTTGTTCTTTTTTCAATGTCTAATTGATGATGTTCTTAGGTTGAATCCTGATCACACACTGTCATTTTTTTTTCAAGGCGAGCAAACCGTCAAAACCCATACTCTGTAAGGTTTCTGGGTTTCGTACTCATTCTTTTTGCGAGAAATGCGGGTTCAAACGGCTCCTCGCTACTGTAGCTCTCTATTCCGATAAAGTATTGTAAATACGGATTTTCTTTTATTTGCTCTACTGTTTCTCTATCACTTATTCCTAACCTTTATTTAATGATTAATGCCCCTAATGCTATTCTAAATGACTTTGCTGGTGCTCCTTTTTCTTCTTTGAAATTTTTAGCATATTCTCCTTCAAATTCCTCCCAGGGAATCATTTTTGACATTTTTATCCAACGATTTTCTTCGTCCAATTTCCCCTCAAACAGGTTTTTGAAGTTTTCCAGTGTTTTTTCTGTGTACTGTTCTTTGCGATACATACTGTTGAGGGGAGGGATGCAAGGTTTCCGACTCATTCTAGCTTATTTTCCTGCATCTTTGACGTTGTTTTTATGGCTATACTCTTTTCTCTATAAGGGTTTTAGCCTTTTTTGGCAAGCCCTACTTATTCATCTCCTAGATAGGCTTCAATCACGGCGGGATCTTTTCTCACCACTTCCGGTTGTCCCAGAGCAATAAGTTGTCCAAAATCTAACACCGCAATGCGATCGCATAATCCCATGACTAGGGGAACATGATGTTCAATAATAATAATTGTTAGTTTAAAATCGTTGCGAATTTGGCGAATCAAGTCCGTTAAAACTCCCTTTTCAGAGGGATTCATCCCCGCCGCTGGTTCATCCAGCAACAAAATACGCGGATTCAAAGCCAAGGCCCTAGCAATTTCTAAACGTCGTTGATCGCCATAGGCCAGATTAGCGGCTAACTGATCAGCTTGGGTTTCTAAACCCATCAAGGCTAACAATTGTAATGCACTTTGTTGGACTTGTTTTTCTGCTTGGGCAGTGGGGGGTAAACCCAAAATAGATTGGCAAAGATTAGCTTGATAGTGGAGATGGCAGGCAATTTTAACATTTTCTAAGACGGAAAGATTAGCAAAAAGCCGTAAATTTTGAAAGGTACGAGCAATGCCTTTAGCTGCAATTTGATGAGGTTGACATTGATTTAATAATTCCCCTTGACAATACATTTTACCAGCAGAGGCTGGAATTAAACCCGTCATCAAATTAAATAAAGTCGTTTTTCCGGCTCCATTGGGGCCAATTAAACCAAAAATTTCCTGCTCTTGTACTGTAAAAGAAACTTCATTAACGGCAACCAATCCCCCAAAACGACGGGTGATTTTATCCACTTCTAGTATGGTTTGAGCATCCTGGATCATAGATTTTTAGGATGGGGGAAAGTAGAAGAAGAAGGGAGCAAGCCCTTGGCGATCGATAAAGCAATATTAGGACTATTCTGGTTCACATCTAATTGTCTAGTCGAGGGAATAATCACTAAATCCATGTCTTCTAGCAGGATAGCTCCTAATAAAACCTGATCTCCTAGCACTAAAGCTCCAGCGAAACCGACCCGATTTTTAAAATGAATTTCAATCGGCCCAACATAGGGGATTAAACGGCGACTCCCATCGGCTAAAATCACCTCTTTGTGATCCACGATCGCTAACTGTAATTGAATTTGAATATGTTCGGGAATACATAAATGGACGGATCCAGAATCGACTAAGGCTTGAACGGCGATCGCTGCCAAGCCAGTTTGACTGGGATTTTTGAGTTGTATATCACTATAAACAAGACCCATTATTTTGTGCCTCTGAGGATAACATAAAAATTATAAAGCTATTTTTTAAAACTGAATTTAAGCCCTAAACTTTTTAATAATTCCGGCGTGATCATTCCCTGGGGATAGAAAATACTACCGACGACAATCAAAAAACCAAAAATGAGCAGACGACCATCTCTTAAAAAAGTCGCCAAGCCAACGGGTAAACTAGATAGACCCGCGATCGCCCTCAGCACTTCAGGTAAAGCGGTTAAAATGATACCCCCTAATACTGGCCCAATAAAGGTTCGAGAACCACCAATTAGAACAAAAGCCAGGAAAATGATACTGGCATCAAAGGTTCCCTGACGGGCATTCCAGGTATTTAAAAAATGAGCGTTAATAACACCCACTAAACCGGCTAACACACATCCCAGGGTAAAAGATAAAACCTTATAATAGGTTGGGTTAATGCCCATCGCACCACTGGCCAATTCATCTTCTCGAATCGCGCTTAAGGCCCGTCCTACCCTAACTTTTTCTAAGCGGTAAAGAAACAACATTGTTAAGCCTAAAAGTGGTAACATTAACCAGAGATAACTCAATTGAGAATGAAAAGGTTGGGGAATGGCAAAAATACCGACGGCTCCCCCCGTAATCTCCAGGTTAAGCGCGATAATTCGTAAAATTTCTACAAAGGCAATGGTGGCGATCGCCAAATAAATTCCCCGTAAGCGTAGAACAGGAATGCCTAATAAAATCGCTAAAATGACGGAAATAATGGCTGTAATGACTAATTCTAAGGCCAACCAAGGTATTGGAAAAAGCTCACCTGAAAAGGGCAATACTTTGGTCGAAAGAATAGCGGCAATATAACCCCCTAGGGCATAAAAACCTGGACTCGCGAGGGATAATTGCCCCGCCATCAGAGGAAAATACACTGACAATCCTAAAATTGCCCCGGATAACATGGAGATAATTAAGGAACTATAGCTATTCAGAAAATCTGTCATCTGATTGGCTCTGGTAAAAATAGAGAATTTTAAAGAAAAAGACGTTAAACCTTAGCCGTTTGGGAACGGCCAAATAAACCCTGGGGCCGAATCAATAACATTAAAAATAAAAGGGTAAAAGAAATTGCTTCTCGATAGCCGGAATATTCACTCGGTACAAAGGATTCGGCTAATCCAATTACCAATCCTCCCATGACTGCACCTGGAATATTGCCTAATCCACCTAACACAATCACGCCTAAACCTTTCAGTCCAAAGGTAATGCCAAAATAGGGGCCAGCAATGCTGACACTGGTTCCCACTAAGGCTCCTGCCATACCACCGAGAAAACCACTCAGAAAGAACGTTAAAACAATATACTGTTCGGGATTAATGCCTAATAAACTGGCCGTCATTGGATCTTCAGCCACGGCCTGTAAGGCTTTACCAATTTTCGTATAGTTAATGACATAGGTCAGAATCGCCACCGTCAAACCAGAGACAAGAAAAATCACAATTTGGGCAGTTCTAATTAAAATCGGTTTATCGGTTGAACCAAAGTTAATCGCCGCCGGTAAATTGCCATAGATATTCTCTGGAAAGGTATAAATTTCTGCCCCAAAAACAAGTTGAATAAGATTGACAATAAAAACGGCGGCTCCTAGGCTAGAAACTAAAGTTAATAGGGGATCAGCTTTTTTGTTTCTCAAGGGTCTAAAAGCCAGTCTTTCCACAATTAAGGCGGTTATTCCCGCTAAAATACTCCCTAAGATTAAGGCGATCGCAAAGGGCAGGGCAAAGGGCAATTTAGAATTAGCTAACCAACCGTTAAAACCCGAACTGCCGCCAATTAAAAAATAGACAAAATAGGCTCCTAGGGTAAAAATAGCCCCGTGAGCAAAGTTAATAATACCTAAAATGGAAAAAATCAGCGTATAGCCCAGGGCGAAAATTGCATAGACACTACCGATGGAGAGTCCATTTAGAAACTGTTGGAAGAAAACGGTAAAATCCATTAGGGCCTAATCTTATTTAAGAAAAACAAATTTGCCATCTTTGCCATCGGGATTCATTTTAATTTGAGCGACAAAGAATTGTTTCTGTTTAACTTCCCCCTCTGGATCAAAAGAAATTTCTCCAATAGGCGTTTCGTAGGTTCCCTTGAGAATTTGCTCGTTCAGTTTGGTTCTCAATTCTGGTAAAGGCAAGGAACTTACTTTAGTTTGTTTATCGATCGCATTGAGAGACTCGACAAAGACCTGAACACCAGTAAAAGCTTGGGCTGCAAATTGAGGCGGTTCTTTTTGATTTTTGGCTTTATAGGCAGCGCGAAATTTTTGGTTAATGGGATTATTGAGATCGGGACTATAGGACTGGGCAATAATCACCCCATCACAGTTTTTCTGACAGACGGGAAACATATTTGAGGTGTTTAAACCATTCCCACCAATAATTAAGCCTTTATAACCTAATTCACGCAGTTGCTTAATCACATTGCCGCCATCGGCTGCTAATCCTGAAATAATAATTAAGTCTGGTTTAAGATTAATGGCATTGGTTGCTTGGGATTGAAAGTCTGTATCAGTTGTTTGGAATTTCTGCACCGTAACCAAATCTAATTTTTTATCTTTAACGGTTTTTTGAAAGATTTCCGTTTCCGATTTACTATAGGCATCATTTTGGGCAAAGAAAACGGCAACTTTTTTGATCTGAGGATTAATTTTAAGGGCTTCAGCCACAGCGATCGGGGCAACAATGGAAACAGGGGAAGAAACCCGACTAATATATTCTCCAATCTGAGGAATGCCTTTGGCCGTGTTGGAAGGGGCCAGCACAGGGACTTTATTGCGTTCGGCGATCGGATCGGCGGCAAAAGCCTGTTGAGAGGAACTGGGGCCAACAATACCCACCACTTTATCTTGAGTAATCAGGGTGTTAAAAGCGTTAATGGCAGATTGCTCATCTCCGGCTGTATCCTGAAAAACCAGTTTAATGGGCGTACCATTGACTCCTCCCTGGGCATTGAGCATTTCTTCTGCAATTTTAGCTCCGCTCACCTGTTCTTGTCCGAGTAGTGCAACGTTGCTAGTTTGGGAAACGCCAATGCCGATGGGAATCGCATTCGTATTATTGTCAGTGGGGGAGGCCGTATTATTGGCTGCGGTTCCTAAACTGGGACTATTGGCGGTAGGAGCATTATTTGAGCCACAGGCCGTCACTAACCCTAAGGCCGTTAACGCTGCAAAAAGAGGAAGCAGGAATGATTTTTGATGCATGAGTCTGAGATAGAAAAATCACCGTGATATTATCACACCTTGCCTAGGTTCGGGCAATTCTGAGCCATAGTTGGAAGATAGACCCGGGATAACGGGGATCGTGGCTGCTGGGGTTGGGGCTGATTAAATGTAGTTCTCCTTGCATTGATGTCACCAATTCCTGGGCGATCGCCAATCCTAAACCTGTACCAGGGATTTCTCCCTGGGCCTTCACCCCTCGATAATGACGTTCAAAAATATGATCTTGATCCTCCCTGGGGATGCCATAACCGGTATCCGCAATTTCAATGCCCTGCCATTGTTGGGGATCGGTGGGATGTTCAATGCCAAGACGAACGGTAACTTCTCCTAAGCTGGGGGTATATTTCAAGGCATTATCGATCAAATTACTCAGAACTTCGCGCAGAGCCTGGGCATTCCCTAAAACTGGGGGCAGATCCTCTAATAGGTCAATATTTAAACAAATCTGACGTTCCTGGGCGATCGGCGTTTCGGCTAGTAAAACATTGGTCAGAATCGGTTGCAGGAGCAGGGAGGAAAGGGGCAGTTGGGGACTCGGTAAGAGTAACGGCGAGATAGCAGAGGATAGCTTTTCTGGCCAAACCTCTAGCCCTGAACCAGGATTGATCCCTAAAGGAATAGCTTTTTGAACTTGACTTTCAAAGCTTTGTAATAATTCCTGTAAATGCTCCCCTTCTCGTACTATCCCTTCTACGACCGTTTGACTTTTGGGATCACTGCCTAAGCGTTTGAGCAGAAGCTTGCCAAAGGTGCGGAGGGCTGTTAAGGGATTGCGTAATTGGTGGAGTAGATCATCCCAATGATCCCGTTCCCATTGTTGACGGCTTTGCTGCTGTTGTAATTGTTGTTCGTACCAAGCTTGTCGTTGATCTAAAATGCAGGCGATCGCCATGGTTTGGGCAATCTGATCAAGCTGCTGTAATTCCTGGGATTGCCATAGAGCCGTATCTCGACCAATGACTAACACCCCCACCATCGTCTCTTGATAGAGCAAGGGTAAAACCAAGGGTTGAATGGCGGATAGACCCGCAAGGGGTGACTGAGTTCTCAGGGGTTGTAACATTCCCGTGATCATTTCCCGCTCTGTTAAGGAAGAAATATGCCAATCTAACTCAGAAAAATGATTAGAGTTCCCCTGCTGTGGTAATCTAGTGAACCCAGCCTCAGAAACAAAAGCCTGAGGGGATTGAGCGTAACTGACGACAGGAACCCATTCTGCCTCTTCTGCCATCTGGGGCGATCGGGTTATGTAAACTTCGCAAGAATCTACCTGTAGTCCTTGTTGCAAAAGCCGCACTTGAGATTGACAGAGACTAACGAAGGCTGAACTAGGAGCGTAGGACAGAAGCTGAGGAGAGGACATTAACCCTTAGGTTCCCTATTTGTAACAAATTAATAATTTTTTTAAAGCTTGATTGGCGAGATTTGCTAGAGGTTAACCTCCCAAAAGCCTTATTCTGTAAGCGATTGGTGAAATATCTGCTTCTTTGATCCCCTCCTTGGATGAAGTTGATTTTCCTGAAGAGAAGGGTTATGATCATCACAGCTTTTGTAACTATGATTACACCATATCCCTGAAATAGGAGGTAACTGGGTTGGCACGGAAACGGAAACGGAAAAGCCGCCGTCGGCAAGAAGGACGCAAAATCCTAGAACTCGTACCCCAACATAGTATAGAGAGCGGTGAAGATAAGCCTGTTACGGCCGCTCGCAAATATATCCAAACGTTAGGGATCGAGCCTCCTGCCCTGTTAATTGTAAAACGAAATGAGCACACTACGGACAGATATTTCTGGGCCGAGAAGGGTTTGTTTGGTGCTCAGTATGTTGAAGAGAATCATTTTCTCTTCCCCAGTTTACGGGAATATCAACCTCCGACTCCTGTGGCCAAAACGCCGGTTGGAGCCTCCAGTGTTCGTTAAGGATTAACGTACTAATATTTAAAATTAAACCAAATAAAGTCCTTGTATCCCACCTAGACCCTGTGTCCACGTGGGTTTTTTCTTAATTTTTTCTTCATAGTCGGGGTTGCGATCGCGGCCGAGAAAGATTAATATTGTTTACATAACTTTACAAAAGGACTTCGATCATGATGTTTAGTGCCATCTGTGCAATTTTAGCTGTCGCCATCGTATTCGTGGTACGGCAATTGTCTCAGGAGCAAGCCCAGTCGGAACTTGAAGTTATTCCGGTTCCTGTGATTGATCGTGCTAGTCCCCGTCGAATTCCTCGTTAAGAATTATTGAATTACCATAGCCATGCTGGAGAAATTTATCGCCTTCCTCATTGATGATCTCAATCTCACCACGGATCAAATCCATTTAGCAGTTCGTCAAATTCAGCAAGCCCCTTCTGAGTTGCCGATGCTACTTTGGCAGTATGGCTTAGTGGACATTGAACAATTAGCCCAGATGTTAGACTGGTTAGACCGATTTTAGAGGTTAGCGAAAATCTGACCCTCCTGATAGTTAGGGGATCGCAAATTAGAGAAACGTTTGGTAATGTTGCAAACCTGTGGATTGATTTTTTGAATTGTAGTGAATTAAGCTATCAGGGAATGACTTATCTACAGATTTAGAACACTACCAAATTAAAAAGATGGAATGAGCAAAATATTCGCTTTTTCATAATAGGAATTGCAAGTTCTAGTAAACAAATGCTCGACATTGATTCTGAATTAGGAATTAGGAATGATGTTTATGATATGAAGCGACAGGATGATAAATTTTGCACAAGAATTATTGAACTTGGAGAGAAATGTTTAAATATTAAAATATCTGACGAATCGCGCAATCAGTTTGTTTTAGCTTCAGATGGCATACCTTCTGCTATTCAGGTGATCTGTCGAGTTGCTTGTATAAGAAATAAGGTTTTAAAAACGGAACCTGAGTGCAAAATTATATCTTGCCAAATGGATGAAATAAAAGACGGAGTTCTAAGAATATATAGAGCTAAATATCATAATAAGCTTGTTGGCCTATGTAAGGGTAAGCAGCAAGCCAGGTCAGTTCACCATACTTATTTTGATATAATTAAGATTGTCAGTATTATTGGCAAGGGAGAAATTCAGTTTCAAGAAATTCAGCAGAGGTTGTTGTCTCAAATAGATGACATAAAAGAAAGGGCGAAGAAGACAACATCATTCCATAATTGTCTTAAATATTTGCCATCAGTAATTGAAGAGAGAGGTCTTGACGATGCAATTTATGTTAATCGTGATTCTGAAAGTATATCTATTGAAGATCCATCTTTCGGGTTATATTTAAGTTTAATTGATCTTGACGAGATAGGACAATCTATAAAGTTAAGGTGTACTGGTTGCCCATGGGACGTTGCGGTTTCGTTTGCAGGTGAAGATAGAGCTATTGTAGAGGAGTTCAAAGACATACTAAATAATGCTGGTTACACTGTCTTTTATGATTTTGATGTTCAACACCAGCTATGGGGAACAGACCTTAGAATCAAATTATCAGATGTATATGCCAATGATGCACAGTATATGGTTATCTTCTTATCCGAGCATTACCGAGAAAAAGACTGGACTAACTTTGAACTTGAGATAGGCAAGGATGCGAGAGGAAAACGCACAGAAACGTATTTACTTCCAGTAAAGATTGATGATGTGACAATCGTGGGGTTGTCCTCAAATGTTGCGTATATTGATCTCAGGAGATGTTCTACAAATGAATTGGCAAATTCATTAATTGAGAAAATTGAAAATGGCTAATAATCGATTTCACTCCCGTTCGAGAGAAATAAGTGCGATCACCGCTTCGTAGATACTGTGTTAAGTGTCAAGGGGAAGCAGGCAAAAAATCAGTTTCCTCCTCTAAAACAACGTTAGGAAGAGCCAACTTAGTCTGGTCAAAGGGTTTCCCTGACTTGAGAACCCCGTAAACAATCCGAATGAGTTTGTGCATCACGACCCCAACTATCTGCATCTTGTTTTTTCCTGCCTCTAAAAACCGTTCTCGCAAATCCTTCATGGGAGAACAATGACGCATAGAACTCAAGGCAGGAAAATAAAGAGCCTTACGTAAATGAGGATTACCAATTTTACACAACCGAGTTTTCCCTTTAACAGAGGTTCCCGATTGATGCTCTTGAGGGGTTAAACCCGCAAATGCGGCTAATTGACGAGCAGAAGAAAACTGATTAATATCGCCAATTTCTGCCAGAATGGTCATTGCTGTCGGCTCACCAATTCCTACAATCGAAGTCAATAAATCTGCTTGACTTTTTAGAGAACTATATTCGTTCAACAATTCTTTTTGTCGCTTTTTTACATTGTCAATTTGAGTTTCTAGAAACACAAGATGAGCTTCAATATCTTCTATGAGACTCTCATCAACTGTTGTTTTTAAACGATTTTTTTCTTGAGTTGCCATCTGCTCTAAAGCTCTTAAACGACGACTATAGGACTGTAATTGCGCCATTTCTGGACTTGGGGGTGTCCAGGCTTGTGGTTTAAGTGCCAAACAGAATCGTGCAATAGTTGTGGCATCGGCTTGATCATTTTTTGTTCGACTCAAGCGACGTTGAGCAAATCCTTTAATTCGGGCAGGATTAACAATACTGACAATGTGATCTAAACTGTGTAAATAAGTTGCTACTGAATGGCCGTAGGTACTGGTGGCTTCTAAGCAGGCATGAACTTTTTCAAGTTGGTTTTGCTCCAACCATTTTTTGAGTTGCTCGAACCCTTCAAGGTTATTGGCAAATTCTTTAACCTGACTTTTTTTCTCTCCTTTGAGTAAGGCGGCTGAGAATTTTTCTTTACTAATATCTATGCCGAGAATGGCTTCTTTTTCGCTCATGGTTTAACTCCTTGTGAGTCAGAAAAATAGTTGTCACTCTGCCGCGCTATCCTTGCAAATACTAGGTTTTTTGAGAAAAGCCACGTTGATACTGTCCAGTCTGCGGAAGGTGACATTCCGAAGAACAAATAAGAGGCTCTTTATCTACGAAGCAAGCTTTTTGCTTTAGGTTGGGTTCAGAGTCACTCTTTTTCTTGTTCTTCTTGAGATTAGGATAGCTCCTATCCTCCATTCCCAACATACAAGGTTGGGTTGGGTTAAAGCGCGATCACTTTTTAATGAGAGTTGAGACGGCGATCAACTATTTTGCAGTTTATAATTGGGGCTTGCTGAAAAAGTCAAAAAACGAAAGAAATGTGGGTTAGGGAAGTATGGACTGAAAAAGCATAGATAACTTATCCTTATGGAAACAAATCAAAATACAGATTTTGTTTAATCTATTGTTCCTTTCTGTCTAAAAAGGTCAACACAAATCACTCCTCACAAAAGAGAGGAAAATTAACACCATTTTTCACAAGAAAAACGACTCTACAACTTTTTACTTTTTGTTTTCTTTTTTGTCTTCTGAAGTAGAGTAGAAAGATTCATTACCAAAAAGTTCATCGCAATTACCGTTTCCGAGGTCTCAGGTAGTTTGGCCATCACTCGACCAAGACTAAATTTCCTCTTTCCCTGTCCGAATTTACCCTCAATGGCATTACGCACTCTTTCATCTGAGCGTGCCTCTTTCTTTTTTTCTTTGCTCACCTCTTTCGGCGGTCTTCCCAATCGGGGACCACTCATTCTTATATCCCTTTCTTTACAATAAGCTCGATTCGCTTTTGTTCGATAGATTTTATCCACATGAACCGATTCCGGATAACATCCTGTTTCCCTTTTATATTCTTCTATTCGCGCTTGTAAATCTCCCGATTCGTTGTAATTATCCCAACTTAATTTGTCTAAGAAGACAAAGCCATTCACATTACTTGCCGATATTTTAGCTCCAAACTCTACTGCTTTTCCCGCTTTTCCACGCACTATTGGACGCACGTGAGGTTGGCTTACACTCACGATTCTGTTTTCTACTTTATTTGTCTTTTTTTCATACATTTCTAACTGTTGCTCATACACTTTTCCTATCGTTAAGCTGTCATCAGTTTAACTTGCAATAATACTTGAGCCCTTGTTTTTGATTTTACGTCCCCAACATATTGTCAATCCACCTTCATTAAGAAGTTTATGGATGAGAGATTCTAATTCTTCAATTGATTTGAATAATTTATTTGCAATATATTCTTTTGCTGAATGCCATACCAATTCCATTAAATTATAATCGGGACTATAGGGGGGTAAAAACTCCAAAATAATGTTTGGCATTTCTTCCGTGCTCTCGTCTAGAATTTCTTGCTTTTTGTGGAAGCTCGCATTATCTAAAATAATCACAATCTTCGGACCATTCTTTTCAAAGTCTTCTTTTTTATTTCCTTGTTCTATCCATTCTCTTTGTATGTCTTTGTAAAATTTTAATAATACACTCTTGAAGTTCTGAGAGTTACCAGTGGGAATCAAATCAACCCACCGTTTTTTGTCAGTATATCTAATACCACCCATTACATTGACTCTTCCTTTTCTTCTATCTCCCCTCACTTTTTTACGCTTTCCTTTTTTTGTCCAATGTTTTCTCCGTATTACTCTTAAGCTGAAGCCACTTTCATCCCAAAACCATATCTGGATTGATTCTGGCTTTTCTTTCAAAAGCTTCTTGTACTCTTCAACTTTCTTTCTAAATTCCTCTCTTTTTTGCTCATCTTTTTTATCTTCTAGACTATATTTTGCCCAGATGTAGACAAATCGCTTTTTTTTAAGCATATTTCTAAGTTGTGTATTTCCTAACAATATACCCGTTTCTTTTTCCATATGAGTTGATAGTCTTGCTACTGTCCAACGTCCAAATTCATATCCAAACTCTTCAGGCTCTTTGATTATTATCTCCGTCAATTTCTCTATGTATTCTTCTGTTACTTTCCTGTGATTTCCTTTTTTTCTTTTGTCTCTTAAGCTTTCTATCTCTTTCGGATTTCCATTATTACACCAGTACCACACTTGTCGTTTGCAACATCCTAATAATCCTGATATTTCATCATACGTTTTTCCTTCATTTCTCAGTAACATAATCAATATTCTCTCTCTTGTAACTGCGTGCTCTTCCGTTTTAAGGGCTTTTTGTAGCTCTTTCTTAGTCTTTTGGTCTAAGAAGTTTAACGTCAGCATAGTCATACAAAAAAGTAAGTCTATATGGGTGCGACCTTTAGTTGATAAAAGCTGTTGTAATCAGGGTTCTACAGGGAACCCATATTGATCAAGTTTTGCCCAAAATTGACTCCATCGTTCCTTGGTCAATACCAAAGCTCGTAGGCTCAAAATAATTCCTGCTCCTTTTTCCTTCCATCGCATCCCTGAACAACATAATCGTTGTTTGACCAACGTCTTACAAGCTGCTTCCGTAACACCTGAACCAATCGGATACTTTTTCTCTATGTATTCAGCATAATCCATTTGATGCTGATGATTCTCGTAATAAGTAATCGCCGCTTGTAGTTTCTCGGTAAGATTCTTAGAATGACTTTTTTCTTCTTTGACTTCTTTCATCAGATTTAGCAGTTCTCCTGCTTTTCCTTTTTCATGCTTGAGTTCTCGACAATTTTCAGTCAACCATTCTTTTTGTTTTGACACGGTATTCGGATGCAACGCTTCTGCCAAGGCACCTAAGTAACCAGAGGCATGATAGAAATCTAATATCTGTTCTTCCGTTTGCTTTTCTAAAAACTTCCAATTTGATTCTGCCCCGTCTGCTATCCCGACCAATGTTGCCTCTGGATAACGGTTTTTCGCTCGCTCAATTTCTCTTTCTAATCTTTCTAGAAAACTCTTTTTTCCATACTCTGGTGCCGCACCTAGATAGATTGTATGTTGACGTTCGCCTTCACTATCGTATAGGGAAACGGTTCCCACCATTGCTTCACGGTAGCCATCCTCACACATCAGCATACAGGTTCCATCTAATCCTATTCCCACTGTTGCAATTTGGCTATCCTCCTTGGGCGGGGCATAACTCCACGCTTCTTCTTTTGCCTGTACCACACTTCCTACTGCTTCACTCAATCTTTGGATATAGGATAGCGCTACTTTTCTACCATGATTTTCTAATAAATCATTTTTCACCTCTTTGCCTGCCATCCCTGACATTTTTGAGGATACCTGTTTTGCCAATAATGGCGTTGATGTTATGATTATCCTTGCTTCTCTTTCTAAGGGGCAATACGTTTTTCCTCAAAGGTGAACGCTGATATACATGACGATTCACTATAACCTCACCATAAGGTGTTTGATATTCTTTCGGTTGCTCTCCCTTACTCTTCCAGATTTCTTCACCGATTTTTAAGGGTGAACCATCTGTATCTAAATATTTCAAGGCTTCTTTGCTGGCGATGCAACCTACTTCGTTTAAGCCTTTTTGAATATTTATTTCTGTATCCAACATTGAACGACTTAGTTCTAATGTTAGTTCTATTTTTATCTTTGAACCCTCTACATTAATTAGTTTTGCTGTCATCATTGTTTCCTCTTTGTCACTTTTCATCTCATGTTAACACTTTTCTTTTCCTTCATCAACTAAAGGTCACACCCCTTTGAGGAGGGCGAGTAAGAACAAGGCTAGGAAGGAGAGTCTGGCACCATGCCATCCCAAATGGGGTTTTAGGGCTTGTTTCAATGCGTTATATTGGTTCATGGGTTTTCTTACATTACGTTCATCTTCCATGAAACCCCTTTCTCGTATACTTTTCAAGCCTTTTGTCCTGTACTTAGTGATTCGATATAGATTTTCATGCTGACTTACCCACTTCGACCATCCCAAGGTCAGTCCTTTGACGTTAAATGCCTTGGATTCAAACCAATGTAGTGCCTGATGGTAGTAGCTCTCTGTTAACCCTAAGGCATTGACATAGCTTGTTATTGCGCTCGGTTGGCTGTTGAGCACTACTCCCCAGGCTAATAGGATAAACCATTGGTACGTTGCTTCTCGGCTAAAGGCGGGACGGAGATTCTCTAGGATTTGCTCTAGTCGCTGACATAGTTGCATAATTGATAGATAGCACTGGCTATCGATTTTCTATATCAGCCAGTTTCGGACATAACGGCACTCTTGGGTATCGCATGTCCGATTTTCTTTTCTCACTTACCCTGCTCGAGAACTTCCCACTGTCCAGTTTATTAATTTTATTTATTAATTAATTCCATTCCTATTTTTTTATGAAAATGAACCATCATTGACGCATTAAATGCTTCTTTGCTACTATAGCTTTCCATTCCTATAAAGTACTGTAAATAAGGGTTCTCTTTTATTTGTTCTACTGTTTCTCTGTCACTTTTTCCTGAAATTTCTTTGATAATTAATGCTCCTAATGCCATTCTAAATGATTTGGCTGGGGCTCCTTTTTTTTCTGTGAAGTTTTTTGCATATTCTTCCTCATATTCTTCCCAGGGAATCATTTTTGACATTTCTATCCAACGATTTTCTTCGTCTAACTGCCCGCCGAACAGATTTTTCAAGTTTTCTGGTGTTTCAATTGAGTACTGTTGCTTTCGGTACATCTGCTTTCTCTCTTCTTAATGCAATGGTTTTGAGGCATTCTACCCTATTTTCGTGCATTCTAGCGGTTCTTAATTCGCCTACTATTTTTCTCCGTAAAGGTTTCAGCTTTTTTCAGCAAGCCCTAATTAGGGTCTGCTGAAAAAGTCCACAAAACGAACCTAGATGCCACAGGAGGCGAAAAATGGTGACTTCAGAGAGTAGTTTCCAATTTCAACCCCCAGTTTTCCAACGACGTGCATGGGCTTTGAGCCTCCAAAGGCCATAACCTTGCACCTGATCGTTTTTAAAATGCTTGAAAGCATTATCTGGCAAGGGTTCTATACTTATTCAGCAAGCCCTAATTAATGCTCCTAATGCCATTCTAAATGATTTGGCTGGGGCTCCTTTTTTTTCTGTGAAGTTTTTTGCATATTCTTCCTCATATTCTTCCCAGGGAATCATTTTTGACATTTCTATCCAACGATTTTCTTCGTCTAACTGCCCGCCGAACAGATTTTTCAAGTTTTCTGGTGTTTCAATTGAGTACTGTTGCTTTCGGTACATCTGCTTTCTCTCTTCTTAATGCAATGGTTTTGAGGCATTCTACCCTATTTTCGTGCATTCTAGCGGTTCTTAATTCGCCTACTATTTTTCTCCGTAAAGGTTTCAGCTTTTTTCAGCAAGCCCTAAGTAAAGCGATCGCCTGATCATTTTTCCCCAACGTCAACTCGATTTTCAGCGTAGCGGATTACTCGTAAAGTAAGGTTTTCAGCAAGCCCTAATTAATGGCTTTTTTGTTTTCGGTTTGATTGAGTTAACCGTTTAATTTTATTGTTGGATGGATTTACCCTCGATTCTAATCGAAATTCTGGAATCTCCGCTAGTTCCAATTCATCTAAACAATATTGTTCACAAACAAGACTTAGGCGATCGCGTCCTTGAGTAACCGGATTCACGGAGTGGGTTAAATCCCCTTGAAAAAAGACTAGAGTATTCACTTGGGGAGCAATTTTTCCAACTTGACGTTTAGGTGATCGCAGAATGAGTTCTCCACCGATTAAATTATTAGGAACGTCAACATAGAGAACACTAACCATTAAAGGCGGGGCAATAGTTTTACAATAGGAACGCAGAGAGCGGTCAATATGGGGATCGACCTGGGAGCCAGTTTGGAGTAGTAAGGGATTAAGATAAAAAGCGTTACACTCTGGCAACATCGCACGCTGTAAGTAGGGCTTAAAGTAAGGAAAATTCTGTTCAACGCAGGATAAGTGCGATCGCCGAAAAACAATAGAAAAGCCTTTCGTTTTGACAAAATCCCGATTGAGATTATTGATTGCAAAATAGGAACAATTTAGGATTTGTCCTTTTAATTGACTGAGGTAGGTCGGGGAGAAAACCTGGGAATATTGCTGAAAATAACTCAAGGGCTAGAATCTTTAAGGATTAACTTTCTTTGATTTTTACAGAATTTTTACAGGACGTTTACTAAATTTTTACTAGATCAATAAAGCTTGGCTTCCTTCAAAAATCCCATTAGTTTAGGTTTGCGACTATGAACTCGCATCAGTTCGCTATGATAGGCTGACCATTCTGCTTGTTTTCCTGCTTGATAGTAGGCATTTCTCGCCTTTTGGAGCCATTGAGCCGCCTGATCATAATATTCTGCTTTTTTAGCATCCATAATCTTTTCCGCGCGAGGTTTAGCATTGGCAATGACCCATTCCGGGTTATCCACAATCGCTGCATCCATAACCTGATGGATTAAAGTTGACTGGTAAGAACTCATCTCCGTAACAATGGCGATCGCATCTTCTACTAATCCTTCTTGCAGAAAAATATTCACTTTCGCTTCCATGACGCTACTAAACCAGTCATTGCTGTCGAGGCGGAGAAAATCCAGTAAATCTTCTTTGAGGACAGGCCAATCTTCCCCAGCCATTTTCTCGATTTTATGGTAGTCAGTAAAGTTGGGCTGTGCTTGGAATGCCTTAATTTTAGCCGCTAGAGCAATGTCAGGTTGGTCTAACTCCTCAGCCATTTCACTCACCCAATTGGCCAATTGGTAGGTACAATTACCTGGCAAAATTAAACCACGTTGAGCAATCTGAAGTGCTTGTTCAGGTGCTCCCTGCACTAACAACACCTTGGCCACCGCCAAAGCCTGTTCCATGGTTTGCAATTTTGTGTCAGCCGCTTCCATCACAGCATCAATGCGATCCAAACGGGCCAACATGGTCAGAAAAGCTTCATTTTGTCCTTCTGCTTCAGCTAGATAGAGATATTCGGTATATCTTCGTTGACTTTCTAAAATTTTTAAGCGAATGAGAACTAGATCGGGCGCATAATCGGGAACTTCCTCTTGTTCAACTGTTGTTGTTCTAATGTCACCCCTTAAAATCCGCTTGAGATCAGGATCGTCCCATCCTTGGTGCAATGCTGCCAAACTCATCGAAAAATCCGCCCGCCAAGTTTTTTCCCATTGTTTGAGATTCGCTTGCAGTTTAGTCTTCTGGGAAGGAGTCAATTCTGTGAGGAGGAAAGCTTCTGCCCAAATTTCATTAAGCCTGGCCACCACATCGTCATTATCGGCACCGTATTGGTCAACATCGTCCCAGTTTTCTGCACAGGCTGCGGTAATTGCTTCTAAAATGGCGATCGCATTCTGGCCATCTCCCCTTGCCAAAAACATTGGGACTTCTTCAATCAACTCATAGAGTTCTTGAGGAATCGGATCTTCTTCCCAACCATCCTCCAAATTGCGAATAGCATCCCGTAAAATTTGACGCACTTGACGACGGTAAGGAACCACATCAATTTTGGGAATTGGGGCTGACGGTACTGATGACAATTCCGGCTGGGATGGGGTAGGAACCACCGATAGACGACTGACCCACCGATCAATTTTGTCGAGTATTTCTGGATTATCTACTGCTATTTCCCGAAGTAAATCTGGAATTTGCTCTGGTTTAAGACACTCTAAAAGTTGCTCTAGGGTAGGACGTTCCTCTACTCTAGCGGGCTGACGTAGGGCAGTGAGTAAAGTTGCAACGATGTGCTTACACCAACCGTCATAATCATAGGGACAGGTACAGTAGGCCGAGGCAATATCATCTTCCTCAAACTCGATGGTCACTTGATAGAGATTATCTTCACTGCCTCCAACCATTGCCAATAGCAGTTGGCCGCGCTGGGTCAGAGACTCCACAGCCCTTTGTAAATAATATTGTTCGCCGCGCTGATAGGATTTAGGATTAGCGTTGCGTTGCAGAATGGCTTCACTGAAGTAGGGAAGGGTCATGGCCAGAGAAGAGTTTGAAGATAGTTTAATTTTAGAGGATTACGGTTAACTCGGCATTGAGGGGCGATCGCCGTTTATAAGGTTTCGCGTTTTAGATAAGGTTGCAAAACCTCTGGAACCTTTACCGTACCATCTGACTGTTGATAGTTTTCTAAAATAGCGGCCATGGTGCGACCCACCGCTAAACCCGAACCATTTAAGGTATGGACAAATTGGGTTCCTTTTTTACCTTTTTCCTTGTAGCGAATATTAGCACGACGAGCTTGAAAATCATGGAAATTAGAACAACTGGAAATTTCTCGATAGCTTTCTGAAGATGGCAACCAAACTTCTAGGTCATAACATTTTGCCGCCCCGAAGCCTAAATCTCCCGTACATAATTCAATGACGCGATAGGGTAATTTTAAAGCTTGTAAAATCGCTTCTGCATTTTGAACTAGAGCTTCGTGTTCTGCGGCTGAATTTTCAGGTTTAACCAGTTTGACTAATTCAACTTTATTAAATTGATGTAGCCGAATTAATCCCTTCGTATCCCGTCCATAGCTCCCTGCTTCTCGACGAAAACACGGGGTATAGGCGCAATGTTTAATGGGCAATTGATCGGCTTCCAAAACTTCATCTCGATAAAGATTAGTGACGGGAACTTCTGCTGTAGGAATCAACCATAAATTATCATCTTTACATTGAAAAAGATCTTCAGCAAATTTAGGGAGTTGGGATGTGCCTTCTAGAGAATCACTATTCACTAAAATAGGGGGTAAAACTTCCAGATAACCCGCATTGATTTGGCTATCTAACATGAAATTAATTAAGGCTCTTTCTAGGGCGGCTCCCGCTCCGATCAAGCTCACAAAACGACTTTGGGCAACTTTAACCGCTTTTTTCGTGTCAAGAATACCGAGCTTTTCTCCAATTTCCCAGTGGGGCAAAATATTAACATTAGTCGGCAAATATTCATCGCCCCAACGACGAATTTCTACATTTTCTCTTTCATCTTTCCCAATGGGAGTAGAATCACTCGGTAAATTGGGTAATTGTAAGAGTAAATTTCTTAATTGCGTTTTAAGTTCTTTTTCCTGGGGGTCTAATTCACCAACCTGATTTTTAATCTCTTGACCTTCTATTTTTAGTGCGGCAACTTCTTCTGAACTTCCTTCTTGACGACTTTTTTGACCGACTAATTTTCCGATTTCGTTACTCCGAGCATTTAACTGAGTGCGGGTTACTTCTAATTCCCGTTGCTGTTGGTCTAATTTTAAAATGGTTTGTAGTGTTTCACCATATTCTGCCGTACTGTTACGATTATTTAATTTTTCTTCAATTAAACTGAGATTATCACGAATTTGTTTAATATCTAACACGGATAAATTTTCCTCCTTGGGGAAATTCTAGGATTTTTTGAATTTTTTGGTGATACGTTCTGTTAATATGTCCACTTCTGACAACTTCAATTGCATAGCGAAGATACCAAAAATTCCCACAACAACAGTACAAGATAAGACCAACTGTAATAATTCTAAAACTAAATTACCCGTCCCCAGCATTTTTTCGAGTTGTCCACTGACTCCCCAACCCGCAAGTCCCGCGATCGCGCTGATTCCTGTCAAACTCAAAAGGGATATTGACCATTCTCCAAAGGGTAAGCCATTGAGACGACGATTCAGAATTACCAGAAAAATAAGCATAGAAACAACGTTAACGCCAACGGTCGCCAAGACTAAACCGGATGTACCCAAGGGTTTGTAAAACAGAAAATCAAGTAAGCCATTGAGAAAAATATTGACGGCACTGACTCGAAAAGGAAGATTGCCGTCTTCTAAGGCGTAAAAAACCCGAACCAAAACATCTCGTCCCAAATAGAAAAACATCCCTGCGCCATAGACCATTAAAACGGGGATGACATCACGAGAGGCATCGGCATTAAAGGCTCCACGTTGATAAATAATACGGACAATAGGCCCAGAGAGTCCCATAAAAATAGCAGTCAAGGGCAACATGGTTAAGGCAGTTAACAATAAACCTTGACGGATTCTTAGCTTCAGTTCTGGCCAGTCTTCAGGGGCGGCTAATCGGGAAAAAATTGGCATGAAAGGGACTAAAATCATGTTAGAAATAATCCCCAGAGGAGTCAGCGCGATAAAGTTGGCATAACGCATGGATGCCGCCGCGTTTTCAATAAAAGAGGCAAAAAAGAGGTTAGTAGAAACGTTGATATAGAGCATTCCCGAAGAGAGGGTAGCGGGAATCATCACCTTCATGACATCACTCACCCCTGAAGTCCTCCAGTTGAAACGAAGTCGCAGTTTTCCCATTCCTGCTTTACCCTGAGCCGCAATCTGGGCCAACCATTGTAAAACGCCGCCCGCCATTGTTCCCCCCGCTAATAATAAGGAACCGAGGAGAGCATATTGGGGCGTATTCAATTTGGGGCCGAGATAGGCTAGGGCAATTCCCAAGGGCAAAATGACAGTAATGCTAGACAGTAGAGGACTAATACTAGGGAGCCAATACTGATCGGCGGCGTTTAAAGCTCCAAAACCAATACCAATTAATCCTGCGAGTAATGCCAAGGGAGCCATGATCTGCAATTGTTGAACCGCGATCGCCTTGGAATGGGGATCTAGACCTGGGGCGAGCAGATCAATAAAAGTACTCGCAAAGATAATTAAAACAATGGTTACAACCAGTAAAATGCTACTCACTAGGGTCGTGACGGTTTCCACTAGTGGCCCCGCTTCGGATTTATCTCGTTTAGAAAGAACGCTGATTAAGGCACTGTGGAAGGGGCCATTAATGCCACCGAGGAGGATCAACAAAAATCCAGGAATGACATAGGCATAGGAATAGGCATTGACCACTGCCCCCACCCCAAAGGCCGCCGCAATGATCTGTTCACGTACTAGCCCAAAAAATTTGCTGATTAAGGTTGCAAAGGCAACAATCCCTGCGATTCCCGCTAAAGAGCGAGTGGCTTTGCCGGAATTAGACACTGCGACATACAACTGATACAACGTGATATATTATGTCACATTGAGGTGGACTTCCTGTGGTAACTAGCATCAGTAGCGCAATCCTAAAAGCGGCGATCGCCTAACCATCCATCTTATTTATGCAATTCACTCAACAGAACATCGCGATAGCACCAACGGAGTAAAGTCGTCCCTAGCAATAGCTTGAGCAATTCTAAACTCCAATAAAATCCGTGCATGGTCATCATGCCAGAGGGCATAGTGGGATTGCCATTAAAGAGATTCATCTCGAAACCGAAACTACTGAGGGCGGGGGTTAATCCATAAGTATCGGTTAAGGCGATCGCCAATAGCAACACAGCCAAAAAGATAGCCCAGCCTTCCTTGGTGGCCGAAAAATGATGAGAACGGTAAAAGAACAAAAATCCAGAAAGAATCAGGGCAGCACAGAGCAATTCAAGATGATTAAAAACACCAAAAATAAAATAGCCTGCTACCAAAAACCCTGCTTCCTGCATCATCCCCGATGCAAATAGTCCTGGAATAACGACTAAATCAATGACGAGACTAGCACTGAGCCAAAAGCTTAAGGTAAGCACCACAATCATTGGCCAATTTAAACTTTCGACAGGTTGTTTCGTAAGCGTGTTCATATTTCCTCGTTAGACCATGAAGAATGGGTCTAATTTCATTATTGAGAAAATTCTTGAGGGGAAATCTCCTTTGACAAATAACTTTACAATTTTCCCCAAATCGCTCATTTCTTTGTTACATTTGTTTACTTGCTTGGCTGGAAAATAAGCTTTTATACTTATTGCCAAAAATCCGTGACCCGATAGCCCAAATCAGTCAACATCTGACGGAGTAGGGGCAAACTCAAACCAATGACATTACTATGACAACCTTCAATTTTTTCAATAAATAGTCCTCCCTTTCCTTCTAAGGCAAAGGCTCCGGCACATTGCAAGGGTTCGCCACTTTCCACATAGGCGGTAATCATCTGATTATCAATGTTGGCAAAAGTCACTTGGGTAACACCACAACAACGCAGGATTTTCCCTTGACCTTGATCAATTAGTACGTGTCCGGTATATAGTGTTCCTACTTTTCCCCGCATTTGTTGCCAACGGGCGATCGCGGTTTGAGGAGAATTCGGTTTCCCGTAGGACTGGCCCTCAATCAGCAGCAAGGAATCACAGCCAAGGATTAGGGCTTGCTCAAACTGCACAGCAACGGTTTCTGCTTTTGCCTGGGCTAGATCTTCCACAAGTGTAATTGTGTCATCATGGTCAATCTGGGACTCATCAAAATTGCTGTGACGTACCACTGGATCAATGCCAATGGATTGCAATAAACGACGACGGGCAGGAGAAGCAGAGGCAAGAACAAAGG
This sequence comes from Woronichinia naegeliana WA131, assembly GCA_025370055.1. Lineage (NCBI taxonomy): Bacteria > Bacillati > Cyanobacteriota > Cyanophyceae > Synechococcales > Coelosphaeriaceae > Woronichinia > Woronichinia naegeliana. Next base: position 18,334 of record CP073041.1, on the reverse strand, counting down.
TCGGCAACATCATGGGCACTCTCTTTTGTGTAGGATGGTGTTCTGCATTTTGGGTTAAGTCATGTCCTGACAGCCGGTTTGCAACACACCTACACCTTGAGTATGTTCGCTCTAGCCCGATAACTAGCCACGGTATTTTGTAACAACATCGCTACTGTCATAGGGCCGATTCCGCCTGGCACGGGGGTAATATAACTCGCGATCGCCGCTACCGCTTCAAAATCCACATCCCCGACAATCTTGCCCTTACCATCAGGCTGTTCCACCCGATTAATACCCACATCAACAACAATTGCCCCTGGTTTGACCATATCTGCCGTGATCAAAGCTGGTTTGCCGATCACACCGACTAAAATATCCGCCTGACGGGTGAGTTCCGCTAAATTTTGGGTTCGGGAATGGGCGATCGTGACCGTTGCATTTTTTTCCAACAACATTAAAGCCAAGGGTTTACCCACCAGAATACTGCGGCCCATCACCACCGCTCGTTTACCAGCAATCTCGATTTCATACTCCGCCAGCAAGGCCATGACCCCCGCCGGTGTACAACTGCGTAGTCCTGGTTCACCCCGCACCAATCGTCCTAAATTAACAGGGTGCAGTCCATCGGCATCTTTATCGGGATCAATAGTTAGTAGCAATTTAACTGCATCTAAATGAGGCGGCAAAGGTAACTGCACCAAAATGCCATCCACTAAAGGATCTTCATTTAACGCTTGAATAGCGGCCTCTAATTCTGCCTGAGTGGTCGTCGCCGGAAAATGTTGACCAAAGGAACGCATCCCAATTTTTTCACAGGCTTTTTCCTTATTGCGAACATAGACAGCACTTGCCGGATTATCTCCCACCATTAAAACCGCTAACCCTGGTGGACGACCTAAGCGTGGCCATAAATCCTGAATTTCAGCCTGTAGTACTTGCTGACGTTTTTGGGCAAGGGCTTTACCATCTAAAATTTGACTCATGGCTACCTAGGACAGAGAAAGGGACATTAAGATTAAACAGCAAAAAGCAGTCCCTTGAGAGACCCCAAGAATTATGACAAAATCTTCTAGATCTAATCGAGTGGACAGTCTATCGCTAAGATAACTTAATTGAGGTGTATTTTTAACTGAATCATGACCGTTTTTCTCAATCAGCCTTGGCGCAGAATTAGCTTATCTTTATTGCTCAGTGGTTTAATGTTAAGTTGCAGCCCTTTAAACCCCTTTGGTCTGGCTTCCCAGGAATACGTTAGCATCAATACCTTAAGCCAATTGAGTAATCAACGGGTTGTCTATCTTAAAGGCATTGTGGTCAACCTCGCACCGTTTTTAGAGGGAGGAGCTTACCAACTGCAAGATGGGACTGGAGCGGTTTGGATAAAAACGGATAAACCCTTGCCGAAAAAAGGAACGGCCCTAACCGTTAAAGGAGAATTGGCCTATCAAGCCATTTTTATCGGTCAGGACAAATTGGGTGAGTCCTATGTGCTGGAAATTGAACAGCAACCAGAAACCGCTAGTGTGATTCTGCCGCCACCTGCTACCAATCAGACCCACAGTCCAGGCATACAAGCTCAGATATCCAGTCCCGAACCGGCTCCGTCTTCTAGCATTGAACTGGCCCCCAGTCCCACACCTGTTCCGTCTTCTAGTTCGATCCCCAGTCCAGCCCCTTCTCCTAGCCCTTCTCCTAGCCCTTCTCCCAGAGCTCCATCTGTTAAGATTCCCGTTCCTAATCCTAGCCCTGGGATTAAACCGTCACCGAAATCTTCTCCCCAAATATCGGTTCAAAGTACACCAAAACCATCATCGAAGGTCAAATTTAATCCCGATGAACGCTTCCTGCCCCACAAAGAACTTAGCAAATAAATCCATTCCTGAAGTTGCCCTAGCGATTCTCTATCGGGAAGGAGAATTTTTATTACAGTTACGAGATGATATTCCGACGATTCTTTATCCAGGTTATTGGACGTTGTTTGGTGGCCATCTAGAGCAAAATGAAAGTCCTGAAATTGCTGTTAAACGGGAAATTCGGGAAGAAATTGCTTTCCAGTTAACTCAACCTCAATATTTTAGCTGTTATCAGGATGAGGCAGCAATTCGTCATGTTTTCTATGCCCCTTTAACAGTTCCTCTCACGCAATTAAATTTACAGGAAGGTTGGGATTTTGCCTTAGTATCCAAAGAAGCTATTATTGCAGGTCAAGTTTATTCTGCTCAGGCTCAACAAACTCGTCCCCTGGGGCCAAAACACCAGAGAATTCTACTCGATTTTTTAGAAGCTAGATTAAATTAATAGAAGGAAGGCGAAATATTTTCTCTTAGACAAAACTTAACAAATCCTCTGCTAATTTCAGTTTAGTTTTGCTATGATTCAAGCAGACTAGTGTTTTCCCCTTGGCCGCTTTTCTAGTCATACTAATTTTTTATGGGTTCCTCCCTCATCTATCCATGAGCCAGTCTATTAAATCCCCTTTTTCTTTTGCTCAAGTTTGTGTTCAAGCGACCCTGGTGGCCTTGAGTCTAGGAGCATTTCTGGCTCCCGCCTTGAGTACTACGCCTAAAACAGAGCGTTCTGTTCAGCCCATTGTTAAGCAACAAGCCCACCCGACTCGCGCTGTGGATGTCCTAGAGGATAGTCCGAAAGCGGTGGTGGATGAGGTCTGGCAAATCGTCAATAATGAATTTGTTGATAAGGGGTTTAATCACACGGATTGGTTGGCTAAACGTCAGGATTTACTCAGTCAACATTATGAGAATCGGCAACAGGCCTATAAGGCGATCGCCCAGGCCTTGAAGGAGTTAGATGATCCCTATACCCGTTTTCTTGACCCTGATAATTTTGCCATGCTGACTAATCAAACATCTGGAGAGATGTCTGGGGTTGGCTTGCGCTTAGTGCTGGATAAACGTACTAGTGATTTAAAGGTATTGGAACCGATCAAAAATTCTCCTGCCATGAAGGCTGGAATTCAACCTGACGATCGCATTGTGCGGATTAATGGTAAGCCCGCAGCCCTGATGAATCTTGATCAGGCCAGTCAGGAAATTCAAGGTGAAGTGGGAACGGAGGTGAATCTCCAAATTGCGCGTCAGGGGAAAGGTGTATTTAATGTTGTCCTCAAACGGGCCCAAATTGAATTAGATTCGGTCAGTTATACTGTTAATCAGGAAGGCCCTTTACGGGTTGGCTATATTCGCCTAGATGAGTTCAGTTCCCATTCAGCAGAACAGATGAAGTTGGCCATTGAGGATCTGAACAAAAAGAAAATTTCAGGCTATGTGCTTGATCTGCGAGGCAATCCAGGGGGACTACTGTTTGCCAGTGTGGATATTGCGCGGATGTGGCTCAAAAAAGGTGAGATTGTTAGCACCATTGATCGCAAGGGCGGTGATCGCCATTTTTCGGCCAATGGCACAGAGATCACCAATTTGCCCCTAGTGATTTTAGTGAATCAGGGATCGGCCAGTGCCAGCGAAATTTTAACAGGGGCCCTCAAGGAAAACGGACGAGCCACCATTGTCGGCACCACTACCTACGGCAAGGGACTAGTCCAATCCGTTCATTCTTTATCCGATGGCTCTGGTTTAGCGGTGACGATCGCCCGTTATTATCCTCCCAGTGGTACTGATATTAATCACAAGGGTATTAGTCCCGATGTCTATCTGGATCTATCAGTCGATGAGCAGTTACGCCTTCGCAATGATCCGACTTTGATAGGAACCAACGCGGATCCGCAATATATTAAGGCGATCGCGGTACTACAACATTACAGTTCTAATCTTAGCCAACCGATAACGAGTCCGAAACCCGTCGGTGCCTTACCAGAATAAGGTTAGGCGTTTCTGATTAATCTTTAATAAAAGTACCCACCAATTCTAGTAACTTATTCGGTTGAAAGGGTTTGGTTAGATAATTGTTTGCTCCCAAACCCATCGCCCGTTGACGATGTAAATCATTCTCCCGCGAAGTTAACACGACCACCGGTAACGATTTCCAAACGGCATGAGTCCGAATCAGTTGCAACAGGGAGAAACCATCCATATTCGGCATTTCCAGATCGCAAATGGCCAGATCAATGCTCTCGTTTTGTCGGTTTAATAATTCCCAGGCCTCCTTTCCATCTCGACATTGGATAATTTCATAACCAGAGCGGGTCAGAATACGTTGCAGTGTTCGCCGTACCGTAATCGAATCGTCAATAATCAAAATAGAACGTTGATGGTTACGGGAATCCGGATCGGGATGAGGAGGGTTGCGAGTCTCATTACTCGTCTGTTGCTGCCAGAGACTATCAAAGTTTTCTGGAATTAAAATAGGGACAACTTCCCCTGTTCCTAAGACAGCACAACCCGTTAGGAAGGCCGGTAAGGGAGTAATGGGATCTAGGGCTTTGACCACCAGAGGACGTTCATCGATCACTTCCTCAATGGCAATAACGGCGTTCTGGCCATTAACAACCACCATTAAGCCCACATTGTTGGGTTGGACTTGCTTGCTTTCTAGGCGATGTAATGGCGAATAGCTTAACAGTTCGTGAAGGGAATGGACTAATAGACGTTGATTCTCCCATTCAATGAAGCCATCCGTGAGGGGAAAGTCTCCCAGGGGCAACATCCGCAAGACACTTTGAGAGGGCAGGGCCAAAACTTTCTGCTGCGATCGCACCAGCAGAACGGACAGAATATTGAGGGTTAAAGGGATACGAATGATAAAGCGGCTACCTTTCCCTTCCTGGGTTTCCAAACGGATCGTTCCACGCAGACTTTCCACCAGATGCGTAACAATGTCTAGCCCTAAGCCTCGACCAGATAATTCACTAACATTAGTGACGGTAGAAAAACCCGGTGAGAAGATACAATCCAGCAGCTTTTCTCGACTATTCTCTACCGTATCGTTCTCTGAAATTAAACCTAGGGCGATCGCTCGTTGACGGATTTTAGCCAGATTAACCCCTCGACCATCATCGGTAATGGTTAACATCACCTGATTACTGGCGATCGAGGCGGCTAGGGTAATAGTACCCTCTTTGTTCTTGCCTAAGGCTTGCCGTTCCTTCGGAAATTCTAAACCATGATCAAACGCATTACGGATCAAATGAGTTAGAGGAGTCCGCAATTGTTCTAGAATGACCAATTCGACCAGAATAGTCTCTCCCGCAATTTCCAAACGGACAGACTTTTGGTGACGCTGGCTGAGTTTTTCGAGGGGTTGGATAAAGGATTTTGCTAAAGCTCCAAAGGGAACGAGGCGAGATTGGGTTAAATCCCCATCTAAGCTATCTAGAGATTGACGGACATGGATCAGGGTTTCCTGAAGATCCCGTTCTACGAGATCAATATCCTCTTGAATTTCTTGTACCTGCACCATCAATTCTTGAAAGCGTTGCAAGATGGTATGAACGCTGGTATAACTATCAAATTCTAGGGCATCAAATTCCGCCAGTTCACTCAACCTATTGGTTTTAATACTGCTACTACTGCTAGTCTGTTCCGAAAAGGTTAATTCGTCGTACAAGGATTCCACTTGTTCACGGATAGGAACCAATTGTTGACTGCGTTGTTTAAGATTACGACTGGCCTGACGAAGCTGTTTGTCATAGATCAAAAGACGTTCATGGTTAATGAGTAACTCACTGATGGTATTACTCATGCGAGTGACCCGTTCTAGGGGAATGCGTAAATTCTGTCGTCCGATTACGGATTCGGGATTGGGAATTGGAGAGAGAGTTTCGGTAATCTCTGAGGGAGTGGAGACCGGTCGGGAGAAGACGGGAATGAGGGGCTGGTCGGCGGGAAGCATCGTTTTTAATGGAACCGTCCTGGGACTCTCTGCTATGGTCGGTATTCCCTCAACCGGCTCTAGCATCCCCTCCGAATGGAACAAGAGATTTTGGAACTCAACGGATAGGCTCGGTTCCTGCCCCGCTAAAAATTGGAAACGTAATCGACGCAGTTCGGCGATCGCCAAAGGGGTTAATTCTGCTAAGGAGAGAATGCCTTGGGATTGTATCTGATGGCTATGGGTAATGACTTGCTCTAACCAGGGACAACTCAAAGCCTGACCTAATAGCGTACATTCTTCCGCCAATACCTTAAACCGTTCTTTCAACAAACCTGGATTAGTATTGGGGACTAAAACCTTTTCAACTCTCTCTAAGCAAGCTTCCAATTCAAGGCTTAAGGCCGTTTTAATAAAATCACTGACTTCCCCTATATTCATATCCTCCTCCCCTGGAGAAGTACAGGTCGTCAAAAATTCGGCTAGGGCGACAGCGATTTCGGGGGGTGGGCCATCTCCAGAATCAATCTGTCCCGTCATAGCCAAATCGATAAGATTCTGGACCTCCTCGGTGGCTAAACTTAAAAGTCCTAAAGCCGTGGCTGTATCCGACCCTTGCCCCTTTTCCAAGGCATCAAATAGATCTTCCATGCCATGACAAAGCTGCTGCAATGTTGGCAAAGCTGCCATCCCAGCTCCCCCTTTAAGGGAATGAGCCGCCCGACTTAAATCTTTATAGATGAGCCTGAGTGTCCCTGCACTGGCATTTAATAATGCTCCTTCTAATTGCTGAAGCCCAGTTGTCAGTAAACTTAAGCATTCGGGTGCATCCTCATCTAAAAAGGCCTGTCGCGCTTCCTGGGTAATTGCTTCTAATGTTGCGGCATCTAGCATTTTGGTTTCAGGGTTTAAAGGTCAGGGTTTAGAGATCCGGCAGTTTGGAGATCAGGTTGTTTAGATGGCAGGGTTTTAGCCCAGAGAGTTTAAGTACTATTAAACTTTAACTATCAACGTTTCACCCCAATTATTCCACCTTGAAGCGGGACGCAGAATTCTGTAACTCTAAGGCGATATTAACGAGGTCTTGCAGGGATTCAGACACGACTTGAGAGCGTTCAGAGGTTTCTTTAGAAACGTTGGCGATTTTCTGCATGGTCTCAGTGATATTTTTTGACGTTAAGCGTTGGCTTTCAGTATTACTAGAAATTAACGCTAAGAGAGAGTCAATTTCCTGGCTAATTTGCGTCAGATTTTGTAGGGTTTCTTTGGTGTTTTGAACGAGTTGAGTCCCCGTGACCACCTCTGAGGTGCTTTCTTCCATCATCTTGGTCATTTCGGCAGTCTCTTCTTGGATCCGAAGAATAACCTGTTCAATTTCCTGAGCCGACACTGTCACCATTTCCGCTAGTCGTCGTACCTCATCGGCTACGATCCGAAAACCTTGACCATTTTCACCTGCCCTGGCTGCCTCAATGGAAGCGTTAAAGGCGAGTAAGTTGGTTTTTTCCGAAATGCCAGCGATAATACTAACAATTTTGGAAATTTCCTGGGAAGATTCTGCCAAGCGTTTCGATTTTTTGGAAATTTCGGCAACCCGACCGCGAATTTTATAGATACTGTTTACCGTTTGATCCATCGTTACCTGACCCTGTTGAGCGGCTTCGTTGCCCTGTCTGGCGATCGCCGCTGCATTCTGGGCAGTATCGGAAACCGATTCAATGGATTGGGCCATTTCTGCTACGGATTGGGTGGCTGATTCAATGGATTGGGCTTGGGAAATAGCTTTATAGGAAAGGTTGGTAATCGAATTACTGTTCCGTTGTGCTCCAGTATTCACCTGACTTGCCGCTTTTAATACCTGTTCTACCAGACGACGTAATCCGGCGATCGTGGCATTAAAAGCATCGGCAATGGAACCCACCGCTCCCGTTTCTACCTGGGACTTAACCGTTAAATCCCCTTTAGAAGCTTCTTCAATATCAAGGAGAAGCCGAATTACCCCCTGCTGAAGCTCTTCTTTTTGTCGGCGTTGGGATTCTGCTTCTTGCTGACGTTGTTGAGCGGTTTCTTGAATCGATTGGGTATAGGTTTCGACCCGATCTGCCATTTCATTGAAGGTAGCGGCCAGTTGTCCTACTTCATCTTCCGATTGAATATTAGCTCGAATCCCTGTTTCTCCAGCCCCCAAACGTTGAGCCGTGACCTGAAGTTCTTTTAACGGTTTGGTCAAAGTTCGGCTCAAAACCAAGGCTACTAAGGCAGAAAAGATTAAGGTTAATGACCCGACCGTCAATTGCAACAAAAAGGTTCCTTTTAATAGCGTATCTAAATTCGTCTCTGGTGTTCCTCTGACTAGAAAAGCGACGGGTTTGCCCTCCGCATCGGGAATTGCCTTGACAGCGACTGTCATGTCTTGATTCTGAATTTTGAGCCGTCCAGTAACATTGTTCTCTGGGTCTTTTTGGGCCTGTTTAACAAGAGATAGATCCGGCAGGGGAATATTTTTGAGGAATTGGGGTGAATTATTGGCTGTGCGGGCTGACTCACCGAGTATTGAGGTCGCTAGGTCTAGTTGACCATTGGGATTAGCAAAGTAAATGGCACTATATCCGCCATCAAAAGCATCAATTGTTCCTTTGACAATAGGCTCCTTGCCATTGACAATATCCCCCGAAACTAGGGCAGCCAGTATCTGCTGCGTATTGGGATCACGAACGGGTGTAATGGTGTAGCGGATCAGGTTATTTTGTTTGCTAAATTCTGGCAGCATCGGTGGCGATTCCTGTTCCACCTCTTTTGGGTCAACAGTGGCACTGGCTTTTAGCTGCCGACTAGACTGATTTTTTAAGACTAAGTTAACCAGACCATTTGGATCAAAGGTTTGTCCCTGACGATTCGTATTGGCATTCACAATAATCTTTTTATCTGGCCCGACTAGGGTGGCGTATTCAATGACCCGCGAGGTTACTTCATTCTTCAGAATGCCCCTGATTTGTTTCTGAAGAGACTCAGGCACAGGTTGACCCTGGCTATAGAATTGAGCGGCGGCAATAATCGCGGGGTTATCGGATTGTCCCCGAAAACCAAAACCCATTTGGTTAATTTTAATGGCATAGTTGCCCTGGGTAACGGCTAATTCAGCCTCAGCCTGACTCCGTAATTGGGTTCGTCCTGCTAATAGCGAGATTGCCATCCCGGCTCCCACAACGGCAACAACAGAAATAGTACTACAACTTAAAAAGGCAACAAATTGTTTCGAGGCGATCGGTAGATTTTTAAGACTTTGAACTAAGTTCAGGGGCGTTGATTGTTGCCCCTTCGCGACCATCTCATCGTATTGACTTTCTAGGGCGGCTAGTTCTTCTTCTGAGCCTGAATCAATGCGTCCCTGACGATAGGAACGGCGAACTTGTTTTTCCTCGGCAAGCCGATCTAATTTGATTTGAAGATCGGCTAGGGCCTTGTCGGCCGTGCCACTAAAGATACCTTCACCATCAAGAGCTTTGATTTGTTGATAGGTAAGGACTGCATCTGCTAAAAAGCCAGCTTGCTCTAGGGCATTGGCTAAGGTGATTTTAGCCACCAAGTCCGAAGGATTTTCTGCCGCAGCAGTCTGCAACACGAGAACTTCGTCGGGATAAAAACGTTCTGAATCTGAGTTTGCTGCCGTGAGCACGACATCTGCTTCATTCCCTTGAAAAGTATTGGCTTTATTCTCCCCATTGCCCTGACGATAAGAGTGTCTAGAGCTCTCTGAGGATAAGGGCTGCTTAACTTCCTCCAACTTAGCATTAATGCCCGCGATCGCCTTCTCTGCCGTTGCAGTAAAAATTTGATCGGTATCTAAGGATTGAATAGCTTGATACTGTAGAGCGGCCTCTGATAAAAAACCAGCTTGTTCTAAAGCACTAGCCAGAGTAATTCTAGCCACCAAATCTTCAGGATTTTGGGCAACATTGGCTTGCAATTCCAAGATTTCTGCTGGAAAAGCTTGTTCAGATGGAAGAGATTGAATCGCAGTCATAGTTATGCTAAGGGAGCTTAAGTTAAGGGGACTAAGGATGATGAATTGAGAGTGTTTCCCTGCAAAGCTTGAAATACCACATCAACATTCAAGATCGGGATTAATCTTGCTTCTGTTTCTACAGCAGCTTGACCGATAAAACAAGGATGATGATGAGACTGAATATTACTTTGATCGAGACTAATAATACCTTTGAGCTTGGAAACAAAAGCGGCAACCCGTAGGTTATCTCTGGTTAAAACAATTGAAGTTAATTTTTCTGTCCGAACGAGACGCTGTTCACTTAATTTCAGACCTAACAGATACATTAAATCCAGCATCCAGAGCAACCGTCCCCGCTGATTACTAACCCCTAATAATTCTGGACAGATTCCTGGAATGGGACAAAGCTCAGACCATTGCATTGTCAAAACTTCTGCTGTTCTTTCTAAGGGAATTGCCAAGACAAGAGATTGATCGAGTTCAACCTGAAAAAAATCTACCAACATAAGCTTAAATTGAGGGATTACTGTTCCAAACGTCATCGACTCAAGATTTTTTCTTTATTTTGTTAAATAATCCTTAGCGGTTTTAACAAGATCACTAGGACTATAGGGTTTGGTTACGTAGGCATTTCCTCCTTGTCGCAAGGCCCAGAACTTGTCATAATCCTCGCTCTTGGTAGAACAAAAAACGATAGGAACATTCTCTAGCTTGTTACGAATCCTTCGACAAAGATCGTAACCACTGATATCGGGCATTACAATATCTAAAAAAATCAAGTCTGGACTAGGATTTTCTTCTAGCCAAACTAAAGCTGCTTCACCATTGTCGAAAGCAACAACCTCTCCCAACGGTTTCAACAACCCTGAGATCAAAAGCTGTTCAGACTTGGAATCTTCTACGACTAAAATTCTTTTCATGGATTACCCCTAAGCGGAATGAAGATTTACAGGTACATAGGAATTAATTGCTTGCACTAATTCCTGGGGAAGAAAGGGTTTACAAATATAACCGACTGACCCGACCATTTTAGCTTTAACCCGGTCAAGAATTCCGCTTCTGCCTGTGAGCATGATAATAGGAATATCCTTCAGGGCAGAAGATTTATTACACAAACTACAAAGCTGATATCCGTCAATCTCAGGCATATTAATATCCATTAAAATTAGATCCGGCTTGGCATGTAGTAGGGTTGTTAGGGCTTTGAATGGTTCCTTAATATTTACCACTCGATACCCACTAGCCTCTAAGGTAAATTTAACCACTCGTTGGATAGCAGGACTATCATCAACGCAAGCAACAACGGGACGATCATCACTTTGGGTCAAAACATAGGGTTGCATTTCGACCAAACCTGTTTTGATCAAAGGTTGCAAGGTGACAGCTAAATTAATTGTGCTTGTATTGGTACGACTTGCGAGGAAATAAAGACACTGTTGCTGCTCAAGAAGTTCTTGGAATCGCTGAAATTGTCCTAATTTCTGGGTTTCGGCTTGGAAATGGCGTTCACCCCACTGACGTATTTTATCTTGATTGACAATTCGAGGACGTTGAAAAGGAGAACCTATTTCCTCTCGTAAGGTAAACCAATGTCTGATTTGCTGCTCTACTGGCAGCATTAATTTTTTGAGATTAAGGTACAGTAAAAGATGCTCTAATCCAACGATATTTTCAAAATAACAAAGAGACTGTTTTAGAGAAAGAATTTGAATCAAAGCTTCCTGGGTAAACTTTGCTAAAATCGAGCGGATTTGTTGAAAACTAAATTCTCCAGATTGCCATAGTTCACAAAGGTACTGATAATCATCTGCCACGTTGCCAGGCAAACTAAAGTTTTTGTCCGGTACATAACGTCCTAATAAGTAGTTAAGACGTTCCGAATGACCAGTTTCGCTGCCTGCAAAGTGAATTCTGCCATTACCTAGGTAAATACGCCAATGGATAGAGTTGTCCTGGGGATTATGGATAATTAACTTTCCAGAAGCTTGATTGACAATCAGTTTTTGCAGAACCTTATACAGGCTTCCCTCAGGTTGGGCCAGGTTCGGGGGGCTGAGTTGGGGCGGGGTCATAGTCGTCACAACCAATATTTGATTACCTTACTGTATAAATTATCGTATTTAGGGGTTATTGAAAAAAAAAGTAATTAGTTCCAAGTATTGAAATAACTACTTGACGTATTTGTGTTATTAACTATCTGACGTATTTGTGTTATCGAAAAAAATGGGTTTGAAACCCCGTCTTTCTAGGACGGCTTTACTTTGTTTTCCCTTGCGGGAAGTTTTTGAAAATCCCGATAAGGGCAAGAACCAGCAAACTTGTCTAAGTCCCTTCCCGCAACACAGCTAAGATGCCTTGTCTGACAACACCTTACCAATAAGGCTTAGAGATAGTCCGAACTAGGGAAGTATTCGGAAGTCTGTTCCAAGCTGTGTCTCGACGCGGTAGTCGCTACTTGCGTCGCCTAGATTGGTCTGGGCAGGCCCCGCACCTTTAGGACGGGGTTAGTGACACTTAGATATAGTTTTTACCCATAATAGTAGATTTATGTTAGTGTCACGAATCTTTCACGCTGGGTCAAAGATAAAAAATCGAGCCTTACTGTATAAGGGTTTCAGAAAGCCTAAATCTGGAGCGCGAATAAATAAAGACACTAACGGATTTATAGAGCCTTAAGAGTATTCTAGATTACAGTGTTTTGAGGAATCATCATTTATTAACGACATTTAGATGATCAAGATTTATACTCAAGTCTCATTAGGAAAAGCCTGGCTACAACGGTATCAAGGTTGCTGTCCCCATTTTGTCTGTCTATTAGGATTTACGGCTACTGGTCTGATTCCTGGGATTTCAGCCGCAGGAGCGACTCCCCAGGATCGTCAATATACCGCGATCGCCGATGCAGAATTTTTAATGAATGGTTATTTACCTAATCCTACCTATCCTTTGCCACCATTGACAGTTGGGGTTTCTCCCGTCCTGATTACCCGTGCCGTAGTGGACAGGTTACAAATTCCAGTCCATTTATTCAATACGGGTTTGGCGATCGCCCCGACTGTTCCCAGTATTGATTTGGGAGGATTAGCCGCTAACTGTTTATCCACTGGTCAGGCCTTACCATTGGCGACAGTGGAATATTTATTTGAGCAGGGTTTAATGTGGGGTCAACAATTAGCCCAGAATTGTCCAGAAAGTTATCTAATTTTAAGTGAATGTGTGGTCGGAGGAACAACCACCGCTCTAGCCGTTTTAACCGCTTTGGGGATAGATGCTTTGGGTAAGGTGAATAGTAGTCATCCCCAGTGTAACCATCAACAAAAATGGGACATTGTTCAACAAGGTTTACAAAAAGCCCAGGATTTATCCGATCCTTTCAACATTGTGGCCGCCGTGGGCGATCCGATGCAAATTGTCTGTGCAGGAATGGCGATCGCGGCGAGTCAAACAGTGGGGTTGATCTTGGCAGGCGGAACCCAAATGTTAGCGGTTTATGCCCTTATTCAGGCCATTTTAAAGACACGAAAAATTCTAGTTAATCTGGCTAAAATTGTCGTCGGAACTACACGCTGGGTGGCAGAAGATCCAACCGGAGATACGGTGAGTTTAGCAACATTACTTGCGCCGGTCTGTTTAATGGCAACTCAACTCAATTTTAGTCATTCTCGTTATCCTCAATTACAGATCTATGAAGAGGGCTTTGTGAAGGAAGGGGTTGGGGCTGGAGCCGCCGCGATCGCCGCCCATTTATATCAAAACTGGGACAATGACACATTGGTTAAACAAATTGAAAATTTATTAGATACAAGCCACAAAATTAATTCCTAGTCTTGTTTACCAAACCGGATCAGCATAAAGGGTTAATCTAAGGGATTTGACATCATTAGGTACAGCACTTAAACAGGCGCAGATAGGGGTTCCATCCTCTAATTCCACCTCACAAGCATGACAAGAACCCAACAAACAGCCGGTGGGAATAAATACGCCGGCCCGTTCCGCCACGTCTAAAATCGGTTCTCCTGCTTCAGCAATAATGGTAATATCATCAGGGAGAAAATGAACATTGACACTCATTAATCTTCTTCTCCCAGGTATTGAATTAAAGGAGACAAATTGACAAACTCTTTAATTAACTCAGCCAGACTGTCTAACATCACTTCACGCTGTTCTCGATAATTGCTAATACCCGTTGGTAACGTGGGTAAACCGCGACGTTTACGCAGAACATTTAACCAAGACCGTCGCCAAGAACCGTTATCAAAGATCCCGTGTAAATAACAGCCCCAAATCGATTGACTGGTATTGACAATTCCTAGATTATCATCTTCAAAAATAGGATGGAAATCTTTTAAAATTTCTTGATCAGAGGAGCGGATCAAACGGGTAATGCCTTGATGAAGTTCATAACCTAAAACTGGTAAACCGGATTGAGGATAGAGAGAGATCGATTGGCGTTGTCGGGTGATTTTCTCACGGGAAATGAGGGTTTCCATTGGTAAAAAGTTAAGACCGGCACACCGTTCTTTGCCTCCTTCTGAACCATCGGGATCATGTACTTGTCGGCCCAACATTTGATAGCCACCACACAATCCTAATACTGTTCCACCTGCTGCCACATAATTTTTAAGCTTTTCCGCCATGCCACTCTCATGTAGAGCCGTTAAATCCGCGATCGTGGTCTTAGAGCCTGGCAAAATCACTGCATCGGGATAGCCGAAAGAACTATTGAGATTAACGTAGCGCAAACAAACATTCGGTTCAGACTCTAGGGGATCAAAATCGGTAAAATTTGCAATCCGAGGCAGTCGAATAATAGCAATTTCTAGATCTGATTCCTTGGGACGGGTAGAATGCTCAAAAAGGCTGAGGGAATCTTCCGCCGGAAAAAATGTATTGGTATAGGGGATAACCCCTAGCACGGGAATGCCAGTATAATCTTCTAGCCAAGTGATCCCTGACTCTAGGAGCGATCGCTGGCCCCGAAATTTATTAATAACAATTCCTTTAATCAGTTGACGTTCTTCCGGCTCCAAAAGAGCAAGAGTGCCAACGACATGAGCAAAGGCCCCACCTCGATCAATATCCACAATTAACACCGTTGCTGCCTTGAGATATTTAGCAACCCGCATATTGGTCAAATCTCGATGTTTGAGATTGATTTCCGCCGGACTACCCGCTCCCTCACAGACAACGACATCAAACTCTTCCTTGAGGCGATCGAGAGAGGAAGTAATGGCCTGCCAACCGCGATCGAAATATTTTTCATAGTATTCACTGGCTCCAGTGGTGCCGACAACCTGCCCTTTAATAATGACCTGGGAAGTCATATCACCCTGGGGTTTAAGTAAAATAGGATTCATTTCGACTCTGGGTGTTGCGCCCGCTGCCCAAGCCTGAACTGCCTGAGCATAGCCCATTTCGCCTCCGGTTAAGGTAACGTAGGCATTGAGGGCCATGTTCTGCCCTTTAAATGGACTTACCTGCCAACCTTGCTGGGCCAATAGACGACAAAGGGCTGTTGTGAGAAAAGACTTGCCTGCACTGGAGGTCGTCCCCACTACCATAATTGCTTTCATAAATATCTGAATTTGGATTTGGAGATTCTATTGTTTCTCAACTATTTCATGATAGTATTCTAAGGCGGATTCGGCATCAGCTAAACGAAGATCTAGTTCGACCTTAGTGATCAGATTTGAACTTAAATTTTCTTGTATTTGTGAGGCAATACGAATAACTTTTTTCAACCTTACAGCCATCCGTCGAGCTTCTGGCTTTAAAGTTTTTATTTGGTTCATCGGTAGTTACTATGCTCAGTCATTTTATCAATTCCTAAAATCCTTGCTATATAAGGTTTTCGGTTAAAACTGTCAGTTAATTTGGCATGAATTGAGTGTAAAGAAAGGGTTTCCCTTTCTTGGCATAGGTTTTGGAGTAGATAACCTCATATTTAGCATAACAAATACCGAAGAACCATACTATTAAGCAGGATGATAGAAAAAAGCAACGCCTAAAATTGTGTAAGTGGCTAATAGTAGCGTTCCATCCAACCAATTAGATCGTCCGCTAAAACTAATTAAATTAGTGACAGTAACGGCAACGGCTAAGGCAACGACTTCAAACGGATTAAAATTCAAATCCATGCCTTGATGAATAATCAATCCGGCTAAGACTAAAATCGGTGCAACAAAAAGAGAAACTAAGAGGCTATCACCCGTTGCGGTAGCAACAACTAGATCCATTTTATCTTTTAAAGCTAAGCGAATGACAATGACAATGCCGGCCACATCACTAATGAGAGGCAGCAAAATAACCCCAGTAAATAGCGGAGTCAAACCTAAACCATCGGTGACAGAATCAATGACATTGACAAATAAATCGGATTCAAAGGCCACAGCAATCGTGGCAGTCAGTAAAATAATGATCCAGAAACTAAGGCGATCGCGTTCGTCCTCTTCTGGTTTTTCGGCAGGAGAATGAGGGGATCGTTTAATGGCTAGTCCCACATCATAGAGATAACTGTGGGTTTTTAACGAGAATAATAAAGTTAAGCCATAAACAATAATTAAAACTGTTGCCACGATGATCGATAAATGACTAATCACCTTTCCATTAACCATATTAGAGGTGTTAATCACTAAGGTCGGTAAGGCGATCGCAATGGCCGCTAGGGTCATAGATAAACCATTGACTCGCGCTAAAATTGGTTGAAATTCCTGTTCTTTGTAGCGCAGACCACCGGTTAACATCGCCAATCCGAGGAAAAGTAAGAGGTCACTTAAAATACTGCCGGTAATACTAGCTTTAACAATATCAACTAAGCCTTCCCGCAGGGCAATGAGGGCGATGATCAAAACTGTCGCACTGCCAAAAATAGCATTAATTAAGCCGCCTAGGGATGGCCCGGTCACCACTGCCACTTTTTCGGTAGCAGTACTAAGGACAATGGAAAGGGGAATAATGGAACAGGCCGAATAGATAAAAACGTAGCTACTGCCCCATTGCAACCAGTCTGCCGCGATCGACAGAGGGATAAAAATTACCAGTAGGGCGGCAATGATCTTTTCAAAATTGAGGTTAAACAAGGGTTAAATAAGTTAAATAAACTGGAAGATTCAGACTAAAATTTATTGGCTTTAAGTTGATTTTACCGCACTGGAGTCCATCGTCTTGTCTCGACTCATTAAGCCTAAATTTTGACTAGGGATCAATTTCTGGTTTGATTTTACGACTGGCAATATTAATGCGATCGCTGAGTTCGGAGAGGGTTTGGCTTAATTCCCAATCTTTTTGTTGCAGTTGGGTAATTTTGTCGCAACTGTACATCACCGTAGTATGGTCTTTACCGCCAAATTCTTCGCCAATGCGGGGCAAACTCAGATCCGTATGTTGACGCATCAAGTACATGCCCACCTGGCGGGCTAAACTAATCTCTCGACGACGGGAAGTGCCCTGTAAATCTTCAACGCTTAAATTGTAGGCTTGGGAAACGGTTTGTAGAATGGCGATGGGAGACGCGGCAATTTTTTCCACAGGCGGATTTAAGACTGGCACAATATTTTTAACCGTCATTGGTACACCAGACAAGGAGGTATAGGCGATCGCGCGAATCAAGGCCCCTTCTAATTCTCGAATATTGGAGGTGTAATTGGTAGCGATATATTCAATCACTTCCTTCGGGAGTCGCATACTTTCATACTCAGCCTTCTTTTGTAAAATGGCCATGCGAGTTTCCAGATCGGGGACTTGAATATCGGCAATTAATCCCATCGAAAAGCGAGAAATCAGCCGATCCTGTAAAGAAGGAATACGTTTTGGAGCGCGATCGGAGGCCAGCACCACCTGTTTTCCGGCTTCGTGCAGCGTATTAAAGGTATAGAAAAATTCTTCCTGGGTAAATTCCTTGCCTTCAATAAATTGAATATCATCAATTAGTAAAAAATCCGCCGAACGATAATGTTCCCGAAACCGTTCCATACTGTCCTGACGAATAGCGGTAATCAGATCATTAGTAAACTGTTCCGTCGAAATATAAAATACTTTGGCATCAGGAAACATTTCTAGTCGGTAATGAGCGATCGCCTGCATTAAATGAGTTTTTCCTAAACCCACCCCACCACAGAGAAAAAGGGGATTAAATTCTCGCCCAGGAGACTCGGCTACTGCGAGGGAGGCAGCATGGGCCATGCGATTAGTGGGGCCAACGACAAAGCGGGAAAAGGTATATTTAGGGTTTAATTGGGGATTTTTCAGAATATCTTCTCGGTTTACCCCAGGTTTTTTTTCATTACCATTGACAATAGCAATATTTTCACGATCCACTGTGGTTAATTGAATCTCTACTGCACAGCCCAATAGATCACTAAAAATTTCCACTAATAGGGGAATATAGTGTTTTTGCAAATGATTTAAGACAAAGGGATTGGCCGCTTGAATGACAACATAATTGTCCTGAACCGCTTGCAAACTGGCCGTTTGAATCCAGGTGTCAAAAGCTGGAGGCGTTAACCGCGATCGCAGACATTCTAGCGCGTCTGGCCAGAGGGATGGGGGAGGAGGTATCAGCAT